>NZ_CP077079.1:3256250-3907500 GCF_019139815.1 Pseudomonas asgharzadehiana
ACTTCTATTATCCATTGAAAGCCCCCTCGTCCGTCACTGGCTGTGCCGTCAGCATTAGTGCTCCATTCGAACTCAACACGGATCGAAGCGGGATAAACGACCACGTCTGGAATGACTGGCTTATCGATCAAGCCGTCGAGCTGACGATTGATCTTCTCAAAACTGATTGGTTCGACAGATATGGTGCGGACGCATTCAAGGCGCTCGTTAGCAACGGCAACCCCAGCTCGACGCGCTTTTCAAATGAAATAGCTCAGCGGCTTGCAAAGGACGCTTGCTGGCCTACGGGGGATGCATCCAATCCTAACTTCGCCCGTGCGGCCGAGATCGTGCTTCCTACGGAGCCGGAGCTGCATGGTTTTCTCAGTGCTAATCGCTATCTGGTCCCTAAGCTTTCGGGCGACGAGGTGTTGTCCAGTTTGGCGGCGGAATGCGGTGCCAAGCGATTCACAATTTCTTCGTTAGTACGGCTGCGATGTGCAGGTGATGATTTAAAGGGACTTGAGACCAAAATTGGCAACGACGCGAATTACCACTTCGCGAATTACCTTGGAACTATGACCGCCATAGACGTGCAGAAACGCCAAGCTTTGGCGTTGTCGGCTTATACGCGACGATTGAATAAGCTGAATAAAGCCGACTTGGGTAATACCGCTTCGACTTTGAATGCTGTTGGTGAGCTCTTACCCGCTGTTCGGCTCATTATTGTAAACCCAGATCTTTGGATTGACTGCCCGGAACCTCAGGCCAACCGGCTCCATCCAGAACTCATTCAATACAAATCAATTTCAAGTCACTGCCGTACATTCGACGAAGAACAATGGCTGATTGATGCCGCTGGCCGCACCGCCTCCGCAGTGGGCGATGACCGGGAGCGAGAAACGCTCTACCGGAAGTTACTGACAAGCGAGAAACCGATCAGCCGTCTCGCTCTATCAGCATTACGCAACAATCCTGTTGTCAAGAATCAGCGTGGCCAGTGGGTAGCGCCGTCTACCATGGTGCATCTCAAAAAGCCCCTGGCAACGCAGCTCGATGCGGCGATAGATGCCCCGTCGAAGGAGATGCTAAAGGCGTCAGGATTGATCGCGCGCTTGCGGATTCGTAATTCGCTAAATGGCTCGGATCTCGTGCGTTACGCTCGATTGGTTGTCGAGCGTCCTGAGATAGCTGAACGATTTGAAAAGCTGCTTACCGAAAATTTCAATTTGCTCGTTCCTGCGGTCGTAGATGAACTGCAGGTGATCCCCTGTCTGATGTCGCGATCAGGGCGGCCTACGGCTCCTTGCATGCTTCACCTCGACACGAGGGCCAATCGGTTATGCATCGATGACGACCACCGAATTGTCGGGGGGAGTCATGATCTGCTGTATCGTAAGCTGAAACTCTCAGTCGCACCTGGTTCGGAGATTTTGGTCGATATTCTCAATCGCCGTATGCAAGAGGGACGGGCTCCTAATCGGCCTGATTTGATATATCCGGCACTTGTGGAGGCCATTAAGCGCGAGCGGCGCAACAAATCTGAATTTCTTAATATGCGGATTTGTTGGGTTCACGACGGCTTCTACCCTCCCTCTGAAATCCTAGTTGGTTCCAGGACGGCAACCCCGCTAGGCGAGGTGTTCCCTCTCTACAAACATTCCGACGCAGTCGGAGATGCATATTTTGCGCTTGGCGCTGCGAGTCAGCCTAATGATACGCACTGGTCGCGCTTCTTCCTAAATGTGGGAGCGGCATGGGCAACTGACACACACTTAACATCGGATAGACGGGCCATCCTACTTGATGCCTACCGCCTACGTAGGAGCTTTGGCTTACCCTCGGGGCTTGAGGATGTTCGCTGCTTGATCGACGATCGAGCGCGACTCTTCACTCTTGGTGAGTTGCGTTCTGGAAAACTCCTCGAACCAGATTTTCCGGCACTCGAACAAGCACTTCGAAATGCCGACAGTGCCACCGGAGTCGTTGACAGATCCGAACACGCTCGCTCATTTTTTGCAGGTCTCGGCATTCGTCCACTGTCAGCAATCGCTGGTACAAGTGAGGCTGTACTCGGTTCTTCGTGTCGACCACCACTTTGGTTTAAGCCTAAACAGGCCGAGCGCGTCATCGCCATTCTGCATAGACCGCTTTTTGCGCGCGCACTGTTTGAAGTTGCCTATCGAAATCGGCATGGTCATTCAGGTTTCCAGCCAGCGTCACTTTCCATGATCAAAAGGGACCTCCTCAGTATTCGTGACATTGCTTTTTTTTCGAGTATGGAACGTCGCTACAGCGTGGCTGGGACGAGCGTTGTCGTTCCTGCTCAGGTGGCGGTCAGTGCTGGGCAGGTCTGTGTCATTCCGCCAAAGACCAAAAGCAGATTTCAACTATTGCTTGCTGAAGCGCTTGCAGAAATCGCTGGCGCTACCAGCGTGGCAACGATGCGCAGCATCGCCAACGCATTTCTTCCGCTTCTTCTTTGTGGAACGTTTGAGGAGTTAAGAGAGTATCTAGAGCAGATGGGGCTTTCCAATAGCTTCCGATCGATCGCGGATGATGAGGAGGCCAACCAGCTCGAAGACGATGACGATGACGATGACGAAAGTGATGAGGATTTTGAGGAGCTTGCATTGCGTCAGGTCTTCGACAATCTCAACACCTCTGGCTCCACTAGCAGCGACGCGGTCCAGCCCGTTGATACCGCTACGCCGCGCATTATTAACGAGCCGTCAACGCTTCCACCTGTGGCACCTACTTTCGCTTTACCAAATCTCGAAGATGTCTTACTAACGGTTGCGCCGACCCAAGGAGTAGAAATAGAACCACGCGGAGGAGGGGGGGGCGGTGGCGGTGGAGCCACGAATGTCTGGCTACCACCCACGGCTGCGGAGAATGAACGGGCTAGTCGCGTGGGGCAACGTGGCGAGGAACTGGTCTATCGCATGGAGCTTCAGAAAGTGCGAGATATGGGCTACGCGAATCCTGAACAGTACGTCGTATGGACATCGCAAGACGAGCCGGGCGCCGACCATGACATCCGCTCCATTGACATCAACGGGCAGCCGCGGTGGATTGAAGTGAAATCAACTACAGGTGTGGATGGCAGGTTTGAATGGCCCCGCAGAGAGTTTGAAAAGGCATTACGTGAACGGGACCGCTACGAGTTGTGGCGCGTTTATCGCGTTGCCGATAAGGCACCCGTGGCAAAGTGCTTCACCAACCCATCGCGCATGCTTGGGGCGCGACAGATCACGCTTGAACTCGGCATGTTGCGCGCCAATATCGAAAAGTTGGATTGAATCTCTCTAGGTCAATTGCAAAGCGTTCGACGGCGAGCAGCGAGTGATTTTTCAAGAAGGGGATTGTTGAGCGTTAGGCTGGGGGCATCCTTCTCAAACTATTCAAAGCATGCCCTCAGATATGCCCCCGAATGTGGCAATCCACTGGAAGTGGTTGGATCTCCATAGTCTATGAAAAGGCAGAAATGATCAGATAAACAGCCTGTCCGGCGACTCCTAAAGACTCTCAGGGTCGCCAAAGAACATTTTGACTGAGCTCTAGCTCTGTAATTTCAGATCAAAAAATATGAGTTATGCCCCCAATCTTGCCCCCAGTTGCATCAGGTTTGCGAGCAATCGCGAGTTGCGATTTCTGACAGAGACCAAGATGGATTCGTATGGCTTTCAATGTATTCCCTTAAATTAGTATTTAGTTCTTCTGGCAGGCCTCAGTATCCCTCGGCGTCGCGTTGCAGTGTTTTTACGCTGCAATCCAACGCCTTGGCAGCAGCCTTCCAGCTCCCTTCAGTTGCTTTGGTTCGTAGTGCCAATTCTGCATGGAAATACTTGGTTTGCTCCTCGCGGCTGCCCATGCTTATAAGCTCGGCAGTTGATGAGTCATGGGCTGCACCGGACCACTGCTGAAGAGCCTTGTCCAGCCAATGGGCCTCGTTGCCGGGTTCGAACCAGGCCATGCACAGCGCCGCAAGACGCTGCAGGTCGCGCAGGTTGCCGGTCAGGGGGTGCTCTGCCAACCGTTTCGCTAGGGCATTTGACCAGGGGGCTGTTACGGGAAGGTCTGCATCTACACGGCAATCTCCCCAAACCCGTTGCCAGTCTTCATGCAAATCCTCGCGGCAATCGCGCAAGGCTGGTAGCGACACGCAAAGGTGGCTCAAGCGATCACAGAGGTCCTCGTCCAGGCGTTCGCGCAGTTGCCCCATGGGAAGGTTAGAGGCGCAGACCAGTTCGAAGTCGACACTAATCTCCTTGTCACTGCCGATGGGGCGGTAGCGCCGCTGGCGATCCTGGAACACCCGCACCAACTGGCGCTGTACTGGCCGTGGTAGATCCTGGATTTCATCAAGAAACAGAATGCCGCCATTCGCCTGCGCAAGAAGGCCTTTGCGCTCTTGTGCTGCACCCGTGAAGGCCCCCTTGACGTGGCCAAACAACAGGCTTTCGGCCAGCGTCGACTCCAGGCCGCCGCAAGCAAGGGTGACCACCTTGTTCGGTCGCTGCTTGAGCGTGGCCACCTGGGTCTCCACCAGACGGCTCTTGCCGGTACCGCGCTCTCCCAGTATCAGCAACGGAGCACCCGTCACCCGGGCGTAGCGAAACAGGCTGTTCATTGCCTCGCGGCGTGCTGCTGAGCGGGCTTCCGGATTGTAGGAAGGCACCTTCGGATCCAGCCGCTGGTGCCGACGAATCTCGGCGAGGTAGGTGCTGACCTCAAATTGCACGGGATCAAGCCGGTCGGGCTGGGATGACCACAGGCGGGTGCCAGGGGCAAACACCCCGCCAGCATGCAGGATCAGCCAGACGCTGTGCATGGCAGGAGTACCCGGCGAGAGGTTCAGGTGCAGGCGACCAGCGACGGTGTTCAGCCTGGGTAGTACCTGCTCCTGGATCGCTTCATAGATGAGCTGATGCCGAGTCGGATCGACCAGATCGATCCTGATCGGTTCCACTCGCGCATCGTTGATGCTGGGTGGGATGCGTGCATGGCTCTGCGCCTGGATCAGATACATCACTCGGCTGATCTGAATGCCGCGCTCGGCAAGTTTACCGAGCGCTCCTTCCAGTACGTCCAGGCCGGCTCTTTCCGCGTGCCAGCAAAGCAGCGTATCGCTCATGGGCGTTGCCCCCTGTCGATGACGATCGCGGCGGCGCCCATTTCACCGAGCAACTGTACTGCAGCGTTGAGCTCGCTCGGCTGGGTAATGGCTATCGTGAGGCGGCCGTCAGGTTCCCGAAGCACTTTGGGGGAGTAGGGTTGGGGTTTTTCGTTGCCTTGCGCAGGACGCATTTGAGGGCTCGCCTTTGGATGGCTGTATGGTGCTGTTGCTGTCCAGCAGCATTTCAACTGGTGGGCCGGATCATCGCTCTGCGAGGGGTTGGAGACTCCCGGACGGGGTGTCTCCAACTGGTGGGCGGACTGGGCAACCACCTCGCCCAGGTTGACTTCAGCTTCAGTCAGTACCTGCACCCGATTCAACTGGCCGTTGCGCCACAATTGCACCTCGCCACTCAGATCCCCCAGCGTCGGGGCTGGCAACAGGTGCCAGGGTGCAATATTTTGCCAGTGCTCCAGGCGTACCTTGAGTTCTTCAGCTTGCCGCACATCCAGCAACGCGCCCAGCTCGAAGCTATCGTCCAGACCGTGCGCCTCCAGATTCGCCGACATCACCATGGCGTCTCCGGCATCGGTCCACAGCGCCTTGGCATGCAACCACTTGAAGCCGTAAACCTGTGCACCACTCTCTGCCAGCGCCAACAGTGCCGGCATGGCCGCCGTGCGTACTCGAGCCAGCACCGTCACCTTGAGGCCCTCGCGGGCGCGTTGGCAGAGCTGCTGGACCACAGGATGCTGCACGTCCCAGCCAAAGCTGCTGACGATGATGTGGGTTGACGCGTTCTTCAGGGCCTGCTGCAACTGTTTGGCGATGCCCCTATGCTTCATCGTGGTGGCGCAGATTTCACCCTGGGGCGTCGGGTGCTGCACGCTGCTGACGAGTTTGGCGGCCTTGAAGTCGTGACCATCAAGCAGTTCATGTTCCGCGGTTTGCCACATGGCCCAACGCAGGTAACCGGCGATGCCTTCGACTTGTGTCGGGCTCAGGCGGACAGCGAGCTCTTCGTTGCGCGTGAGGGCTTCCTGGGTGAGGTTGGCGGTGAGCAGGACGCCTGCTGGCCGGGTATATGGGTCGACCAGGACTACCTTGGCATGGAAATGTGCCGCCGTGCGGAAAAGGACGGACTTGCCTAATGTCTTGAGCATTGCCTTGTGTTGCGCGTGCGTCTTCTGGTCGAACTCGCCCTGATTCGGTTCACTGCCTAGCCGGGCCTCCGAAGCCAGCATCACATACACCCGCACGCCACGCTCGGCAGTGACCTTCAGCGCTGCCTCAATGGCCGGATCGGCGATCAGGAAACTGCAGACCACTGCCATGTCCACTGCCTGGTTCAGCAGTGTAATCAGTTCGTCGCGCAAGGCTCCCTGATTGCCGGAGATGTGGATCGAACGGCCGACTTCCAGTGTTGGCAGGCGGTTCACTTGAGTCGCTTGCCAGGCAGCTGGCATTGGCAAGGCACGCTGGTCGAGCACCTCGGTGTGAGTGCGCACCCAGGGGTTGGTTGTGTTCGTAGTCATTACAGTCCCCAATCTTCAGCGGCAACTAGGTGCCAAGTGGTGGTGGCGCGGCTGTTTTCCCGCCGTTGCCAGGTCTGTTCGGCGAGCTCTTTACGCTGTGGTGTGGTCAGCTTGAAGGTGTGGAAAGGGGCGTGGGCCTGCGTAGTCCAGGTTTCGAACTGTTCGGTGCTGGCATAGAGATTGATGTGTTCGAGCAGGCGCCATTGTGCCCAGCGTTGTGCATCGTCAGGCGAACACGGGGTCAGTGCCACACGACCGATGCTCAGATCATCGAAACGGCCCAACTTCGGAAGCTGCGGTGTGGACACATGCAGGTCGGCACGCAGGCTATTGCGCTCAGCAGCGTTGCTGGCGTCGAAGGACCTTTTTAATGCGAGTGTCTCGGTGTCCCAGTCCTCGTGCAGCCCCGCCGACTGCAACAACCCTTGCCAGACGGCCTGTGCCGTTACTTTTGGTGCGCAGGAGGGCGTGTCGATGAGCGTTTCATCGAGCTTACCGTGCAATTGCAAGCGGGTGTTGTCAACGTCCCAGGTGGCCATAAGCGTCGCCTGTACTTCCTGAGGCTGCAGGTTTTTCTCCAACTGCTCGATGCGCAACGCTTCCTTGTTGCCAGGGGGCGTGATGGTCTTGCGTAGGACCTGGTTCAGCCAGGAAGGGATTTTTTCCGGGACGGGTTGCTCTTTTTTATGGACTTCCTGCTTGGCACCAGGCTCCTTGATCGGTTCGATCAGCAGCACCGGGCACTCCAGCAAAGGATCATCGCTGGCCCACAGCCGCCAACAGGCGTGTTCGGGCACGAACACCTCCTCGCGTTGCAAGGCTTCCCGGCCTAGTTCGGTCAGGCCGTAGGCTCCACGGTTGGCTCCCGATCCGCTGAACTCTGGCAGCAGTTGCAGTAGGCCCAACCCGCAGGCGATCTCCAGCAGGCGCCGGGCCGCAGTTTGGCGGGAGGGCTCGCAAAAAAGGTGAATGGCGATGTCTAGGGCGTCGATGGCGCTCTTCATGCCGGCACGTTGCAGAAGCGGCAGCAACTCCGGGCGTTGGGTAGCCCGGGCGACCTCACCTAGCACGTGCCAGCAGGAAATGGATACCTCGCGAGTCAGTACGATATCGCCGCGTTCGGTTTTAGTGCTTGTCATACAGCGATGTCTCCCAGTTCTTTTCATCCGCCAGCTTGCTGAGCAGGCTGTCCTTGTATTTGCCCAGGCGATGGCGATCGCCCACGATGATTCGGCAGTAGCGTGCCCTAGTCAGTGCAACGTTCAGGCGATTTGGACTCTGTAGAAATGCCGTCATGTGATTACGCACCAGCGATAGCAGCACCAGGTCGGCTTCGTGCCCTTGGAAGCGATCGACCGTACACAGATCCAGCGTGATGTAGGGGTTGCCTTTCGTGCCCTTGCTAAAGTGGCGCTGGGCATAGCCATTTCCGGACCAGCTACGCAGGGCTTTACGCAGTGCGCGTTCCTGTCCGCGGTAGTAGGTGAGCACCGCGATCTCCCAGGGGTGACCGTCCTTCCTGCGGTTTTTTCTGGCCCAACGCTCGAAGCGCTTGAGTTCTGCGATGACTTCATCGACTTCAGCCGTGTTGCTGTTCGATTGAGCATCGAAGCGTGCCTTGACATGGCGCCAGGAGGCCGCTTGCCTGTCGTAGCTCCAGGTACGGTCTGTCGTCATCCGCTCAGGGGTGAACAGCGCTTGGCCTTTATAGATGTGATGGTGCGAGAAAGCAGCAATATCAGGGTGCATACGGTGCTGATGACTCAGCCGTATGTGTCGTGAAGCCATGACGTCGGAGGGCAGGCCATCACTCAGTGCGTTGCCGGCCTTTTCCCAAGCGTTACGGCCAAAGCCTTCCTGTAGGGATTCAAGGATAGAAGGCAGGGCAACCTTACGGACCCGTTCCACGTTCCTTTGAACGTGATCAAGCGTTGCTCCCGTTCCTTCGACCGGCATCAACTGTTCGATCTGCTGGGACTTGCGCGTCTGTTCGGAGCCGGCGTCGTTGCTACCCTGGCGTTGCTCGTAGTGGGCATTGATACGCCACGCCAACTCGGTGCTCCAATCGGGTAGGGGCTCCGCTGTCCTCAGTTGCCGGTTCCGCTGGCGGGCTGCTGCTGCACGACGCTCAAGTATAACAGGTGCTTCGCCCCGTACGGTGGTCGTGTCCAGAGGCAGTTCATCCAGGCGTGCGCTCAGGGTTTCGCTGGCTCCCAGTACGATCGAGGCATCCCACAGCGAAGTGCCGTCCTCAGCTTGTGCAAGGTTGACTCCCAGTGCCTCGGCTTGAGCCTTGTAGGCCTGCCGAGCATTCTTGTCGGGGCTGGCAATCACTGAGGTGCGTCGCCGGGTACGGGCCATGAACGTATCGACACAGGCGTTGCGCAGCCATGCCTGGGGCAGGCAAGCGTCAAGGTTTGCCGCCATGGCCTGTTCATCGACATAAGGTGACAGCTGCAACGGATCGCCGACGATGATCCAGCGTTTTGCTAGCACTGCGGGGACAAGAAATTCCTGGAACGTGGTCTTGGAGGCCTCGTCTAGAATCAGCATGTCGTACGGTGGGTGGTTGCTGCGCCGGTTTTTCAGATCCGGATGCTGCAGGATGCCTGTGGTTGTTCCGCAGGTTAGGTTGGCCGTACTGAGCACCAGTTGTGTTATGACGTGCTCGTCCTGACGCAAAGCGCTCAACAATGTCTGTTGAGCCCGGCTCAAGTCTCGCTGACGGCTTAATGCCGCTTGCAGGCGCTTGCGTTCGGTTGTACGAAAGCTCTCCAACTGCCATTCGCGGGCTTTTTCGGAGACGTTTCGTTTATCGCCAATACGTATGGGAATGATCTGGTCGCGATGCTCGTTACGGACGTCCATGAGTTTTTCCAGGACGTTGTCGACGGCCACGTGGGTCGAGGCACAAAGCAGTACCCGCTTGCCTTGTTCGGCCATTTGCAGGATCAGCTCGCAGATAGCGGTGGTTTTGCCGGAGCCCGGGGGGCCTTCCAACAACATGAAGTCCGTGGTGTGCAAGGCCTGCTCGACGAAGCGACGCTGTTCGTCGGTGCCGGGGCGCTCAAGGTCTAGCAACAGTTTCCAGGCGTCGACAGCCAGTGGTGGCGCGGCAAACGCTGGCCAGCATGCATGGTCGTTGGCCTCCAGCAAGCGCAGCAAGGGCCGGTGCTCAGCTGAGGGGGTGTCTTGCAGGCAGGCGATGGCTTCCAACTGCCGTTTGAGCATGTTGGTGTTGGGGCGCAGCAACAACTGACTCTCGGTGGGTTGCCGTTCCAGCAGCAGGCGCTGGCCGGCGGGATCCCGATCAAGGATGCGGATTGAATGCTGGCGACCAAACCTGAATTCCACGCGGCGGCCTTCTGGTGCGCCTTGCTCGTATACCTCACGAGCGTCTTCGTCTAGAAATGCACGGAAGGTCGCTTCCGGCTCGCCTGGCCGATCTTCGGGAGCCTCCAGACTGATCCAAGCGCCCAGTGCGTTGTCTTCATCGCCCTCAGGTCGAGAAGCGGCTGTCCAGGCCAGCCGCTTAACGGCGTGGTCGCTGTTGAGGTGCTTTTCGGTTTGCTGAAGAAAGTCGCTGAAGTCCTTGAGGCCATAAAAAGCCCGACTCATGAGAATGTCGGGACGGTGGCGCTCAAGGTTTTGATAGTAAAGCAATGCCATCGGTCAATTCCTGTGGGTGAATGTCAGCAAACTCCATTGCAAGCGATGTGCCTAAGCGTGATATCTATCTAATATGATGATTTATAAAGATATTAATATTTTTTTGGGTTGATTAACTGGTCATATTTGACTTTATGAGACATATTTGTCTATGCGTTTCTTTATTTCTTTGTAGCCTGCTGTCCCGTTTGGAGAGTGAGAGCAATGGCGCCGATGCGGATTTGGTTGCCCATCAAAATGCCTTCTGAGGTCCCAGGCTTCAGTGGGGTTCTTGAGCCTCTGAGCACCAGCGCTCTCCCTTCGCCCGATCAGTTGATTGAATCGCCCCGGATTCTCTAGACACCTTGCAAGCTCATTGCGTAACGCTTTTCAAACTCTACCGGCGACAGCTGATTGTTGAAGCCATGACGACGTTTCGCGTTGTAGAACATCTCGATGTAATCGAACACATCACTCCGAGCATCTTCCCGCGTGGTGTAGATTTTTCGCTTGATCCGTTCCCGTTTCAGAAGCTGGGAAAAGCTCTCGGCCACGGCATTGTCATGACAGTTGCCTCAGCGACTCATGCTGGCAACCGAATTGTTTGCCTTCAAAAAGCTGCGCCAATCGGAGCTGCTGTACTGGCTGCCTTGGTCGGAATGAACCATCACCTCTTGCTTCGGTTTACGCCTCCAAACCGCCATCAACAACGCATCAATAGCCAGATCACTGGTCATCTGCGACTTCATTGACCAGCCAACGACCTGACGAGAAAACAGATCCAGCACCACCGCCAAATACAACCAGCCTTCATACGTACGGATGTAGGTGATGTCGGTGACCCAAACCTTGTTGAGTTCCACGACATCGAACTGGCGCTTCAGCAAATTGGGTGAGGCGACCGCTGGCTTACCGCCATACTTTCCTGGGCGACGTCGATAACCTGTCTGAGAGCGCAGTCCCTCAAGACGCATTAGCCTCGCCACACGGTGCCGACCACAGTCTTCACCGACCTCGCGCAGATCATCATGAATTTTGCGATAGCCATAAACTCCGCCGCTCTCTAGCCATGAATGCTTGATCAAACCCACCAGTCGCTGGTCGTCTTTGGCGCGTATAGATTGTGGCTCAGACAACCACGCGTAATAACCACTGGGGTGGACTTTCAGCGTCAGGCACAGCCGTCGAATCGAATAGTCCCCCGCGCGCAGCTTGATAAAGGCGTACTTCAGCCGCACTCCTTGGCAAAGTACGCGGCGGCCTTTTTTAAGATGTCCCGCTCTTCAGTGACCCGCTTGAGTTCAGCTCGCAGACGACGCAGTTCAGCGTGCTGATCATCGTCCTGCTGTCGCTCTTCTAGAGGTTTGCTGTAGCGCTTTATCCAGGCATAGAGGCTATGCGTCGACACGCCGAGACGGGCCGCTACCTCAGCAACGGGTAGCTTCTTTTCGGTCACGTGATTGACTGCTTGGATTTTGAATTCTTCGGGATAACGTGGGTTGCTCATGGCACCTCCTGATTGGCCTCAGTTTAAGGCATGGAGGTGTCTACAAAATCCGGGGCGATTCAATCATTCTTTCTGATGAGCGAGTCATCGCTGTGATGGAGAATACTACGGCAACCTCACCGTACTGGGTCGAAATTGATAATCGATGGTCAGTCAGCGGGTCGGTATGGAGTTCGGTAGACGGGGGGAAGTTTGAGGTTTTCGGCACGATGGATGGCCGGCATCTGGGGACGTTTCCAGATGCTGAGGATGCTGACCAATTCGAAGATACGGGCGAAATTCACTGTGACGGCTGGCTCGACTTCTTTAAAGCTGGTCGTGCTGGGCTGAGGCTTCGGAGCAGCGGGGGCAAGGCTGAGTGAGTTAGTCAAACTGGCATGGATGTCTGTATGTCTCGTCCATGCCAAATCATTATGAGCTAAGCGTTAGTGGTGGGCTATGGGGCTTGCGATGGCAGCCGATATCTTTTCAGCGACGGCACCATCATCAGGTGACAAGCCGCCTACGTCGGTTAACCAGAAATGGCTGCGATACCTAGTTGGCGAGTAAACCAGATATCTTGCTCGATATGGATTGGTGAGGAGCAGGGCATGACATTAATTGTTGCGGGTTACACAGGCGTCACCTTCTGGAAGAAAAAAAATTATGACCGTATTTTTTTCGTGGGCGACACGCTTTTGTCTGCTGAGGGTCGAACCGATGCACGTGAGCGCCTCATCGAAATTTTCAAGAAGGTTCGACGCATTCCGGTAAAAATTTGGACTCCTCATTTCGATACTGATGGGCATTTCAATCGGTATATCGAGTCCTTTTCCAGCTCGTGCGTCATTGCTTACGCAGGCAGTACACTGACCTTTAGTCATATGTTGAATGGTATTCAAGAGCACCTCGGACAGCTCCGCTACACCTTCATTGACGGTCAATACAAGATCGTCAAACACTGCTCCAGTGAGGCCATTCAAAAAAATTATGCTGTAACGTGGGCCGATGACATCGTGTTCGAATCCCGGAACCTGCCTTCCTTAGCGGCAGATTTCCAAATGGAGGTAATCTCGCATGTCATACGGCGTGCCTTGAAGGACGTTTCTGCACACCGGTTGCTGGATCAAAACTCTTTCAGATCTATTAGCTGTCAGCTGGCTGTGGCGCTCTATTGCTGGGATGCAAGAACGCCAGTTCTCTACCATGTGGAGGTCGTATTAACAGATGAATTTCCGAAGTACGCGACGCTCAAGTATCGGCGGCTTGGTGAGCAGGAGACAGTCGTCCTAGGAGCGCCGCTACAGCGAGAAGTAGAAGAGTTGATGCAGGCGGTTCGTAAGGCTCCGGAGTCACCAGCAGAAAAGACTAAAATTGGAGCCCAGCTGGATCGAGGAACTGATGAGCTGAAGGCTGCGAAAGCACTGGTACGAAAAGAGATTTTGGCAGACCAGGAGGGGGATTGTAGTGGTCAACTAATCCCGGACACGACGTTAAGTTTTTCCTCGGACCGCGCTGGGGCCAACCCATCGTTGAATTGATGAGGCCTAATCCAGTTATAGCGATGCATCAAAAAATGGCTGATATCGCGCTGTGCTTCCTGCGCAGTTCGATAGCCCACGGTCGGTATCCATTCTGTTTTCAAGCTGCGAAATACGCGCTCCATCGGTGCGTTATCCCAGCAGTTTCCTCGTCGGCTCATGCTCTGGCGCATGCGGTATCGCCACAACCGCTGGCGAAAGAGTCGGCTTGCATATTGCGATCCCTGGTCCGAGTGGAATAGCAGATCCGAAGGCCTGCCACGCTGCTCGTAAGCCATATCCAGCGCTTTGATCACCAGCTCAGCGTCTGGCTTTTCCGACAGCGCCCAGCCCACGATCCGACGCGTACAAAGATCCAGGACGACAGCCAGGTAATGCCACTTTCCTTGCGCCCAAATGTAGGTGATATCGCCGCACCAGACTTGATTGGGCGCTGGCACGTCGAACTCGCGGTTCAATGTGTTCGGGATATCCAGTCTTTCTACTGTTGCTCGTTTGTAGGCATGGGAGCCAGGTTGTTTGCTGACTAAATCAAGCTCGCGCATCAAGCTACGCACTTTGAATCGACCGAGTTGCTCACCGTCTTCACGCATCAGCGACAAGATGCTGCGACTGCCCGCAGAGCTGCGACTTTGCGAGAACAGCTCACTGACGCGACTTCGCAATCGAAGCCGTTCAACATCGGGCGTGCGGCGCCGCAGGCGCTGGGCGTAGTAACACGAGCGCGTGACGTCAAACACCTTGCACAGCCAATCAACCGGCTCATGTGCACTCAACTGGTCAATCAGCGCGAACGCTCGTGATCTTCCGACATCAAGAGCGCGGTAGCCTTTTTTAGTATTGATTTCTCTCGCTCAAGCCGAGCAATCCGGGCTTCCAGCTCCTGAATTTTTTGCTGTTCCGGAGTCAGAGCCTTGCTCTGCGGGGTGATGCCTTTATGTTCTTTCTGAATCTGGTCAACCCAGCGGCGCAATGCCGACTCACCAATGCCGAGTGAACGGCTGGCTTCGATGTAGCTGTAGTTTTGTTTGAGCACGAGGTCGGCAGCCTCGCGTTTGAATTCAGGAGTAAAGGAGCGGCGTTGTTTGGTCATCTGACACCTCGATCTGGCGAGCATTCTCGCCTAAATGGGTGTCCGGTTTCATTAGACCACTACAGTTCTTACTGTTGGGGGGAAGGGCGGAGTGGCAGATTCGTCGACTTCAGCATACGCAATATCACAGCCGAGCCTCATGGAGACAGGAACCTCGTTCATAGCGAAACGATCGCGACTTGACAATTATTGATGCCTAGATTCAAGATTGTTTCTCGTGGAGCGGCCACCTTCAGTCCTAGATCCTGTAGAGCAATAGCACCGTTTATTCATGCGTCATCCTCTTTTGCCATTCTTTTTGGTAGCAGGGACTAGGACACTGCCGCCCAAAAGGAATAGGCCATGAAACCTACCGTATCGCCTCTGCTCCAACATATCGCTTACCTTGCTAAACGCCGCCTGAGCGATCCAGAAGCACCTTTGACGCCTGAAGGTCGTGGGATGCTGCAGCATCTTGCTGGCCGCCCATTGAAGCACAGTCATTGGTTGCAGATCACCGCTCGCGAGTTGGGTCTGGAGTACAACCAAGTTTCTCGCGAAAGCAAGTTGTTCGAAGCTTATTGTGATTTCAACGTCCAAAGGCGCTTTTGGGATATACCTGTCCGGTTCGTTTATCAGCCTGATGTCTACTCGCGGCAGCTTCAAGCCTTAGAAGATGCCGCAGATCGTAATCGCTCCCTGGCTGAAACTGCGGCGCAGCATGATGTAACTTTTGATCAATTCGATTTCAGTAGTTCGCTGCTTGAGTATTTGATTGCTAAGGTAGGGGCGCTGACGCTCAACTTCTACGGTGTGAGCGCTAAAAATTCTGTTATTTGGGAAGAGTGGCTAAGCCAATGCACCACATTTGAACGAGCAGATCTTAGAAACTGCAAGTTCGTGCGCCTATACGAAGACCCAACAATCCGCCCTGGTACGAATATCTACGAAGGCAATTTTGCACACACCAATCTTGCGGGTGCAGACCTGCGTGGATCGTATCTGCGTGGGGCGGATTTCTTCGGGGCGAATTTAGAAGGAGCCGACCTTCGTAACGCAAATTTATACGAAAGCCGCCTGACTGGAGCCAAGGGGCCTTACAAGGCGGGCGAAGTGGAATCATCCGTATGGCATATGGATAAGATAGGGGCATAAACCTACTATTATTCACCGGCTACCATTGTTCAAAGTGCCAAATGGAAGCCGTTGAGTTTACTATCCAAATAAACAACGAACACTGAGGATAACACCATGTTGATGATCGGCGGTTTCAATCCTTCTTTGTCTTGGAGAGGGCAAGAGGTTGCCAAAAAATACATCGGAAATTTAGCCACAGCTGGAAACTGGCTTAGCATTGGAGGTGGTGCGCTGTTTTTCATCCCGATCACTCAGAAAATGGCGTTCACTATTGGTTGCGCCATGATGGCTATCGCTCTTTTTCTCGGTCGAGAGTACCGGAAGTACGTTGATGAGCTTCTCGCGCAGACGTCGTTAATTAAGCTCTTGTTACTGCTCGCTCCAAGCTGGCGGTTCCTCCTCATCACCACACTTCTACTTGGTGCAGGGATTGGTTTGAGTGAGTGGGAGGCCTTCGGTCAAATGAAGGCTGTCGTCATAGGTGTGGTTACGTCAAGCGCTGTCATTGATCTCAGCAGGTCGAAATCTGACATCCCTGGACGGTAATAATAAGCAATTGAAGCGCTGCGTAGGTGCGCACCCAATAGCCCCCGGAAACAGGATTTTTGACACATATGCCACCTGAAGATTTTGATGAGCTCACCTCTGATGCTGGCGAAGTCGCGTTAGTCCAGACGACGGAAGTGATTGCTGATCCACTAGGTCATCTCTCTGCCGAGCAAGTTGAAAGTATTTATCAGCGATATTTAGAAGGCGAAAAGGTCAGGGATTTATTTACTGAGTTCTCCATCAAGACTAATGTAAACTCACTCTTACCACTCCTGCCTCATTTGGAGCGTAAAGATCTTACGTGTCCTCATTGCGCTTCCCATGCAACTCAGAAGCGTGCTGCCAGGAGTAATACTGCGAATAAGCCAGTGTGCACTGGGTGTGATCACATTTTTCCGATTTGTCGGGATGATACTTGTGGTTGTAGCGCCTGTGTAAATGAATACCTGGGTCAGCTAAATGGTAACGGCATTCACTGCAGAGTTCCTTATGAGGGACTGACGCTTCGTGAAAAGATAATCTTGCTCGCTGCTCTTACGATGGCAGGCCCAACTGATGTGGCATGTTTATCGTTTGTGCAGCTTCAGCGATGGCATCGCCGGTTGGCACCTACGTCAGAGTATCAAAATAAGTGCATCAGCGAGTTATTCAGCAGGCATATCATTCTGGTATCGTCAGAAACATCAATTGATGCTCTAGATTTCTACCGTCAATATGAACGATATGATTTTTTGTAGTGGAATCCTAATGTCAGTGATGATTCTGGTGGCCTGGCACTAGATGTTCAGTCCCTTCAGATGCTAATCGCTTACGATCTACAAAAAAACAAGGCTGAACTTGAACCCGTTTTGAAGGCGCTAACCTATGAGGTTGCTGAAGAAGAGCTCATGGAGTATCTGAGCTACCGAGTGGAGAACGCATCAGTAGTATTCAAGGCCGAACGCGCAACACGCGAGGTTTTGAGGCCATTGCTTGCCTCTAGCTCTGTCAGCAACATATTTAGCATTATCTGGAAGGCTGTTAAACAAGCGGATAAATCGTTTGAGAAAGGAGTTTTTAAGGGGGCCACCCACGCCGGTAACTGGATTCCGTCTGCCATCGTGCGGATAGCTGAGGAGGAAAAGCAGTATGAATATGACCGATTGAAGGGATCTAAAATCTGCCAGATTTCTGAGGTCATTTACAGCCTAATCCTGGACGACCCCGATGGTAGCTTCAAGATACCTCTCCCGCGTTACACAGCCGAGGTGATGCGACCGGTGCTCGAAGGTATCAGTAGTGCAAAAGACGCGAAAATCGCGTGATTTTGTAGGACGTCAAAAATCAGCAGAGGGGTGTGCGCCCTCTGCTGAATTTGTTACACGTCACTTGCGGGGTTTGCCCGCATCACTCCGTTTATCTCGAATCTGTCCATCTTGATTGCGAGAACGCGGCTGCTCACCACCGCCTGGTTTAGGAACGTTGACGTCTTTGTTGATAGGGCGACGATCTGTCATACGAAATCTCCTTCATGCGTTAAGGATCTTACGAAAATACATCGGTAGACAGCGGGCGCATCAAGCGATAACCACAGTATGTAGTGTTTTTTGATTTGCCTGAACACAACATAGTGCGTTCTGGCCGGTTTCGCAATTGTTTTGGATCACATCTTGGTGGCACTTGAACGTGGAATGCTGCGGATATCGAAACTATTGGCTCAGCCATACGAGCTGGGCTTGCCCGCGAGCTCAGAAATCAAGCTATCATCTGGCCATTATTGTTACCTACCAAGGATGGGCGGGTAGGCACCCTAAATGGGCGCTCACTCCATCTGATGATCCGATGGCAAGCAAGGAGAATCGCAGTGAGATCCCAGGTCAGAATCATCGACTCGACGCAGTTACAAAACGCGAACCCGAATCTTGTAGATCCAGTCGGGTACCGCAAAAGCGGGCTCAGTTTGAATCACATCATTGGCTGTCCACTCGATTGCAGCTACTGCGTTCGTCACCTTTATGGAAATTTCGATCAGCGCATGCCGCAGGCGCTGATGAGCGATGAAGAAGCCTTCCAGCGATTTATCAATCACAGGTATTTCCAGCCTCATATCACACCTATTCAGTTGTTCAACCGGGCCACCGACCCGATGCTCCCCGAGGTCAAGAGTCATACCCACAATCTGCTGCGTATGCTTGATGAGGCTGGGCTAACCAACAATGTGCTTGTGATCACTCGATGGCGTGTATCTCAGGACGATTGCGAGCGCTTCAATACGCTCAGAAATATCAAGCTGACAGTGCTGGTTACCTACTCAGGAATTGATGATCCGAAGATCGAACCCATCAAGTCTTCGATCGCTGCCAACAGCCTGAAGATGCTGTTCCGCCATGCCAGGCACTACAAAGTGGTGTTGTATTGGCGCCCGATCGTTCCAGGGCTAAACGACTCGTCAGAACACATTGCAAAGGCCGCGGCGCTCGCTAACTATGCCCACGCGACCGTATTTAGCGGGCTGTTCTATCGAAAGGAGATAGCCGAGTTTTACCAGAGCCAAGGAATCCCTGAGCCATACAAAATGACGGCCAGGCGAAAGCTCCTCCCACTGGAAGATGAGCAGAGGCTATTGAGGTTGTACGGGGAGCAGAATCAGGTGACACCGATCTTCCACAAAACCTCTTGCGGAGTCGCCTATGCGCATCTGCAACCCGATTACAACGGACACTTCGGCATCACCGAACTGTGCGATACCTGCCCTAGCTCGCAATTCTCCATCTGCAAGGCGGCATGGAAGAAGCCAGATCAGCAGATTCTCAATCGAATGTGCCACGAGCTGGGTGCTGTGGAAGACCCGCATGTGAACGACCGTGCGATTGTCGTTCGTGGTCTGGACGAACAGCGTCGTTACTATTTACAGCACTCCCTAGGCTATCAGGTGCACGACGCTGACAAGCCCCATCACTACGCGCGCCATGGCCGCGCCGAGGCAACAAGGAATCTCTGATGCTGAAAACAGACTTCGCCTGGCCCTCTGAACCAATCATCATCGTAGACGTTGAGGGCAATGGACATACGCCACCCGACTTGGTCGAAGTGGGAATCGCCTCATTTCCACCGATGGAAAACCGCGAGCTTTTGTCTTGGTTAATCAAGCCCGTCAACCGGATCACTTGGCAGGCCCAGCGCATCCACGGCATTAAAAACGCGGAGCTGGAAAATTGCCCATCCTGGGCTGAGATCATGGATGACGTCGAGCAGCACCTGCAGAACCGATGGTTCGTCGCGCACAATGCGTCGGTCGACTATGGCGTTATGAAGCGTCACTTGCCCGACTGGTCGCCAGTGGGGGTCATCGACACGTTGAAACTTGCTCGTCACGTTTACCCTAACGCCAAGAGCCATCGGCTTGAGTCATTGCTCATTGATACAGGGCTGCGCGATAGGGTCGCCGACCAGCTCCACCGAGCAGCAGATGATGCTTATGCGACGGCCTTATTGCTTGATCATCTTATCGAAAAGTCATCTGCCAGCACTTGGCAGGACATCTGCAAAATCGCGCAGCTCAAAACGCAACCTGACGAGCAATCGCCTCCCCCGGAGCAAGGAAGCCTATGGTGAAGCCTGTTCTTTTAGGTGTCACTGGAACCCACTCCACGGGGAAATCCACCTTCTGTGAAGCGCTCAAAGTTTCACTTGAGTGCAAAGGCATCTGCGTTGCTACCATCCCATCGTTCGGGAAGCTTGCGGTACAGCAAGGTATCCCGCTGCTCACTCAGCATACCTACGACTCCACGATGTGGTTTATCGACCGTACGCTCGAGGCGCAACGAGCAGCGGCTGACACTGCCGAGGTGATATTGCTCGATCGACCGATCATGGATGCCGTGGCGTATTGGAATGCCGCAGTCGAGCATCGAGGTACACCTGCACCGATGCACCAGGTAGACGTGGTCAAATCATTAATCACCAGCCAGCTCCCTGGCTACACGACGATCGTTGCGACCAGGCTTGATAGCTCCATTGCTCTTGGCCCAGGACGCGATACCAACTTGCCTTTCAGGGCGTCCGTCGACAGCCATTTGCACCAGATTTTGAGCGACTTCGGGATCCAGCATCAGATGCTTGTTCCTGACGTACGGGATGCTCTTCTCGATAGCTTACACACCCATATCCTTCGAAAATTGGAGCACTTATGACCGCCGCCCGTACGGGACTCTTGGCAGGACAGCAGGTTAGGCGCCTCGGGTTTGGCACCATGAGGCTCACGGGGCCGGGCATCTGGGGCCCACCAGCTTCAGAAGCTGAAGCTGTTCAGCTCCTGCGTAAAGCGGTGGAGTTGGGCGTGCAACACATCGATACCGCTGACGCCTATGGGCCAAATGTGGCCGAGGGGCTAATTCGTAAAGCGTTGTTTCCCTATGCCGACGACCTGATCATTGCGACTAAAGGTGGCTTCACCCGCCAAGGCCCCGGCAAGTGGACGCCATGCGGCGTTCCAGCGTATTTGCGCCAGTGCGTTGAGATGAGCCTCAGGCAGCTCAACGTCGAAGCGATAGATCTGTATTACTTGCACCGTGTCGATCCAAATGTCCCTTTGGCTGACCAGGTCGGGGAGCTTGAGAAGATGCGTCAAGAAGGGAAGATCAAATGCCTGGGCTTGTCGAAAGTCGATATTCTTCAACTCACGCAGGCGATTGCGATTGCACCCATCGCCGCGGTTCAGAATCAATTTAGCATCCTGGATAACCAGTCCGAGGATGTGATTCGCTGGTGTGAGCAGAACGAAACAGCGTTCATTCCCTACGCGCCTTTGAGCGCCGGAAGGTATTTTTCAACCGGTGAGGTTCGAGACCAGCTTGCCTCGGCAACCCATGCCTTGAAATGGCTTCTGAACTACTCGCCGGCCATGTTCCCAATTCCGGGCACATCCAGAGTTGAGCATCTGGAGGAAAACCTCAGATCGGATATTGAGGGCTAGCACCTCGTGCGCTCTCTCATTCGACACATTGGCCTATGGGCTATTTTTCCCAGGTGCTCAAGCGGCACTCTAGTGTTTACCGATGGAGATTGGCTTTGAGTACCCGCATCCCACCTTTTAGTTCGCAACACCTAGAAGCTGCATGTCGTGTTCTCGCTGATACGGAACGTGGCTTGAGCGGCACTCAAATTGGATATCTCCTCCAAGACATTCGCGTTCCAGACGCCGACGCCAACAACACCAAGTGGAAACGCTTGTTCAACGCGTTGGCACAAATGCAAAACCAGCATCAGGTCGGGAACCATCTCATCCTTTTCATCAACAGCGCTATGAATCCTGTGAGCTACGCCCGGGATCGTGAGGCCTTTATTTGGCGCAGGGATGAGCTCAACGTTGTCCTAGCATTCTCGGGATTCTATGTACGCGATGATGGAAAGGTCGGGCGTGCGGACAAGGCAACCACTCTGGATGTGGCCCGCGCCCGTGTAGGCCGGCTCAAAGCTGCGCTAGAAGCCCGAGCAGTGCATGAGGAGGTTGTGAAATATTGCCGTGCAGAATTGTTGAGCGAAAATTACTTCCACGCTGTATTTGAGGCTACAAAGGGGATTGCGGCACGAATCCGAAATCTGTCGGGCTTGAATGGTGATGGCGCCGATTTGGTGGCAAAGGCTTTCCTTGGGCAAAGCCCTATGCTTGCCGTGGGCCCCTTGGCCACAGAGTCTGAGAAAAGTGAGCAGAAGGGATTCGCGAATCTGCTAATCGGACTGTTCGGCGCCGTCCGCAATCCTTTGGCGCATGCGACGAAAATAGATTGGCCTATGTCCGAGCAAGACGCGCTCGACATTCTGACGATGGTATCGCTGATGCATCGTAAGCTTGATGTCACCCGCAAGATAAACCCTTAGGTTCATAGGGCGGGCCAGCGGATTTCTTCAGCCGCCTTGTGCCGACTCACCTCTATCGAGAAAAATGCGATGCCGGTCTATTTCATTGGTCAGGTACAGGCCAACAATTGCATTCACATCAAAATTGGGCGCGCTAGCGACATAACGCGCCGGCGGGGTCAGCTACAGACCGGTAGCCCCTTTCCCTTGGAAGTAATGGGCTGGATTCATTCAGAAAATGATGCAGCTCTTGAAGGGAAGCTCCACATCCATTTCGCTCCACAGAGGCAGATAGGAGAATGGTTCCGGATCGAACCTGCTGACGTCTTGCCCATCCTGATGGATGAAGGCGAGGATGGATTCATAGCGAAAAATGCTGATGCATTCGAAATTACGGGGTATGGGCGAGACGCATTACCGGAATATATGGGCGTCTGGGCATGGGGTGATTTGGAGATCCAAGAGTGCTGCCCGTTTTGTGGATGCTTTTGCGGTATGCATTACCAAGACGCTTCCTGCATGTACCACTGCATCAATTGTGATGTGCTCACAGACTTTTCGGATATCTCGCGGGACGATCGTGATTGATCTTCGCGCCTCGAACTTTCTCGATCATGGCCGTGAAACAAAGGTTCGCTAAGTGAAGGCGCTGCCGCGGATTGGTGGTCCTGTGACGAAACGCGAGACTGGGTATTCGTGGCGGGGTGGGGGTGATCAACGTCTAAGCCAGCATGCGCTTGTCGAAGGCGATTCTCATGTGGAGAGTTAACGCGACAATGAGCTACTAGGCATGAAAGGCCTAGGGTGAGCCAAGCCTTTTCTCACCAATGTCTCTCAGCCGCAAGTTCTTCCTTGATCTCAGGCACCAAGAACGCAAACAACCGATTGTATTTGAGGTCTTGGCGGTACGCCGGATCTTTGCTTCGCAGAGCTTCTCGAATGATTTTGCGGCGTTTTTCCCACGTCTTTTTCGTGTCCTGGGAGGCCAACGACTCTGCTTGGTGGAAAGCTTCCAGTGTCCAGCCGAAAGGCAACAAATAGGCTTTGTAGTAGTCGAATGCGGTGTTCGTCACATTGATCAGGCGGGGCAGGCGGTAGCCAATGGGGCGACCATATCTTGCGCTGAGAACAATGGATACTGCGCCATGAAATCGGCCCTCATGAAATGAGCGAGGCAGCGAAACCTGAGGCATTGCGAGAGTCATACGTTCTCGCAGCTCGCTCCAGGCCAAGTCAGCCTCGGGCTCCTCGCTGGTACCGTGTTCTAGCCAAAAGTCGTGGAATTCTTGGCGAAGTCGGGCAGGAGCGATCGTTTCCTCCAGCTCTTTTCGGTGAGTCACATAGTCGTAGAAATAGACCAGTTGCTGTTCCGTATCGACAGTTAGCTGATCAAGAAACACCTCTTCTTCATGCCATTCGTTAAAGATCATCCGACCTTTGAGGTGTGGAACCGCGTACCAGCAGGTCAGCGCCATACGTTTTGCTTCTCGGGAGCGCTCCAACGTTCGCTCATTCACAACGAAGACGTTCAGGTTATTGAGGTAGAAAATATCCTGTTCAGCGGTACGGTTTTCTTGGGGATTGAAGCCCTCGAAAACCCATACGATGGCACCACCGTTGACGCGGTAGAACTCTCTTCTGCCTACGATCTCCGTAAGAAAGGTAGTGGACAGCTGCACTTCAAACGCAAACCGCTGCTGCTTCCGGTAAACTTGAACATCAGGCTTGCGCCATGTTGCCCGGTCAGCGATGGGCATCCCACGCCATACCTTTTCAACCTCTGGTTCCGAGCAGGCCGAATCGGCATACAAGCTGTCCCTGATAATGCCTTTGAGTCGCAGGTGAGCCGCGCTTTCTTTCGCAGCGTTGTATTTCATCCGATTGATCTGATCGGCGCTGAATGCCCCTTTAGTTGATATCGGGCAGCCCCTGGTGCCTTCTTCATCCGGATGGTGACGGAAGTGAAACCGCCGCTGTTGCGTAAGCACGAGCATCACCGCACCGCCGCAAATCCTGCATACCAGCCATGGCTGATTCGGGTTGCGAGCGTAGCGGCCGGCGAGTTCGTTCCTATCCTGTATTACGATCACCAAATCGCGCCTCAGGAACGTGTCTACGTCCAGAGGCTCCCCGTTATCGAGATTTAGGATTTCGTTTAGCAGCATTTGATCCGTAGGCTGGGCTACGTCATAGGTGAACATCGATCACTCCCTGATTGGTCTTGCATCCTGGTCTGATGGGTGGAACGCACCATTCCTATTGAAAGGTCGCGGGGCCGCTATGGTGCCATCACGCCCATTGAGTCAAACCTCAACCGGCCGTGCATTGACTTAGGTGGGACTTACGGGAAGAAAATGGCTAGCCGTCCGGCAACTCACCTACCCGATCCCGGCCATAAGAGCTAGAGTGTAATTCGCCATACGCTTACACCCGTTCCTCATTGATCGTGTTGGTCTCCGTCACCCTTGGGTCATGCCGCTATGTTCGGGGGGAGGACAGTATCGCGTCCCTGCACCGGGCCGGCAGTATTTCAGAGGTGCCAGAAGATAGTAACCGACAAGCTGAGGTGATCGGATAGCGCTCGACGGCGGTTTGGGAGCAGAAGCGTATGACTTTTTCGAGAAGGGGCTGTTGGACCTCAGGCTGGGGGCATCCTTTTCAAACCATCCAAAGCATGCCCTCAGATATGCCCCCAATGTAGCAATCCACTGGAAGTGGATGGATCTCCATTGCCTATGGAGCGGCAGAAATGATCAGCTAAACAGCCTGCCCAACGATACCTAGAGACTCTCAGGGTCGCCAAAAAACATCTGAATCCGCGACCTCAACCACCGCTCCCCCGGATCATTGTCCTGCGAGCCGCGCCAGGCCATGTGCAGTTCAAAGCTGCGCACCGGCAATGGCGGGTCTTCGGCGCGCAAGCCGCCTGCCGAGGTCAGTGCTTCAGCGGCGTAGTCCGGCACGGTGGCCAGGATGTCCGTGCCTGCGAGCAGCGTGCCTAACCCATTGAACTGCGGTACGGCCAGTACCACGTGGCGTTTGCGATCGAGTTTTTCCAGCTCTTCGTCGATAAAGCCGCTCAAGTCACCGGCAAACGACACCAGGGCATGAGGGCGGGCGCAGAAGTCGTCCAGGCTCAAGGAGCCGGGCACGCTGTCGGCGCGCAGCAGTTTGGGCAGGCTGCGGCGCAGTACTTTGCGCTTGGCGTTGGCCGGCAGGTCGGCGGTGTAGCTGACGCCGATGGAGATTTCGCCGGAGGCCAGCAGGCCCGGCATCAGGATGTAGTTGACGCGGCGCACCACCAGCACAATGCCGGGGGCTTCCGCGCGCAGGCGTTTGAGCAGTTGAGGCAGCAGGGCGAATTCAACGTCATCGGACAGGCCAATGCGAAACACCGCAGTGCTGGTAGCAGGGTCGAACTCGGCGGCGCGGCTGACGGCGGTGGAGATCGAGTCCAGGGCCGGGGAGAGCAGGGCGAAGATCTCTACGGCGCGGGCCGACGGTTCCATGCTGCGGCCGGTGCGCACAAACAGCGGGTCATCGAACAACCCGCGCAGGCGTGACAGCGCCGCGCTGATGGCCGGCTGACCGAGGAAGAGTTTCTCGGCGGCGCGGGTCACGCTGCGCTCGTGCATCAAGGTTTCGAATACGATCAAGAGGTTAAGGTCGACACGACGCAGGTCGTTACGGTTCATCTTGTGTCCTGGAAGAGTCAGCGAACTTGACGAGAGCGGTCATATAGGAACAATGCCCGGCGTGAATCTTACGGGGAAAGGCTGGTACTCTGCACCGGCTAATTGAGTTTTCCTACAGGTCAATGGAGTTTTCCCACGACGCCTGAGGTCTATTCCTCACATGCGGAATCAATGACAGACATGTCGACTATTAACGGCGACCGGTGGCCTTACCTGGAAAGCCCAGATAGAGTTCATGGCATTAGAGGTTACTTTGGCGAGGTTTGCGATGTCCCGCACGATTCGTTTTCACAAGTTTGGTCCGGCCGAGGTGCTCAAGTGCGAAGAGCATGCAGCCGCACAGCCCGCGCCGGGCGAAGTGCAGGTGCGTGTCGAAGCGATTGGCATCAGCTGGTATGACATTTTGTGGCGCCAGAACCTGGCGTCTTCCCATGCACGTCTTCCTTCTGGCCTGGGCCATGAAATGGCCGGGGTCGTGGTAGCCCTGGGTGACGGCGTGGATGATCTGGCCGTGGGCGATAAAGTGGCCAGTTTTCCGGCCGAGAGCCCCAACGATTACCCGGTGTATGGCGAACAGATCGTCCTGCCCCGTTCGGCCCTGACCCGCTACCCGGACGTCTTGAGTCCGATTCAAGCGAGTGTGCATTACACACCGCTGTTGATTGCCTACTTTGCTTATATGGACTTGGCCCGGGTCAAACCGGGGCAATTTGCGCTGGTCACCGACGCCAGTCATTGCGCCGGTCCTTCGTTCGTACAACTGGGCAAAGCCCTGGGTGTGCGGGTGATCGCGGCGACCAAAAACAGTGACGAGCGTGAATACCTGCTGTCTCTCGGTGCGGAGAAGGTCATCGTCACCGAAGAACAGGACCTGCTGATGCAAATCAACAAGTTCACCGACAACCGCGGCGTTGATGTGGTGTTCGATGGCTTGGGTGGCCCGCAGATGTCGCTGCTCGGCGATGTGCTGGCTCCGCGCGGCAGCCTGGTGCTGTATGGCCTGCAGGGCGGTAACCAGACACCCTTCCCGGCGTGCGCGGCGTTCCAGAAGAATATTCAGTTCTTTGTGCACTGCATCGGTAATTTCACCGGAAAACCGGAACTGGGCATCATCCAGGACCAGGTTGCACTGCAACGTGCGTTGCGTGATATCAACCAGTTGACCGCTGACCGTGTGCTTGTGCCGCTGAAAACTACCGTGTTTCCGTTCAGCCAATTCGTCGAAGCGCACCGCTATATGGACGAATGCCCGTGCCGCGAGCGTGTGGCATTGCAGGTTGAAGCTGTTTGAGCTGTAGGAGTATTCGCAAATGAATGCTCCAGTCTCTCAACGAATGGGGCAAATGCGCCATTTGTCAGGGCTTAACCTGCGGGCGCCATAAGGTACCGTTCGGCGCATTAGCCCCCTGAATCCTGCTCTTGGTCCCTGACGCCGCGCTGAATCACAGCGCGGCGTTGTTGTGTGTGCGCTTTTTATGCAGCCACGCCTGTTCATCTGCACTGGTTTTTGGCCAAGTTCTGTATCTATTAATCATTATTCCAGCACTGATAATTACGCCTTCACTTTCATCTCAAGGATTGAGCAATGATTGATTCAATGACGCGGTCACCGCTAGTTATTCGAACTCTAGGCAGGGCTTCTGCGTGCGCAGCGCATAGGTGTTTCTATAAAAAGTCGCTAGCCCCTATATCGAAAAGTTGTTTTTAATGCTTTGTCGGAAGCTTCTTTAAAACGCTGGCTAAAACACTGTAGGAAACTGTAGGAATGGTCTTAAGGGTATTGGGAATATTAAATTATTTCATAAATATCAGCAGCTTGTGTGCGTGTGCTGGCTACTGGATGCTGGCCAAAGCCCCAGGGATTTGGCAACAGGCTGCTAGTGTTTATTTATCGACGCACGAGGCAGTGCGCGATTTTCCCACACGCAAAATAAGTCGAGCACGCACTGTCCAGCAGTTGCTTGAAACTGATCTTTCAACTCAGGTAGTAGAACTATGAGCACTATTCACGAGCAGGCGATGAACCATGTTTACCAACAAGTTCTGCAGCGTTTGATTGGGCACTTCAGTCGCTCCGGGCGAACGGCACTCCAGTTATTGGTACAGCGCATCGTTGTGGCGGCAGGGGGCATGGAGCAGGTGGGGGATTTCAAAATACTGTTGGCCCATGGCGGGGGTGAAGTCAGCAGCTACACCCTGGCGCTGTTGCGCGCCGCCCAGTTGAGCATTGCCGGGCGTGCGCCCCGTACCTTTCACCTGCGGGTCGCAACGCTGCGTCATACGGGCATCACGGAAAGCCAATTGGACACCCTCAATCGGGGCTATGGCCGTTTGTTCCTCCACGACGACCCGCGCGTGGAGTTGTTAATGGTGGAAAACCACGAGGTACAACCCTTCAATCACCTGCGCCCGGCCTCACCAGTGGCCCGAGACATCAGCCGGCGCGCCAGGTTGTTGATCGGGCACCTGAGTTCCGGCGACTGCCGCGCCATGCTGTGCAACGACACATACCTGGCCCTTGGAGACTTCTATCAGCGTGTCACCACCTGCAATGGCGGCGTTCATGCGCTGGTCAGCGGTGACTCCCCGCGCAAGCAAGGCCAGTTTCTCGCCTGGCTCAAGAAAGCCGCCGTGGGCGCCGGTATGCCGATAGCCAAAGGCCGCGCGCTATCGCTCAACGCATTGTTCGCCCGAATGGAGGAGTGGAGCAGCGGTTATTACCGTGATGCATTCGGCGACCACTATGTCGCCCATGACGATCCCAGCAAGGCCAGCCACCGCCACCTCGCCTACATCGGTGTGGCAGACCTGCTGGAGGACGTCGACCTGGGCTCATCGTCCTTGTTGACTGAGTTCATGGCCTACACCCCCGACCCGCTGGGTTTTCACTTCACGCACCCGGCTTATTCCAACCCGCTGTTGATGGCCCATTTGCGCGGGCTGCAGGCTGAGTGCCTGCGGGATCTGGACTACGCCGAGGGCGTCGAAGATTTTATCCAGCAGGCAACGCCGTACATGCTTGGCCTGCATATGCCCCAAGAACTGCTCGCCCAGGCCGGCACGGCTGAAGGGCGCTTGCTCTCAAGCACTTTTGCCGAGTCATTCTTCGGCCTGGATGAAACCCAACTGATCTGCCTGTTGTTTTCGCCGTTCATTCATCATGGTGAGCGCCTGGAAAGCTATTTGCGCCAGTGCCATCCGGGCATGCTGGTGGCGCTGCCGGAACTGCACAAGGTGCTTCAGGGCAAGCCGTCTGCCGATATGCTGCAACAGTGGGTCACGGACACCAGCGGCGTGCCCTTGCCGTTGTTGCAGCACCTGTATCGCAAACGTCCCCTTGTCGACGTCCATGGCGCACGGCGTGCCCCTGCAACCCACGGCGCCGTCCTGGCCGTGCATTCGTCCGGGCAATGACCCTGCGCGGCGAGCGTCAGGCGGACTTCGCGTATCAGGCGGTCTACCGCTACATGATTACCCTGATCAACGAGGTCAGTACTGATACCCGCGTAAAGCTGCCGTCATTGCGGCAGTTGGCCGGGCGCCTGAACGTGTCGATCTCGACGATCCAGTACGCCTATGCGTTGCTGGAAAAAGAAGGCCGTGTGTATTCGGTGGCCAAGTCCGGTTATTACGCCTGGCCCATGTCTGCCAACCCCTCGGCGTGGGCGGGTGGGGATTTGCTCGACCGCCTCTACGCGGCAGCCCGACGCCCCGGCATGGCCGTGCTCAGTGGCGATGAGCCCGCGTTGCTGGCCTCACTGGACACAGCCCTGCTGCGCCTGGAACGCGAACTGGTGCGCCAGTACCCGAAAAACTTGCAGCCCTGGTCCCAGCCGTACGGGGTCTGGGAATTACGGGCCGCATTGGCCGCACGTTACACCTCGTCGCCCACCCACTGCTGGCACGCCGACAATGTGTACATCGGTGCCGACCTGCGCGGCGTGCTGGACATCCTGATTGAAGTGCTGGGCCTGCGGGGCAGCACGGTCATCGTGGAGTCACCTTGTGACTGGCTCATCCTGCGCCTGTTCCAGGACGCAGGGGTGCGCATCCTTGAGTTGCCCTGGACACCCGAGGGTAGCCTGGACCGCCCGACCCTGGAGCGGCTGCTGCGCGACGAAGCGGTGCACCTGGTGATGTTCTCTTCCACGGTCAGCTTGCCTTCGGGGGTGACGATGTCGCTCTACGAGCGGCTGGAAGTGGCGCGGCTGCTGAGCCAACACGATTGCTGGCTGCTGGAAAACGACACCTTCGGCCGGCTGAGTTTCGATACGTCCCACACGGCGTTGCGCGATCTGGTGAACCCTGACCGGGTGATCGTGTTCTCTTCATTCGAAAAACTGCTCGGCTCGGAAGCCCCCTATGGTTTTTTGCTGGCGCGGCGCCTGGGCGTTGAGTTGCAGCGTCAATTCCTGTTGCGCTCATTTCGCTTGTCGTCGATTCGCCAACGTGCCATCGCCCGCTTACATCAAAGCGGGCGTTTCGATCAGCACCTGCGCACGCTGCGCCAACAGCTCGGCGAACAAGCGGTGCGGATGAGCCTGCGCCTGGAGCAACAGTTGGGAGGGCAGGTGAGTTTTCGAATGCCGGCGGCTGGGGCGGCGTTCTGGCTGGCCTCCACGCGTGCCGTGGATATGCGCCAGGTATTCCAGCGTTTGCTGGTACAGCAAGTGGTGGTTGCACCCGGTGAGCTGTTCAGCGTCAGCGGCTTGCATCACCAGAACCTGCGCGTGAGCCACACCTTCCATGGGCACCCTAATCTGGACATTGCCCTGGCGGCATTGAGCGACGCCTTGCGCCAGGCGCAGACTGGGTGAAATTTCTATTTGTGTTGTAGGATCGATACCGTCGCGCAGTAGTCCAACTCTCAGTAAACTGCCATTTTTCCACATCCTTCTTTCCGAGGTTTATGCATGACAATCAGTCCTTTTGCGGGCAAACCGGCGCCGGCCCAGTTGCTGGTGGATATCCCGCGACTGGTCACGGCCTACTACACCGGCCAGCCTGATGCAGCGATCTCCACCCAGCGCGTGGCCTTCGGTACGTCCGGGCACCGTGGCAGCTCGTTCGAGCTGAGCTTCAACGAATGGCACGTGCTGGCCATCAGCCAGGCGATCTGCCTGTATCGCGAAGCCCAAGGCATCAACGGGCCGCTGTTTGTCGGCCTGGACACCCACGCACTGTCGACGCCGGCCGGCGCCAGCGCCCTGGAAGTCCTGGCAGCCAACGGTGTGCATGTGATGCTCGCCGAAGGTGATGAATACACGCCGACCCCGGCAATTTCCCACGCCATTATTTGCTACAACCGTGGCCGTACCAGCGGCCTGGCCGACGGCATTGTCATCACGCCGTCCCACAACCCGCCGCAAAGTGGCGGCTACAAGTACAACCCGCCCAACGGCGGCCCGGCCGATACCCATGTGACCAAGTGGATCGAGGCCAAGGCCAACGAGCTGCTCGCCAACAAGCTGGCCGGGGTGAAGCGCATCTCCCATGCCCAGGCGCTCAAGGCCGACACAACCCACCGTCACGACTACCTCAATACCTACGTGGCGGACCTGGTCAACGTGATCGATATGGACGCGATCCGCAGCGCCGATCTGCGCCTGGGCGTCGACCCATTGGGCGGAGCAGGGGTGCGCTACTGGTCGGCGATTGCCGAGCATTACCGCCTGAACCTGGAGGTGGTGAATACCGAAGTCGATGCCACCTTCCGCTTTATGAGCGTTGACTGGGACGGTCAGATCCGCATGGACCCGTCCTCCAGCTATGCCATGCAGGGGTTGATCGGCCTCAAGGAGCGCTTCGACGTCGCCTTCGCCTGCGATCCGGACCACGACCGCCACGGCATTGTCACCCCGTCCGGCGGCCTGTTGGCGCCGAACAATTACTTGGCGGTGTCCATCGACTACCTGTTCCAGAACCGTCCTGACTGGCGCGCCGATGCGGCCGTGGGCAAGACCGTGGTCAGCAGCGGCCTGATCGATCGGGTGGCGGCCCGCATCGGCCGCCGTCTGTATGAAGTGCCGGTGGGCTTCAAGTGGTTTGCCGACGGCTTGTTCGAAGGTTCGTTGGGTTTCGGTGGGGAAGAAAGCGCCGGCGCGTCGTTCCTGCGTAAAGACGGCAGCGTGTGGAGCACCGACAAGGACGGCTTGATCCCGGCGCTGCTGGCGGCGGAAATGACCTCGCGCAAAGGCCAGGACCCAAGCCAGATCTACCGTGGCCTGACCGACGCCCTGGGCGAACCGTTCGCCATTCGTGTGGACGCCAAGGCCACGCCCGCGCAGAAAGCCTTGCTGGGTAAACTGTCGCCGGAGCAGGTGACCTCCACCGAACTCGCCGGGGAAGGCATCCAGCAGATCCTCAGCCACGCGCCGGGCAATAACCAGGCGATTGGCGGTTTGAAGGTGATGACCGAAAACGGCTGGTTTGCCGCACGGCCATCGGGCACCGAGGATATCTACAAGATCTACGCCGAAAGCTTTATTGGCGAAGATCACCTCAAGCAATTGGTGCAAGAGGCGCAAGTGCTGGTAGATGGCGCAATCAGCTCCAACTGACACAGTTGTAAAAAATGTGGGAGGGGCTTGCTCCCGATAGCGGTGCGACAGTTATTCAATCAGCTGACTGACACACCGCTATCGGGAGCAGGTCGCACCGTCCCTCCCACCTTTCGATCAGGCCAGATCGACCAATACGATCTCGCTGTCCTCAAGCGCCGTCACCCGCAACACCTGCTCATCCTCGACCGCCACGCCGTCTCGCGCCTGCGCACGCACGCCATTGACGTCAATCACACCCGTGGCCGGTACCAGATAGGCACGGCGGCCGCTGTCGAGTCGGTACTCAGCACTTTCGCCCGCCTTCAAATTGGCCGCCACCAGGCGCGCATCAGCACGAATGCGCAGGCTTTCGCTGTCACCGACCTTGCCGCTGGCCAGGGTCACAAAGCCCTCGCGCTCACCTTTGGGAAACGGCTTGGCTCCCCATGACGGCGGCAGCCCGGCTTCGTTGGGAATAATCCAGATCTGGAAAATCTTGGTCGGCGTGGCTTCCAGGTTGTATTCACTGTGGGCGATCCCGGTACCCGCGCTCATCACCTGCACATCACCGGCTTCGGTACGGCCTTTATTGCCCAGGTTGTCGGCGTGGCTGATCGCGCCTTCGCGCACATAGGTGATGATCTCCATGTCACGGTGCGGGTGCTGTGGAAAGCCGGTGCCTGGCGCGATGATGTCGTCGTTCCACACACGCAGGTTGCCCCAGTGCATGCGCTTGGGGTCGTGGTATTCGGCGAACGAGAAGTGATGATGAGCGTCAAGCCAGCCATGATGGGCGCCGCCCAGGGATTTGAAAGGTCGAAGTTCGAGCATGATTGCCTCCTGTTGATGACGGCATCATCCGTCAGCCCAACATCGATAAAAAGCGTAAAAAATGCCTGATTCCTATCAGCTAAATTGATTGGTTTGCGCTGCTTTGACTTTCAGTTCATCGCCTAACTGCATGACGCCACAGCAATTGGCTGGAACTGCGCGGCGTTTCCGGCGACCATGGCGCACCTGTCAAACCCAGCTCATCGCAGGAGTCCGCGTGCCGCAACACAAGCCTGATCTGCCCCCTGAACTGCGCCCACTGGCACAAATGCCGCTGTTGAAACGCCTCGCCGCCCGTTTGTTTGGCCACGGCCTGACCCGCTTGCGCGCACAGCACCGGTTTTCGTGGTTGCACGGGCAAGCCGATGGGTTTCGCAGTGGTCACGAAGCCGGCGTGGAGTATGGCTATCGCGAAGGCAAGGCCGATGGCATCGAAGAGGGCCGACAAGTCCTGTTGATTCGTGATTTCCGCCCGGATGAGCACCGAGCCCCCGGCATCGACGACAGCCTGTTCGACGATTGGCGGTTGCCCCTGACCGCCGACCTGAAAAAACGTCTCAAGGCCGACGTGGCGCGGTTGCTGCCGGCCCATGCCCAGCCCAGCGCGGCGCAATGGAAGATGATTTTCAGCGATACGCCTTCGACATCCGTCATTGCCGGGGCCGGGGCCGGTAAATCAACCTCGCTGGTACTGCGCATTTTGCTGCTCACCCATTATCTGGGCTTCGAGCTGAGCTCAATGACGGTGGTGACCTTTACCCGCGAGTCACGCAAGGACTTCATCCACAAGCTCATGCAAATGATGAGCTTGTGGGGCCAACCGCTTGATATGAAAGATGCCCAGGCGGTGGTGCGTACCTTTCACTCGCGCATCCTGCCGATGGTGCGCAGCCTGCCGGGCTTTGAGCGCCTGCAAGCGTTCGAAAACCTCAGTTCCGGCTTCGAAGACGCCGACAGCAACCCCTTCGACCTGCGCATCAATGACGCCCAGCGTCAGCAGATGAACGCCTGTTATCACCGGTTGCAGGGCGAGCACCCGCGTTTCCGCGAGCTGATCGCACCGCTGGCTCGTCAGGGCCTGCAGCTCAAGGAGCTGGAGCGTGACCATCCGGATGTACAGAAACGTGCGGCGGTCACCGAACTGGCGGCCAAGCGCGATGAAGAGCTGTGCGATGTGATCGAGGACCTGTGGTTCCGCGCCGGCGCCTGGCCGATCAAGGGGATTGAGCCCAACCGTCAGACCGTGGAGGTCAATGGCGCACAGTTTCACTGCCACGGCTATATCCCCGAATTGGATGCCTGGGTGGTGCTGGGCTTTGATCCACGGGAAAACCCTCAGCTCAGCCGACCGAATGCCAAGCTGTCGGTACGCGCGGAATGGGCGGTAAAGCGCACCCTGTTTCAAGCTTTCTGTCGTAAGCCGCTGATTTGGTTCGAGAGTTATGAATCATCCGGCCGTCTTGCGAGCGGCCTGGCGGGAGATGCCAGCGCCGGGCCGGGCTTTGATTACAAGGTCAAAGGTGAGTTGGCCAGCGCACCGTTGCTCGACAGCTTTGTCATGGCGGCCGGCTTCATTGAGAACCTCGGCCTGGACGTGCCCACCGCCGTGGGCCGGATGAGCTTTGCCAAAGACGATCCGGACCGCTTCTTCTTCGAGGCCCTGAGCATTTTCTGGAAGGCCCTGGAAGATCACTTGCTCGACCAATCGCCGCCGATCATGACGTATAACCGCATGTTCTCGTTATTTGGCGAAAACACCCCGGAAAACCTCAAGTTGCTCAGCGATCCGTTGCTGCGCCCCTTGTCGCACCTGATGATCGACGAGTTCCAGGACGTGTCGCCGCAGATCGTCTCGTGGCTGCGGGCCAGCTTGCGCGAAATCCGTAGCCGGGGCCCGGCGATGCACGTGGGGCGTGGCGCACAGCATTCTTCGCTGCTGTGCGTCGGGGATGACTGGCAGTCGATCTATGGCTGGCGCGGCAGTTCGCCGAAATACTTCATGCAATTCAACACAGAATTCCCCGCACCGAGTACCACCCGCGTAATGCTCGGCGAGAACTACCGCAGCCATCAGCACATCATTGATGCAGCCGAGCATATTGTGCGGGCCGCCCCGGCGATTCCCGGCAAGAAGGCCAAGGCCAGCGGCACGCCCAAGGCGCTGGAGCCGGTCAAAGTGTTTGCGCGTGATGACGCAGCGCTGGGCCGTCGATTGCTGGAGCACTACCAAAAGGGTGATTCGATATTAATGCTGTATCGAAAAAGCAGCGATAAGCTGTTGATTCAAGAGCATATTCAGTCAGTAGTTAATGTGGATTCCAGCTTGCCGCCTCAAGCGCGCAGGCTCAAGCAATTGACCTACCACAGCGCCAAGGGGCTGCAGGCCGATGCGGTCTTTCTGCTTGGGGATTGCCAGCACGTGACCCGTTCGCCCTACAAGAATCAGGTGTATCGCATGGCGGGTCTGGGCAAGGACGGCGACAGCGAGCCGTATGACACGGCGCAACAGGACGAGGTGCTGCGCCTGGCCTACGTCGGCATTACCCGGGCCATCAGCCAGTGCTACTGGTATGTGGAAAAGCCCGAAGGCCAAGCTGTGAATGTGCCCAGGGCTTCGGAACGGGTCGATGGAAAAAAGGCATTTTTCGATGACCAGCGCGGCTGAAAGCCGCACCGGCTCTACTGTGGGAGCAACTGTCCGGATGAGGTGTGGGCGTTCCCGCCTTCACCTCACGCCCGCAACGACAACGGCGGTACAAAGGACGCCAGCTCGTCTTCCACCGCTTCAATGATGCGCTCCACATCGGCGGCATTCATCACCGTGGCACAGGGGATGCCGGCGATGGCAATCAGGGTTTCGCCGCTGGCGCGGTCGAACAGGCGGGCGACCATACTGCCGGGCGCGTCCATGCTGCCCTCGAAGCCCATCGGATGGAAATGCCAGCGCATCAACTGGCAGGCGTTGGGGAACGTCACTTTGTTCATGTTGCCCACCTTGTTCATTGAGCGCTTCCTTTAGCTCGCGGCAGGGAGCCATGACCGTCAGTGGTCGTGGCGTCGGAGCTTTAAAAATAGCATTCGTTCGCAAACGCGAGTCGAGTTTTTTTGCCCCGTTCGGCGGTTGTTTTGCATAAGGTTGATGCAGGTCAAGCCCTGCTCAGGATTGGGCACAGTGCCATTACTCTGCGGTCGCAATTGGCCGTTGTCGGCACTGTGGAATTTCGGCAAGCTCCACGGTTTACCCAGCGCAGAACCGCCCATGCCCGACATCGCCGCCGCCGATGATTGCCAGCACACCCACGCCACGCGTGAGCTGGTGTTGCGCCACCATCTGTGTTGGCGCCACCGCGACTTGGACGGGGTAATGTCCTACTACCACCCGGACATCCAGTACCACGACTTTTTCCAGAACCGTGTCATTGGTTACGCCGACCTGCGTGAGTACCTGCACGCCAGCATGCCCCGTGAGGCCGATGAGGCCATTGAGCACACCGATCGCATCCGTGCCGAGGGCGACACCGCCTTCATCCAGTACCGCATCACGTTGCGGGGCGGCCAGGGGCTGGTGTCGTTTCGTACCAGCGAAGCCATTACCGTGCGCGACGGGTTGATCTGGCGGGTCAATGAATACGCGTCACTGGTGCATGAGCAGCCCACCCAGGCCTTGCGCCCCACGGTCAGCCGCCTGGGCCTGTCGCCCCAGCAATTGGGGCACATGGCCAAGGACCTGCAGCAGTACTTCGAGCGCAGGCAACCCTACCTGGACCCCGAATTGGATTTGCAGCGCGTCGCCAAGGAGTGTGGCTACAGCCGAAACCAGATTTCCTATCTGCTCAACCAAGTGCTGGGGCAAAGCTTTTACCGCTACGTCAACCAGGCCCGGCTCCAGCACTTGCTGGCAGCGCTGGATGACGCCACACCGCCGATAAAGGTCGACGACCTGGCCTTCGCCGCCGGTTTCAATTCGTTGTCGGCGTTCTACAGCGCCTTCCGCCAGCACACCGGGCAGTCGCCCAAAGCCTACGTCAAGCAAATTTCCCTGCGTGCACGCGCGCAAGACAGCGAATAACCCCGCGCTCTAGGATCCCCTCTATCGAAATGAGGTAGGGGAGCCTGGCATGCCGCAATGGCGCAACATCAGTTTATGGATGGATCAACTGGACGACCCGCTGGTGGCTCGGCCGTGCCTTGAGCATGACTTGGACGTCAACGTGGCCATTATCGGCGCCGGTTACACCGGGCTATGGACCGCCTACTACCTCAAGCGCCAGGCGCCTGAGTTGACCATCGCGATTATCGAGGCGCAAACCGCCGGTTTTGGTGCCTCGGGGCGCAACGGTGGCTGGCTGATGGGTAACCTGCTCGGCGAAGATCGGCTGCTGGCCGGCTTGCACGCCGAAGCGCGCCGCGCCTCGTTCGATCTGCTGCACGGCATCCCCGACGAAGTGGCGCAGGTACTGGCCCGCGAAGGCATCGACTGCGACTACCGCAAGGGGGGCGCCCTGTACTGTGCCGCGCGCTACCCCGAGCAAGAAGCCAGCCTGCGCGCCTATCTGCACAAGCTCTATTGCCAGGGCCTCACCGACGCCGACTACCGCTGGCTGAGCCCGCAGCAGTTGGCCGAACAGCTCCGCATCGCCAGGCCCTATGGCGGTATCTATGCACCCCATGTCGCCACGATTCAGCCGGCCAAGCTGGTGCGCGGCCTGGCGCGGGTGGTGGAACGCATGGGCGTGAAGATTTATGAAAACAGTCCGGTAACCCAGTGGCAGTCCGGCGGCCTGCGCACGGCGAAGGCCAGTGCGCGCGCGGTGTGGGTGGTACCGGCCGTCGAGGGCTATGCCAACACGTTGCCGCCCTTGGGCCGCTACCAATTGCCGGTGCAAAGCCTGATCGTCGCCACCGAGCCGTTGCCGGCCAGCACCTGGGACGAGATTGGCCTGAGCCACGGCCAGGCCTTCGGCGAAAGCAGCCGCCAGGTCACTTATGGCCAGCGCACGGCGGACAACCGCCTGGTATTCGGCGCCCGTGGCGGCTATCAGTTCGCCGGACAGTTGCGCCACAACTTCGATCTGACCGACAGCGAAGTCGAGCTGCGTCGCTACCTGTTCAGTGAGCTGTTCCCACAGTTGAAAAACGCACGGATCAGCCATTCGTGGGGCGGCAATCTCGGCATGTCGCGCCAATTCCGGCCGCACATGCTCTGTGATCAACAGTCCGGCATCGCACTGGCTGGCGGGTATGGCGGGGAGGGCGTCGGCGCTGCCAACCTCGGCGGTCGCACCCTGGCGGACTTGATCCTCGGGCGCGATACAGCGCTGACCAAACAGCCCTGGGTCATTCGCGAACGTGGTCTCGACGCGCTCAAGGCCTGGGAACCCGAGCCCTGCCGCTGGCTGGGCTACAACGCGATCATTCGCAGTTTTGTCCATGAAGACCAGGTGCTGGCCAACCCCAACTCCGCCCCGTGGCGTCGCAAATGGGCGACCGGCGTGGCCGGGTTCATGGAAGGTTTCATGCACTGAGCCGTTTCACTCACACGAGAACACCCATGAGCATATACAAGCCGGCGATGCACTGATGTTGCCGGCCAACAGCACGGGCGTGTGGGATATCCAGGAAACCGTGCGCAAGACCTACGTATTGATTCTGTAACGCTTTGATCCTTGATCGCCTGCCATAAAAACAGCCCTAAAACCGCCAGGAAATCGAACCATGAAAGCCATTGCCCTGTTGCCCTTGATGTTGCTGGCCTCTGTCAGCCAGGCCGCCGAGACGGTGAAAATCTATAACTGGTCCAGCTACATCGCCCCGGATACCACGAAGAACTTCCAGAAACAGACCGGGATCGGTTTCAGCTACGACGTGTATGACAGCAACGAAACCCTCGACGGCAAGCTGATGACCGGTAACTCCGGCTATGACGTGGTGTTTCCTTCCAACCACTTCATGGCCCGGCAGATTCAGGGTGGCGCGCTGAAAAAGCTCGACAAGAGCCAGTTGCCCAACTGGAAAAACCTCAACCCGGTGCTGCTCAAGGCCTTGGAGAACAATGACCCGGGCAATGCCCACGGTTTCCCGTACCTGTGGGGCAGTACCGGCATCGGTTACAACATCGACAAGGTCAAGGCGGTGCTTGGGGACGATGCCCCCGTGAATTCCTGGGACCTGATTTTCAAGCCCGAATACATGCAAAAGCTCAGCAAGTGTGGCGTGGCCATCCTCGATAACGGCCCGGAATTGTTGCCCATCGCCCTCAATTACCTGGGCCTTGAGCACCACAGCAAGAACCCCGAGGACTACAAAAAGGCCGAAGCCCTGCTGATGAAAGTGCGGCCGTATGTGGCGTACTTCCACTCCTCGAAATACACCGGTGACCTGGCCAATGGCGATATCTGCGTGGCTGTCGGCTTCTCCGGCGACGTGCTGCAGGCCCAGAGCCGCGCCACCGAAGCCAACAATGGCGTGAAGATCGGTTATCAGATCCCCAAGGAAGGCGCCGCGATCTGGTTCGACATGGTGGCCATGCCCGCCGACGCGCCGGATGCAAAGGCCGGCTACGCCTTTATGGATTACCTGCTGGAGCCCCAGGTCATGGCGGAGATCACCAACGCCGTGCACTACGCCAACGGCAATAGCGCGGCGGACAGCCTGGTCAACCCTGAAATCAAAGGCGACACCAAGGTCTACCCCAGCGCGGACATGATGGGTAAGTTGTTTGCCCTGCAAGCCATGCCGCTGAATATCGACCGGATTCGCACGCGAGTCTGGAACACCATTCGCATGGGGCGCTGAAAAACCATCTGTCTTGATGGGTTTGATCGTTCCCCGCCTGGCGGGGGAACGATCTCAGGGGTTTTCCAAGTCATGCCCCAGCGACTGGATAAACAACGAAAACAACTCCGGTTGTGACGATATGTCCAGCTTCGCGTACAGGTGCCTGCGGTGCACTTTTACCGTGTCCGGCGAGATATTCAGGCGCTCGGCCATGGCTTTGGAAGAAAACCCGCGCAGTACCAGCCGGGCGATTTCCAGTTCGCGCTCCGACAGCACACCGCTGCCGAACTGGCTCAATGCATCCCTGATCTGGCTGTCCATGGCCGGCACCCGTTGAGTGCTCTGTTGCCAATGCTGTTGCATCAGCGGCAGCACCCAGGCCGCAAGCGTAGTCAGCAAGCCTGCCTCTTCGCCGCTGAAGCGCCGCTGCATGCCCAGCGACAGTGACAGCGTGCCGGTACCCGGCAGTTGCAGGATGAACTGCACCTCGTCTTCCAGCACGTTGTCGTGAAAGTAGTTGAGGAAGTACTCACTCTGGCGAAAATGATCCGGCGCCACTTCTTCCAAGCGATACACGCCGCTGGCATTGCCTTCACGGCACGCCTGGTAGAAGGGGTCGAGCAGGTACAGGCCATTGAGGTACACCAGCATCGAAGCGGGTTTGCTGGTGGGCTGGGCGTCGTACTCTTCCAGGGCCCGGGGTGGGCCATCCAGGGGGTAGAAGATCGCCAGGGCGTTATCGAAGGGCACGCACTGGTGCAGCAACAACACCAACGGTTTCCAGAAACGCTCGGTGCCGATATGCGAGACGGTGCGGCCCAGGCCGGCGTGCATGCCGACTTCGCGAAACAGGCTCATATGACAGGCTCCCGCCACCCAAAGATCGGCCCAGGGTTCGGCTTTTGCCGCAGGCCGTCAAGGGGAGTACGCCAATAGGGGAATTGGCTGACATAAACGCAGCGTTTAATTTCACCATTATTCAGCGGGAAACATATCCCGCCAACACATCATTTTTCGTTTCTGCCTCACACCAAGAACAACGACAGAGGATAACGATATGAGCACTTCCCCCACGCTTGACGGCGTGCTGAAACCCACCCTGAGCGTCTTCGATGTGGTGACCATCACGGTTTCCGCCGTGACACCCGCCAGTTCGGTCTTCGTGATCGCACCGTTCGCCATCCAGCAGGCCGGCAGCGGGGTGTTCCTGGCGTTTGTGATGGCCGGTTTGCTCGCACTGATGTTCGCCTTTTGCTACGCCGAACTGGGCCGCGCCCATAACAGCGCCGGTGGTGAGTATGTGTATGCCAAGCGCGTGTTCGGCGGCATGGCCGGCTATGCGACCTTCCTCACCGTGCTGGTGATGCTGCTGTTTATCCCGCCGGTATTGGCCACCGGCGCCGCGACCTACCTCAACAACGCCTTGGGCACCCGCTTTGATTCACAAACCGTCGCCCTGGTGATCGTGGCATGCAGCTACGCCTTGGGCGTTCTCAATATCAAGCTCAATGCGTGGATCACCGGCACGTGCCTGCTGCTGGAAGTGGCGGCGTTGCTGGTCATCGTGTTTATCGGCTTCGGCAACCCGGTGCAGCCCGCGAGTGTGTTGTTCCAGCCGCAGATCGTCGAGAACGGCGTACTGCACCTGGCGCCCTGGGCCCTGGTAATCGGTGCGGTGGGCATCGGCCTGTTTTCCTACAACGGTTACGGCACCGCAGTGTTGCTGGCCGAAGACATGAAATGCGCCGGCAAAGGCGTACACAAGGCGGTGCTGTGGTCCCTGGGGCTGGTGGTGATCATCGAACTGGTACCGATCACCGCGCTGTTGATCGGCGCGCCCTCCCTGAGCGCGATGATCAGCAGCCCCGACCCTATCGGCTACCTGCTCACCAGCCACGGCAATGAAACCCTGTCGCGGCTGGTCAGCGCGGGGATCTTCCTGTCGGTGTTCAACGCCATCGTCGCCATCGTCATCCAGATCGGCCGCGTGGTGTTCAGCAGCGGGCGCGATGCGCTCTGGACACCCAGCATCAACACCCTGTTCACGCGGATCCACCCGCGCTGGGATTCGCCCTGGCTGGCTACGCTGTTCCTGGCGATCCCCTCGGCGCTGCTCAGTTTCAGCTCGAATTTGGCCGACCTCACGTCGTTCAGCGTGTTGCTGATCATATTGGTGTACCTGGTGGTGGCGCTGAGCGCACTGATGAGCCGTGCGCTGCTGCGCGACCGCGAGCATCCCTATCGCATGCCGCTGTGGCCGTTGCCCGCGTTGCTGGCGGTACTGGGCGCGGGGTACCTGTTGATCACGTTGGTCATGGCGGCCTCGGTGCGCGACATCATGGTCATCCTCGGCTTGCTGGCCGTGTCGGTGATTTTCTATTGCATCAGCGGCCGGTCGAGTCCGGTCTTCCAGAAACTGTAAGGAGTGGGTATGCGCGCACGTCAATTGGGCATCACGTTGGGGCTGGGTACGCCCGGTGAGTTGAATGCAATCACCGATGTGCCGGGCGTCCGGGTCGGCCACAGCACACTCAAGACGCGTATCAACGGCAAACACGTGCGCACCGGCGTCAGCGTGGTCCAGCCGCGCGCCGGCGAGGCGCGGCAACAACCGTGTTTCGCCGGTTACCACGTGCTCAACGGTAATGGCGATGCCACCGGCCTTGAATGGATCCGCGAAGCCGGGCTGTTGACCACGCCGCTGGCCATCACCAACACCCACAGCCTGGGCATTGTGCGCGACACCCTGATCGCCCTGGAGCGCGAACGCCTGGCGGACCCGGCGGTGTACTGGTGCATGCCGGTGGTGATGGAGACTTACGACGGCCTGCTCAACGATATCTGGGGTCAACACGTCAAGCCTGAGCACGTGCGCCAGGCGCTGCACAACGCCGAGACCGGCCCCGTGCAGGAAGGCGCGGTGGGTGGCGGTACCGGGATGATCTGCCATGAGTTCAAGGGCGGTATTGGCACCGCGTCGCGACGTTTACCGGCGGAGCAGGGCGGTTGGACCGTTGGCGTGCTGGTGCAGGCCAACCATGGCAAGCGCCAGGAGCTGCGGGTCGACGGCTACCCGGTGGGGCGCCAACTGATGGGCATTGCCTCGCCCTTCGCCGAACGCGGCACGCCGGGCATGGGCTCGATCGTGGTGGTCATTGCCACTGACGCGCCCCTGTTGCCGCACCAGTGCCAGCGCCTGGCACAACGCGCATCCATTGGCATCGCCCGCACCGGCGGCGGTACCGAGGACTCCAGCGGCGACCTGTTCCTGGCCTTCGCCACCGGCAACAGGGACCTGCCGCCGGCGGATTACGCGCGTGCAGGCCTGCCGTTCAGCAGCACGTTGCAGATGCTCAACAACGACCATATTTCGCCGCTGTTCAGCGCGGCGGCCGAGGCGGTGGAGGAGGCGATCATCAACGCCATTCTGGCCGGGGAGGACATGACCACCGATGACGGCGTACGGGTGCCGGGCCTCACGGGCGACACGCTGTTGCAGGCATTAAAAAACAGCGGCTGGAGTGTGCCCCGGTAATGGCGAGCAACCTGATCGTTAGTTGAAGGAGTGGCTGTTTAATATTGCCAATGCCACCGTGGCAATAGAGTGGATCCAATTATTCGTGACGTCGCTGAAGTTACGCGGCGTTAGCGATATTTAATATTTAAATACGAGCCCGGTGTTTTTTGTTGGACAAAATCCGAGTGCCCCAATAAATACGGCACCCGACTTCCCTAAGTTGTCGGATGGCGCGTTTTTAACCTTGGAAATAGAGGTGGACGAAAGATTTCAAGTTGTGTCAGTTTCGTGACGCCTTCAAAAGAGGCGAGTGATAGGACGATCTCGCCAGCGGGGTTCCTATCGATCAAAGACTGATGCACTTGCACACAAGGAAGTACGTTTATGTCAAAAGTAAAAGACAAGGCTATCGTGTCGGCGGCGCAAGCCAGCACCGCTTACGCGCAAATCGATAGCTTCAGCCATCTGTATGACCGTGGCGGCAACCTCACGATCAATGGCAAACCCTCCTACACCGTCGACCAGGCAGCCACCCAGCTGCTGCGCGACGGTGCCGCGTACCGGGACTTCGACGGCAACGGCAAGATCGACCTGACCTACACGTTCCTCACCTCGGCCTCCTCGAGCACCCTGAACAAACACGGCATTTCGGGCTTCAGCCAGTTCAGCGCGCAGCAGAAGGCCCAGGCCGTGCTGGCCATGCAATCCTGGGCAGACGTGGCCAACGTCGCGTTCACCGAGAAAGCCAGCGGCGGTGACGGCCACATGACCTTCGGCAACTACAGCAGTGGCCAGGACGGCGCGGCGGCCTTCGCCTACCTGCCCGGCACCGGCGCGGGCTACGACGGCACCTCGTGGTACCTGACCAACAACAGCTACACGCCGAACAAAACCCCGGACCTGAACAACTATGGCCGGCAGACGCTCACCCACGAAATCGGCCACACCCTGGGCCTGGCTCACCCCGGCGACTACAACGCCGGCGAAGGCGCGCCCACCTACAACGACGCGACCTATGGACAGGACACGCGCGGCTACAGCCTGATGAGTTACTGGAGCGAGAGCAACACTAACCAGAACTTCAGCAAAGGCGGGGTCGAGGCCTATGCCTCGGGGCCGTTGATCGACGATATCGCGGCGATCCAGAAGCTCTACGGCGCCAACTACAACACCCGTGCCGGTGACACCACCTACGGTTTCAACTCCAATACCGGGCGTGATTTTCTCAGCGCCAGCTCCAACGCCGACAAGCTGGTGTTCTCGGTGTGGGACGGTGGCGGCAATGACACCCTGGACTTCTCCGGGTTCACCCAGAACCAGAAGATCAACCTCAATGAAACCGCGTTCTCCGACGTCGGCGGCCTGGTGGGCAACGTGTCCATCGCCAAGGGCGTCACCGTGGAGAACGCCTTCGGCGGCGCGGGCAACGACCTGATCATCGGCAACAACGCGGCCAACGTGATCAAAGGCGGGGCCGGCAATGACCTGATTTATGGCGGGGGTGGTGCCGACCAATTGTGGGGCGGCGCGGGCAGCGACACCTTTGTGTTCGGCGCCAGTTCCGATTCCAAGCCAGGGGCTGCAGACAAGCTCTTCGACTTCACCTCGGGCTCGGACAAGATCGACCTCAGCGGCATCACCAAAGGCGCCGGCCTGAGCTTCGTCAATGCGTTTACCGGGCATGCCGGCGACGCGGTCCTGACCTATGCGGCAGGCAGCAACCTGGGTACCTTGGCGGTGGACTTCTCCGGGCACGGCGTGGCGGACTTCCTCGTCACCACCGTCGGCCAGGCGGCAGTCAGCGACATCGTCGCGTGATACAAGGGCGCGGCGCTTGCGCGTCGCGCCTTCACGAGGGAGCGTGCGGATGCAGCGTTTTTTCAATTGGATCGCCTGCGGGTTGCAGGTGATGTTCGTGTCGGCAGGAGCCCACGCAATGGCGAGCAGTCTTGTTTTACCCACCACGGCCCAGTTGGCCGGGCATTGGCAGTTGCACCAGCAGGGCCAGGTGTGCGCCCTGGACCTGCTCGAACAGGCGAATGCGCTGGGCGGTGACGTCGCCTGCGCCGAACAGTGGCTGGGAGAAAAACCCCTGACCTGGTCACCTACGCCGGACGGCATCTGGCTGTTCAACGCCGTGGGCAGCGGCATCGCACACTTGAATCGCCAGAAGGGCGGTGGTTATCAGGTGCGTAATAAAACCGGCGACGTTATTGAACTAAAACGAATGCCTTAGTTATCGCTATACGCGTATTACTCGATTTTATTAGTTGCTCGGCCTGTATCTGTGGCTCGGGCAGCTTATGCGTGCAATCCGGTTCAAGGAAGATCAACACCTATGGCCAAGCCCCCTGTTGCTGCTCCTTTATTCAAGGCGCTGGGTGAATATAAAAGCATCTTGATCAGTATTGGCTGCTTCACCGCCTTGATTAACCTATTGATGCTGGTGCCGTCGATTTACATGCTGCAAGTGTATGACCGCGTGCTGTCCTCCCAGAACGAAACCACCCTGGTGATGTTGACGCTGATGGTCGTGGGCTTTTTTGCATTTATTGGCACACTTGAAGTGATCCGCAGTTTTATCGTGATCCGCATCGGCAGCCAGTTAGAGCGGCGTTTCAACCTGCACGTGTACAAGGCCGCGTTCGAACGCAACCTGCAACGCGGCCAGGGGCATGCCGGGCAATCCTTGGGCGACCTGACCCATATCCGTCAATTCATCACCGGGCCGGCGCTGTTCGCGTTCTTCGATGCCCCGTGGTTTCCCCTCTACCTGTTGGTGATTTTCCTGTTCAACGTATGGCTCGGCGTACTGGCCACCGCCGGTGCGCTGCTGCTGATCGGCCTGGCCTGCCTGAACGAATACCTGACCAAAAAGCCTTTGGGCGAGGCCAGTGGTTTTTCCCAGCAATCCACCCAGCTGGCCACCAGCCACTTGCACAACGCCGAGACCATCCAGGCCATGGGCATGCTCGGCGCGCTGCGCCAGCGCTGGTTTGCCGTGCATGCGCAGTTCCTGGGGTTGCAGAACCGTGCCAGTGACACCGGTTCTGTGATCAGCTCGCTGAGCAAGTCCCTGCGCCTGTGCCTGCAATCGCTGGTGCTGGGCCTGGGTGCGCTGTTGGTGATCCGTGGCGACATGACCGCCGGGATGATGATCGCCGGTTCGATCCTGATGGGCCGGGTACTCAGCCCCATCGACCAGTTGATCGCGGTGTGGAAGCAATGGAGCTCGGCCAAGCTGGCCTACCAGCGGCTGGACGAACTGCTGCGCGAATTCCCGCCGCACGTGGAGCACATGGCGTTGCCGGCGCCGAACGGGCAGATAAGTGTCGAACACGTCAGCGCGGGCCCACCGGGGCATCGTTTGGCCAGCTTGCATCAGGTCAGCTTCAACCTCGGCGCCGGCGAAGTGCTCGGTGTCTTGGGCGCTTCCGGTTCTGGCAAATCCACCCTGGCCCGCGTGCTGGTGGGTGTGTGGCCAACGCTGGCGGGCACCGTGCGCCTGGACCGCGCGGACATCCATCGCTGGAACCGCGACGACCTCGGCCCGCATATCGGCTATCTGCCCCAGGACATTGAGTTGTTCAGCGGCAGCATCGCCGACAATATTGCGCGTTTTCGCGAGGCTGACCCTGAGTGTGTGGTGAAGGCGGCACAACAAGCCGGCGTGCATGAACTGATCCTGCGCTTGCCCCAGGGTTACGACACGGTGCTGGGCGACAACGGCGGCGGCCTGTCCGGCGGCCAGAAGCAGCGCGTGGCCCTGGCGCGCGCGCTGTACGGCGGGCCGCGCTTGATTGTGCTGGATGAGCCCAACTCCAACCTCGACACCGTCGGCGAGGCCGCGCTGGCCAGCGCCATCGTACAGATGAAGGCCCAGGGCAGCAGCGTGGTGCTGGTGACCCATCGCTCCTCGGCGCTGGCCCAGGCCGACAAATTGCTGGTGCTCAACGAAGGGCGCCTACAGGCGTTCGGGCCGAGCCAGGAGGTGCTGCGTGCCTTGTCCGGCCAGCAGGAAGCGCCAAAAGACAAGCCCGGCGTCAGTTTCAGTCGTCAGTACTCAGCCGCAAGGAAGCCCGGCGCATGAACAGCCTCACTGTTGAACCCCCTTTCAAAGAACGCGATGCCGGTTTTTTTGCCCGGATGGGCTGGCTGCTGACCGTGGTCGGCGCTGGCGGGTTTTTCCTCTGGGCCAGCCTCGCGCCGCTCGATCAAGGCATCCCGGTGCAGGGCACGGTGGTGGTGTCGGGCAAGCGCAAGGCCGTGCAAACCCTCAGCCCCGGCGTGGTCAGCCGTATTCTGGTGCGCGAGGGCGAATGGGTGAAGCAAGGCCAGCCGCTGTTTCGCCTCGACCAGACCCAGAGCCAGGCCGATGTGCACTCGCTGCAAGCCCAATACCGCATGGCCTGGGCGAGCGTGGCGCGTTGGCAGAGCGAACGGGACAACAGCGCCGGCATCCGCTTTCCCGCCGAACTGAGCAGTAACCCCGACCCCGCATTGGCGTTGGTGCTGGAAGGCCAGCGCCAACTGTTCAGCAGCCGCCGTGAAGCCTTCGCCCGTGAACAGGCGGGTATTCGCGCCAATATCGACGGCGCCACCGCGCAACTCAATGGCATGCGCCGTGCCCGCAGCGACCTGACCGCCCAGGCGCAATCGCTGCGTGACCAACTGAGTAATCTGCAACCATTGGCCGACAACGGCTACATCCCGCGTAACCGCTTGATGGAATACCAGCGCCAGTTGTCCCAAGTGCAACAGGACCTGGCGCAGAACACCGGTGAAAGCGGTCGGGTGGAGCAGGGCATCCTCGAATCGCGCCTCAAGTTGCAGCAGCACAGCGAGGAGTACCAGAAGGAGGTACGCAGCCAATTGGCCGACGCGCAACTGCGCAGCCTGACCCTGGAGCAGCAACTCACCTCGGCCGGGTTCGACTTGCAGCACAGCCAAATCAATGCGCCCGCCGATGGGGTTGCGGTCAACCTCGGCGTGCACACCGAAGGCGCCGTGGTGCGGGCCGGCGAAACCCTGCTGGAAATCGTGCCCCAGGGCACGCGCCTGGAAGTGGAGGGGCACTTACCGGTGCATCTGGTGGACAAGGTCGGTACACACTTGCCGGTCGACATTCTCTTCACGGCCTTCAACCAGAGCCGTACCCCGAGGGTGCCGGGGGAGGTCAGCCTGGTTTCCGCCGACCAGATGCTCGATGAAAAAACCGGCGCGCCCTATTACGTGTTGCGCACCACCGTCAGCGAGGCCGCACTGGAGAAACTTCAGGGCCTGGTGATCAAGCCCGGCATGCCGGCCGAGATGTTCGTGCGCACCGGCGAACGCTCGCTGCTCAATTATCTGTTCAAGCCGCTGCTCGACCGCGCCGGCTCCGCGTTGACCGAGGAATGAACATGAAACCGGTGTTTATCGCCTTGTTGTTGACCTGCACCAGCGCCCAGGCCGCCATGGGCCCGTTCGATGTGTACGAGCAAGCCTTGCGCAACGACCCAGTGTTCCTCGGCGCCATCAAGGAGCGCGACGCGGGCCTGGAGAACCGCACCATCGGCCGCGCCGGCCTGCTGCCCAAGCTGTCTTATAACTACAACAAGGGCCGCAACAACTCCGAGGCGCATTTGCCGGACGGGCGCGGCGGCAGCTACCGCGACGACCGTAACTACAACAGCTACGGCTCCACCTTCAGCTTGCAACAGCCATTGTTCGACTACGAAGCCTACGCCAACTATCGCAAGGGCGTGGCCCAGGCGCTGTTCGCCGACGAGAGTTTTCGCGACAAGAGCCAGGCGTTGCTGGTGCGGGTACTGACCTATTACACCCAGGCGCTGTTTGCCCAGGACCAGATCGACATCGCCCGCGCCAAGAAGAAAGCCTTCGAGCAGCAGTTCCAGCAGAACCAGCACCTGTTCCAGCAGGGCGAGGGCACCCGCACCGATATCCTCGAAGCCGAGTCGCGCTATGAGCTGGCCACCGCCGAAGAGATCCAGGCGCTGGATGAACAGGACGCCTCGTTACGAGAATTGGGCGCGCTGATCGGCGTGCAGAGCGTCAACATCCACGACCTGGCGCCGCTCAACCAAGGCTTTGCAGCGTTTACGTTAACCCCGGCCAACTACGACAGTTGGCATGCCCTGGCGATCGGCAATAACCCCACGCTGGCGTCCCAGCGCCAGGCCCTGGAAGTGGCGCGCTATGAAGTGGAACGCAACCGCGCCGGGCACCTGCCCAAGGTCACGGCGTATGCCAGCTCGCGCCAGCAGGAATCCGACAGCGGCAACACCTACAACCAGCGCTACGACACCAACACGATAGGCGTCGAAGTGAGCCTGCCGCTGTATGCCGGTGGCGGCATCTCGGCGTCCACCCGCCAGGCCAGTCGCGCCATGGAGCAGGCCGAGTACGAGTTGGAGGGCAAGACCCGCGAAACCCTGATCGAACTGCGTCGCCAGTTCAGCGCCTGCTTGTCCGGCGTGAGCAAACTGCGCGCCTATCAAAAGGCCCTGGCGTCTGCCGAAGCGCTGGTGGTGTCGACCCGGCAAAGCATCCTCGGCGGCGAGCGGGTCAACCTCGATGCGCTCAATGCCGAACAACAGCTGTACAGCACCCGACGCGACCTGGCCCAGGCGCGTTACGACTACCTCATGGCCTGGACCAAATTGCATTACTACGCCGGCAACCTGCGCGACACCGACTTGGCCAAGGTGGATGAAGCCTTCGGGCCGGCACCGCGTTAAGGGGCGTTCTCGACAATTGCAACAACAAAAGAGGCAATACCATGGGTGTGTTTGACTATAAGAGCCTCGGAGCCGAGGGTTCCAAAGCGTTGTTCGCCGATGCCATGGCGATCACGCTGTACACCTACCACAACCTGGATAACGGCTTTGCCGTGGGCTACCAGCACAACGGGCTGGGCTTGGGCTTGCCGGCCACATTGGTCGGTGCGTTGCTGGGCAGCAGTGATTCCCAGGGCGTGATCCCCGGCGTGCCGTGGAACCCGGACTCGGAAAAAGCCGCGCTGCAGGCGGTGCAACAAGCCGGTTGGACGCCGATCAGCGCCGGCACGCTGGGGTATACCGGTAAAACCGACGCCCGGGGCACCTTTTTTGGCGAAAAGGCCGGCTACACCACGGCCCAGGCCGAAGTGCTGGGCAAGTACGATGACGCCGGTAAATTGCTCGAAATCGGCATCGGCTTTCGCGGCACCTCCGGTCCCAGGGAAAGCCTGATCAGCGATTCCATCGGCGACCTGGTCAGTGACGTGCTAGCCGCGTTGGGCCCCAGGGATTACGCAAAAAACTACGCGGGCGAGGCCTTTGGCGGTTTGCTCAACAACGTTGCCGATTACGCCACCGCCCATGGCCTGGGCGGTCACGACGTGGTGGTCAGCGGCCACAGCCTGGGCGGCCTGGCGGTCAACAGCATGGCCGACCTGAGCGCGGGCAGATGGGCCGGGTTCTACCAGGACGCCAACTATGTGGCCTATGCCTCGCCGACCCAGAGCGCCGGTGACAAGGTGCTCAATGTCGGCTACGAAAACGACCCGGTATTCCGTGCGCTGGACGGCTCATCCTTCAGCGGGTCATCGCTGGGCGTGCATGACCAGCCCCATGCGTCGACCACCGACAACATCGTCAGCTTCAACGACCATTACGCCTCGACACTGTGGAACGCGCTGCCGTTTTCCATCATCAACCTGCCGACCTGGATCTCGCACTTGCCCACCGGGTATGGCGACGGCATGACGCGCATCCTGGACTCCGGGTTCTATGCGCAGATGAGCCGCGATTCGACGATTATCGTCGCCAACCTGTCCGCCCCGGCGCGCGCTACCACCTGGGTGCAAGACCTCAACCGCAACGCGCAGCCGCACACGGGCGACACGTTCATCATCGGCAGCGCCGGCAATGACCTGATCCAGGGCGGTAAAGGCGCGGACTTTATCGAAGGCGGCAAAGGCAATGACACGATCCGCGACAGCAGCGGGCATAACACCTTCCTGTTCAGCGGGCCGTTTGGCCACGACCGGATCATCGGTTACCAACCAACAGACAAACTGGTGTTTACGCAGGTAGAGGGCAGTGCGGACTATCGTGATCACGCCAAGGCAGTGGGTGGGGACACGGTGATCAGTTTTGGCGGGGATTCGGTGACATTGGTGGGCGTGAGCGGGTTGTCGGGGGAGGGGATCGTGATCATCTGAAACTGCCTGTTGTGGTGAGGGCGCTTGCTTGCTCACCCCAACAGCCCCACTCCCACATTTGATCAGTGTGGCTTGAAGGAAATCAGTTTTCCTTGCGCACCGTAGCCACGTCATCGGCCTTGACGCGTACACGCTTGCCGGCGATATCGGTGAATTCGTAGAAACCGTCGGCGGTCTTGGCGTTTGGCGTGTCTTTGGTCAAATACTGCGTGCCGTTTTGCAGGGTTACGACGGTTTGCGTCGCGCAACCGGCCAATACCAGAAAAGTGAGTGCAACCAGCGGCAGCCCCAAATTCTTCATGTTCATTATCCTTACCTTCAACTCGGAAAAGTCCCGCGCCAAGGGCTGCGGGCCGTAAATGTTACGCCATCGACCCCCCATCTGATCACTTTTATACAAAAAGTTGCGTACGCCATTTATCTATTACCGATTGCAACACAGCATCGGCGGCGGCACTCTGTATGCATAACCAGTATTTGATCAGCGCGCACCATGGCCAATCCGCTCGACGACCCATTCTATTACCTGCATAACTTCCGCCAGGGCCTGCATTGGCTGGGGCAACGCTATGCCGATCTGCTTGATCCTGACGAAGAGCATTTCATTCAGCAATTTGACAGGTTGCCGCAGGCCTCCCAGGCGCTGTTGGTGCGCATGGTGATGCGCAAAGGCGTGCATTTTCGCGCGGGCAAGCTCAACTACGGGGAGGTGGGTTGCACCCACGCCGCCGCAGTGCCGTTGTTGGCACTGGGTTGGGTGGATGACCAGCACCCGCTGGGCTTTGCCGAACTGTTCGCGCTGCTGCAAAAGGCTGAAATCCTGAGTGCCTTCGCCCCCTGGATCGATCAGCCCAAGGGCAAGAAGGCCGACTGGCTGGAGGGGTTGGCGGCGCAGTTCAGCCAAACCCGCAGCTTTGCCCAGTGGTGCCCCGAGTTGGCCGATTCGTTGTACAGCCTCACCGTGATGGACCTGTGCGACCGGTTGCGCCTGATGTTCTTTGGCAACCTGCACCAGGACTGGTCCGAATTCGTACTGGCGGACCTGGGCATTTACACCTATGAAAAAGTCGAGTTCTGCGCCGAGTCCCGTGGGCTGCGCACGCGTGCCGACGTACAGGGTTTTCTGTTTTTGCACCACTGCCAGCAAGCCTTTGAAAACGCTGAAGCCTTGGACGAGGTGCTGCACCGGGTCGCGACCCTGAGCACCGACAACCCCTGGCTGGAAAAACGGCGCGCCAAGCTGTTGTTCCAGATCGGGCAGTTCTGTGAACGCAGTGCGCAATTGGCCCTGGCCGAGCAGATCTACCGGGCCTGCGCGTATCCCGATGCGCGTTCACGGTTGATCCGTGTGCTGGAGCGCCAGCAGGACTACGTGCAGGCCATGGCCCTGGCAACCCTTGCGCAACAGGCGCCGCAAAGTGCCGCCGAGCAGCAACACCTGCAGCGCGTCATGCCGCGTCTTCGGCGCAAATTGGGTGGGCCGGTCGCGCCCAGGTCCAAGCCTCGCGAGGTCACGCGCCTGGACCTCGAACTGGCGCTGCCGGACCCGCTGATGTCGGTGGAATACTGCGTGCAGGCTCACCTCAGCGAACCCGATGCACCGGTGCATTACGTAGAAAACGGCCTGATCAACTCGTTGTTCGGCCTGCTGTGTTGGGACGCGATCTTCGCTCCGTTGCCGGGCTCGTTTTTTCACCCGTTCCAGCGCGGGCCGGCGGACCTGCACAGCGAAGACTTCCATCAACGCCGTGCGCCGCTGTTCGACGCGTGTTTCGAACGACTGCAGGACGAGCGCTACAAAACCGTGATTCGCCAGCGCTACGTGGACAAATGGGGGCTTCAGTCGCCCTTCGTGTTCTGGAACCTGCTCAGTGAAACGCTGCTGGAACAGGCATTGGCATGCTTGCCCGCCGCGCACCTGCGCCACTGGTTCGAACGCCTGCTGCTGGACATTCGCGCCAACCGCAGCGGCATGCCGGACCTGATCCAGTTCTGGCCGGCGCAAAAAACCTACCGCATGATCGAAGTCAAAGGCCCCGGCGACCGCCTGCAAGACAATCAATTGCGCTGGCTGGAATTCTGTGGCGACCACCAGATGCCGGTCACGGTCTGCTACGTGCGCTGGGCGGAGCACGTCGCTTGAGCTACAGCGTGGCCGTGCGGGCGCTGTGTGAGTTCACCGCCAAGGTCGGCGACCTGGACCTGCGCTTTACCCCATCGCCCAGCGCCCAGGAGGGTATCGTCGGGCACCGCACCGTGGCTTCGCGACGCAGCGCGCACTACCAGAATGAGGTCGCCCTCGAAGGCACCTACCAGCAACTCACCGTGCGGGGCCGGGCCGACGGCTACGACCCGAACGCCAACCGCCTGGAAGAGGTGAAAACCTATCGCGGCGACCTTGACGCCCAGCCCGCTAACCACCGGCAACTGCATTGGGCTCAGGTCAAAGTGTATGGCTGGCTGATGTGCCAGAAGCTCGGGTTGACGCAGATCGAGTTGGCGCTGGTGTACTTCGATATTGTCGGCGAGGGCGAAACCCTGCTCAGTCAACGCTTCCAGTCCGCCGAACTACAAGCGTTCTTCAACACCCAATGCGCGCTGTTCCTTGGCTGGGCCAGGCGCGAAATGGCCCACCGTGAAGCGCGCAACCGCGCGGCCCAGGCCTTGAGTTTCCCGCATGCCGGGTTTCGCCCCGGCCAACGCGCGTTGGCCGAGTCGGTGTACAAGGCCGTCAGCACCGGCCGCTGCCTGATGGCCCAGGCGCCCACTGGCATCGGCAAGACCCTTGGCACGCTATTCCCGCTGCTCAAGGCGCTGGCGCCGCAGCAACTGGACAAGGTGTTCTTTCTGACCGCCAAGACTCCCGGCCGAAAATTGGCCCTTGATGCCGCGCAAGTACTGCATGCCGCCAGCCCCGACCTGGCCTTGCGCGTGCTGGAGCTGGTGGCGCGGGACAAGGCCTGCGAACACTTGGATAAAGCCTGTCACGGCGATTCCTGCCCGTTGGCCCAGGGTTTCTACGACCGTCTGCCCGCCGCCCGTATCGCCGCATCCAACGTACGCCTGTTGGACCAGCGCAACCTGCGCGACGTCGCCCTGGCCCACAACGTGTGCCCCTATTATCTGAGCCAGGAAATGGCGCGCTGGGCCGACCTGGTCGTTGCCGACTACAACTACTATTTCGACTTCGGCGCCATGCTCTTCGGCCTGGCCCAGCTCAACGGATGGCGTGCTGCGGTGCTGGTCGACGAAGCCCATAACCTGGTGGACCGCGCGCGCGCGATGTACAGCGCGAGTCTTGATCAATACCGCCTCAAGACCCTGCGCGACACGGCGCCCGAACCGCTGAAAAAAACCTTGCAGCGCCTGAACCGTGAATGGAACGCCCTGCACAAGGAACAAGTCGCGCCGTATCAGGCCTATGCCGCCAAACCGGAAAAACTCTTGCAGGCCCTGAGCCTGTGCGCCAGCGCCATGGGCGACTACTTCAACGACCATCCCGACTCCCTCAGCGGCGAGCTGCAAGCCTTTTACTTCGAAGCCCTGCAGTTCTCCAAGGTCGCCGAGCTGTTCAACGAACACTTCATTTTCGATATCAGTAAGCGTCAGCTCAACGCCAAGCGCAGCAGTTCTACCCTGTGCCTGCGCAACGTGGTGCCCGCCGAGTTCATCCGCCCACGGCTGACGGCCGCCCGCAGCAGCGTGCTGTTTTCCGCCACGCTGAGCCCCCGGCACTATTACGCCGACCTGCTCGGCCTGCCCAAGGACACGGTGTGGATCGACGTGGAGTCGCCGTTCAAGGCCGAGCAATTGCGCGTGCGCATCGTTGATCGAGTGTCTACGCGGTTCGTGCATCGCCAGGCATCCCTGCAGCCGATCGTCGAGCTGATTGCCCGACAATTCGCACAGCGGCCGGGCAATTACCTGGCGTTTTTCTCAAGTTTTGATTACCTGCAACAAGTGGCGCAGTTGCTGGCCGAACAACACCCGCAAATCACCTTGTGGCAGCAATCGCGCGGCATGACCGAAGCCGAGCGCCAGGCGTTTCTCGATCAGTTCACCGAGCACAGCCAGGGCATCGGTTTTGCCGTGCTCGGCGGCGCGTTCGGCGAGGGTATCGACTTGCCTGGCGCACGCTTGATCGGTGCGTTTGTCGCGACGTTGGGCTTGCCGCAACTGAACCCGGTCAACGAGCAGATGAAGGCGCGCATGGGCGCGATCTTCGGTGCGGGTTATGACTACACCTATTTGTATCCCGGTATTCAGAAAGTGGTGCAGGCGGCGGGCAGGGTGATTCGTAGCCAGCAGGACGAGGGCGTGGTGATATTGATCGATGACCGGTTTGGCGAGGCGCGGGTGCGGCAACTGTTTCCGAAGTGGTGGTCAATCGATAGCTGATGGGGACGGCACTCCCCATGTGGGAGGGAGCAAGCCCCCTCCCACAGTTTTATCGGTGGTGTGGCTAGACCACTTCCAGATAGGAGCTTTGTATCGCCCGCGCCAACTCGCGCACGGTGTCGATAAAGTCGGTCAAGCGAGTGTGCAGCCCATCTTCCAGGATCTCATCGATGCCGGTGTACCTCAGCCGTGCCTCAAACTCCGCCGCCAGGCGCTGCGCCGTGCGCCCGTAGCTGCCGGGCAGGTCGGCGAGGATATGGCTCAATTCCTCGACACAGGCATGCAACGAACGCGGCACATCACTGCGCAACAACAACAGTTCCGACACCGACCGCGCATTCAGCGCATTCGGGTACAGCTCGGTATAGGCCTCGAATGACGACAACGCCCGGAGCAGGGCGCTCCACTGGTAGTAGCCGCGTGCCGAGAGGTCGCTGACCTCTTCCGACTCCTCGCCGAACATCTCGTAGCGCGCATCCAGCAGGCGCAAGGTGTTGTCCGCGCGCTCGACAAAGGTGCCCAGGCGAATGAACCGGTAGGCGTCATTGCGCATGATGGTGCCCGAGGTCGCGCCGCGAAACAGGTGCGAGCGCTGTTTGACCCAGTCACAGAAGTGGCTGATGCCATGCCGAGCCAGGCCGCCGGCGGCGATGCTGCGCATTTCCAGCCAGGTGGCGTTGAGGTTTTCCCACATGTCGGCGGTGATCCGCCCGCGCACCGCGTGGGCATTGCCGCGCGCGGCGCGCAGGCAGTTGTAGATGCTGGCGGGGTTTTCTTCGTCGAGGGCGAAAAAGTGCAACATGCGCTCGGCGTCCAGCGTTTGGTGGCGTTCGAGGTAGCTGTCCAGGGTGCCGCTGCTGAGCAACGACATGGCCAGTTCGTCCAGGCCATCGGTGTGCCCGGCCTGGGGCATCAACGACAGCGAATAACTGACTTCCAGCATGCGCGCCAGGTTCTCGGCGCGTTCCAGGTAACGGGACATCCAGTACAGATCTGCGGCGGTTCTACTCAACATGGTTCAATCCTCCACCACCCAGGTGTCCTTGGTTCCACCGCCTTGCGACGAGTTGACGATCAACGAGCCTTCACGCAGGGCCACCCGTGTGAGGCCACCGGGCACCAGGCGGGTTTCCTTGCCCGACAGTACAAAGGGGCGCAAGTCGATGTGCCGGGGAGCGATGCCGTTTTCGACAAAGGTGGGGCAGGTGGACAGGCTCAGGGTCGGCTGGGCGATGTAGGCATGCGGGCGCGCCTTGATGCGTTGGCGGAAGTCCTCGATCTCGGCGGCGCTGGCGGCAGGGCCCACGAGCATGCCGTAGCCGCCGGAGCCCTGGGTTTCCTTGACCACCAGTTCGGGCAGGTGGGTCAGCACGTGGGACAGTTCATCCGGCTTGCGACACTGGAACGTCGGTACGTTCTGCAGCACCGGCTCTTCGTCCAGGTAGAAACGGATCATTTCCGGCACATAGGGGTAGATCGACTTGTCATCCGCCACGCCGGTGCCGATGGCATTGGCCAGCACCACGTTGCCCGCGCAGTACGCCGCGACCAGGCCCGGCACGCCGAGCATCGACTCGGGGTTGAACGCCTGCGGGTCGAGGAAGGCATCGTCGATACGGCGGTAGATCACGTCCACGGCCTTGGGGCCATCGGTGGTGCGCATGAATACCTTGAGGTCGTGTACGAACAGATCCGCGCCCTCCACCAGTTCAACGCCCATCTCGCGGGCCAGGAACGCGTGTTCGAAGAACGCGCTGTTGAAGCGGCCCGGGGTCAGTACCACCACGTTGGGGTTGTCCAGGCGGCTGGAGCTTTTCAGGGTCTTGAGCAGCAGGTTGGGGTAGTGGTCCACCGGAGCGATGCGCTGCCTGGCGAACACTTCGGGAAACAGGCGCATCATCATCTTGCGGTCTTCGAGCATGTAGCTCACGCCGCTGGGGGTGCGCAGGTTGTCTTCCAGTACGTAGTAGGTGCCGTCGCCGTCGCGCACCAGGTCGACGCCGGAGATATGCGAATAGATGCCGCGATGCAGGTCCAGGCCGACCATCGCCTTCTGGTAACCCTCGTTGCCCAGCACCTGATCGGCGGGAATGATCCCGGCCTTGATGATGCGTTGGTCGTGATAGATATCGGCAAGAAACATGTTCAGCGCGTTGACCCGCTGGATACAGCCGCGTTCGATCACGCGCCATTCACTGGCGGGGATACTGCGGGGGATGATGTCGAAGGGGATCAGGCGCTCGGTGTCCTGCTCGTCGCCGTACAGGGTGAAGGTGATTCCCGCGCGGTGGAACAGCAAATCGGCTTCGCGGCGACGCTGGGCCAGCAGTTCCGGCGGCGTATTGGCCAGCCAGCGGGAGAAGTCTTGATAGTGCGCACGGCATACGCCGTTTGCGTCATTCATTTCATCAAAGAAAGATCGAGCCATTCCAGTACCTTGTCAGTGCCCAGCATTGCAGGGGAGGCACTGCCGCTTAAAAAAACGCATGTTTTTATGAGCCCGTGGCGCAGGGTGCCAACAGGCCTGGTCCTTACTTTCTTATGGGGTCGGCTCTGGGTCGGGGGGTAACGAATGTTCCTGTATTGGGGCAGATGAATGGTTTAAGCAATGCGTGTGCCTAAACCGCAGCGGCGTGTCGATTACCCGGTGATCAGCAGGCTTTGTAGGGATAACCGGGCTATGGGGTAGCGGGTGGACGCCCACCACAGGGGCTGTTGCTTGTCCCCACAATAAAGCAAGGCGCGCCCCGCTTTGGTGCGCAACAAACTTGAACTTCGCCCACCCGTGATTCTTCTAACGGGTTTCGCAACAGTGTGGAGCATCGTCGTGCCCAGAATCATCGCCCCCGACACCCCCGAAGCGGCCCTGACCGACCACAATGAACACAACGCGAAGATGTTCGGTTCACCCAAGGATCGCCTGGACTTTTATCGCCGCGAGATCCAGTACGAAACTTCGATTCTCGCCAACCGCACCGACGCCTACCTGACGGCGCAGTCGTTCCTGGTGATCGCTTTTGTCTCGGGCATGGGTAACCTGAACCCCGAGTGGGGCAAATTATTCACGCTGGTGGTACCGGTATTTCTGGTGGCGCTGGGCATTCTCAGTTCCCTCAACGCCTGGCCCGGCATTCGCGCGGCCTACGAAATCATCGATCACTGGCACTACAAGCAAAGTGAACTGCTGCGCAGCGAGCCGGTGATGGGCTTGGCCTATGACGAGTCGCCGTTGTTCTCGGAAGTGGAGTCATCCCACAAGGGTTATCGCAAGTCGCTGCTGTTCTCGATGCGCGCCCCTTGGTTGTTCATGGTGTTCTGGCTGTTGCTGGGGATGTACGCGTTCTATATCCAGATCGATAATCCGATCCGATGAGCAATCCCATGGAACTTCACGCCCCGCCGCAGCGCCTTAACGTTATCCGGCACAGGCAGAGGTGAAGCATGAGCACAGACAACGACCCACAGATGAGCAACCGTAACGACCCGGCCATCGACGTCGGGCAGCCGACGCCCGGCACCGCCGCCGATGCACCGAAAGACCCCAGGCCCGCCAGTGACCCTGCGGCCAGGGACAACGACTACAGCCCTGACTTCAAGCCCGAGCGCGAGCCCAAGCCTGAAACCGATGCCGATATCGATACCCAGGGCGGCTAGAGGAACCGGTCATGGCAAAAGAACTGGACGAAGAACCCAACGACCCAGGCAACGAAGACCCCGGCTCGCTGATGGACGATGCGCAAGTGCCGCTCCTGGATCCGGATGAAGCGGGCGAGCCGGGCAATACCGACGCAGCCATAGGTTGATCGGCTTCGGCGGCGTCTAACGCGTTGCGCTCAGGCGGGTTGCACCGTTTGCCGCTCCCGCAGGGGCGCTTGCGCCTGCAACCACTCGCGCGGGCTGGTGCCGATTTTGCGGCGGAACGCCCGGGCCAGCGCGGACGGGCTTTCGTAACCCACCTCATCGGCGATCAACGCCATGGGCCGGCCGTCGCGCAGACGCTTCTGCGCCAGGCTCACGCGCCAGCTCAGTACATAATCGGCCGGGGTTTGCCCGACGACCTTGTGAAAATGCGCGGCAAAACTGGCCCGCGACATATTTGACTCCACAGCCATTTCATTCACGGTCCACGGCCGTTGCGGATGGTTGTGCACCAGGGTCATGGCCCGTGCCAGGCGCAGGTCGGCCAGGCCCGACATCATGCCGGTGGTCATGCTGTGGTAGGCCATCATATGGCGCAGAAACTGGATGACCATCAGCTCGAACAGCCGGTTCATCACCGCCTCGCGGCCGCAGTGTTCGGCGAAGGCCTCACTGAACAGCCAGTCCAGCGTGCCGGCGATCATGGGGATCTGCGCCAGCGGCATGACGATGGAATCGGTGAGCGCCACCGCCAGCGGGTTGTCCAGGCCACCGTCAAAGCGCAGCGAGGCCGCCACTACCAGGGCGTTATCCGCCTTGCCGGCCACCAGTCGATGGGGCAGGGGGCGCGGCACTACGATCAGGCTGGGTTCGCAGATGCGCAGCGTGCCCTCTGGCATCTCCAGGCCGGCCTGGCCCTCCTTGAGCAAATAGACGCGCCCTCGTTGCTGTAAGTCGTGGGTGTCGAGGGCGCCGTGCAGCGGCCCGCTGTGAAAGGTATCGGCACCAATGCCAAAGTGCACCAGCAGCGTGGATAAACGATCCATGGTTCACCAGAGGGTAGATAAACGATTTGTTAGACGATATGTCGCATATCCTCGACTATTAGACTCCATTTGTAAAATGCGCTTCGGCATTATGGCTCCACGTTCAACGCCTTGAACGGCCACTCTAAACGGAGCAACCACCATGAAAGCCCTGAAGATCTCCCGCCTCGCTGCCCTCTTGATGACGGGCGCGCTCGCCCTCGGTACAGCCACCGCGACCTTCGCCGCGCCACAAAAAACCACGGTAGTGCTGGTACATGGCGCCTTCGCCGACGCCTCCAGCTGGAACGGTGTGATCGCCGGCCTCAAGGCCCAGGGCTACCCGGTGATCGCCGTGGCCAACCCGCTGCGCAGCGTCAAGACCGACTCGGACTACGTCGCTGATATCGTCGAACACACCCCGGGCCCGGTGATTTTGGTGGGGCACTCTTACGGCGGTGCGGTGATCTCCAACGCGGTGCATGGCAACGACAAAGTCAAGGCGCTGGTGTATGTCGCCGCGTTTGCCCCGGAACAAGGTGAAACGGCGTTTGAACTGTCCGGTCGTTACCCCGGCGGCACACTGGGCCCGACCCTGGATAAACCGGTAGTGTCCAAGGACGGTGTGACTGACCTGTACATCCAGCAGGACAAGTTCAACAGCCAGTTCGCCGCCGATGTGGCCGTGAAAGACGCGCAACTGATGGCCGCCGGGCAGCGCCCGATCACAGAAGCCGCGTTGAAGGAACCGTCGGGAGCACCGGCCTGGAAAACCGTGCCGTCCTATTTCATCTACGGTTCGGCGGACAAGAACATTCCCGAAGCCGCGCTCAAATTCATGGCCGACCGTGCGGGTTCCAAGCAAACCGTAGACATCAAAGGGGCGTCCCACGTGGTGATGGTCTCCAACCCGGCGCGGGTGGTGGCGATCATCAACGATGCGGCCAAAGCCAACGCTCAATAACCCGGCCAGCCCAACGGGAGCAAGCTTGCTCCCGTTGGGCTGCGCAGCAACGTGAGTGCCTCACTGCTGGCGCAACAGCCGCTCCAGGCTCTCCACCGGCAGCGGCCGGCTGAAAAGATACCCTTGAATCTGGTCACACCCGGCTTCCTTCAGGAACGCCATCTGGTCTTGGGTTTCCACGCCTTCGGCAACCACGCGCAGTTTCAGGTTGTGGGCCAGTTCGATAATCGTGCGGGTAATGGCCGCGTCCTGCGGGTTGGTGGTGACTTCGCGGATAAACGCGATATCGATCTTCAGGGTGTCGATGGGAAAGCGGCGCAGGTACGCCAGGCTTGAATAGCCGGTGCCAAAGTCGTCGATGGCGATCTTCACACCCTTGGCACGCAGGCGTTGCAGGCTGGCGATGGTGTGCTGGGTATTGTCCATCAGCGAACCTTCGGTCAGTTCCACCTCCAGCCAATGGGCCTGAACGCCGGTCTGCTCGAGAATAAGCCCGATATCGGCAATCAGGTCACCCTCGATCAATTGATGGCCGGAGACGTTCACCGCGACTTCAACCGCGCCAATATCCTCACGTTGCCAGGTGGCGATCTGTCGGCAGACCGTCTCGATCACCCAGCGTCCCACGGGCACGATCAGGCCCAGGCTTTCCAGCACCGGCACAAACACTGCGGGCGATACCGCGCCATAACCCGGGCGGTCCCAGCGCAACAAGGCTTCCAGGGCGCAGATGCGTCCGCTGGCCACATCAACCTTGGGCTGGTAGTGCAGGGTGAATTCATCCCGTTCAACGGCATCGCGCAAGGCCGCTTCCAAGTCCTGGCGGGCCAGGTCATGCACGTTCATGCGGGTGCTGTCCTCGCTGTGGCGTTGCAGTTGCTGTTCCAGCATCGCGCTGTGCTGTTTCAACTGGTCGCCATGGGCTTTGAGCCGCAGCAGGTTCCGTACGCGCAGCCACAGTTCGATGTGTTCCACCGGCTTGCTGATGAATTCCTCGGCCCCGGTGTGCAGGCCGCTGACCCGTGCGCCGGGTTCGTTCAGGGCCGAGAGCATGATGATCGGGATGTTCGCCGTGGCCGGGTTGGCCTTGAGCCGGCTGGCCACCTCAAAGCCGTCCATGCCCGGCATCATGACGTCCAGCAGGATCAGATCGGGGGGCTGCTGTGCCACCGATGCCAAGGCTTCTTCCCCGCAACTTGCACTGCGTGTCTGGTAGCCCTCGTGTTGCAGCAGGGTTTCCAACAGTTTGCGAACCTGGGGTTCGTCATCAACGATCAACAGTGTTGCGGGTGAGCTGGCCATGAAGAGGACTCATACAGGAGGTGTGAGGGTTGGGTTCAGCAGGGTATCGATCACCTGGTACAGCTCCTTGTAGCGCAGGGGTTTGATCACATACGCATCACAACCGGCGAGCCGGGTCTTTTCGCGGTCTTCCTTCATCGCCATGGCAGTAAGGGCGATCACTGGGATGTGTGCGGTGCTCAGGTCTTGCTTGAGTAAGCGGGTCGCGGCCAGGCCGTCCATGCCCGGCAGCTGGATGTCCATGAGGATCAAGGCCGGTTTCTGCTCACGGGCCATGGCCAGCCCGGTTTCGGCATCGGCGGCCCACAGCACGCTATGCCCGGCGTTGATCAGCAGCAGGCGCGCCAGGCGCATATTGGCTTCGTTGTCCTCGACGATCAGGATTGTGGCCATGCTGCCTCCGTAGCTTTGGCGCGGTGCAGCGGCAGCCACACCACAAAACGGGCACCCAGGCCCTCACGGCTGGCCACGGCGACACTGCCGCCGTGCAGGTCGGTAAGTTGCTTGACCATCGCCAGGCCCAGGCCGGTGCCTTCGAATTGGCGTGCCAGGCTGCTGTCGATCTGGCTGAACGCCTTGAACAGCTTGCCCATGTCAGCGGCGGCAATACCGATGCCGGTGTCGCTTACGCTCAATTCGAGAAAGCGTTGGTGCACGCTGGGCTGCAGGGCAAAGCCGTGCACGGGCCAATCGCCCGGCACCTGCCCGACTTGATCACGACTGACCTCGCGCACCACCAGGTTCACAAAGCCTGCGTGCGCGCTGAACTTCACCGCGTTGGCCAGCAGGTTGTAGACGATCTGTTTGGTCTTGCGCTGATCAAGCATCAGAGTGCCCAGGTCGCCCTGGCTGTCGAGCTTCAACTGGATACGCTGCTGGGCGGCCTTTTCCCGCACGATCAGCAGGCTGTTGGCAAGCAAACCGGTCAGTTCCACCGGTTCAAGCTCCAGGTCCATCATCCCGGCCTCGACTTTGGACAGGTCGAGAATGTCGTTGATCAGCGACAGCAGGTGCTGGCCGCTGGTGAAGATGTCGCCGATATATTCACGCTGGGTATCGCTCATATCGCCCACCAGCCCGTCCTTTAACGCCTCGGAAAAACCGATCACCGCGTTTAACGGCGTGCGCAGTTCATGGGACATGGTGGCGAGGAATTCGGACTTCATGCGGCTGGCGTGTTCCAGCTCCAGGTTTTTTTCTTCCAGCGCGCGCTCAAAACGTTTGCGCTGGGCCTCTTCCTGTTTGCGCGCGGTGTTGTCGGTGCCGATCAGCAGGTAGCCAATGATCGTGTCGCTGCGGTTGCGCAATGCGGTCACCGAGACCATGGCCGACAGGCGACTGCCGTCCTTACGGATGTAGGTCAGCTCGTAGATGTCCTCGATGCCGCGCGAGGCTTTGAATACCAGGGCTTCAAAGCCTGGCGTGATGGGCGTGTCGAGTTCCAGGCTGAGGGCGGCGGCGCGGGTGATCAGCTCGGCGGGGTCGGAGATATCGGCAGGGGTGATGCGGTTGACCACGTCGGCGGCGGCGTAACCAAGCATGCGTTCGGCGCCGACATTGAAGATCTGAATCACGCCTTTTTCGTCGGTGGCGATGCTGGAAAAGTACGCACTGTTAAAGATGGCGTCTTGCAGCGCACCGGTCTTGAGCAGGGTTTTCTGCCGTTTGAACTCGACGATTTTTTCCGCGCGTGACTGCGGCGGTAAGGGCGGGGGAGTGTCCATCGCTTGTGCGTTCCATGGGGTTCAGGCCCGCCGTCGTCGTCAGGCGAGGGCGCAGAGCATGCTCACACAAAGTCGCTCGAAGGCGACGGGGAGGACATGAAGTGCCCTGACAATAGCAGATACCACGCACGGCGCGGTGTCGCTGCACTCAATTGGATGGGCAGAAATTCAATAGGGCGGCAGAGCGCCGCCCTTGACAGGTGCGTCAGGTACTCAATCGATAACTTCGGGGGAGACCATCCAGACGCTGCACGGCATCTTGTACAGCAGCGATTCGGCGGTGCTGCCCAGCAGGCGATCGAGGCCGTGATGGCCGACGCGGCCCATGACGATAACGTCGACATTGTAAGCATCGGCATAGCTGGACAGCACACGGGCCGGGCTGCCGAGGATCATGTGACGCTGTTCGGGCGGGATGCCGTTGCGCGCCGCGAGGTCGTCGAAAGTCTTGCCTTGCTCGTCGAACAGCAGCTTGGCGGCCTGTGAAGAGAAAAACCCCGCACCACTGCCAAAGCCATACTCCTGGGCGCTCAGGTCGGACAAGTCGTGGGCATACACCACTTCTACCTCGGCATCGCACGCGATGGCCAGTTTTGTCGCTTCATGCAGGATACGGTCGTTCAACCCCTCGTAGCGGCCGTCGCGATGAAACGGGTCGACCGCCGCGACGATTTTGCGCGGCAACGCATGTTTGACCTGACGCACAAAATGCAGCGGCACCGGGCATTCGCGCAACAGGTGCACGTCCAGCGGCGTAAATACCAGGCGCGACAGCCACGATTCCTGCTCCAGGGCCTTGATCACCAGGTCCATGGGTTCTTCCTTGAGGCGCAGCAGCAACTCCTTGAGCGGGTGTTCGACCCACGCGACTTCGGTGGTGACCGTCAGCCCGAGCTTGCGCAACGGCCTGGCCTGGTCCTCCAGCCATTGGTGGTGGCGCTCCACGTACCCCAGGCGCATCTGCTCCAATGCCTGCTCGTTCACCAGGCCCGCGGTTGCCAGGCCATCGAGGTAGTCGAAGGCCAGGATATGCAGCGCGGCGCCTTCGGCTTTCGCCAGGGCGGCGGCTCTTTCCAGGGCGGGGCTGTGTTCCATCAACGGTGAAACCAATAAAAGGAAACGTGCTTGAGCAGACATGCTGATCTCCCGTGGCAACGAAGGGGTTTGGGCCGTGACGCCTCTGGTTGATCATCGCCCCAGGCGCCTTGCCTGAATTGACCTGCATCAAGGGGCGCGCAGGGGGGAGCGGCCGGGCGACGGTCGGTCGAGCGGTGCGGCGCGTCGTTGACCATGATCAACACGTATCGTGCCGTTGCGGTGCAGTCTGGTAACCCACCGCACACTTGCGTGTAATAGGGGCACAGCATGACGCAAACCCTGGGCATTGCCGGCGCCGCCGCGGCGCTGGGCATCGGCATGCTGGTGGGGCTGGAGCGTGAGCGCCATAAAGGCGAGGGCGAACACCGCGCGTTTGCCGGTTTGCGTACCTATTCCATCACCGGTTTGCTGGGCTATGTCACCCAACAAGTCGGCGGTGCGCTGTTGCTTGGGCTGATCGCGCTGTGCCTGGCCGTGCTGGTGAGTACGGCTTACTGGAAGCGTCAGGACAAAGACCCAGGCATCACCAGTGAAGTCGCCTTGTTGACGGTCCTGGTGCTGGGCGCTCTGTGTGCCGCGTCGCCTGCGCTGGCGACGGCGATTGGCGTGGTGATGGCCGGTTTGCTGGTCTACCGCCAGAAACTGCACGATTTCGCCCGCAGCCAATTGACCGATGCAGAAATGCGCGACGGCCTGTTGCTGCTGGTTGTGGCGTTGGTGGTGCTGCCATTGGCACCGGATCGATTTATCGGCCCTTACGAGGCGGTGAACCCGCGCACCATCTGCACGTTGACGGTGATGTTGATGGCAGTAGGCGCGGTGGGGCACGTGGCGGAACGCATTCTGGGCCCCCGTTACGGGTATGCCATCGGGGCCATCGCTTCGGGGTTTGCGTCCAGTACCGTGACCATCGCCGCCATGGGGCATAGGGCGCTCAAAGAGCCGGACCACCTGCGAACCCTGGCGGCAGCCGCCATTCTGTCGAACCTGGCAACGATGACCCAGGCCGCTTTGATTCTGGGCGCCGTGGAGCCTGCATTACTGCGCCAATTGGCCTGGCCGCTGCTGGCGGGCCTGGCTGCCACCGCACTGTATGCGCTGGGTGTGATGCTGCGAGCGCGCACCGCGCCCACCGGCCAGCCGGTTCAGGTTGGCGGCGCGTTCGACCTCAAGTTGGCCTTGATCATGGTGTTGACACTGACGGGCATTGGCGTTGTGTCGTCAGTGATGCTCTATCACTTCGGCCAAATGGGGGTCATTGTCAGCGCCACCCTGGCTGGCTTCGCCGATGCCCATGCCTCGACCGCCTCGATTGCAGCACTGGCCAGCAGCGGCCAGTTGACGCTGGTTGCCGCGTCCACCCCCGTGTTGCTGGCCATCAGTTGCAACGCGTTGAGCAAATGTTTGGTGGCCTGGGTCACCGGCGGCCGGCGTTTTGCGGCCTACGTGATTCCTGGGCAGTTGCTGCTGACCGGGGCGATGTGGCTGGGAACCGTGGCCGCGTGACGGCTGCGCCTACGGCGCATCACCGGGGATCTCCAGGATGGCTCTGCAGCCTCCGGATGCCTGATTTTCCAGGTGTATCCGGCCCCCCAGACGTTGGGCGATGGTTTGCACGATGGTCAGGCCCAGGCCGGCGCCCTGGGCATTGCCGCGGCTGTAGAACCGTTCGAACAGCCGGTCGCGCTCGTTCTCGTCAATGCCGGGCCCCTGGTCGTCCACGGTCAGCGCGAAGCGGTTGGCGTGTTTGCGCAAGCCCACCGTGATTACGCCGTGCTCCGGTGAAAAGTTGGCCGCGTTGGTCACAAGGTTAGTCAGGGCGATATTGATCGCCACCGCATCGGTACTCGCGGCATAGGCGGCGGCGTCCACGTCGAACACCAGTTCAAGGCCTTTGCTCAGCAGCCAGGGTGTCAGTTGAATCAGCGTTTCGCGCACTGCCGCCGCCAGGTCGATGGCCTGCACAGGCAGATGCTCGTCGCTGGGCTCCAGGCGCGCCATGGTCAGCAACTGATTAACCAGGCGACTGGTGCGGTCGACGCCGCTGATCAAAAAGGCCAGGGATTCACGCCGTTCGGTCTCGGTACCGGCTTCCAGCAGGTTTTGCGCATGCACCCGCAGCACCGCCAGGGGCGTGCGCATTTCATGGGCGGCGTCGGCGATAAAGCGCCGTTCACGGCCGACCATGTCCTGGATTTGCGCCAGCATGCGGTTCAACGCCGCCTGCATCGGCTCCAGCTCCGTGGGCAGGGGTGTGAGTTGCATCGGCTCCAGGGAGCCGGAATGGCGGGCGCGCAGGGTGGCGGCCATATCGGCCAGAGGCTTGAGGCCCCAGCCGATGGCCAGCCACACCAATGCGGCCAGGATCAGGCTGCCCAACACGTTGGGCCACAGGGTATGGCGCACGATGCGGCCCACCAGGTCCGAGCGCACGTCGTCACGTTCACCCACCCAGATACGCAGGCCATTGTCCTTGTCCTTGAGCACGAAACCGCGCCATTGGCGACCGCTGACATCCTCGACGTTGCCGAACCCGGCAGTCTCGGGAGGCGCCGCAAGCGCTGGCGCGCTGCTGGTAAACACCAGGCGCTCGCCCTGGGGGTTCCATACCTGGAAGGCGATTTTGCTTTCGTAAGGATGCCCGTCCAGCTTAGGCACGGCGTTGCCCAAGGCCTTGTTAAACGCGCGATACAGCTCGGCCTGGTCTTTGCCGCCCAGCGGCATGCTCATCACGCCCTGCAACAGCCGCGCGTTCTGCGCCAATTGCGCGTCGTAGACTTCGGCGATTTCGTGGTTGCTGTCGTGCAGGTTGAGCCAACTGATCACCAGCAGGCCGGTCAGCATCAGGCCGATGATCAGGGTCAGGGTGCGCCGCCGGATCGAGGTCATCCACGCTCCTCCACCAGGTAGCCCACCCCGCGCACGGTGCGGATCAACTCGCTGGAAAATTTCTTGCGCAGGTGGTGAATATGCACCTCCAGGGTGTTGCTTTCCGCCTCTTCGTTCCAGCCGTAAAGCAACTGCATCAACTGATCGCGGGTCATCACGCGGCCGGGCGGGGAGAGCAGTTCGTGCAGCAACTGGTATTCCTTAGGGGTCAGCACCACCGGTTGGTTGTGGTAGGTGACCTGTTGCGTGCTGGGGTCCAGGCAGATGCCGGCGTGTTCGATCAGCACCCGCGCGCGCCCGGCACTGCGCCGCAGCAGCGCGCGCAGGCGGGCTTTGAGTTCCGACAGGTCGAAGGGTTTGATCAGGTAATCGTCGGCGCCGGCATCCAGCCCGGCGATGCGGTCTTCGGTGGCGTCCCGTGCAGTGAGGATCAACACCGGCACAACGGCGCCGCTGTCGCGCAGGCGGCGCAATACCTCCAGTCCGTCCATGCGTGGCAGGCCCAGGTCGAGCACCACCACATCGAAGGTTTCGCTGAGCAAGGCGTGCAAGGCACTGCCGCCGTCCTGCAGCCAGTCGACGGTGTAGCCCTCACGCACCAGCGCCTGCTGGATGCCTTCCCCCAGCGCCACATCATCCTCGATCAGTAATAGGCGCACATGGACTCCTGTCAGTTGAGTTTTTGATTGACCTGGGCCAACAGGTCGGTGATCTCTTTGCGGCGCCCGGCATCGGCAGTTTCGCGCCCCGGCCGTGGTGCGGCGAGCAGGGCCTTTTGCAGGGCGTCACGCGCTTCGGCGTAGCGCTTTTGCCGGTACAGGTGATCGCCCCAGAAGTACAGACTATCAATGCCCGTCGGGTTGAGTTGCAAGGCCTGTTTGAGCAACGCATCGGCCTTGTCCGCATCGCCAAAGCCGATGGGCCAGCCGGGCACGCGGTCGTACAGCGCCGCCAGGCTGGTATACGCCGAACCCTGCAGGGCCTTGGGATCCAGGGCCAGCGCTGTTTCGAGGTCGGCCTTGGCCGCCTTGACCTTGCTCAATGCCCCAAGCCCGCCCTGGGCGCCGGCCCAACTGCTGGTGACGATACCGGACCAGATCCACGCTTCGGCGGCCTGGGGGCGCTGCGTGGTAAGCGCCGTGGTCTGGCTGGCGAGCTGTTCGAAGGCTTTGGAACGTTGTTCCTCAGGCAGGTTGTATTGGATGTGTGCCCAACGGGTCTGGATTTCGGTAAGGCGTTGCTGGTCGGCGGCGTCCATTGCCCAGGTCAGAGGGCTCAACAGGGTGAACAGCAGGGCGGCAAAAAGTCGTTTCATGGGATGGGGTCCTTATCGATAGGTGTGTGACTCAAGCGCCGAATCAGTGGCAGTTGTTTGCTCAAACTACGGTCCACCAGGTTTGGCAGCAGGCTGTTGAGGCGCACAAAGAAGCGCTCCGGCCAGCCCAGGTAGAGGTCGCGACGATCCTTGAGGATGGCCTGGATCACCGCCGAGGCGACGGTGTGCGGGTCGTCGACGTTGGACTTGAGCGCGTCGTTCAATGCCTGCGCCGCCGGGCTGTTCATGCGCGTACGCGTCGCCCGTGGCGCTACGTACAACACGCCCACGCGGGTGTCGGCCAGCTCGCGGCGCAGGGCTTCGGAAAACCCGCGCAGTGCAAACTTGGTGGCACAGTAGGTGGCGTAGCCGGGGTAACCGATGGAGCCGTAGGTGGAGCCCACATTGACCACCATGGCGCTCGGCGCGAGCTTGAGTTGCGGCAGCAACAGCTTGGTCAGGCAGATCGGCGCGGTGATGTTCAACGCCAGCATGCCGCTGATTTCGCTGTCGTCCAGTTGCTCAAGCATCGCGAAGTGGTTGATCCCGGCGGTGTTGATCAGCAGGTTGACGCCACCGATGGCATCGGCCGCCGCCAGCACCTTGCGCCGGTCGGCGAGGAAGGTCAGGTCGGCACTCACCCAGCACAGCTGCTGCGGATACTGCGCGAGCAACACCTCCAAAGGGGCGCGATGACGTGCCACCGCCAGCACCTGGGCGCCACTGGCACACAGCACGGCGGCAATCGCCAGGCCGATCCCGCCACTGGCGCCGGTCAGCACCACGCGCGCGTCAGACAGGCGCATGTTGCGTCTCCGTGATGCGCGGCAGGGTGCGGAACATGTCGGTGTAGAGCGCATAGACCACCCTTGACGCGTGGATCACGGCGGCCTGGTCGGCCGGGTCATCCAGTCGGTTCATCAAGCCGCGGTAGGTCTGCATATGGCCAATGTCCAGCGAACCGTGGGAGCTAAGGTAGCTGAACGCCGTTTCCGGCAGATGCAGGCGCTCGCGAATGCTCCCGGCCGCATGGGTGGCGAGGGCGATGCTGGTGCCTTCCAGCACATTGACCATGCCGAACAGACCGACCGGATTGTCACGGGAGATCAGGTCATACAGGTAGCTGACCATCAGCTCGATGGGCAAACCGGGGCGGCCCTCACGCACCGCGTGGGCGTCGCCACCGCAGGCGGCAATGTCATTGAGCACCCACTGCTCGTGGCCGTACTCCTCCTCAATGTATTCGCAGACCGCCTTGCGCAGCCACTCCAGGCGCGACGGCAGGCGAGCGCCGCAGGCCATCATCAGGGGCACGGTATGGCGAACGTGGTAATAGGCCTGGGCCAGGAAGGCGCGGTAGCTTTCCAGGCTGACCTTGCCCTCCAGCGCATCGCGGATGATGGGCAGGCTGAACAGGGCCTGGCGTTCGTGCTGGGTGGCATCTTGGAGCGTATCGAAAAAGTTCACGATGACATTTCCTCGTTCAAGGCAGGGGCAAGCAGGGTTTGGTAGCGGGCGACTATGGCGTCGCGCCGTGGGCGGCCATTGGCGGTGAGCAAGCCGTTGGCGGCGCTGAACGGTTGATCCAGACGCGTCCACCGGTGCACGTGCGCGTAGTCGGGCAGGCCGCTGTTGGCCGCGTCCACGGCCGCCTGCAGCTGTGCCTCGGTGCAATCGGCGCGCAGTGGCCAAAGCAGGGCGTGGTTGTGCGGCTGGGCCTCGCCGTAGACAAAGGCCTGCGCAATCACGCCGCTCTGGGTCAGTTCGGCTTCGATCCAGTCCGGGTTGACGTTGCGCCCGTAACTGGTGACGAATTGATGCTTTTTGCGGCCCTTGAGGTAAAGAAACCCATCGGCATCAAAGGCGCCGAGGTCGCCGCTGGGCCACCACTCTCCGGGCGCTTCGGCCTGACCCAGGTAGCCGAGCAGGGTTGAGCCCTTGATCAGCACTTCACCGTCCTCGGCCAGGCGGATCTCAACGTGGGGCAAGGGTTTGCCGACGCTGCCCGGGCGCTGCGCCTCGGGACGATTGAGGCTCACCACCGAAGCGCATTCCGACAGCCCGTAGCCTTCGTAGACCGGCAAGCCGAGTTGTCCGGCGCGGTGCAGCAACGCCTTGGACACCCGCGCGCCGCCAACCGCAGCAAAGCGCAGGCCGTGGGGGCTGAACGCCTTCTGTTCGGCGGCAATCACCAGCATCAGCAGCAATTGCGGGACCAGAATCAGGCTGTGGGGCTGGCGCAGCGCCAGGCAACCGAGCAACTGTGCAGCGTCCACCGCACTGGCGCCCTGGATGCCCAGGCTTTTTTGACTCGGCACACTCAAGGTGGCACCGGCATACAGCGCGGCGTAGCACCCCAGGTTTTCCAGGAGGATGGCGATGGGCAGCAGCGCCAGGTGATGGCGTGGATCACTGGCATGACTGGCCTGGTGCAACTCACGCGCGACCCGCAGCACGCTGTCGGCGCTCAGGCACACCCCTTTGGGCGTGCCGGTGGTGCCGGAGGTAAAGGTCAGCTTGGCGGTGCCAGACGGCATTGACGGCCGACCTTCAAACGCGCGGCACCAGAACTCGCCGGTTTTGCGATACCCGCCAGCGTGTAACTCAGCGTCCAAATGAGGCTCGGCGATCACCCGCTCGGCGTGGCTTTGTTCCAGGCAATGGTCACGCTGGGCAGGGCTGAAGAACGGTGGCAAGGTCAGGCAGGTCAGGCCTTCAAACAAAATCGCCAAGTCCCACAAGATGGCGTCGACGCCGTTGTCCAGGGCCAGGGCCACCACCTTGACCCCCTCATCGCGAAGGCGTTCCTGGCGGTAGGTAACTTCGGCAAACAGCGCGGTGTAATTGATTTTCAGCGTGTCGCCCCACAGGGCGACAGCGCCGTCGTTGCGTTCGGCATAGCCACGCAGTACAGCATGGAAACGACGGGTTTCAGGCGACATGGCTAGTGTCCTCTAGAAGCGTGGGCAACCCCAGGCGTGAAAACAGGCCCACGTTGCGCAAATGAACGAAGCCGGCGCGGATATTGCCGACGTGCACCCAGGGCTGGCTCTCGTAATAACTGCCCCAGTGATGGCGCTCGTCGCCCAGGCGCTGCGGGTCGGCGGCGCACAGGGTGACGGGCTTCAAACCCAGACGGTGGAAGCTATTGACCAGACCGACGTTGCCGGTGAACGCCACCCACTCCAGGCCCGCCATGGCCAGCAGCCAGGTAATGGCGATGATGCTCAGGCGCGCGCTGCCGGTATCGCTGGCCGCCAGATTGCCCACTTCGGCAATGGCGCTGCGCTCCACCGCGCGTTCGGCGGCAGCGCTGATCAGTGGCTCGATCGAATGATCCAGGTAGCGCTCCAAAAACAGCGGTTCGGCCCCCGCCAGGCGGACCCCGGCGACGGCGCACAGCTCGCCGCCGACCTGGCTGACGCCGAACAATTGCGGCATGAAGTGCCGGATATCGGCGCCGTGGGCCAGGCGAAAACGTTGCTGGATAAACGCCTCGAAGGCCGCACGTTCACGGTCATGGGGCAGGGCGCGGGCAAGTTGCAGGGTGGTGCTGTCGGGCTGGCCGAACAGCAGCGGCAAGGGGATGTTCCAATCGATCCGGGGCATGGGTGGTGTGCCTCCCAAGTGAAGTTGGGAGGAGTATCAGCGGCGTTTCTTAACGAAGTCTGAAGGTGGGAAAAGTCAGCGGTATTGTCGATCTTCAGACTGCCTTAAGACTGTGCAGGCAGGTTGGCGCCGACTTTCCCAGGCCGGACACGGCCTCTACTTCCGCACAAGGTTGCCCTTTCATGAGCGAACATCTGCTGACCCAGCGCTACACACGTCTGTCGATGACCCTGCACTGGCTGATGCTGGCGCTGTTTGTCGGCGTCTACGCCTGTATCGAACTCAAGGGCCTGTTGCCTCGAGGGCACGCGCTCAAGGGGCTGTTGCTGGGCGGCCATGCGCTGTTTGGTCTCGGCATCTTCGCGCTGGTATGGCTGCGTCTGCTGGGCCGCCTCGCGCCGCGCCCGGCCATTTTGCCGCGCCCACCGGCCTGGCAGACCGTCGTGGCGCACCTGATGCACCTGGCGCTGTACGCACTGATGATCGGCACGCCGTTGCTGGCATGGCTGATGCTCAACGCCGCGGGCAAGCCGGTGCCGTATTTCGAATGGGCGCTGCCGTCGCTGGTGGCTGTAGACCCGGACCACGCCAAGCAACTCAAGCACTGGCATGAGTGGCTGGGCAGTACCGGCTACTGGCTGATTGGCCTGCACGCGGCCGCTGGGTTGTTCCACCATTACTGGGTGCGGGATAACACCCTGACGCGAATGCTGCCAAAACGTTAGAAATGCGAAAGTTACGCTTATAGCGCTGGGTGAAACGTTTCTTCTAGCGACAAACGGGCGACGCAAGCGCTTGCGTAAGCAAATGTATCTGAATTAGAGTCGGTGGCAATCGGCTCTGATTCAAAGGGAGCCGACCTACAAAAATAATAAATCCAGGAGCTCACCCATGAGCCTTGAACCCTTGCTCGAGATGCAGGGCATCAGCAAAACCTTCAATGGGTTGCGCGTGCTTAAAAGCGTCGGCCTGAAGGTCTACCCCGGCGAAATCCACGCCTTGATGGGGGAGAACGGCGCCGGCAAATCGACGCTGATGAAAATCCTCTCCGGGGCCTACCAGGCCGATCCCGGCGGCGAAATCCGCATCGGTGGCCAAGCCATCGCCACCTATAACCCCGCCACCGCCAAAGCCCTCGGCATCGCCGTGATCTATCAGGAATTGAGCCTGTGCCCGAACCTGAGCGTGGCCGAGAACATCTACCTGGGCCGTGAACTGCGGCGCGGCTGGACCATCGACCGCAAGGGCATGCAGGACGGTTGCAAGGAGGTGCTGCAACGCTTGGGCGCGGAATTCACCGCGGCGACCAAAGTCAGCAGCCTGTCGATTGCCGAGCGTCAGTTGGTGGAAATCGCCCGCGCCCTGCATGCCCACGCCAGGATCCTGGTGATGGACGAACCCACCACACCGCTGTCGTCCCGCGAGACCGACCGGCTGTTTGCGCTGATCAAACAACTGCGCGGCCAGGGCCTGGCGATTATCTATATCAGCCACCGCATGGCCGAGATCTATGAGTTGTCCGACCGGGTTTCGGTGCTGCGTGACGGCCAGTACATCGGCGAGTTGACCCGCGACGCGTTGTCGGCCGAGGTGCTGGTGAAAATGATGGTGGGCCGCGACCTGTCCGGTTTCTATAAAAAGGAACACGCCGCCTACAACCCCGGCAACGTAGTGATGCGTGTGCGGGACATGGCCGACGGCAAGCGCGTGCGCAACTGCAGCTTTGATTTGCACGGCGGTGAAGTGCTGGGCATCGCCGGCCTGGTGGGGGCAGGGCGCACGGAGTTGGCGCGGCTGATCTTCGCCGCCGACCCGCGTACCAGCGGCACCCTGGAAGTGGTGGGCAAGACCGTCACCCAACTGCGCACCCCGGCCGATGCGATCCGCGCCGGCGTGGTGTACCTCACCGAAGACCGCAAAGCCCAGGGCCTGTTTTTGGACATGAGCGTGGCCGACAACATCAACGTCTGCGCCTGTGTGCCGGATGCGCGTGCCGGCGGCGTGCTCGACCTTGGCCACGCGGCGCAACGCGCGAATGAGGCGATCAAATCGCTGTCGATCCGCGTGGCGTCGGGCAAGGTCAATGTGGGCGCGTTGTCCGGCGGCAACCAGCAGAAGGTGTTGCTGGCGCGGCTGCTGGAGGTCAAGCCGCATGTGCTGATCCTCGACGAACCCACGCGGGGCGTGGACATCGGCTCCAAGTCCGAGATCTACCGCATCATCAATCAACTGGCCCAGGCCGGTGTCGGCATTGTGGTGATCTCCAGCGAGCTGCCGGAGATCATCGGCACCTGCGACCGGGTGCTGATCATGCGCGAAGGCCAATTGGTGGCCGAAGTGGGCGGGGCCTCGGGCCACGCTATTTCCCAGGAACGTATTATTGACCTCGCCACCGGTGGCGATCAGGTGGTTGCCAATGGCTGATTCGATGATTGCAACAAAACAAACAATAGGCAGGGCAGAGCGCGCACGTGAACTGATGCGCACCGTGGGCATGTTGCCGGTGCTGGTGTTGTTGCTGGTGGGCTTTGCCCTGGCCAGCGAAAACTTCCTGACCATGCAGAACCTGTCGATCATCACCCAGCAGGCCTCGGTCAACGTGGTGTTGGCGGCGGGCATGACCTTTGTGATTCTCACGGCGGGCATCGACCTGTCGGTGGGGGCGATTCTGGCGGCGTCGGCGGTCGTGGCGTTGCAGGCCTCCATGTCGCCGCAATTCGGTATGTTCGGGATCGCCGCCGGGATTGGCTTTGGCCTGTTGCTGGGCTTGGTCAACGGCGGGTTGATCGCCTTTATGCGGCTGCCGCCGTTTATCGTCACCCTCGGCGCCCTTACCGCCATGCGTGGCTTGGCGCGCCTGTTGGCCGACGACAAGACCGTGTTCAACCCCGACTTGCCGTTTGCCTTTATCGGCAATGACTCGATCTTAGGCGTGCCGTGGCTGGTGGTGATCGCCGTGGCGGTGGTGGCGCTGTCGTGGTTCATCCTGCGGCGCACGGTGATGGGCGTGCAGATCTATTCGGTGGGCGGCAACCCGGAAGCGGCGCGGCTGTCGGGCATCAAGGTGTGGAAGGTGCTGTTGTTCGTCTACGCCATGTCCGGTGCATTGGCCGGGCTCGGCGCGGTGATGAGCGCCTCGCGCCTGTTCGCCGCCAATGGCCTGCAATTGGGACAATCCTATGAGCTGGATGCGATTGCCGCGGTGATCCTCGGCGGCACCAGCTTTACCGGCGGCGTCGGCACCATCGGCGGCACGCTGATCGGCGCGCTGATTATCGCGGTGCTCACCAATGGCCTGGTGCTGCTGGGGGTGTCGGATATCTGGCAATACATCATCAAGGGCATCGTGATCATTGGCGCGGTGGCGCTGGATCGTTATCGCCAGTCTGGTGCGCGTACCTGATTTCACTCATACAACAATCACAAGAGAGACCCGCATGAACTTCAAACGCATATTTCCCGTTGTTGCTTTGGCTGCCCTGATGTCCCAAGCCGTCGAAGCGCGTGAACTCAAGGCCCTTGGCATCAGCATGGGCTCGCTCGGCAACCCGTATTTCGTGACGCTGGCCGACGGTGCAACCGCTCGCGCCAAAGAGCTGAATCCCAACGTCAAGGTCACTTCAGTGTCCGCCGACTATGACTTGAGCAAGCAGTTCTCACAGATCGATAACTTCATCTCGTCCAAGGTCGACTTGATTCTGATCAACGCCGTCGACCCGTCCGCGATGGCCTCGGCGATCAAGAAAGCGCGGGACGCCGGTATCGTGGTGGTGGCCGTGGATGTGGACGCCAAGGGGGTGAACGCCACGGTGCAGACCGACAACGTGGAAGCCGGCAAGCTGGCCTGCCAGTTTCTGGTGGACAAACTCTCGGGCAAGGGCAATGTGATTATCCAGAACGGCCCGCAGGTGACCGCCGTGACCGACCGTGTCAAAGGCTGTAAAGCCGCGCTGGCCGGGGCGCCGGAGATCAAGGTGCTGTCCGACGACCAGGACGGCAAGGGTTCGCGTGAAGGCGGCTTGAATGTGATGCAGGGTTACCTCACGCGCTTCCCGAAAATCGACGGCCTGTTCGCGATCAACGACCCGCAGGCCATCGGCAGCGACCTGGCGGCCAAGCAGCTCAAGCGCAGCGGTATCATCATTACCTCGGTAGACGGTGCGCCGGATATCGAGAACGCCCTGAAGACCGATACGCAGATCCAGGCCTCCGCCAGCCAGGACCCGTGGGCCATGGCCCAGACCGCAGTGAGCGTGGGCAACGACCTGCTCAACGACAAAGCCCCAGCCGAAGCGGTGACCCTGCTGACGCCAAAACTGATCACCCGCGACAACGTCGGCACGTACAGCGGCTGGTCGAGCAAGCATTGATCCAGCGGCATTGATGGAGGAACAGCGCCATGGTCACCATGGACGACGTGGCAAGCCGGGCAGGGGTGTCGACGTCGACCGTGTCCCATGTGCTGAACGGCACCCGCAAAGTCAGCCCGGCTACGGTGCTGGCGGTGCAGCAGGCGATCCAGGCGTTGGGGTACATTCCCAATACCCTGGCGCGCTCGCTGGCCCGTTCCAGCACCAACACCATCGGCGTGGCGATCTCGGCGCTGTCCAACCACTACTTCAGCGAAACCGTGCACGCGATTGAAACCGAGTGCGCCAAACACGGTTACATGATGCTGTTTGTCGACACCCATGACGACCCGGAGCAAGAGCTGAGGGTGGTCACGGCGCTGCATCATCGGCGGGTCGACGGCATTGTGCTGGCGCCGTCGAACGGCTCATTGGCCTTGGAATATCTGCGGGCCAACGAGATTCCGGCGGTGTTGGTGGATCGGATGATGAGCGAGCAGTTCGATCAGGTCGGGGTGGAGAATATCCAGCCCACCCAGGCCCTGATTGAGCACCTGATTGCTCACGGGCATCGACGTATCGGGTTTATCGCCGGGCGCAGCGGGTTCAGCACCACCGATGAGCGGGTGGCCGGTTATCGCGCGGCGTTGCAGGCGCAGGGGCTGGCGTTCGACGCGCAGTTGCTGGTCAACGGCGGCTCCAATACCGAGCCGGCACGCCAGGCCACGGTGCAACTGTTGGGGCTGGCATCGCCACCCACCGCGATCATGGCCGGTAATAACCTGATGACACTCGGCGCGATGCATGCCCTGCGAGACGCGCACATTGAGGTGCCGGGGCAGATGGCCCTGGTGGGGTTTGATGATTTTGAATGGGCCGATTTCTTCGTGCCGCGCCTCAGCCTGATCGCACAGCCGGTCAAGGCGCTGGGGGCGCGCGCCGTCGACCTGTTGCTGCACCGCATGGCATCGCCCGACGCCCCGCCGCAAAGCGTGCGCCTGGCACCGACCCTGCAATTACGTAACTCCTGTGGCTGTTCGAAATTGGAATAACACGTCTATGAACTGTCCTGTTTCCCTTGGCATTGACCTGGGTACCTCCGAACTCAAAGCCATCCTCATGGGCCTGGATGGAACCGTGCTGGCGCACACCGGCGTGCGCTTGAGCGTGTCGCGGCGCCATAGCGGCTGGTCCGAGCAGGCACCGGAGGACTGGTGGCAGGCCTGTCTGCAGGCGCTGGAGCAATTGCGCGGCCATGAAGCGTTTGCCCGCGTGGCGTGTATCGGCCTGTCCGGGCAAATGCACGGTGCGGTGTTATTGGGCGCTGACGACCGCGTGCTGTACCCGGCGATTCTGTGGGACGACTCGCGCGCCGTCGCCGAGGCCGAACAGTTGGGGCCTGAATTGGCCGAAGTGACCGGCAGCCTGCCCATGGCCGGGCTCACCGCGCCCAAGCTGCTGTGGCTGCAACGCCATGAGCCGGAGGTGTTCAACGCCCTCGACTGCGTGCTCTCGCCCAAGGATTACCTGCGCTTGCGGCTGTGTGGCGAACGCATCAGCGAGATGTCGGACGCCGCCGGCACGCTGTGGCTGGATGTGGCGCGGCGCGACTGGTTCACGCCCATGGTGCGCGCTACCGGCCTTGAACCCGCGCAGTTGCCCAGGTTGGTGGAGGGCGGTGCGGCGAGTGCCGAGGTTACCCTGAACGGGTTGGGTTTACCCGCCAAAGTGGTGATTGCCGGCGGTGGCGGTGACAACCCGGTGGCCGCCGTGGGCATCGGTGCAATCAATGCCGGTGATGGTTTCATTACCCTGGGCACCAGCGCGGCGATTGTGGCGATTACCGACCACGCCGCCGGCAACCCGGCGAGTGCGGTGCACAGCTTCTGCCATGCGTTGCCCGACCGCTGGTACACCATGGGGGCCATGCTCGCCGGTGCCAGTTGCCTGCGTTGGGTCACACGGCTCACGGGCACGGCCGATGAACAGGCGCTGCTGGAGCAGGTGCAGGCGCAGTTGCCGATCGGCCAACCCGTGCCGCTGGGCACACCGCTGTTCTTGCCCTACCTGGCCGGGGAGCGCACGCCGCATAACGATCCCCTGTTGCGGGGCGGCTTTATGAACCTGGGGCATGACTGCACCCCGGCGATGCTCGGGTATGCGGTGATGGAAGGCGTGGGTTTCGGCCTGCTGGATGCACTGCGCGCGGTGCAATCGGCCGGTGCCGACGTGACAGCCTGCGCCCTGGTAGGCGGCGGTGCCCGCAGCGGGTACTGGGCGCAGTTGTTGGCCAATATCCTCCAGCGAGACATTTTTACCTTGCACGGCAGCGAATTGAGCGCGTGCATCGGCGCGGCGAAGCTGGGGTTTATGGCGATTGGGCAAGGCGCGGAGTTGCTGGCGGCGGGCATGCCGGTCAAGGCGCGGTATAAGCCAGACCTGAGGCAGCAGCCGGTGTTGGCGGCGCGCTATCGCAAGTTCCAGGGGTTGCTGAGCGCCGCAAAGAGCCTTCACGACTAACCACCGGTGGTAGCCTCAATGCCGCTCAGCTAAACGCAAGCCCCCTCCCACAGAAGCCGGTTTGTTCCCGTTCAGTCGCTGGCCAGCGGCGGCAATCGCCGTTTTACCGGGGTTTTCTTGACGATGGCGGTGTTGGTTTCGGCGTAGGCATTGAGCCGGTCGAGCAGGCTGTCGAGGTGGTCCATGGCGCGCACATGCAAACGCGCGATGAAGCAGTCGTCGCCCGTCACCTTGTCGCATTCAGTGAACTCGGGAATCGCCTGGATCTGGCGTTCCACTTCCTGCAATTTTCCCGGCAGGGGGCGGATGCGCACGATGGCTTGCAGCAGGTAGCCGAAGTGACTGGGGTCGATATCGACGGTGTAGTGGGTCAACACGCCGCGTTCTTCCAGGCGGCGCAGGCGCTCGCCCACGCTGGGCGAAGACAGCCCGGTGATCCCCGCAAGCGCCTTGAGGGACAAACGTGAGTCGTCCATCAAGGCGGCGATCAGTTGTTGGTCGATGGTGTCGATCATGGGATTGGCCTAATAAGAAAAGGTGATTTAAACGTTTTGCCTTTTTTAGTCGCTGGAGCCGCTGCCGAACAGATTGCCATAATTGAGCCTCACTTGAGGAGCATCAATCATGGATTCATCCATCCGTCGCGGTTCGTGGGAAATGGTCGCCGCCATGCTGATTTCCGGCACCATTGGCTGGTGTGTGCTGGTGTCGGGCGTGTCGGTGATCGAGGTGGTTTTCTGGCGCTGCGTGATCGGTGGGCTGACGCTGCTGATCGTGTGCGCGTTGCTGGGCTACCTGCGCCTGGATTTGCTCAGTTGGGCCAAGCTTGGGTTGGCGATGCTCAGTGGCGTGGCCATTGTCGGCAACTGGTTGCTGTTGTTTGAATCGTACTCGCGCGCGTCCATCGCCATCAGCACGGCGGTGTATAACGTGCAGCCGTTCATATTGGTGATGCTGGCGGCGCTGTTGCTGGGTGAAAAAATCACCGTGCAGAAGCTGGCGTGGCTGAGTGTGGCGTTTCTCGGGATGCTGGCGATTGTCACCGCCCATGGCGAGCAGCAGAGCGGGGGCGGGGATTACCTGACGGGGATTGCGCTGGCCTTGGGGGCGGCGTTTCTGTATGCGCTGGCGGCGCTGATCATCAAGCGCTTGAAGGAAGTACCGCCGCACTTGATGGCGCTGATCCAGGTGGTCACCGGCGCGTTGCTGCTGGCGCCGCTGGTGCCGTGGAACAGCCTGCCGGCGGCGGGCAATGCCTGGGCGGCATTGGTCACGCTGGGGGTGGTGCATACCGGTTTGATGTATGTGTTGCTGTACGGCGCGATCCAGAAACTGCCGACGGCCATCACCGGCGCGCTGTCGTTCATCTACCCGATTGCCGCGATCCTGGTGGACTGGGTTGCCTTCGGCCATCGCCTGGGCTGGCTGCAATGGCTGGGGGTGGCGGCGATTCTGCTGGCGGCGGCGGGGTTGCAGCGGGGCTGGTGGTGGCCCCGCTCGAACGTCAGTGCGTACCCTGGAAGATGATGTTTTGCGGGTTGAAGTGCTCCACGGCGCTGCCCGGCTGCGGCAACCCAAGGATATGCCCCTTGATCTTGCCCACCACGTGCATCTCGCACGGTTTGCAATCGAACTTCAGCGTCAGTACCTCGTCGCCGTGGATCAACTGCATCGGTGCCACCTTGGTCTTCACCCCGGTCACACCCTTGGCCTGTTTAGGGCACAGGTTGAACGAGAAACGCAGGCAGTGCTTGGTGATCATCACCGGCACTTCGCCGGTTTCTTCATGGGCTTCGAACGCCGCGTCGATCAGCTTGACGCCGTGACGATAGTAGAAGTCGCGGGCCTTCTGGTTGTAGACGTTGGCCAGGAACGACAGATGCGCTTCCGGGTACACCGGCGGCGGCGTGGTCTCGGCCTTGCGCCCGCCACGCGGATGCGCTTTGACGCGGGCGGCGGTCAACGCTTCGATCACTTCGCGACGCAGCGCCTTGAGCTGCGAGTTGGGAATGAAGAACGCCTGTGGCGCATCCAGCTCGGTGCGGGTGGCGTGGTACTCGGTGGTGCCGAGCTGGCCAAGCAGATCACGCAGGGTATCCAGCGCCTGTTCAGGCTTGTTGGCCACGCCGAACGGGCCGGGCAGGGCGACGCTGGCACTGATGCCTTCTTCGCTGGTCGCCGTGATTTCCAGCTGGTCTTCACGCAGGCGCGCTACCCACGCCAGGCCGATGCGGCGCTCGGCGGAGGTCTTGAGCAGCGCCTGTTGCCAGTTGTGATCCAGGTTGCGGTTGAGCGGGTGATGCGGGCGCAGTTGGTGCAGGCCTGCGGGCATTTCGTTCGGCTCGACGCGGTAGCGGTAGCGCTTCTGGCCGTCTTCTTCGAATTCACCTTTGGCTTGTGCAATGTTGGCGCGAAAACCCACGACTTCACGCTTGACCAGCACGTTCAAGCCATCGCCGTTGGACAGCGGCTCATGGGTGACCACTTGCAGGTCGCGCTTGCCGGCTTTTTCCACGGTACCCACCGGCAGGCCGGTAAAGGTCGGGGTGTCGAACGCGCCGATGTCGATCTTGCGGTCGGTGACGAAGTAGTCGGTGCTGCCCCGGTGGAAGGTTTTTTCCGGATCGGGCAGGAAGAAATGCGCGGTACGGCCGCTGGACGCACGGGCCAGGTCCGGGCGGTCTTCGAGGACGTCGTCGAGGCGCTGGCGGTAATAGGCGGTGATGTTTTTCACATAGCCCATGTCCTTGTAGCGGCCTTCGATCTTGAACGAACGCACGCCGGCTTCGACCAAGGCGCGGATGTTGGCGCTCTGGTTGTTGTCCTTCATCGACAGCAAGTGTTTTTCAAAGGCCACGACGCGGCCCTGGTCGTCTTTCAAGGTGTATGGCAGGCGGCAGGCCTGGGAGCAGTCGCCACGGTTGGCGCTGCGGCCGTTTTGCGCGTGGGAGATGTTGCACTGCCCGGAGAACGCCACGCACAGGGCGCCGTGGATAAAGAATTCGATGGCGGCATCGGTCTCGTCGGCGATGGCGCGGATCTCTTGCAGGTTCAGCTCACGGGCCAACACCAGCTGGGAGAAGCCGGCCTGATCGAGGAACTTGGCCCGGCCCAGGGTACGAATGTCGGTCTGGGTGCTGGCGTGTAGCTCGATGGGCGGAATATCCAACTCCATGACACCGAGGTCTTGCACGATCAACGCGTCGACACCGGCGTCGTAGAGCTGATGGATCAGCTTGCGCGCGGCTTCCAGTTCGTTGTCATGCAGGATGGTGTTGATGGTGGTGAATACGCGCGCATGGTAACGACGCGCGAATTCGACCAGTTGGGCGATGTCGCTCACCTCGTTACAGGCGTTATGGCGCGCGCCGAAGCTCGGGCCGCCAATGTAGATGGCATCGGCGCCATGCAGGATGGCCTCGCGGGCGATGGCGACATCGCGGGCAGGGCTGAGCAGTTCCAGGTGATGCTTGGGCAAGGACATAGTTTTTAGTCAGGCTTGTCACGGTTGAGGCGCGCATTGTAGCTGTGAAATGCCTGACCGGCATCCACTCAGGCCTTGGCCGCCATCGCGGTGACTTCCACCCGCATGCCTTCCACCGCCAGCGCCGCCACGCCAACCGCCGCACGCACGGGCCAGGGCTTGGCGAAGAAGCGTTTGTAGACTTCATTGAAGGCGGCGCGATCAGCCATGTCGGTCAGATAAATGGTCAGGTGCATGACCCGGTCCATGGTGCTGCCGGCCTTTTCCAAGGCAACTTTGAGCGCTTGCAGGGTGCATTCGCTTTGCAGGGTGATATCGCCCAGCTCCAGGCTGCCGTCGGCGCGGGTCGGGATCTGGGTGGAGACCAGGATGCCGTTGAAGCCGATCACGTCGCTGGAAATGGAGTCGGCATCAGGATCGGGGGTGTAGGACAGGTCGTGGTTGGCCATGGGCGCCTCTCATTGGCAGGAACGGAAAGGCGCCATGGTCCCCGAAAATAACCGCAGGGGCAAACCGCGGCTTATGCCCAGCAGCGGCTGGCGTCGCTTGCGCAGCCGCAGAAATCGCCTTGAACACCCACTTCAATCACGGTTATTTGACGCCAGAAAATAAACCGTAAAATCCCGTAAAGTCCCGTATTCCGACGCCGATAGCCCTATAAGAAATAGGTTCTTTGCGCGGCTGAGGGTACGTCATGTTCAACACAACACTCAAAACAGAACTGGCGGCCAGGACGGCCGAAGTCACCGAATACAAAGGACTGATATCGGCACTCGGACGCTCCATGGCCGTGGTCGAATTTGACCTCAATGGCAAGGTGCTGAGCGCCAACGACAACTTCCTGAAAACACTGGGCTACAGCCGCGACCAGTTGGCCGGCAAGTCCCACCGTGACTTCTGTTTGCCGGCGCTGACCAGCAGCCCGGCCTACGGTCAGTTCTGGAGTGAGCTGAAGGCCGGCAAGTTTGTGTCGGGTACGTTCAAGCGCGTCGATTCCCATGGCCGCACGGTGTGGCTGGAAGCCAGCTACAACCCGGTGCTGGATGAACGAGGCCAGGTGTTGAAGGTGGTCAAGTACGCCCTCGACGTCACCGCCAAAGTCGAGCAGGAAGCCGCAACCCGCAGCAAGTTGACCGCGCTTGACCGCGCCATGGCGGTAATTGAATTCGACTTGAACGGCCAAGTGTTGGATGCCAATGACAACTTCCTGAACGTGATGGGCTATTCGCTGGCCGAGCTCAAAGGCAAACATCACCGCATGTTTTGCGAGCCGGCGCTGATCAACAGCAGTGAGTATTCGGACTTCTGGCGCCGCTTGAACAACGGCGAATTTTTCACCGGGCAATTCAAGCGCATCGGTAAACATGCGCGCGTGGTGTGGCTGGAAGCCAGTTACAACCCGGTCTATGACGGCGACGGCAAGCTGCTCAAAGTGGTCAAGTTCGCCAGCGACATCACCGAACGCGTGGAAAAATTCGAGGAAGACTCACGCGGCGCCTCGCGGGCCTACCATATTTCATCCGAAACCGAGCGTTTCGCCGAGCACGGTACCCAGGTGATCCATGAAACCGCCACGGAAATGCGCCGCATTGCCGAGAATATCGGCGCCTCGGCGCGTCTGGTTGGCCAGTTGGGTGATCGCTCCGAACAGATCACGGCCATCGTCAACACCATTCGTGGCATCGCCGACCAGACCAACCTGTTGGCGCTCAACGCGGCCATCGAGGCGGCGCGGGCGGGTGACCAGGGGCGTGGTTTTGCGGTGGTCGCCGATGAAGTGCGGCAACTGGCCGGGCGCACCAGCCGTTCTACCGCGGAAATTGCCGAGATGATCGGCATGATCCTCTCGGAAACCCGCGACGCGGTCGCCAGCATGAGCGCCACCCAGGAGGGCGCGCAGCGCGGTGTCAACCTTGCGGATCAGGCGGGATCGGTGATCCTGCAGATCCGCACCAGCACCAGCGACGCGGTGCAGGCGGTGAGCATGTTCGCGTCGAAGCTCGATGAGTCCGAGGTTATTCCCAAGACGGCGGTCGGTTGGGTTGGCTAAGCCGGCAAGCCAAGCGGCTTGAGGAAGAGGGGCAGAGTGATTCTGCCCTCGCTTCACGCAGGGTTTACTCTTTTACATCCATGAACTCTTCGGCCCAGGCCACATAGCTTTCCGGCAAGGTGTAGGTGTGGGTCAGCTCGGTAGCGCTCAGGTTCGAAGTGCTATGGGTCAACTGACGCTGGGCACGCAGGCTGTCATAGGTGGCCTTGATCGCCGCGAAGTAAGCGCCATGGCCCGCGACCACCACGCGTACGCCCAGGTCTGCCAGGCGCTGGGCGTCATGGAGTTTGGGGTTGCCATAGGTCACCAGCATCAGCGGCACGGTGAGCTTTTCTGCGATCTTCTCCAGATGCTCGAAATCGCTGACACCCACCATGCAAATCCCATCGGCGCCAGCTTGCTGATACGCCAAGGTGCGCTCGATCACCGCCTCGGTCGGCAGCACGCCTGCGTGAGTACGGGCAATGATCGACAGCTCTGAATCGACGCGGGCTTCCAAGGCCGCCCGGACTTTGCCGATGCCTTCCTCAACCGAAATCAAGTCGGTGGATTTGCGCCCGAATTGCGCCGGCAGCAAGGTGTCTTCAATCGTCAGCGCGGCCACACCGGCACGTTCCAGCTCTTCGACGGTGCGCATCACGTTGAGGGCGTTGCCGTAGCCGTGGTCGGCGTCGGCGATAAAGGGCAGTTGCGCCACACGACCGATTCGGGTGGCCTGCTCAACGAACTCACTCAGTGTGATCAGCGCAAAATCGGGCGCCGCCAATACCTGCAACGAGGCAACAGAGCCACCCAGGATGCCCACCTCGAAACCCAGGTCGGCGGCGATACGCGCGGACATCGGGTCGAATACGGAGGCGGTTTCAACGCACGCAGGCGTTGCAAGCAGTTCACGGAAGTTGCGGCGCAACGCTGAGTGAGATTTTTTGGACATGTTCTTTCCTGGCTCTGGTCATCGTCGAGTGACGATCAATGTCTATTCGTGGTGGCGCGAGATTACCACGCAGGCGAACCGGGGATTATGACGTTTGAGCATGAGGCATGCGGCTGGCACATGGAACCGACGGGGCTAAAAATACGCTTATGACATTATTATAGAATTACGTTATGCATTATCAGTATTTTACATGCCCGACGCCCGGCCCCATCGTATGAGGCTGACTACCCCTTTGAACAGTGCCGAGACCGTACGCGCGGATCGACTTGAACTGCCTGACAAGGCATCTGGAGACGAGCGTGCGTTACCTGACAAAACTCGCGGCCGGGTTGGCCGGCCTGCTGCTGTGCCTGAGCGCGACCGCGCAAACACTGGTGGTGGGCGATCAAAGCTACAACGCCCAGGCCGTGATGGAAGCCGCAGGCGTACTGGACGATCTGCCTTATACCCTTGAATGGAAGCAATTCACCGCAGGCTCGCCGGTGGCCGAGGCACTCAACGTCGGCAGCCTCGACATCGGCTTGCTGGGGGATGCGCCGGTGCTGTTTTTGGGGGCTTTAGGTGCACCGATCAAGGTGATCGCCGTCAGCCGGCAAAACCTCGACGGCGTGGCCATCCTGGTAAAAAAGGACTCGTCGATCCACAGCCTCGCGGACCTTGCAGGCAAGCGTGCGGCGATCTGGAAAGGCTCCTGGAGCCAGCAGTTGTTGCTGACCGCGCTGGATAAGGCGGGCGTGCGCCCAGACGCGTTGGAACTGCGCTATCTCAGCGCGCTGGATGCCTCCCATGCATTGGAAGGTGGGTCGGTGGACGTGATCGCGACGTGGGAGCCTTACGTCACCCAACAGGAACGCCAAGGCGCGCGGGTTCTCGCGACGGCTGAAGGGCTGATTCCCGCCCAGAGTTTCATTGCGGCCAACGCCAAGGCCATCGACACCAAACGTGCGCCCATCAGCGATTTTCTTCAGCGCCTGAAGAAAGCGCGCGACTGGGCTCGCCAGCATCCCGCCAACACAGACGCTTATGCCGATGCCTGGGCCAAACGCACCCGGGCGGATGCCGACATTGCACGTGTCTGGTTTGCCCGGGCACGCACAACGGTCGAGCCGCTGACAGCCCAGTCTCCTGTAGAGGCACAAAAAACCGTGGACTTTTTTGCCGGCCAAGGGCTGGTCAAGCCTTATGCGGCGGCCAGTTTATTCGACGATTCATTCGCCGCGTCCTTGCAACCCGTCGTCGCCAAGACCCAGCCCTGAACACCGAGGAATGCCCCCACATGATGAAAAGACAACTGAAACTCGGGGCCTTGACGATGGGCTGCGGCGGGCCAGGCCGCCACAATCTGTGGCTTGACCCTCAACTGCCGGCCGATGCCAGCGTTAACGTTGACTGGTATATCGACATCGCGCGCCAGGCCGAAGCGGCATTGTTCGACCTGGTGTTTATTGTCGACAGCCAGTTCATCACGCCGGGATCGCCGTCGCACTACCTGAACCGGCTCGAACCGCTGACACTGTTGTCCGCGCTGGCGGTCAGCACCCGCCATATAGGCTTGGTCGGTACGCTGACCACCTCGTATAACTCGCCGTATAACGTCGCGCGGCGTCTGGCCTCTCTGGATCTGATCAGCAAGGGCCGCGCCGGCTGGAACGTGGTGACCAGCGGAGATGCGGGCACGGCGGGCAATTACAGCCGCGACGAGCATTATGATTACGACACGCGCTACGGCCGTGCCGCCGAACACGTTCAGGTGGTGCAAGGGTTATGGAACTCTTATGAGGACGATGCGTTCGTGCGCGACCGTGCCACGGGGCAGTTTTTCGACCCGAGCAAGCTGCATAGCCTGAACCACCGGGGCGAGCACTTTTCGGTGGTGGGCCCGCTGAATATCCAGCGCTCACCCCAAGGCCAGCCGGTGATATTCCAGGCCGGTGATTCAGCGCAAGGTCGCGACCTGGGCGCCGCCACGGCCGATGTGATCTTCACCCACGCCGCCAGCATCGAGCAGGGCCAGGCTTTCTACCGGGAGGTAAAGGGCAGGGCAGTGCAGCTTGGTCGCGACCCGGAACAACTGCTGGTTATGCCGGGCGCGGAAATCTACGTCGGCGACACGGACGAGCATGCGCGGGAAATCGAGCAGCATTACCATCAGGCCGATCACAGCTTTGAACTGGCGCTGAAGGAGTTCGGGCGTAATTTCGGCTGGCATGACTTCAGCCAGTACGACCTCGACGCAGCGTTTCCCCAGCAGAGCCTGGAGGCCGCCCGCAGCAGCTTTTTTACCGCCGCCAAGCGCATTGCAGACCAGGCTCGCGAGAAAGGCTTCACGTTGCGCCAGGCGGTTGAATTCGGTCGACAACTGCGTCCGGGCGCCTTCGTGGGGTCGGCGGACACGGTCGCGCAGAAAATGGCGGATTGGTTCGAGGCGCGGGCGGTGGATGGCTTCAACGTTTACATTGGGCACCCGGAACAATTCAATCGCTTTACTGAACAGGTCATACCGTTGTTACAAGCGCGTGGCGTGTATCGCACGGCGTATGAAGGAACGACGTTGCGCGAGAGCTTGGGGCTGGACATTCCCAGGTTCAAGCGCAACGGGTTGCCGAATTGAGCCGGTTACCCCAGCCACTTTTTTTGCCGCCTGACGGGAGCGCTAATGGGCAAAAGCACATCGGTTGGCCGAAAGCGCGCGATGCCACAGGCGGCGGCGATGCGCTGGCGTTGCAGGCCATGGGCAAGCGCTTGCTTGAAACCGCTTTCGCTTTGAGGCAACCCCACTATGTAGCCGACGCCTGCCTGGAATTCGCCTCCATGGGCCTGCCACCAGCGGCTGATTGACTGCGGGTCGGGCCAGGGCAGGTTCTCATCGGGGTCCATGACGACATTGGGGTCCTCGGCGTTGTCGTTCGGCCCCGCGTCGAAATCCGGCAATTGCTGCAGCTCCAGATTGAGCAGCGCCAGGTCCGCGCCGGTCATCAGGCTGAAGGCTTCGCCGGCGACACGGGCATACGGCGGGTCGCTCATCTGCTGTATCAGCCACGGCACGCCGACGGGATCGCCCAGCAGCCCAATGGCCTGGATGCCGATGCGGCGCTGGGCAGGGTTCTGTAGCAACTGGTGTATCCAGGCGACGCTGTGCTCCCGATGTTGCCAGGCCAACAGGACGCAGAGCGCACGGTACTGGAACGCACCCGGTTGCTCGGCGAAGGGGCGCAGTGGCTCCAGGGCGTATTCATCGCCCAGCTGTGCGGTGGCCCAATTGACCCAGAAGCGCGTTGCTGCATCTTGATGTAGACGGTGCGAACGAAGGGTCGGCATCAGGTCATGCCGGCGCAGTTCGCCGGCGGTACGGGCCGCGCGTGCCAGCACGCCGGGGTCGGCTTGCGAAAGCTCCGCGAGCAGCGCTGCGCCGGGATCGCGACGATGCATACCACAGGCAGCAAGGCCGAGGCGACGGAACAGGGGCTTTGGGGAGGCGAGCATGCGGTCGATCCAGGGCGCGACCCATTCCCAGTCGAGCCACCCCAGGGCCATCAGATAACCACGCTCGGTTTCCACCGCGTTTCTCACGTGTTCGCTGAGCTGCGACAACCCATCGGTGTGGTGTGTCTCGAAGGCCAGGACCACGCCGGCAAACAGCTCGCCAACCGTGTGGGGGCCGAGTTGGGCCAGCACGGTTTCCAGGCCTGCGGGGCCGGCGATACGCAGGCCATCGAGATGAGCGTCGATACGGTCTTCCAGTTTGCCGAGGTCGTCCAGGTCGTAATGTGGCGCGCGTAACGCGTAATCACGCAGGACAGCGAGGAAGCTGGCTTCTTCGGCATGCAGGTCAAGGACGACGGGCAGTGTGTTCATCAGTCCCGGGCCCCGATGCAACAAGGGCAGGGCAGGCGCGTCGGGTTAGTCAATTTGCAGGCACCGTGTCCAGTTTGAACCGTCGAACTGCATGACATCCTTGGGCCCGATGGACCACATGATGCCGTCGGCCGCGCTCAGGTGATAACAGGTTCGCGGCACGTCGTCGCCGAAGTCGACGGGCTTGAGTTTGTCGCCTTCGAGCCGGTAGACGAAATGGGTGGACGACACATAAACCTGCCCATCGAACACTTCCATGCCCCAGAGGTCTTCGTCGGTGCTGTCATGTTCGATCATTTCCCATTGTTCATTGCACCCCCGAAGCAAGGTGCCGAGTTGGCCGCAGGCGTAGACGTAGCCATCCGGCGCGCAGCGGACCTTGTAGAGCGCAAGGTTGGTGGGGCTGTTCTGCTGGGTGAAGAGGTCGCCGTCGTACCGCCAGATTTCGCCTTCCCAGCCGACGGTATAGATTTCCTGCTCGCTGAAACCATCGATGGATTCGAAGCTGGTGTCGGTGATCGGGGTGTCACCGACCTGGGCGCTCTGGTCGATGCAACGCCATTGGTCTTCGCCCTCGCGAACATAGGCTTGTCGGCAGGCGCCTACGGCGTAGGCTCGGCCTTTGGCGATGCCACGGATTTCACGCAGGGGGCCGCGTTTTTTGGGGTCTGTGCCGCAGCTGGCGATGGATTCTTCTATGACCGTGCCGCCGCCACTGGCTTCTACCGATCCATCGGTGCCCAGAGCCAGATATCGTTCGATCGGCACGTGGCAGACGGTTCCGGAACAGGCAAGCCATGGGACGTTATCGGCCCCCCATTCTTCACAATCCAGAGAGAACAGTATCGAACCGGTAGAACCTTCACTGATAGAAATGTCGTCCGTGGCCATCACATAGCAGAGGTCTGAGTAACGAACGACTCCAGTACTAATGCTGAGTCCGCTGAATCGTGGGTCTTTGGGGTCCATATTGATCTCCTGAAGTGAGTAAATTAACGACGAGACTTGCTAGTGAACATTTCGACTCTAGCCTTCTCACGCTCGTCTTGATTGCTGGTCATGGACGCACAGGCATTGATCGGTTTTTCCTCGCCTGGGTCCTTTGCTTTGTCGTGATAGGTGTTCAACTGAGCTTCCAGGCATTCCTGACTACAGTTGGAGTCCGGAAAGGTTTTCTTCGCCGCCCTGGCCCCCGTCTGCGTAGCCTTGGACCTTGGCCATTCACCGTTTGCATCGGCTTCATGCAAGGCCACCACCCCACGTCGGGTATGCATCTGGCCGTGGGTGGCGGTGGTCTGATTGGGCCCCTCCGCGCACATCACCGGGGCTCTGTCGGTCTGGTATTTGCTCCAGCCGGCTTTGGTCGGGTGCTTGCTTCTGGGTTGGCCGGGAAAGGCCGGCCCGTCGGTGAAGGATGCCGAATCGATTAGGTGGTCACCGGTTTGTCCGGGGCAGCATCGGTTGGGTTTGAACGGCGCGAGAAAGCAGCGCATCGCCTTTTGGCAAGGGTCGCTGTTGATGGTTTTGGCCAGGGACGCATACTCGCCCTGGACGTCGGCGTGCGTGCCCAGATAGGCCGAGTTGTCTTTAAACCCGTCGCCCGCCGCGTCTTTAGCGGCTTTGCGGGCTTTGGTCGCGGCCTGCAGCGGGCCGATGTCCGGGCAGATCATTTTCTGCTCAAGGTCCCCGCAAGCGTCTTTTGCCCGGCCTCGTTCGCCCTCGCATTGGGCCAGATCCTTGGCCAGTGCCATTCGGTCCGTATAGGTCCAGGGCATGGTATTGCCCGGTTGGGAGGCATGGTTGTGGGTGGTCAGGTCCATGTGCCGAACAACGTTTTTCCCTTCGTACTTCACGTCCATCGACCAGGAGGTGAAATACACCTTGCCCTTGATCTTGTTGGTGACGATGCCCTTTTTAGGGGCGTTTCCAGCCTCATCCCCATAGCTGGTTTTGAAATAGCTCTGGTCCTTGAGCATGATTTCCTTACCCGTGATCTTTACCGTCCGACTGCCCTTGGTCGTGTCCTTGGCCATGCCGGTGTTGGGGTAGGGGATGGGCACGCCCAGCGGGGTAGGCGGGGCCACGGGTGGGGTGAAGCACACGTCCGGAAAACACGCGATCGACTTGCCGTCGGCCGACTTGCAGGAGACTTCCATGTTGTTGGCAAATACTTGGTTGGCCATCAGGCAGCCCTCACGGTCTGGTAGCTGAGCAGCGCGACGGCGCGTTGGCCGGCGTCGTTGCCCAGGTGGCAGAAAATATTCGGCCCTTCGCCATAACCCTTGCGGCTGGCGGCCAGCGCCACGGCGAGCATCGCCGGGCCAATGGCGGCGCCGACTTCACCGATGCAGTCGGCCGGATGCCAGAGATGGAAGAACTCCTTGCGTACCCGCAGGCTGCGGCTCAGGGCCAGGGAAGCTTCCTTGAAGTAATACTGTTCGCCAGAGATGTCCGTCAGGCGGTAATCCATCTGTTCCAACCCGCAACCGGCTTCGCCCAGGGCTGCACGCACGGCCTGGGTCAGGCCTTCGGCGCGTAGCGGGATGTCTTCGGATTCCACCGTGGCCTGTTCCGTGCCGAACCCCAGCCCGATGCAGGCCAATTGCGGCGTGTCACTCGCGACGGGGGCGGCCAGCACCACGGCGGCAGCCCCTTCGCCGGGGATAAAACCGTTGGAATTCTGGCTGGTGAGCAAGCGCTCGCGTTGCTCGAAGGCAGCCAGCGTTGGCCCGTTGAGGAAGGAATCGACGCCGGCAATCAGCACGTGGCGATGGCCACCGCCATAAATGAGGGTGCGTGCATCAAGCAGCGCCACGGCGGCGCTGACCCGGCCATGGGCGAGGATGCTGGAGGCGGGGTGAAAGCGCAGGCCCAGTTCGGCTTCAATGGCCTGCAGCAATCCTTTATCGAGACCTTCTAGACGGCCGGGGCGCTCGAGCTCCGCCAGCCCCAGCAGCAGCGGGGTTTTTTCCGGTTCGACGTTGGGCGTGCTGTGCAGGGCCTCGGCAATGGCGCGCGCGGCCATCTTGACCAGCTTGGTGCGGCCGCGCCAGGGCTGTTCCAACGGCACGCTGGCGGCAATCAGCCATTCGCCGCCCCGATCGATAAAGCGGGTTTCCTGGAAGTTGTCGATGGCGCAGCGGATCGCCGCGCAACTGGCCGGTGCGCTGAGGCCGACAGCGCTGACCATGCCGGAGCCGATAATGCTCAAAGCACGCATCAGTGCGTTTGCTCCCGGGTGCGTTTGGCGTTTACCAGGGCGCGCAGCGATGGGTAGTAGTCTTTACCCAATGCCCGGGCGCGCCACCAGCCGATGGACAGCGTGCCGACCAGCACCTGGGCAATCTCGAACATGTTGCGCCGCAGCGGACGGGAGGTACGCCAGGTCAACTGCACCTGGCGGGCGTCTGTGTCGATCAGCAGGGTGTCGATCACCGCTGACACCGTTTCATGGCCGCCTTTTTTCAGGAAAAAGGTCACCGGCACTTCCATCTCAGGGATGCGAAAACCTGCGCGCTCCTGGGCAGTGAGGTTCAGCAGTAGTACCTCCTCGCCTGCGCGCAGGTAATCAACCTGCTGATCGTCGGGTGCGGCCTGATAGTAGCGGGTGTCGAAGTCCGCCGGCAGAAACGGAAAACAGTCGGCTTTCCAGGCCTCGTCGTAGGTACCGGCGAAGCGGGCGCGTTGCGGCCAGCTACGAGCGATGGGGCCGAGGGCCACGGGGCGAAAGTTGCCAAAAGGGTTTTCGATCGGTTTGCCCAGCTCTTCGGTGTTGGGCATTGGCCTGCCGACGATGTAGGCGTTATCAAGGCCGCGCGGGTACCAGCCGCAACCGCTTGGGTTGTCCAGGTAACCGTCACGCATATCGGGGGCATTCACCATAGGATGGGAGCCACCGTAGGCCTGGGCATAGGAGATGTTCTGTTCGGTAAAAGGCTGCGGCGAGCCGGGAGAGAGGCCCAACAGCCCCAGTTGCCATTGCCTCGGGCCAACGACGGAAAAAGCCTTGCTCATCCGACCCACGCGAATACCCGCGGTCAACTGCGTCACGGGCCGCCCGCCGGGCGCGTAGGCCTTGCCGCACACCAGCACATCGCAGAAGGGCTTGACCGGCGCAAAGTCCATTTCCTGCAGCGGGGCGCTCAGGCCTGGTTCGCCGAGAAAGGTGTCGGCCATCAGCAGCGGTTGCTGGCTGTCGGCGAGCGTCAAGGCGCGACCGTCCAGCGGTAGATCAAACGTGCCTTTGGCCACCACGACCAGGGATTCGCGACCATCACGGTCCATACCCAGGGTATAGGCCGCCGTCAGTCTGCTGGCATTGAGCAATTCCATGGGCCGATTACCTGTCTAGTTGATTTGCACCGAGCCGCCCTTGATGCGGTTGACTCCGCTGGAACGGCTGGACAGGTAGGCGCCCTGGATGATCACTTTGCCGGCGCGGGTCAGGGTGATGCTGGCTTTGCCGCAACGCAGCACAATCTCGCGTTCTGCGCTCAATTCCAGGCACTGCTCATCCAGTCGCACACTGGCGACGGGAGCGACGGCGGCCTGGGCGTCAAGCAGAAGGCCGATCAGCAGTGGGCGGATCGGGTCGCCGTCCTCGAACATCAGCGCCACCGGGCTGCCGATATCCGCCGGGCTTAGCCGCGCGGTGCAGCGAGCGACGAGGCCGCGGCTGTCCGGGCAACCGGGGTAGGTGACCGTGGGCGCGCCGGCATGGGGCAGGGCGAGCAGGCTGCCGATGATGACCCCATCGATACGGGCCTGGGTGGGGAGCGGGTACTGAACCGTCATATATATACCTCCATGTCCTAGTTCTGCAGGATCTTCTGCCCTTTGATCACCACGTTCTTGTTGGCCTTGATGTTGATGGCGCCGGAACCGTCGATGATGATGTTCTTGCCGCGAATCGTGATGGAGCCGTCCTTCTTCATGGTGAGGCTGGATGCGCCCGTGGTCAGGGTAATGGAGTCGCCGGCGGTGAGGGCAAAGTGCTTGCCGACGTCCAGGCTGTCGTTCTGCCCGATGCTGGTGGTTCGGTTGCGATCGACGTCACGGGATTCGTCCTGGCCGATCTGGGTACGCTGGTTACCGTTGATCTCGATCCCTTCGTTGCCCTTGACCGTTTCGTTACGGTTGCCCGTGATGTCGATGGTCTCGTTGCCGCCTACGTCTTCGGTACGGTTGCTGACGATGGTGATTTTTTCGTTGGCGCCGACCTTTTCCGTGCGGTTTGCACCGATGGTGATGGTCTCGTTGCTGCCCACGTGCTCGGTGCGATTGACACCGATGGTAATTTTTTCGTTATTGCCCACGTCCTCGGTACGGTCTACGCCGATGGTGATGGTCTCGTTGTTGTCCACCGTTTCTGTGCGGTCGTGTTTGACGTGAACGGTTTCGTCGTTGTCGATGGTCTTGCTGCGGTCATGGCCGACCCAGTGGGTCTCGTCGTTCTCGACCTCGATGTCCTGGTTTTTTTCGGCGTGGATAAACAGCTGCTCCGCGCCTTTTTTGTCTTCCATGCGGATTTCATTGAAATTGGCGGGTGAGCCGTCTTTGCTTGAACGGCTTTTCACTCCGCTCTGGGTGGCATTGGCCGGCAACTTGTAGGGGACTGTCTGTTCGGCGTTGTAGACACGACCGGTGATGATCGGCCGATCCGGATCGCCTTCGAGGAAGCTGACGATTACTTCCTGACCGATCCGCGGGATCTGCATGGCGCCCCAGTTCTTGCCGGCCCAGGCCTGGGACACGCGAATCCAGCAGGAGCTGTTTTCGTTGGATTGGTCGTGGCGGTCCCAGTGGAAGTGCACTTTGACCCGGCCATACTGGTCGGTCCAGATCTCCTCGCCACTGGGGCCGACCACCACGGCGGTCTGCGGCCCGCGGACGATGGTCATGGGGGTCAGGGGGAGGGGACGGAACGCCTGGCTGGCGTCCATGCAGTCCAGCTCGCTGACGAACTGCTCGGACAATTCCGACTGCCCGCTTTCGTAGAGTTCCTGGCGGATCTGGTAGCGTGCGACTACCACCAGGTATTCGCGGTTCTGGTCCTCACGGCTGTATCCAGTCAGCCTGAACACATGGCCGGAGCCCAGACCACGGGGGCAACCACGCAACTGCACGCGCTCGAACTGGCTTTGAATGGCTTCGATGCGGGTACGCGCATAGTGCTCGCCATCGTTACTCTGGACGTATTCACCGGGATAGTCGTAAAGCGGGTAGTCGCCGTTGCTGTGGTCGCGCGGCACACTGGAGCGCACATCGAGGCTGGCGCGGGGGCGCTGGAAGTCATAGTCGTTCAGCGCCAGCGAACCGGATTGCACCTCCCGCGCCAGTTGCCAATCGTAGAAATGATCGCGCTCGCGCATTTGCCGATCAGGTGGAAAGAAGGGCACCGACGCATAGCCTGCCGCAGTGGAATGAGCGCCGTAGGCGTCGGCCAATACCAATACGTGGCGCGCCTTTTCATGGCGAAAGTAGTAATAGATGCCTTCCTGTTCCATCAACCGGCTGACGAAGTCGAAGCTGGTTTCGCGGTACTGCACGCAATATTCCCACTCGTGATAGCTGCCGCTCAGGCTGTCTTCGAAGTCGGAGAAACCGAGGTCGCGGAACACCTGCTTGATGATGTCCGGCACGGTCTTGTTCTGGAAAATGCGGCAATCGGAGGTGCGCGTGAGCAGCCAGAACCAAGGCCTCAGGCTGACGCGATAGCCCGCGAACTGACCATGGCCGGTCAGTTGTCGGCAACTGCTGATAATGCCGTGAAAGTAGCGACGGCCACCCTCGAACAGTTCCAGGGACAGCCCCATCGGTTTACCCAGCAACTGATCGAACTTGATCGCTTGATCTTCGGAAGTGAGGTCCAATTCGTAGTGAAACAAACGCCCCAGCTCTTCACTGCCGGCCATGCTCTGCAACAACAGGACATCGCCGCCGAGGGGGCTGTCAACCTGCACCCAACGGGTGTTTTGCGTTATTGCCATAAATTGCCTTCCAAGTTGGCGTAGCCCGTAGAGTGTTAGCGTATCTGGCCGCAGAATCAATGCCCGGTTACGATTCAACGTCAAAGGCGGGACGAGGGGAAAGCAAATGCGCCTCAAGGTTCAGCAAGACCGAGGTGATTGAGGTGGGCTTGGTGACAAGTCAGACACATGATTTAACATAATATACATTATGCGCAATACCATGTTACGCAATCAGCGGCAGTGCCCACCAGATTTCAACGCACCAAACCCCTGTCAACGCCAACCCTGGGCAAAGCCACCAGCCACGAACATTTCGCTGCTGGTTTTGACCCGGCGGCAACTGCGTGATCCTGTCTTCAAGGTCTGTGTGTTTCTGGTCGGTGCCGGCACCAACCTCTGTGTCGAGATCGGCCAGATGAACATCCGTCGATCAGCATACCGGCACCTTTCCAATCCAGCGCCCAACGCTTGGCCAATGACGCAGCACGGCCCTTGTGGCGCTATACGTATTGAGATTGATCCGATGGGCTGGAATTCGCCAAGGCCCGCACCGGCAAACAGCCGTGTGTTCGGCGGCATAACCGATAAAGTGCGGATCCAACCCCTTGAGCAGCCGGAACGCGATGATGCGCATCGATCTTGAAGAAATTCCCCAAAGGCCGACGGGCTATCCCTCGTGAGCGCCGAAAGGCCATGCGTATGGAGAGACGGCCTGGCGCATCAGCACTGTCCTCGCCCATGCTTGATACCTAAACATGAATCTAACTCAACTAAATGAGTATTTAGTTGAGTTAGATTAATACAGGGCTGTGCTTGCCAGCAAAATCGCCGTCAGTAACCGCTCGCCGCGGTCATGGCGCCGCCCACGATTGCGATCCCTGAGCTGCTGCCCAGGCGTGTCGCCCCAGCTTCAATCATCTTCACTGCCGTCGGATAATCGCGTACGCCGCCGGAGGCCTTTACTCCAACCCCAGTGCCTACGGTTTTGCGCATCAGGGCCACGTCTTCGACCGTAGCGCCGCTGCGGCTGAAGCCGGTGGATGTCTTGACGAAGGCCACGCCCAGTTCCCGGCAGATTTCACACGCCTGGACCTTCTGCCTGTCGTCAAGCAGGCAGGTTTCCAGAATGACCTTCAACGGTACGGCGCCACAGGCCTGTTGGACCAAGGCGATGTCATCGCGCACGGCGTCCAGCAAGCCGTCTTTCAACCATCCGATGTTGAGCACCATATCGATCTCCCCTGCCCCGGCGGCAATGGCGCGTTGGGCTTCGAAGGCCTTGGTGTCACTCAGGCCGGCGCCCAGTGGAAAGCCCACCACGGCGCAAATCACCACGGTTTTGTCGGCCAGGCAGGTCGCGGCATAAGGCACTTGCCCCGAGTTCAGACACACCGAATAAAAACCGTGTGCCTGGGCTTCTTCGCATAAGGTGCGGATCTGTTCCCGGGAAGCGTCCGGCGCCAGCAAGGTGTGATCGATATATTTGGCCAATGCGGTGGGTGGAAGACTGTTCATTTAACGGGTCCTTGCCTGTATGTTGCCAATGATGATGCGGCGCTTGTCACAATACTCACGCCAGTGCGTTACAATACTAACAATTAATGTTACTTAATTAACACTAACAATCAAGCCCTGGAATACCCGTGGACAGTAGAAAAGCCGAGCGACTGAAGCTTATCCAACAAGCCCTTAAGGACCAGAACGCCATTCACCTGAGGGAAATGGCCGCCCTGCTGGACGTTTCCGAGATGACCCTGCGCCGTGATCTCAGCCATTTCAGCGATCACCTGCGGTTGTTGGGTGGCTACATCACCCGCGTCGGTAATGACGTCGGCGATTACCGGGTGGCCGAACAAGACACGCGCCACGTAGAAGAAAAGCGCCGTATCGGCAAACTCGCCGCGCAGTTGATCCAGGCCGGTGACACGGTATTTTTCGACTGCGGTACGACCTCGCCTTTTGTGGTCGATTTCATCCCTGATGCACTGGAGTTCACCGCGGTGTGCAGTTCGTTGAACGTGCTGCTCAAGCTGCAGAACAAGCCCAATTGCCACATTGTGTTGTGCGGCGGCACCTTTCACCGCAAGAACCAGGTCTTTGAAAGCAGCGCCGAAAGCAGCATCCTCGACAGCGTGCGCCTGACCTGGGCTTTCGTGACCGCCGCCGGCGTCAGCCAGGCGTTCGGCGTAACGTGCTTTAACTTCAATGAAGTCGAGGTCAAGCAAAAGGTCATGCGCCAGGCCCAGCAACGCGTGTTGCTCGCCGATTTCAGCAAGTTCGACACGGTGCGCACCGCTCACTTCGCCACCCTTGAAGACTTTCAATACGTGGTCAGCGACAAGAAAATCCCCCGAACGTATCAGGACGCTATTCGGGCCGGCGGTGCGCAATTGCTGGTTTAACCCAACAATCGTTGGCGCTCCTGCGCATTCAAATAACCTGTGGTGACACTGAACGATGCGCAGGCCCCGGCGGCCAGCTGACGCACGTGACCTTTGGTTTTCTCGGCGTTATAACCCTCGGGCTCGCAGGTGGACGGCAGCACGAACGCTGCCACTTGTTGATCCGGTGTGTGCAGGATCCAGCTTGCGGCGTGCTCGAATTGCCCGGGACGGTAGCGGGTGTAGAACGCCGTACCGTCGGGATGGTCCAGCAGAAAGTGTGCCTGGCCCAGGGTGTCCGTACCCACGCCGTCGAAGAAGAACACGATCTCGGGATCGTACAGCGATGGCTGTTCGAGGCAGCCCAGTTGAGTGGGACACTCAGCCAATTGCGCCATATAGGCACTCCAGGCCGGCGTCGGCTTGACGTGGTCCGGCACACTGGTGCGCAGGCGCTGGCGCTGCACGCCCAATGGCTCGACGAAACGCGCGCCGTCCACATAGGCATAGTTCATATGGGCCATGTACATCAGGTCCATGGGCTTGCCGGCCAGGTTTGTCACCTGCATGTCGATATCGAACACGGCCGAATCGGCGCGCAGTGTCACGCTGGGGCACGCCCGGTAGCGATCGCCGAAGCCCTTGGCGTACTCATACGAACCGCCCAGGCGCACAAAGCCCTCGCCCACCTCCAGCCAGGCCGAGTCGAGGGGCGCGCAGGGCATTTCGCCGTGCAAGGCATGGGTGTCATCGGCGGCCGGGCAACCGTTGCGCAACAGGCCACTGTGAAACATGAAGCAGCCGTAGGTGTCGATAATCGTCGGGCTGGGCCGGGGCTGCTCGAACAGGTTGCTCATGGTCAGGTCGCAACCGTCGAACACGGCCGACCAGATCATCTGCCCCTGGTAAGGCAATACCACCAATCGCCCACGACTGTTCTCCAGGCTCAGGGCCAACACGCCGGACGGATAGACCCAGGCACTCACCTTGAAGGCCGGCGATTGCAGGAGGATTTTCTCCTGCTCGCCGAACACCGTTGGGTACAACGGGATACGTGTATTCATGAGGCCACCGCTCCGGTCGCACCCACCGGCAAAGTGCCGGGTTGACGCATGCACTTGAGCGCATACATCACGATCACGATAAAGCACAGCAACGGCACGCTATAGGCCAGCTGCATGTTGCCGCCGCTGGCGTCGGACAACAGCCCCTGGAAGATCGGGATCACCCCGCCGCCGACGATGCTCATCACCAGCAGTGAACCGCCGACGCCGGTGTCTTCGCCCAGGCCATCAATGGTCAGGCCGTAGATGGTTGGCCAGCAAGGCCCCAGGAAAATACTCACGCCGACCGCCGCGTACACCGCCGAAATGTTCGGCACCAGAATGGTATAGGCCAGCAGCACGATGCACAGCACGCCGTAGATCGCCAGCACCTTGGCCGGATGCAGACGGCGCATCAACAGGTTGGCGATCAACTTGCCGACAAAGTAGGCGGCAAAGGTGGTCAACAGGAACCATGAAGCGCTGCGCTCATTCATACCGCCCATTTGCATGGCCAGGCGAATGGTGAAACTCCATACGCCCACCTGCGCGCCCACATACAGAAACTGCGCCAAGACGCCAAAGGTGAAGCGCGGGTTGCGCCACAGCCGGCCCAGGCTTTGACGCAAGCTGCCAGGCTTGCTGCCGGCGGGCGTGTTGCCTTTGCACGCAGGGAACCGGGTCATGGCGACCAGGATAAATATCAGCACCAGCACCGCAATCATCCACTGGTAAGGCAACAGCGTGGACTGGATCATTTGCAACTGCTGCACCGCCGCCTCGGAGGCGCTCATCTGCGTCAGTTGCTCTGTGGTGGCGTCGGTGTCCTTGAACATCACGAAGCTGCCCACGTACACCCCGGCCATGGCGCCGAACGGGTGAAAGGTCTGCGAAATATTCAATCGCCGCGTCCCGGTTTCCCGAGGGCCCATCAGCGTCGAGTAGGTGTTGCAGGCCGTCTCCAGAAACGACAGGCCGGCGGCAATCACAAACAGCGCCAGCAGGAACATGCCGTATTTGGCGGTGGAGGCTGCCGGAAAAAACAGCAGGCAGCCGAACATATACAACAGCAGGCCGATCAGGATGGTGCTTTTGTAGCTGAAACGACGAACCACCATCGCCGCCGGAATCGCCACGAAAAAGTAGCCCAGGTAAAACGCCGACTGCACAAAGGCGGTCTGGAAATCGCTGAGCAAAAACGCTTTTTTGAAGTGGGCGATCAGCACATCGTTCATGCTCGCCGCCGCGGCCCACAGCGCAAAAATGCTGCACAGCAGGATAAAGGCGAACCAAGGTGTGCGGTTCAGGTAGAAACCATCGGGTGTCTGTTGCAGCGCAGGTTTGTTCATTATTGTTCTCCGGGCTGGGTTGAGAGTGTTACGGCTGTTGCTGAAAGCGCTTGAACGTTTCGCGGTCGGGGTAGGACGTCTGTGTACCCAGGCCCATGACCGAGCAGGCGGAATAGGCCACCGCCTGTTCCATGGCCTGACGAATATGGCCGTCGCGGTTCCAGTGGTGAATGAAGCAACCGATAAACGCATCCCCGGCGCCGGTGGTGTCACGGGCCTCGACCCGCACGCCCGGTACCTGGAACTCGCCCTCCTCCCCCACGTACAACGCGCCGTGTTCGCCGAGGGTGACGATCACGTGGCGAATGCCACCGGCCACCAGGCTGCGGGCGGCGGCATGCGCCGATTCCGGCGAGTCGACCACGTGCCCGCTGAGCAATGCCAGTTCCGACTCGTTGGGGATCAGGAAGTCCAGGTGCGCCAAGTGTTCAGCGCTGAGCCCGGACAGGGCCGGCGCGGGGTTGAGCAGGACAGGAATGGCGTGCCGGTGCGCGAATTCGATGGCGTAGTACACGGTCTCCACCGCGATCTCCAACTGCAGCACGATCAGCCCGCACTGCCGCAGGTCCTCGGCCGCCGCCTCGATATCCGCCGGCGACAAATGCGCATTGGCACCCTTGACGATCAAAATGCTGTTATGGGAGTCGGCCCGCACAAAAATCGGCGCCACCCCGCTGGAAACGCCCGGCACTCGCTGTACATAACGAGTGTCGATGCCAAAGCGCTGGAAATTGGCCACCGTGTTGTCGGCAAACATGTCGTCGCCGACCTTGCTCAGCATCAGCACATCGGCCCCAAGCTTGGCTGCCGCCACCGCCTGGTTGGCCCCTTTGCCGCCGCACCCGAGGGCAAAACCCGGCGCTTCCAGGGTTTCGCCCCGGGCCGGCATGCGGTCGATGTAGGTAATCAAGTCCACCATGTTGCTGCCGATGACTGCGATCTTGCTCATTGCGATTCCACCTTGTTACGGCACGACCAGGCAGGTCGTGTCGCTCTTGTTTTGTTATTTAAATAACATTAGGTGTGAATATTCAATCTTTATTTTGCACGAGCAAAAAAAACCGGCCCACAGGGGCCGGCTGAAAATGTGCCTTCGTTACAAGCTGAACCGATCTACCGACTGGGACAATTTGCCGGCCAGGCCGGCCAGCTCATCGGTGGTCGAAGCCGTTTCACCGATAACGCGGCTGTTGTTCTCCGACATGCCGGCGATCATTTCCACCTGATGGGAGATTTCGTTGCTGGCCAGGCTCTGTTCCCCGATGGTGCGTGAAATATCGTTGACCAGCTCGGTGGTATTCAGGGTGGCCTGCAGAATCTCGCGAATCGCCCGCTCGACCTCAGCGGTCACGGCCATGCCTTTGTCGACCTGGGAAACCCCCTCCTCCATGCTAGTTACCGCCTCGCGGGTGTTTTGCTGGATACGCGCGACCATGCTCGCGATTTCCTGGGTCGAGGCACTGGTGCGTCCCGCCAGGCTGCGCACTTCGTCGGCCACCACGGCAAACCCACGGCCCTGTTCGCCCGCGCGCGCGGCTTCAATCGCAGCGTTCAGGGCCAGCAGGTTGGTCTGGTCAGCGATGCCTTTAATCACTTGGATAATGCTGTAGATCGCCTCGGACTCTTTATCCAGCGTGCGGATGACCTGGGCCGATTGCTGGGCCGAACGGGCGATGCCGTCCATGTCCTTGACCACCTGGTGAATCACGCGCCCGCCATCCTTGGCCAGGGCTTCAGCCTGGTTGGCCATATCCAGGGCGCGCCCGGCATGCCGGGTGATTTCTTCAATACTGGCGGTCATTTCACTCGCCGCCGCCGCCATGGTGCTGGCGGCGCTGCTTTGTTGCTGGCTGCTGCCGGCCACTTCATGGCAGCCCTGGCTCAATCGCTCGCTCATGCCGTTGACACCCTGGGCGTTGCTGCGCACCACCTCGATCATGCCGCGCAGGTCGCGCTGCATGGTGGCGAGGCTGCGAATCAACGAGCTGGCCTCGTCCTTGCGACGCGGTTCGACAATCGGCTCGCTCAAATTACCCCGAGCGATGCTGGCGGCAATGCGGCTGGCGGTTTGCAGCGGGCCCATGATGCTGAGGATGACCCAACGGCCCTGGGCCAGCAGCAGCAACAGGCTGGCAATCAATACCGCGCCGAGGGTGACGTTGCCGTTGCTGAGGGTATGGTGTGTGCTCGCACTGGTTTTCAGGGTATGGCCTTCGATGAGTTCACTCAGGGCCGCCATCTGATCTTCCAATTGGCTGAAGGCGGTATTGAAGGCGTCCAGCTCCCCGCGCGCGGCCTCGGGGTTAACCAGGGCCAGCGCGACGATGCGTTCGCCGGCGCCGATGTAGGTATCCAGGCTGGGTTTGATTTTCTCCAGGCTGACCTTGATTGCATCTTCCACGGGCAGCTTAAGGTTGTCCCCCAGCACCTGGCGAAAATTGTCGGCATGCTCCTTCAGCGAGCTATTGACCTCGTCCTTGGTGCTGGTGCTCTTCCCCAAGCCCACCAACATGGCCGACAACACATCGGCGCGCAGGGCGTCGTGCATCATGTCGGCCTCCATGTGGTTACGCAGCACGGTCATGCTGACCTGGTTGTCCTCCACGGCGTCGCTCATCCGGGTATTGCCCAAGTAGCCGGTCAGGCTCATGACCAGGGCCGTCAGCAACCCGGTCGCAATCAACAACATCAAGCGTAATTTGATCGTCATGCTGGTATCCCCGTACTTGGACTGCCGGCTGGCAACCCAACCGCTCGCGCATTGCTATTGGTGTTATCGGCACCAGTTGCCTGTTAGTGAAGCCTAAGTTTGCGGATTTGCGCGTTTCCCTTAAGCTGACCGGCCTCTGCACTGCCCGGAACCGCCTCATGTCACGAAGTATCGCCCACCTGGCCCTGCTGCTGGGGTTGATCACCGCCGTCGGCCCGTTCGCCATCGACAGCTACCTGCCCGCCTTGCCCACCCTGGGCGCGAGCTTGAATGCCTCGCCGGCGGCGGTGCAAATGAGCCTGACGGTGTTCTTCATGATCATCGGCGTGTGCCAACTGTTTTACGGGCCGATCAGCGATGTATTCGGGCGCAAGCCACCGATTTATGCCGGGCTGGTGATCTTTGCCGTGGGCAGTGTCGGCTGCGCCCTGGCCCCGAGCATTGAAGTGCTGATCGGTTTTCGCGCGGTGCAGGCATTCGGCGCCTGTGCCGGTATGGTCGTGCCCAGGGCCATAGTGCGTGACCTGTACACCGGCCATGAAGCCGCGCGGCTGATGGCCTTGCTGATGCTGGTGATGAGTGTTTCGCCGATCCTCGCACCACTGGCCGGCAGCGTGGTGATCGCCCTGTGGAGCTGGCGCGAAGTGTTTGCGGTGTTGGCGGTGGTAGCCGTGGCATGCCTGGTGATGACGATCCTGCAACTGCCCGAAACGCACCCGGCCGAACGCCGCTTGGGTAAGACCCTGGGCAACGCGTTCAGCAGCTATGGGGCACTGCTGCGCGATCCGGTGTTTATCGGGCTGTCGGTCGTCTGCGGGTTTGGCCTGGCGACGTTCTTTGTGTTCATCGGCAGCGCGCCCTTCGTGTACATCGAGCATTTCGGCCTCACGCCGACGCAATTCAGCCTGTGTTTCGCACTCAATGCCGCATCATTTTTTGCCATGAGCCAACTGACGGCACGCTTGAGCGCGCGTTTTGGCCTGGCGCCGGTGATTCGCTGGTCGGTGACGGCGGTGGCGGTGGTCATGGTCCTGTTGGCGATGACCACGCTTTGGATCGATAGCCTGGCGTTGATGATGACCCTGCTGTTTACGGGCTTCGGGTTCCTGGGCCTGCTGTTGCCGGCCGCCGGTGTGTTATCCCTTGAAGAGCATGGCGCAGTGGCCGGCTCCGCCTCGGCCCTGCTGGGCGCCATCCAGATGATTACCGCTGCGCTGTGCATGACCCTGGTGGGCGTGTTCGCCAACCACACGCCTGCGCCCATGTTGATCGGCATTGCGTTGTGCGCTGTCGCCGCGATGCTCACGGTGATGTGGACCCTGCGCCGTTTGCCGGCGCATTTGGCAAGCGCACCGCCCTCGCCCTGACCTCGTCACAGATCAAACCGGTCCACTGCCCGCCGCCGCTCATTGTCGTCACGTACGTCATAGCTGGCGGTGGTCTGGATATTGCTGTGATGCGCCAGTTTTTGCGCAATCGACAGGTCATGCTCCTCGATCACGCGCGTAATGAACGAGCGGCGAAAGTCATGGGGCATGATCTTCACCCCCACCTGCGCTCCGCGTTGGCGGGCAATGTAATAGATCGCGTGCTTGGTGATGCGCTCACGGGTGATATGACTGCCCCGGCGGATACGATTAAACAGGAAGTGATCGTCCTGCTCGCCCTCCTTGAGCTGCTCGCGCCGAAACGCCAGCCACGCCTGCAACTTGGCAAACGCCCAGTCCGGCGCGTATTTGACCAACTCTTTATTGCCCTTGCCGATCACCCGCAAGCTGCGCTCGTCGAAGTTGATCTGCGCCAGGTCGAGGTTGACCGACTCGGACTTGCGCATACCCGAGCCGTACAAAATCCCAATCACCGCCGCGTCGCGCAGGCCCTGCGGGCGTGGGTCGGCGGCGCAGGCTTGCATCATTTCGCGAATCAGCGTGCGCCGCAGGTTGCGGCCCTGGCCCAGGCGAGTGCCGGGCGCGGCCTTGACCGTGCGCATCTTCAACAGGTGTTCCTGGCTGATCAGGCTCATGCGCCAGGCTTCATTCATCACGCCGCGTACGGCGTTCACGTACAGCGACGAGGTGTTGGGCGCGTAACCGTCCTCACGCAGGGCTGCCACCAGCGCGATGACATGTTCGGGTTGCAACAAGTGCCAGTCGATGTCTTCAAGGTTGATGTCCTCGAAGCCCAGGCGGTCGGCGGCATCTTGCAACACGTAACGCATGGTCAATTGGCTGGAGGGTGCCAGACGGGTCAGGTAGAGGGTCAGAGGGTTGCGAATGGACTCAGTCAAAATAGATCAGACTTTGGATTAAATACCTTGAACAAACCTTTGTTTAACCTAGGTATTTATGGAATTGGCGAGGGCCGAGTCTAGCGCAGGAGCCGCCCTCGTACCAAATCACGGGGCCGTATCGTCTTCTTCGGTGGGTTGCGACGGCTGGGCCTGGGCCTGGCTCCATTCAGCGTCTTGCTTTTGCATCAGGGCGAACCAGTGCTGGCGCATGAACGCCAGGTACGCCTCGGGCGCCTTGGCAAAATCCTTCTCATCGCCATAGCAACCCGGCAACGGCAACTCAGTACCCTGCTCCTTGTATTGGCTGACCAAGGCCTGCTGCCCGGCCACGCTGCAATCCGTGGGCAGCGGCATGCCGCGCAGCGCGCCGGCCTCTTCGTCCCACCAGGCGGCGCCATAGCGGTCGACGCCACGCAGGCGATACTTCTGCGACTTACCCACGTGCATGATCAATTTGAACTCATTGGGGCTGACATCGCTGGTGCAGGTGCGCGAATAGCCCACGGTGGCCTGGGTGACGCCGTCGCCGGTCAGGTCGGTGACCTTGGTTGCGCCCCGATCAAAGCGCAGCGCTGCGTCGAACTCGCAACGCTGCACGTCGTCATAGAGCATCCACACGCGTTTGGGGCGGCTGCCGTCGATCAGGTACTGGGCGGCGTACACGAACGCCGACTGGGTGCCATCGTCTTCGCGTTCGCTGACTTGCTCGGCGAGCACCAGCAGGTTCTTGCCCTGGCGGTCGTCCCAGGTATAGGCCGCGACCTGCTTGCCACGCACTTCCACACCGTCCGGCACCTGGTCGATGCTGGTCAGCGCCACGCCGTCATCGGCCCGCACGCTGGTGACACACGCCACGCCCACCAATAACCCCATCAACACTGGCCGCAACCGGCCGCGTAAAAGCTGCACGCTATTCATCCCATTACCCTGGCAAGAGAGCGCTTACTTTACCGGCACTTGGGCGCCATTGCAGAGAAGATTCTTGAATAAAGTTCAGCGGCCACGCCTGCTCGCCCAGCCTGAACCAAACCGCTCAAAAAGCGTTCCGATTCGCCCACCCACAAACGGCGGCAACGCCTTGGTTCACTAGCTGAACCCTAGCTGTCTGCCTGTCAAATAAACGAGTTTTTCATCTGCCTTTCATATCGGTTCCACATTTTTACGCTTAATCTTTGTTGCAGCACTTCATGGCAATCCGCGTTTTAGTGACTAACCTATTGATTCTGCTTCACCTTTAATGCCGCCTTGTTTGTCTGCGGGCTGCCTGCTCAGCCAATGAATGCTGCTGTTTTCAACGCGCCAAGTTGCTCTAACCCCGAGGTCCTGAATCTTTGAAACCCTACCCTATTCATTGTGTGTCGATCGTTATTCCGGTCTACAACGAACAAGACAGCCTGCCTGAACTGCTGCGTCGCACCACAGCCGCCTGCAAGCAGTTGGCCTACGAATACGAAATCATCCTGGTGGATGACGGTAGCCGCGACAATTGCGCGCAGATGCTCGAAGACGCCGCCTGCGAGGATGGCAGTAACGTGGTCGCGGTGATCCTCAACCGCAACTACGGCCAGCACGCGGCGATCATGGCCGGTTTCGAACAGTGCCGGGGCGACGTGGTGATCACCCTCGACGCAGACCTGCAGAACCCGCCGGAAGAAATCCCGCGCTTGGTGGAACAAGCTGCCCTGGGTTACGACGTGGTTGCCACCGTGCGCAACAACCGCCAGGACTCGGCCTTTCGCCGCTGGCCGTCGCGCCTGATCAACCTGGCCGTGCAACGTTCCACCGGCGTGGCCATGAGCGACTACGGCTGCATGCTGCGCGCATACCGCCGCACCATCGTCGACGCGATGCTCGCCTGCCGCGAGCGCAGCACCTTCATCCCGATCCTCGCCAACGGCTTTGCCCGCCACACCACTGAAATCCTGGTGCACCACGCCGAGCGTGAACACGGCGAGTCCAAATACAGCGCCATGCGCCTGATCAGCCTGATGTTCGACCTGCTTACCTGCATGACCACCACGCCGCTGCGCCTGCTGTCCATCGTCGGCTTCAGCCTGGCGGCCGTGGGCGTTCTGTTTGCATTTGCGCTGATCGTGCTGCGCCTGGCCTTTGGTGCCCAATGGGCGGGCGATGGCATGTTCGTGCTGTTCGCGGTGCTGTTCGTCTTTACGGGTGGCCAGTTCATCGGCATGGGCCTTTTGGGCGAATACCTAGGCCGCATGTACAGCGATGTCCGCGCCCGCCCACGCTTCTTTATTGAAAAGGTGCTGCGCAACACCCCGGCGGCACCGGCTCCAGTCGTCGTGGTTGACGGCCTGGCGACTTCCCATACCTCTACTTCTCCTTCCGATCAGGTTTCGTCATGAATTCAAACGCTGTTGTCTTCGCTTACCACGATATTGGCTGTGCAGGCATTGAAGCCCTGCTGGCGGCCGGCTACGACATTGCTGCCGTATTCACCCATGCCGATGACCCCAAGGAAAACACCTTCTACGGTTCCGTCGCCCAGCTCTGCGCGCGCAACGGCATCCCCGTGCATGCCCCGGAAGACGCCAACCACCCGCTGTGGATCGAGCGCATCGCCAAGCTGAACCCGGATTACATCTTCTCGTTCTACTACCGCAACCTGCTGAGCGAGCCGCTGCTGGCCACCGCCCGCCAAGGTGCGTTCAACCTGCACGGCTCGTTGCTGCCCAAATACCGTGGCCGCGCGCCGGCCAACTGGGTGTTGGTCAATGGCGAAACCGAAACCGGCGTGACCTTGCACCGCATGGTCAAGCGTGCCGATGCCGGCGCGATCCTTGCCCAGCACAAAGTCAGCATCGAACGCAGCGATACCGGCCTGACCCTGCACGCCAAGCTGCGTGATGCCGCCACCAGCCTGCTGCGTGATGCCTTGCCGCAACTGGCCCAGGGCAAGTTGAGCGAGACCGCCCAGGACGAAAGCCTGGCAACGTACTTCGGCCGCCGCACCGCCGCCGACGGCAAGCTGGACTGGAAAAAACCGGCTGAAGAACTGTTCAACCTGGTTCGTGCCGTGACCCAACCGTATCCGGGGGCCTTCTGCGCCGTTGGTGAGCACAAACTGATCGTGTGGCAGGCCGAGGTGGTCAAGGGCAACGAAGGCTTGGCGCCGGGCCGGGTGATCAGCGTCAACCCGCTGCGAATTGCCTGCGGTGAAGACTCCCTGGTGGTCAAGTTCGGCCAGCGCAACGATAACGGCCTGTACCTGGCCGGCCCTTCGCTTGCCAATGAGCTGGGCCTGGTCGACGGCTCCGTACTGCGCGGTGCCGAATCCGGGCGCAAGCCACGCCGCACCCGCGTACTGATCCTGGGCGTGAACGGCTTTATCGGTAACCACCTGTCCGAGCGCTTGCTGCGTGACGACCGTTACGAAGTCTACGGCCTGGATATCGGCTCCGACGCCATCGAGCGCCTGCGCAGCCATCCCAATTTCCATTACGTGGAAGGCGACATCAGCATCCACACCGAGTGGATCGAGTACCACATCAAGAAGTGCGACGTGGTGCTGCCGCTGGTGGCCATCGCCACGCCGATCGAATACACCCGCAACCCGCTGCGCGTATTCGAACTGGACTTCGAAGAAAACCTCAAGCTGGTGCGTTACTGCGTCAAATACAACAAGCGCGTGATCTTCCCGTCAACGTCTGAAGTGTATGGCATGTGCCAGGACCAGTATTTCGACGAAGACACCTCCAACCTGGTGGTCGGCCCGGTCAATAAACAACGCTGGATCTACTCGGTCTCCAAGCAACTGCTGGACCGCGTGATCTGGGCCTACGGTGCCAAGGGCCTGAATTTCACGCTGTTCCGTCCGTTCAACTGGATGGGCCCGCGCCTGGACCGCCTGGATTCCGCCCGTATCGGCAGCTCCCGTGCGATCACCCAACTGATCCTCAACCTGGTGGAAGGTACGCCGATTCGCCTGTTCGACGGTGGCGAGCAGAAACGCTGCTTTACCGACATCGCCGACGGTATCGAAGCCCTGGCGCGCATCATCGATAACGACAACGATGCCTGCAACGGCCAGATCATCAACATCGGCAACCCGGAAAACGAAGCCAGTATCCGCCAGTTGGGCGAAGAACTGCTGCGCCAGTTCGAAGCGCACCCGCTGCGCGGCAATTTCCCGCCGTTCGCCGGGTTCCGCGATGTGGAGAGCAAGGCGTTCTACGGCACCGGTTACCAGGACGTGGCGCACCGCAAGCCAAGCATCGAAAACGCCAAGCGCCTGCTGAACTGGGAGCCGACCGTGGCGATGAGCGAAACCATCGGCAACACGCTGGACTTCTTCCTGCGCGAAGCCATGCTCGAAATCGCGGATAAGCACTGATGAAGGCAGGCTTGCGCATCGACGTCGACACCTACCGAGGCACCCGTGAAGGTGTGCCACGGCTGCTCGACACCCTCGATGAAGCGGGGGTGAAAGCGACGTTCTTCTTCAGTGTCGGGCCGGACAACATGGGGCGCCACTTGTGGCGCCTGATCCGCCCGCAGTTCCTGTGGAAGATGCTGCGCTCCAACGCCGCCGGCCTGTACGGCTGGGACATCCTGCTGGCCGGCACCGCCTGGCCGGGCAAGCCGATTGGCCGCGATCTGGGGCATTTGATGCGCCAGGCCAAGGCCGCCGGGCACGAAGTCGGCCTGCACGCCTGGGACCACCACGGCTGGCAGGCCAACACCGGGCGTTGGAGCGATGCGCAATTGCTCGAGCAGATCCGCCGTGGCGTCGACACCCTGAGCGACATCCTCGGCGAACGCGTCGACTGTTCAGCGGCCGCCGGTTGGCGTGCCGATGAGCGCGTGGTGCAAGCCAAGCAAGGTTTCAACTTTCGCTACAACAGTGATTGCCGGGGCACCAGCCTGTTTCGACCGACCCTGGCCGACGGCAGCGCGGGCACCCCACAAATTCCGGTGGACCTGCCGACCTTCGACGAAGTCGTCGGGCCGGTGGTGGCCGCCAAGGATTTCAACCGCTTCATTCTTGACCGGTTCACCGAGTCGAAGCTCAACGTCTACACGATCCACGCAGAAGTAGAAGGGATTCTGATGGCCCACGATTTTCGCCAGTTGCTCGCCCAGGCCGGGCAGCGCGGCATCCACTTCCAACCGCTGGGCGACCTGCTGCCGGCGGACCTCTCCACCCTGCCCCGGCAACAGCTGGTACGCGGCGCCTTGAGCGGCCGCGAGGGCTGGCTCGGCGTGCAACAGGCATGATCCGACGTTGGGCGCTGCCCCTGCTCCTGCTGGCGTTCGGCGCATTCTATTTGCTGCCGCTGGCCACCCATGGCTTGTGGATTCCGGATGAAACCCGCTACGCGCAGATCAGCCAGGAAATGCTGCTGACCGGCAAGTGGGCGTCGCCGCACTTCATGGGCATTCGCTACTTCGAAAAACCGGCGGGCGGCTATTGGATGATCGCGCTGGGCCAGGCGATCTTCGGCCAGAACCTGTTTGGCGTGCGTTTCGCCTCGGCATTGAGTACCGGCTTGAGCATCCTGCTGGTGGCGCTGGTGTCGCGTCGGCTATGGAACGACCCGCAGAAAACCCTGATCAGTACCGTGCTGTACATGAGTTTTGTCAGCGTCGCGGCGCTGGGCGGGTATGCCAACCTTGATCCGCAGTTCACCTTCTGGGTCAACCTGACCGGCGTGGCCTTGTGGTTCTGTTTTGACAGCACCCGCCGCAATGGCCGTTTGGGCGCCTGGGCATTGCTCGGTTTTGCCTGTGGCATGGGCTTTATGACCAAGGGCTTCCTGGCGTGGCTACTGCCGGTGCTGATCGCCCTGCCCTATGCCATCTGGCAAAAACGCTTTCGCGAACTCCTGGCGTATGGCGTGGTGGCCGTGGTGGTGGCAATCGTCGTCAGCCTGCCGTGGGCATTGGCGGTGCATCTGCAGGAACCGGACTACTGGAACTTCTTCTTCTGGCACGAACACATCCAGCGCTTTGCCGGTGACGATGCCCAGCATGCCGAGCCGTTCTGGTACTACCTGCCGCTGCTGGTCGCGTTTTGCCTGCCGTGGGTGGCGCTGCTGCCATCAACGCTCAAGCAGGCGTGGCTGGACAAACGCAGCGCCGGCAGCGGTTTTGTGTTGCTGTGGCTGCTGATGCCGCTGGCGTTCTTCAGCCTGGCCAAGGGCAAGTTGCCTTCCTACATCATGCCGTGCCTGCTGCCCCTGGCCTTGCTGATGGGCAATACCCTGGCCGCCAAACTGGCCGCCGGCCGTGGCCGCGTATTGCGCATCAATGGCTGGCTCAACCTGGTGATCGGCGTCGTGGGGTTGCTGGCGCTGACCTGGTTTCAACTGAAAAAACCGGTGTATGAGCACGGCCAGGAAACCCTCAGCCTGGTGCTGGTGTTCGCCTTCCTGTTCGCCTGGATCATCGTCAACCTGCTGCAGGCTGCACGGCCTTTGCATCTGTGGGCCGCGCCGGTACTCGGCAGTTGGCTGATGGTTGCGCTGCTGCCGGCCGCGCTGCCGCACTCGGTGGTCTACAACAAGACCCCGGATCAATTCATCATCGACCACCTGCAGGAACTGCAACCGGCCAGCGCGTTGCTCAGCAATGACCTCGGCGCGGCGTCGGCCCTGTCCTGGCGCCTGCAACGCCCGGACGTGACCCTCTACAACACGATTGGCGAAGTGAAATACGGCCTCGCCTACCCGGATGCCGGCCATCACCAGGTCGACACAAGCCATGTCCGGCAATGGATGAGCGACGCGCGCAAAAAAGGTGCTGTCGGCGTGGTGATGCGGGTCAAGGGCGACGATGAGGTCGCCGAACTGAACCTGCTGCCTCAGGACGGCAAACGGTATGAGCAAGGCAATATTGTAATTCTGATCTTCGCGCAGGTTGCACCGTGACGACCTTGCTGCTGTTGCTCGCCGCATGCCTGCTGACCTGCATGGGCCAGGTGGCGCAAAAATTCGCCGTGGAAGGTTGGCGCACCCAGCCCGACGGCTGGGCGCTGAAACTGCGCTCGCCGTGGCTGTGGGCCGCGTTGATCTGCCTGGGCCTGGGCTTGCTGGTGTGGCTGCTGGTGCTACAGCGCCTGGAAGTGGGCATCGCCTACCCCATGCTCAGCCTAAATTTTGTATTGGTCACGCTGGTGGCACGGTTTGTCTTCCATGAACCCATCGACCGCCGCCACTGGCTGGGCGTGTTGCTGGTGATTGCCGGTGTCGTGCTGCTGGGGCGCCAGGTATGAGCCGGGTTCAAGGCTTTGCCCTGGCGCTGGGTAGCGTCGGCCTGGTGAGCGTTGCCCAACTGGGCATGCGCTGGAGCATGACGCGTCTACCGCTGCCCCACGAATGGCTGACGGCCCGGATCGACCTCGACGCCCTTGGCGTGGTGATGCTGGCGATCTGCGCCTACGCCCTGTCGATGCTCTGCTGGCTCGGCGCGCTCAAGCACCTGCCGTTGGGGCGTGCCTACTCGCTGCTGAGCATCAGCTATGCGCTGGTGTACCTGCTGGCCGCCAGCCTGCCGGTGTTCAACGAACATTTTTCGCTTTCCAAAACCCTGGGGGTGGCGCTTGTCATCCTCGGTGTGCTGATCATCAACTCTCGTCGTGCTAGTGCCACAAGTCCCAGGAATGCCCCATGAAAATCAGTGTATTTGGTAGTGGTTACGTCGGCCTGGTGCAGGCCACCGTATTGGCCGAAGTCGGTCACGATGTCATCTGCATGGACGTCGATCAGAACAAGGTCAAGCTGTTGCAGCAAGGCCATGTGAGCATCTTCGAGCCGGGGTTGGCCGCCATGGTCAAGGAGAACCTGGAAAGCGGGCGCCTGCGCTTTACCTTTGATGAAAAACTCGCGGTCGAACACGGCGAAGTGCTGTTCATCGCGGTGGGCACGCCTTCGGATGAAGACGGCTCGGCCGACTTGAAATACGTACTGTCGGTGGGCGACGCGGTGGCTCGCCACCGTATGGAACCGGTGATCCTGGTAGAAAAATCCACCGTGCCCGTGGGCACCGGCGACACCCTGCGTGCGTATATCGAAAAAGCCCTGCACGTGGCCGGTCGGCACTTGGACTTCGATATCGTCTCCAACCCGGAATTCCTCAAGGAAGGCTCGGCGGTGGCCGACTGCCGGCGTCCGGACCGCATCATCATCGGCTGCGAGCGCGAAGAAGTGCGCGACGTGATGCGCGATCTGTACGCACCGTTCAACCGCAACCATGACCGCATCATCTTCATGGACCTGCGCAGCGCCGAGCTGACCAAGTACGCCGCCAACTGCATGCTGGCCACCAAGATCAGCTTTATCAACCAGATCGCCGAGCTGGCCGAGCACCTGGGCGCCGACATCGAAGCCGTGCGCCTGGGCATCGGCGCCGACTCGCGCATCGGCTACCACTTTATCTACCCCGGTTGCGGCTACGGCGGCTCGTGTTTCCCCAAGGACATGCGCGCCTTGATCCACAGCGCCAAGCAGGCCAACTGCTCCAGCGATCTGTTGGAAGCCGTGGAAGCCATCAACCAACGCCAGAAGAGCAAGTTGTTCGAGCGCGTCAACGCGTTCTTCAAAGGTAACCTGCGTGGCAAGACCTTTGCCCTGTGGGGCCTGGCGTTCAAACCGAACACCGACGACATGCGCGACGCCCCCAGCCGTGTGCTGATGGAAGCGCTGTGGGCCGCCGGTGCCGATGTGCGTGCATTCGACCCGGAAGCCATGCAGGAAACCCAGCGTATCTACGGCGACGAAGCGCGCCTGATGCTGATGGGCACGCCGGAATCGACCTTGAACGGTGCCGATGCATTGATCGTCTGCACCGAATGGCAACAGTTCAAGGCCCCGGACTTCGACCTGATCCACCAGCGCCTGAAAACCCCGGTGATCTTCGATGGCCGCAACCTGTACGATGGCGAGCGCCTGTCGCGCAAGGGCTTCCAGTATTTCCCGATCGGCCGTGGCGACTCGTGCCAATTGCCGATTCCGCAGCAACAGTGGGTGCCGCAGGTCGTGGAAGCCTGATACGTGAACAACGTCCAAACGCCCCTGCTCACTGCAACGATCCGCCGCCAATCCCTCGGGTTGGGATTGCTGGCGTTGTTGCTGTTTATCGCAGGCAGCTGGCACCAGGCGATTATCGGCTTCGACTCACGCTTCGTGCTCTTTGCCCAAGAAATGCTGCGCCATGGCCCGGGATTTTTCCCGACCACCTACGGCCAGCCGTACGCCGATTACCTGGCCACTTCAACGCTGCTGACCTGGCTGCTGTCGCTGCCCCTGGGCCAGGTCACCAGCCTTACGGCCTGGTTGCCGACGGCCATTGCCTCGGCGCTGATCGTGGTCCTGGTGTATCGCCTTACGGCGCCCTACTCCCGGCGCTGGGGGCTGCTGAGCATCGCGCTGATGCTGTTGAGCAGTACCTTTATCAGCGAAACCCGCGCCGTGTCCCTGGACCAAATGCTCGCGGCCATTACCTTGACGGTGTTCTACCTGGGTTACGCCCATGATCACTTCGGCGCGGGTAAGCGGCTGCATTGGCTGTACCTGCTGTTGATCCTGGGGTTTGCGGTTCGCGGGCCGATTGGCCTTGTCGTGCCGACCGGCGTGCTGTGCAGCTATTACCTGATCAACCGGCAGTGGCGCCAGTTGTTGAGTTTTGGTCTGTTGGCCCTGGCGTTGCTAGTCGCTTGCGTCGGCCTGTTGTTGCTGATGGCCAAGCTCAGCGGTGGCGAAAGCTTCATGCAAGACGTGATTCGCATGCAGTTCCTGGGGCGCATGGATGGCAGCGAAGGTTCAAGCAGCGCGCTGTATTACTTCACCAGTTCAATGGGCAACTACGCGCTGGCCTATCCATTGGCGCTGCTGGTGTTGCTGGCCGTGGCGCTGGGTGGACGGCACTCGCCGCAGCCCGCAGAGAAACTGCTGTTGTACTGCGCGGCCGCCGGTGTGCTGGTGATGCTGGGCCTGTCGATTCCCCAGGCGAAAAAGGCGCGGTATGTGCTGGCGATGTTGCCGATGGCGGCGATCATTGCCGCGTACCCGTTCCAAGTGGCGCAGGGCCGCATGTTTGCCTGGCTGCGCGGGCTGATGCTGACCCTCTGGGCCCTGTTGCCGGCCTTGCTGATCAGCGCGCTGCTGTTTGCGCGGTCACGCTACCCCGAACAGTTGAGCCATCTGACGTGGGTGTTTGGCCTGCTTGGCCTGTTGCAGGCCCTTTCACTGCTGGCGTTGTTCAAGCCGCGCTTGCGGCCAGTGGGCCCGGCATTCGCGGCGGTGCTGGCGGTGTGGGCCACCTATATTCTGGTGGTCGAGCCGCTGGAGCGCGTGCTCTACGACACCCGCACGTTTACCCTGCGCGTGCATGAACAAGTGATGCAGCAGCGGGCGCCGGTGGTATTGCATGGCCTGGGCAAAGACGCCAAGGCCATCAAATACATGGTCAACCTCGACTGCGACCAGGTGCCGTTGTTCACCCAGCAGGCTTCCGACCTCACGCCCCTGCAAGGCCCCGCTTGGCTGGTGATGAGCCAGGCGGATTTCGAGGCGCTGAAAGACCCGCGTTTTGCCTCGATCAAACCGACCCTGATGGGGGAATTCGATAAAAACCCCTATGTGCTGCTGCACTTGGCCAAAAGCTCGCAACCTTGAACCTGGGGCGCAGAAGACTCCTACATAGCTATGCGTAACGGCCGATGTCATTTCACTGTTCGGCGCGCGGATCCCAACTGTAAACTCCATGGCCACGTGCGGTAAGCCTTTACCGCCACGGGCCATGGATAACAACAAGGACGCTATAGGCCGCCGCCCAACGGGGCCTACTTCGTGAGAGGACGACGCCGTGCCGAATGATGTTTCGCTGGATCCCCCGGTTTCCCTGGCCCGCGATGAGGTCCATATCGGCTATCTGCCGATTGCGCCGCTGGATCGGCTGATGACGTTGCGCAACGCCCTGGTCGCGCTCAAAGGGCCGCTCGCCGGCGAGCCGGGGATGCAGGAAACGCTACGGCGCCATGTATTCCGCGAAGAGACCGATACCGACCTCGTTTGAGCTCACTATTTTTGTATTTAACCTGCATTAATATGCATTGGCGCAGCCTTACCAGCCACGGCACACTGCGCAGGTTCCTCCCCCAAATGCAGGAACTTTCAAGAGGCTTTTCCGGGCAACCAGACAAGCCTTTTTTTTGCCCGTCGTTTATGGACCCTTTTCAATGCGTGCTCGCTGGTTCCCCGCTGCTATCAACACCCGTCCCACCGAATGGAGCCGTGCCGCGATCGGCATGGCCCTGGGCACTTTGTTCAGTGTCTGGCTCTGCGCCCAGGTTTTCGGCATGCCGGTGGCTCTGCACCTGCTGGGCCCGCTGGGCGCCTCTGCGGTATTGCTGTTTGCCGTGTCATCCGGTGCGCTGGCGCAACCCTGGTCGATCATCGGCAGTTACCTGTGCGCAGGCGTCGTGGCGCTGCTGGTGGCACGCGTGCTCGGGCGCACATTGGGCGGTGCCTGCCTGGCGGCCGGCATGGCCGTGATACTGATGTGTTGGCTGCGGTGCCTGCACCCGCCAGCCGGTGGCCTGGCCATGACCCTGGTACTGGCCGACCCGGCCTCCGCCGCCCTCGGCTGGCATGAATTGGGCGCAGTGTTGCTGGGGGCTGGCGCCCTGCTCGCCTGTGCCTTGGCCTATAACAACGCCACGCGCACTCGCTACCCCAAGGGGGCCGTTGAGCCCGCGACGCCGATGTTGAGTCACCACGAGGCCGCTCGGGACCCGGCGGTGACCGCCGCCGACCTGAAGCTGGCATTGGCCGAAATGGAGCAGTTCTACGACGTGGCGCCCACGGAACTCGAGCAACTGATTCACGCCGCCGAGACGCACGCGCGCCGACGCAGCATCGGCGAAGTCCTGGCAAGCCGCGTGCCCTGACGCCGCGCTGCGTCCTGCATAAATGCAAAAACGACCTGCATGATTCCGGGTTGTACGGGGCAAATTTGCACTGGTACGATCACGAGAAGGTTCGCTCGCGAACATCTTGATAAAGAACAATAAAAGCAGGGAGTTATAGATGACTGCTCAGGTTCCATCCGAAGCAAGCCGTGCCGAGTTACCCCAGGAAGAGGTACTGGCCGACGTTCGTAACCATATCGGTCACCTCACCCTCAATCGCCCGGCCGGCTTGAACGCCATTACCCTGAACATGGTCCGCCGCCTCACCCAACAACTGCAGGCCTGGGCCGATGACCCCAGCGTCTATGCCGTGGTCCTGCGCGGGGCTGGCGAAAAGGCCTTCTGCGCCGGCGGCGACATCCGCTCCCTCTACGACAGTTTCAAAAACGGCGACACCTTGCACGAAGACTTCTTCGTCGAGGAATACGCCCTCGACCTGGCCATCCATCATTACCGCAAACCGGTCCTGGCCCTGATGGACGGGTTTGTGCTGGGCGGAGGCATGGGCCTGGTGCAAGGCGCGGATTTGCGCGTGGTGACCGAACGCAGCCGCCTGGCCATGCCGGAAGTGGCCATCGGTTACTTTCCCGATGTGGGCGGTAGTTACTTTCTGCCGCGCATTCCGGGTGAACTGGGGATTTACCTTGGCGTCACCGGCGTGCAAATACGCGCCGCCGACGCGTTGTATTGCGGCCTCGCGGACTGGTACCTGGACAGCGCCAGGCTGGCTGAGCTGGACCAGAAGCTCAATGAGCTGAAATGGCAGCACGACGCTGCGCTAAAAGACCTGCAAGGCCTGTTGGCCAAGCTGGCCGTGCAACAACTGCCCGATGCGCCGCTGGCTGCGCTGCGCCCGGCGATCGACCACTTTTTCGCCCAGCCGGACATCCCGAGCATCGTCGAGCAATTGCAGGCCGTGACCGTCGCCGACAGCCATGAGTGGGCGCTCAGCACCGCCCACCTGATGCAGACCCGCTCGCCGCTGGCGATGGCCGTGACCCTGCAAATGCTGCGCCGTGGCCGGCGCCTGCCGTTGGAGCAGTGTTTTGCCCTGGAGCTGCACCTGGACCGCCAATGGTTCGAGCGCGGCGACCTGATCGAAGGCGTGCGCGCCCTGATCATCGACAAGGACAAGACCCCTCGCTGGAACCCGCCCACCCTGCACGGGTTGGCTGTCGCCCATGTAGAAAGCTTCTTCCAACACTTCGAGCAGGTTGCGAGATAAGTCATGCAAGATATTGAATACACAGAAGAACAAGTAATGATTCGCGACATGGCGCGCGACTTCGCCCGTGGTGAAATCGCCCCTCACGCCCAAGCCTGGGAAAAAGCCGGCTGGATCGACGACGCCCTGGTGGCGAAGATGGGCGAGCTCGGCCTGCTAGGCATGGTGGTGCCTGAAGAATGGGGCGGCACCTACGTCGATTACGTGGCCTACGCCCTGGCGGTGGAGGAAATTTCCGCCGGTGATGGCGCCACTGGCGCACTGATGAGTATCCATAATTCAGTGGGTTGCGGGCCAATCCTCAACTACGGCACAGCTGAGCAGAAGCAAACCTGGCTGGCCGAGCTTGCCAGCGGCCAGGCGATCGGCTGCTTTTGCCTCACCGAACCCCAGGCCGGGTCCGAAGCGCATAACCTGCGCACCCGTGCAGAACTGCGCGATGGCCAGTGGGTGATCAATGGTGCCAAACAATTTGTCAGCAACGGCAAACGCGCGAAGCTGGCCATTGTGTTTGCCGTCACCGACCCGCAATTGGGCAAGAAAGGTATTTCGGCGTTCCTCGTCCCCACCCAGACCCCAGGGTTTGTGGTGGACCGCACCGAACACAAGATGGGCATTCGCGCCTCCGACACCTGCGCCGTCACGCTCAACCAGTGCACCGTGCCCGAGGCCAACCTGCTGGGCGAACGCGGCAAGGGCCTGGCGATTGCGCTGTCCAACCTTGAAGGTGGCCGCATCGGCATTGCCGCCCAAGCCCTGGGGATCGCCCGCGCCGCATTTGAAGCGGCGCTGGCCTATGCCCGCGACCGCGTGCAGTTCGACAAGGCGATCATTGAACATCAGAGCGTGGCCAACCTGCTGGCCGACATGCAAACCCGCCTGAACGCGGCACGTTTGTTGATCCTGCACGCCGCGCGCCTGCGCAGTGCCGGCAAGCCATGCCTGTCGGAAGCGTCCCAGGCCAAGCTGTTCGCCTCGGAGATGGCTGAGAAGGTCTGCTCCCAAGCCATGCAGATTCATGGCGGGTATGGCTACCTGGAGGACTACCCGGTGGAGCGCTACTACCGGGATGCGCGGATCACGCAGATTTACGAAGGGACCAGCGAGATTCAACGCCTGGTGATTGCCAGAGAGCTGAAGAACTACCAGCTCTGAGTGAGACACCACAAAAACCTAGGTGGGAGGGAGCAACCCCGTCCCACCTAGGGTCAGCGGCGTTCTTGGGAGCGTGTTACTTGTCCTTGAACTCCGGCGCCCGTTTGGCCACGAATGCCGCCATGCCTTCCTTCTGATCCAGCGTCGCAAACGCCGCATGGAACACCCGGCGCTCAAACCGCACGCCTTCGGACAGGCTCACTTCAAACGCACGGTTCACACTTTCCTTGACCATCATGCTGATCGGCACCGATTTGCCGGCAATCAGCGTGGCGACTTTCAGCGCCTCGTCCAACAGCTCATCGGCCGGCACGATACGCGCGACAATCCCACAGCGTTCGGCCTCCACGGCGTCGATAAAGCGCCCGGTCAGGCACATTTCCATGGCCTTGGCCTTGCCCACCGCCCGGGTCAGGCGCTGAGTGCCACCCATGCCCGGCAGCACGCCGAGGTTGATCTCCGGCTGACCGAACTTGGCGCCATCACCGGCCAGGATAAAGTCGCACATCAGCGCCAGCTCACAGCCGCCGCCCAGGGCAAAACCATTCACGGCGGCAATGATCGGCTTGCGGCGGTTGGCCACGCGGTCGCTGTCACTGAACAGATCGTCCAGGTAGATCTGCGGGTAGGTCAGCTCGGCCATTTCCTTGATATCGGCGCCGGCGGCGAAGGCTTTTTTCGAGCCGGTCAGTACGATGCAACCGATTTGCGGGTCGGCTTCCAGGCCGTCCAGCGCCTGGTTCAGCTCGCTGACCAATTGCGCGTTGAGCGCATTGAGGGCTTGGGGGCGATTGAGGGTAATCAGCCCGACACGGCCCTGGACGTCGAGCAAAATCGTTTCGTAACTCATGTATCGGCTCCTTAAAGATTGCGTGAGATGACCATGCGTTGAATATCGCTGGTGCCTTCGTAAATCTGGCAGACCCGCACATCGCGGTAGATCCGCTCCAGGGGGAAGTCGCTCAGGTAACCGTAACCGCCCAGGGTTTGCAAGGCGGCCGAACAGACTTTTTCGGCCATTTCAGAGGCAAACAGCTTGGCCATCGATGCTTCCACCAGGGCCGGCTTGCCGCTGTCACGCAGGGCCGCGGCGTAGTGCACCATTTGCCGGGCCACGGCGATTTGCGTCGCCATGTCGGCCAGGCGAAACGCCACGGCCTGGTGTTCGACCAGCGCCTTGCCGAAGCTCTCGCGTTCACGGGCGTAATCACGCGCCGCCTCAAACGCGGCGCGGGCCATGCCCACGGCCTGCGAGGCGATGCCGACGCGACCGCCTTCAAGGTTGGCCAGGGCGATTTTGTAGCCTTCGCCCTCCTCACCCAAGCGGTTGGCCACCGGCACTTTCACGTCCTCAAACAGGATCTGGCAGGTGTCCGACGCATGCTGGCCAAGTTTGTCTTCAACCCGCGCCACGCTGTAGCCCGGCGAATCGGTGGGCACGATAAACGCGCTGATGCCACGCTTGCCAGCAGCCGGGTCGGTGACCGCGAACACAATCACAACGCCCGCGTTTTGCCCGGAGGTGATGAACTGCTTGCAGCCGTTGAGCACATAGTGGTCGCCGTTAAGGCGCGCACGGGTCTTCAGGCTGCTGGCGTCGGAGCCGGCCTGGGGTTCGGTCAGCGCGAAAGCACCGAGCGTGGCGCCGCTGGCCAGGGGCGTAAGAAATTGCGCTTTCTGTTGCTCGTTGCCGAACGTCAGGATCGGCACGCACCCTACCGAGTTGTGCACGCTCATGATGGTCGAGCAGGCGCCGTCACCGGCGGCGATTTCTTCCAGGGCCATGGCGTAGGCCAGGTAACCGGTGTCGCAACCGCCCCACTGTTCCGGCACCAGCATGCCGAAAAAGCCCAGTTCGGCCATCTCGCCGATGGCTTCCCTGGGAAAGCGGTGTTCACGGTCCCAGTCGGCGGCGAAGGGTTTCAGGCGCTCCTGGGCAAATTGCCGGGCCGCGTCGCTGATTTGCAGTTGTTCGTCATTGGGCAGCATGGTGCAGAGTCCTTAATACAGGCATTCGACGGCCATGGCCGTGGCTTCGCCACCGCCGATGCAGATGGCGGCAACACCTCGTGTGAGGCCTTTCTGGCGCAGGGCCGAGAGCAGGGTCACGAGGATGCGCGCACCGGAGGCCCCGATCGGATGCCCCAGCGCGCAGGCGCCACCGTGGACATTGACCTTGGCGTGGGGGATATCCAGTTTGCTCATGGTCACCAGGCTGACCACGGCGAAAGCTTCGTTGATCTCGAACAGGTCGACCTCGGCCAAGTCCCAGCCGGTCTTACTCATCAGCGTGCGGATCGCCCCCACTGGCGCCACCGGAAACAGCCCCGGCTCGTCGGCGAACGCCGCATGGCCGCGGATCACCGCCAATGGTTTGAGCCCACGCTTGAACGCTTCGGACTCACGCATCAGCAGCAACGCGGCCGCACCGTCGGAAATCGAGCTGGAATTGGCCGCCGTCACCGTGCCGCCTTCGCGGAAAGCCGGTTTCAGGCTGCTGATCTTGTCCAACTTGGCCTTGGGGGGCTGTTCGTCGTGGAGGATGGTTTTCTGCTCCTTGCCCACGGTGACCTGTACCGGGACGATCTCGGCGGCGAAGTTGCCATGGGTGATCGCATCCTGGGCACGGGTCAGGGAGGCGATGGCAAATGCGTCCTGGGCCTCGCGGCTGAAACCGTTATGCAGGGCGCAGTCTTCGGCGAAGGTGCCCATCAGGCGGCCTTTGTCGTAGGCGTCTTCCAGGCCGTCGAGGAACATATGGTCCAGCACGCGGCCATGGCCCATGCGGTAACCGCTGCGGGCGCGGTCCAGCAGATACGGCGCGTTGGACATGCTCTCCATGCCGCCGGCAATCACTACCTCGACGCTGCCGGCCAGCAGCGAATCATGGGCCAGGATCGCCGCCTCCATGCCCGAGCCGCACATTTTGTTGAGGGTGGTGCAACGGGTCGACTTGCCCAGGCCCGCGCCCAACGCCGCTTGGCGTGCGGGCGCCTGGCCCAGGCCGGCGGGCAGCACGCAGCCGAACAGCACCTCATCCACGGCATCCGGGGCGATACCGGCGCGCTCGACCGCCGCACGAATCGCGGCAGAACCCAACTGCGGCGCGGTCAGGCCTTTGAGGTCGCCCTGAAAGCCGCCCATGGGCGTGCGCACTGCACTGACAATAACAATGGGATCACTCATGAGTACCGCTCCTTACTTGGCCGCCATGCGCAAGGCGCCGTCGAGACGGATCACCTCGCCATTGAGCATGCTGTTTTCAATAATGTGCCGCACCAGCGCGGCGTATTCAGCCGGTTTGCCCAGGCGTGGCGGGAATGGCACGCCGGCGGCCAGGGAGTCGCGCACTTGCTCGGTCATGCCGGCCATCATCGGCGTTTCGAAGATGCCGGGCGCAATGGTCATCACCCGAATACCCACGCGCGCGAGTTCCCGGGCCGCCGGCAATGTGAGGCTGGCAATCGCGCCTTTGGACGCGGCGTACGCCGCCTGCCCGATCTGGCCGTCGAACGCCGCCACGGAGGCGGTGTTGATGATCACCCCGCGTTCGCCATCGGCATTCGCCTCGGTTTCGGCGATAGCCGCCGCCGCCAGGCGCAGCAGGTTGAAGCTGCCGATCAGGTTGACGTTGATCACCTGGGCAAAACTCGCCAGCCCATGGGGGCCGTTCTTGCCGAGGATTTTTTCGCCGCGCACCACACCCGCGCAGTTGACCAGCCCGTGCAGGCCACCAAAGGCCGCAACAGCGGCCTGCACGGCGGCTTCGCAAGCGGCCTCCTGGCTGATATCGGCTACCGCGCTGCGGGCGTTATCGCCCAACTGCCTGGCCTTGGCCGCCACTGCGTCGGCGTTCAGGTCCACCAGCATTACCTTGGCACCGGCGGCTACCAGCATTTCAGCGGTGGCTGCGCCGAGGCCCGAAGCGCCGCCGCTGACCAGAAAAACCTTGTTTTCAATCTGCATCATTGTTTCCTTGAACGATGGACCGGGTAACGAGCGTATGGGCCGAATAGTCGCTTCAGCGCCGTTGAGCAGCAATGGTCAAAGCCTTCAACATGGCTGACTGTTTTGGCCAATGCTCCTGGAGCATAGACCCCGCCGGCTCAACGTCCTGGGGGCACCGGTCCTTGATCCGGTGGCGTACGTACTCCGTTGATGCGGGTTTGACACCTGCCTTGGTCTGACAGAAGCTGACGACTTTTCCCTCGCTGTTCGAGCTTTTGGACGCCTGCATGTCAAAGTCACGCCGTTACGCCATCGTTGGCCTGTGCGCCCTATTCTTTATTGTGCTGATCACCTGGTATTTGTCCCGTTCCACCCCGGTGGCGGTGGCGCCTGCCATTGCCCATGGTTACTCCAAGGCCCTGAAACAGGCCCGTAACGGCGAGCCGGGGGCCGCCCGTGTGCTGTATCAGCAATTGGGGCGGCCGGACCTGTCTGAAGAGCGTCGTGCCGCATTGCACGCCGAGTTGCCCAACTACCCCAGCCCCCAAGCCTTGAAGCTGGCGGACAAAGACCTGGCCAGCGACTCGCCACGGGTGCGCGAAGCGGCGATCCACAGCATTGTGGGCCTGGTGCCCAGCGGGCAGCGCACGCTGTTGCTCGGCCCGCTGCTCGATGACCCGGAGCAAAGCGTGCGCTTTGCTGCCGCCAATGCCCTGCTCGGCTTGTCGCCGGACACCCTGGGCCTGTATTTCGGGCCGTTGCAGCAAGTGCTGGATGAATTCGTGAAATACCTCAAGGCCCAGCCCGAAACCGCCGATGGCTGGATTCAACTGGCGCGCCTTTACATCCACAGCGCGCTGCTGCCCGATGCACAAAATGCCCTGGAGCAAGCGATGCGCCTGGAGCCGGACAACCTCCAGGCCGTGGTGGCGCAAATCGAGTTGCTGGATAAACAAGGCAAGACCGAAGAGTCGCGGCAACTATTAGCGCGCCAATTGGCGGCACACCCCGAGTCGGCGTACCTGCAACACGCCCTGGGTATGTGGCTGCTGCACCATGGCGAGCGGCCTTATGCGTTGCTCGGCCTGTCCAAGGCGGTGGAACTGGAGCCGGACCATCAGGATTACCGCTACGACCTGGCCACCACCCTGCACGACCAACAGGAACTGGAAGCCGCGCAGCGCCAGCTGGAGGAGATCGTGCAGCGCCACCCCGCCAACCGCAAGGCGCGGGTGTTGCTGGTCAACTACTGGAAAGAGAGCGGCCAATTGCAGAATGTGCAGGTGTTACTGGCTCAACTGGAACAGCAGAACCCCGATGATCCGGCGCTGCAACAAGGCCTGTAGACCCGCCAAAACGGGTTGTACAGCGGCCTCTTACAGCGACAAATTGCAGCAATTGTGGAACGGCTGCAAAGTGCCATGGTCAAGTGAACATGGCATGTCGTGACGGGCATGCCCCTCTACTTGTACCTGAATCGAGGGCACTTCTTGTCTACATCCAAAGCGCTGTTCAGTGAAAAGGCGGCCACCGGCATCGAAGGTCTTGATGACATTCTTTCCGGGGGGCTCTCACGTAGCCACCTGTTCCTGCTCGAAGGCGAACCTGGCACTGGCAAGACCACCGTGGCGCTGCATTTCCTCCAGGCCGGAGCGAAAAACGGCGAGCGATCTTTGTATATCACCCTCTCGGAGACTGAGCGCGAGCTGCGCCAGGGCGCCAAATCCCACGGGTGGGACCTGGATGACAACATCCACATTTTTGAACTGACCCCACCCGAAAGCCTGCTCAACGCCGAGCACCAGCAAAGCCTGCTGTATTCCTCGGACCTTGAACTGGGCGAAGCCACCCGGCAGATCTTCGAAGTGGTGGAGCGGGTCAAGCCCGCCCGCGTGGTGATCGACAGCCTTTCGGAAATCCGCCTGTTGGCGCAAAGCTCATTGCGCTATCGCCGGCAGATCCTGGCGATCAAACATTACTTCGTGCGTTACGACGCCACCGTACTGCTGCTGGATGACCTGACCACCGAATCCCTGGATAAAACCGTACACAGCGTGGCCCACGGGGTGATTCGCCTGGAAGAACTGACGCCCAGCTACGGTGCCGAGCGCCGTCGCGTGCGGATCGTGAAGTACCGCGGCCAGAAATACCGTGGCGGCTTTCATGATTTCACGATCATGCAAGACGGCATCCACGTGTTCCCGCGCCTGGTGGCGGCGGAACACCGTGGTGGCTACGTGCGGCAGACCCTGAGCAGCGGCATTCTGGAAATGGATGCGCTGATGGGCGGTGGCGTCGAGACCGGCTCCAGCAGCCTGATCCTGGGCCCGGCCGGTACCGGTAAATCGCTGATCTCGATGATCTTCGCCGCTGCCGCCGTGGCACGCGGGGAAAAAGCCGCGCTGTTCATCTTTGATGAAGAGCTGGGGTTGTTGTTCGAGCGCATGAAAAACATGGGCATCGACCTCGCCGCCCTGCAGGCCACCGGCAACCTTTTGATTGAACAAGTGGACGCCGCCGAGCTGTCTCCCGGCGAGTTCTCCCACCGGGTGCGCCGTTGCGTCGACGAGCGCGGGATCAAGACCGTGGTGATCGACAGCATCAACGGCTACCAGGCGGCAATGCCGGAAGAGAACGCATTGATCCTGCATATGCACGAGTTGCTGCTGTACCTCAACCGTCGCGGCGCGGCCACCTTCATGACTGTCGCCCAGCACGGGCTGGTCGGCGACATGCAAACACCGGTCGACATCACTTATTTGGCCGACACCGTGATTCTGCTGCGTTACTTCGAGGCATTGGGCAAGGTGCGTCGCGCCATTTCGATCATCAAGAAACGCACCGGCTCCCACGAATCGACGATTCGCGAATACCGCATCAGCAGCCGAGGCTTGACCGTCGGCGAGCCCTTGGACAACTTCCAGGGCGTACTGCGCGGCATCCCCACCTACATGGGGGCCGGCTCCCCTCTGCTCAAGGAAGAGGGATAGTGCCGACTCTACCCGGTGTGTCCGAACGCGCAATCATCCTGGCGCCATTGGGTCGCGACAGCGCACTGGCCCTGCAAATGCTCAACGAGGCGGGTTACAGCGGCATCGTCGCCACGCACCTGCCAATGTTGTGCGAGGCCCTGGAACAGGGCGCCGGCCTGCTGATCATCGCCGCCGAAGCCTTGCGTGGCGTCGATCTGGAGCCGCTGCTGGAGTACCTGCATCAACAGCCGCCATGGTCGGACATGCCCATCGTGCTGATGACCCATCACGGTGGCGGCGAGCAGAACGGCTCGTCGCACCTCAGCGGCCTGCTGGGCAACGTGACATTCCTGGAGCGGCCCTTCCATCCCGTCACGCTGATCAGCCTGGTCAGCACGGCGCTGCGCGGTCGGCGCCGCCAATATGAAGCCCGCGACCGCCTGATCGACCTGGGCGAGAGCGAACTGCGCCTGCAACGCACCCTGGAAACCCTTGAGCAGCAAGTCGAGGAACGCACCGCGCAATTGCGCAACAACGAGGAAGCCCTGCGTCAATCGCAGAAAATGGAGGCCGTGGGCCAACTCACCGGCGGCATTGCCCACGACTTCAACAATATGCTCACCGGGATTATCGGCAGCCTGGAGCTGCTGCGAAGGCGCGTGGCACGCGGCAAACTCGACGATCTCGATAGCCTGATCGACCTGGGCGTCACGTCCGCCAACCGTGCCGCCGGCCTGACTCACCGCCTGCTGGCGTTTTCCCGCCGCCAATCGCTGGATTCCAAGCCGGTCAATATCAACCAGTTGGTCAGTTCCATGGGCGAACTGCTGCAACGCAGCATCAATGAAAGCATCCATCTGGAGATGCGCTTCACCGAGCAATTGTGGACCGCTGAAGCCGACCCCAACCAACTGGAAAGCGCCCTGCTCAACCTGGTGCTCAATGCCCGCGATGCCATGCCCAATGGTGGCAACCTGCGGGTGGAGACCACCAATCGCCACCTGGACAACGTCTTTACCGCCGCCTACGGCACCCTCACCCCGGGTGACTACGTCGAGCTGAGCATCAGCGACAACGGCTGCGGTATACCCGAAAGCGTTATCGGCCGGGTGTTCGACCCCTTCTTTACCACCAAACCCATCGGCCAGGGCACTGGCCTGGGGTTGTCAATGATCTACGGGTTCGCCCGCCAGTCCCACGGCCACGTCACCATTCACAGCGAGGTGGGCAAAGGCACCACTGTCAGCCTGTTCCTGCCGCGTTTTATCGGCGAAATGCACGCTGTCCCGTTGGTCGACCCGGCGTTGCTGCCTTTTGCCAATGCCGGGGAAACCGTGCTGCTCGTCGAGGACGACCCGGCGGTGCGCGTACTGGTCTGCGCCGTGCTCAAGGAGTTGGGTTACGGCTATGTGGTTGCCGGAGATGCCGACACGGCGCTGCCGATCATTGAATCCGAGCAGCGTATCGACTTGCTGATCAGCGACGTCGGTTTGCCCGGCATGAACGGCCGGCAGATGGCGGAAATCGGCCGCCAGCTGCGGCCGGAACTCAAGGTGCTGTTCATCACCGGGTACGCCGAACATGCGGCGGTGCGTGGAGGTTTTCTCGACCCTGGGATGCAGTTGATCACCAAGCCGTTCACCTTCGACCTGTTAACGGCGAAGGTGAGGGAAATGATTAAGACATAAGGCAAGCGAGGCAATATCGCGCAACGAATCGTTCCTGCAAGGAAGGAATCGCTTCAGGGGGCCAGGGTACACAGTTGCCATCGCAGCGTCGTATATGCCGCTGGGGTGAAACTGAATCCACCTAGGAACCCATCCAGCCATGATCGCTTCGCGCCTCGTTCATCCAACGCTTCAGATTCCCTCGAATACACCGGCCGACAGCGCCGCGCGCCGTCCACGCGCGGTGACGCCCCAAGAGGCTCCCCGGCATGTGCCTGAAACCGCCGCGCAGAGTGCGCGCGACATAGCCGACAGTGAGCTGGCATTGCGTGTGGCGCAAACACAGCGCCTTGCGGCCAGGACCGGCGAGCTTCGTTATATAGAGAACATCCCTCCCGCCTCCTCGTTCGGCCAATGGTGGTCACACCTGAACAATTTGATGGCGAGCCCGCACTTTGTTGTGTGGGCAAGCCGCAACGGCATTGATCGTTCGAAACCTATCGAGATCAGCCCCGCGAGCAATTACATCGTTGCCGTCGTCGACGGTAAGCCAAAGACGTTTTCGGGCTTCGCGCAAGGCTATTTGTGGACGTCGATGATGGCGCCGATCATGCAGGCCGCAAGCGCGCTCACTTCCAGGTCCGACTATATTTACTCCCCGGTCAACAGAACCACCGCCGACTACCGCGAAGTCGCCGATTTTTATGGTGAGGCCATCACCGGGCAAACCCGTGAGGCGCTGGGCATTCGCGCCGCAGAGCTTGAGCAGTCAAAAGCCTTCGGTCCGGCACGATTGGCGCCTGAGCGATCCGAACAGGTACTGCGCGACGAACAGGCCAAACTGGCGGAGCTACACAACCAAAGGACGGCGGCCTTTAAGTTGATTCCTATCATCATTGAGGCGCAAAAGCTCGCTGACGCCCCGGCAACTCCAAGGCGGCGGCCAGCCTCCGAGCGGTTGCCGTCGTTCATTCGCGATGAATTAGCCCGCACGACGTTCAGGCTGCATGGCGACTCGCTCAACAAAGGCTTGGATGACGCCCTTACGGTCAGCCTCGAAAAATACCTCAGCGATAAAGGCTGGAAGCTGCCCGACAGCATCGACGAGTTGATAAATGTGGGCGAGGCACTGGATACCCCGCCACTTGCAGGGGCGTCTCACGGTAACTTCGGCGGCGCATTGGCCTGGCCGATTCCGCTGAGTGATGCTGACAGGTCCAGCATGAGGCGTAGCCTCAGGCAAAACACGCTGGGCATCAGTGGTTTGCAGAATTACCAATCGAGCCAAGGTTTGCTGGGCTATCTGACGCGCAACGAAATTTATTCAACCTCCGAGCTGAGTAACCCGACGCAGTTCATTCAAACCCTTCTGGCGACGCCCAAGGCCCAGGCGCTGGGCGTGGCGCTGCAGCAGAGATATGAGGGGGTATCGACGCCCGATAGCATCAACGACTGGACCCTGGGCGCCCTCGGCGCGACCCTGGACGAAGAATCCGAAGCGGGCAACACGTCGAGCCCCGTCAGAACCGGCGTCGCCGGTTTTGACCTGGCCAACTATGCGCATTGGGGCCGGCACCCTTCAGCCGTAGTCGCCGGGCTGACCAGTCACCTGGTTGCCAAGGGACGTGCCAGTGTGGAGATGGCGCCGATTGCGGCCCACTTGTTGTTCTCACGCCGCGCACCGGCGTTTTTGGTCCAGAACATCCCCGACAACGTGACATGCGGTTCCCACAGTTGGGTCAGCTTCAGTGTCGCCGTGGCACGCCTTGAGCATCAGGCGCCGGGCGCAACCGCGCACATGAGCTATGCCGACGTCATGAAGCGGGCCGACCTGGCCCCCGTCACGGAGCAGGAGCAAGAGGTGGAACAGCAGGCCCAGTGGGCTGCGCTTAAAGATTGGGGGGTAGCCAATGGGGTTCTGCAACTGAACACCTCGGATGACTACAGCGCCGACCAGATGAGTCGCGTCACTCGGGCGTTCAATGACCAGATTGCACAGCTGAGCGAAGCCTCAAGCGCCCTCTCCACCCCCATGCCTGAACGCAAGAAAATGGCGCTTGATGAGCTCAAGCGGGTTTACGGCGACCGGATACCATTCGAGAAAAAATGCATCACATCCGTCCCGGAACAACGTGATTTTCCGGGGCCTTATTCGGTGCTGGATCTTTACCTGCACGGCACTATCAGCACGCCTCCAGCCTCCCATTGGTCAGCAGGTAATCAATTCGACTTCCGGACTATCTCCGGTAAGGCTGACCAACTGGCTGACATCAATGCACGCTTCGCAAGCGAGCTTCCCCAGTACTGTTCCTCCGCTGAAAAGGCGATTGGCACGCAAGTCAAGCACCTTATTGCGACCCTTGCGCTCGAAGACAGAAAAAAGATCGAGTGCGCACAGATCACTACGCTCCAAGAGTTCCGCGTCTCCCACACGGGTTTCAGTCAAACGCTGAACGAAACGAAAGTACCCGGTGCATTACTGATTAAAGCGGTGCTCGGCGGTGACACTACCGTGTATGAAATAAATCTGAACGACAATACGATTCGCCAACGTGCTGAGCTAAAGGATTATCCGCTGGGGCCGCAACTGTACAGCGATGGTCACACCCATAAGAGCCCGATGCTCAAGGCAATCACACCTTCCGGCACTTATTCGGCAAGCGTTACCGATGCAAAACGCCAGAGCGGCACGCCCAACAGCTTTGCAAGCGAGAGAACCCGGTACATTGCCGACACCCTGGTAAAACATATCGGCATCCGTGAACTGGCGGATGAGGCCAAGGGCGTGACGACGTTCGACACCGAGGTTCCGTTCTACCAAAAAGCCCGCGAATTTCTGCTCAACCTGATCCCCTTACGGTCCGCTATTCAGAATTTTCGGGCAGGTAACGTGCGTGACGGCGTGATTGATCTGGTATTCGATGCCTTCGGCTTTGCCCTGGCGTTGGGCGCGGCGGCTAAAGGCGCCAAAGCGCTGCATGCCGGTGCGTCCGCTGCAAGTAAAGTCGCTCACGGTACAAAGATTATCGGGCGCGCGGCGCTGGGCACGCTTAACCCGCTGGACGGTGTCACCGATATCGGGCGCGGCCTGATTGCCGGCGGTAAAAAAGTGTGGTCATCCAGCGCTGGTGAACTGCGGCAATTACGCGGGCTGGCTCATACGTCAAACGGCTATGACCTGATATCGGCAAGCAAACGCTACGATTCATCTTCCTTTGGCACCTACCGAATCAACCATCAAATTGTCGAGGCGCCGGCGGTTATGCGGCACGGCAAGTGGTACGCCTACAACCCCGCCAATGGACAACCCTACGGGACGCCCTTACAGGATTTCCTGCCCTCGGCCCATATTGATACGCAGGGGCTGGGCAATTGGGCAACGGCAGCCACGGCGCGCAAGCCGCTGGATGAGCGTGTTGTCGGCGACTGGAAAAAAACTGTCGCGACTCACCGAAATGGGCCCGATAAGGAAGCCTTCGAGCAGGGTTATCGGTATGGCGATCCGCAAACGATCAGCGGAGCACGCAATAACATGACGATTGCGCAGGTTATGACCCTGGCCGGCAACAAGGACCTCACGACGGAGCAAGTCGGGATGTTGGTGCGAAAATATGATGACATCGCCTACGAGCCCGGGCGAAGTGGCTCCGCCCGGTTTATCGATCGCATCGAACCGAGATTCGGTGAGGTAACGGCCATGCCGCAGGTTATTTACCTCACTCAGACCGCACAACTGGCCGAAGGGCAATGTGCAGCGCTCGCACGCGCCATGGCCAGCGCGATGGCGGAGGGAAAGCAAGACGTACTGATCAAGAACATGTACACCGCCGCAGCCTTTCCCAGGGACCCGGCGTCCAGGGATTTCATCGACAAATTAAACAGGCTTCAAACTCAGGTGGGGTCCCAGGCTGCGTTCCACGCAGGGCAGCCCATTCGGCAGGTCGCCTATCAAGACATGATCAAGGAACTGGCGCAGGCGCACGCCTCGAAATCGGTCATGATTGACTCGCCAGGCCATGCAATGGCGGCAGGCGTAAAAATAAACGGCGCCGACAAGACTTACTACTTTTACGACCCCAACCATGGCCTTGCCACGTTTCCAAGCGCCGAAGCCATGCGAGGCGGGCTTGATAAGGTGTTCAACGACAAGAAGCTGGCCAAGGGCTATAAAACCCACAGCGCTGAGCGCAATAAACTCGAATTCAAGGTCTTTGATCATGATGATGCGTGGCAACAAAAAAACAGCGTATTCACGCCAGACCTCAAAGCCCTCTACGACACGCCCATCACGCCTTCCCAAGGGCCACGCAGCCTCTCGAACGCTGAATTGAAGCACCATTGGGAGACGTTGCACGCGCATCCGGACAATCAGGGCCTGATCTGCTACGAAGCGTCGATACGCATAGGGCAAGCTGAAAAGACCCTCTCGCCCAGCGTATTGGAGACGGTGAAAGCGGCCACCAACCGCACAGGCGGTTCCAATTACTCCGCAGGCTATCTTGAGTTGATGGGCATCAAGCCGGACAGCCTGAAAACCACCTTCAATCCGGCGCAGATCACGGAGTCAGGGCTCTTGAACTTCAGGCACGCGTATGAGGGCGGGGAATTTGCCCACACCGTCTACATTCAGAAGACCCATCACAACGAGCTGTTCCTGTTCAACACCAACAGCCCGGACTTGGACCTGGCCATGATCAGCAGTGGGAATACCGGGCAGATCAGCGGTGGAGTGACCGTCTACAAGCTCGGCAACGGCGAAGGTCTTCAGCGCTTTTTGAACGGCTTTAATGGAAAAGTCGGATGGGAATTTGCCTACACACCCGCCAGCACGCTCAATGCCAATGCGCGCGCGTTACGGCCTTGACCCTCTGAGCCAAACGGCGCCTGGATGCTCAGGCGCCCCCATTCTCAGGCAAGCAACCGCTGGATATGTTCTTGCAGCGTATCCAGGTCAAACGGCTTGGCCAGGATCGGCGCGTTGCGCGTGATCGGGCTGTTACAGTCGAGAATTTCCTGCGGGTAACCGCTGATGAAGATGACCTTCAGTTCCGGCCGCACTTTAAGCGCCGGCTCGGCGATCTGCACGCCGGAGATACCGCCCGGCAGGCGGTAATCCGTCACCATCAGGTCCAGGTGCGGCTTGGTCGCCAGAATCTCAAAGGCTTCCTTACCGTTTACCGCCTTCAAGACCCGATACCCCAGGCCCGCCAGGTATTCATCCAGCACAAACATAATGGATTCGTCGTCTTCGACGATCAGTACGACATCTTGCGCATCTTCACTCATGGGAAGCCTTTGTCCGGTCAGTTGCTGCACGTACGACCATGGGGTCACGCAGAGGTTGCGTCAAGGTGACGATTGATTTCATGCCGACGAATCCAGGGGCAGGCACACCCGAAACAGGGCGCCCTCGCCTATCCGGCTCTCGACCTCGATGGTGCCGCCATGGGCCGCAACGATCTGCTCGGAGATAAACAGCCCCAGGCCCAGCCCCGCCGACACCTGGCTGGCGGATACGCGCTCGAACTGCTGGAAGATACGCTTCTGGTTTTCTTCGCTGATGCCGATGCCACGGTCGCGCACTTCCACCCGCGCTTCACCGTGTTCGGTGTACACCCGCACATCCACCGGGCTCTTGGCCCCATAGCGCAGCGCATTCGTGAGCAGGTTGGTGATTACTTGCTCGATACGGAACTCATCCCAGTTGCCTTCGACCGGCCCTTGCGTCTCCAACCGCATCGACGAATCTGCGGCGGCCACTTGCGGCGCGAAATTTTCTACCAGGTTGCTGACCAGTTGCGCCAGGTCGAAGCGCGCCGGGCGGATCGACAGCTTGCCGGTGCGAATGCGCGACACGTCAAGCATGTCTTCGATCAGGCGGATCAGGCTTTTGATCTGGCGCTCATCGCGGTCGACCATGGCGTGCATCTTGTCCAGGGTGAATGCCGCCGCGTTATCCCGGGCCAGGTGCATCTTGCGCAATTGGGTTTCAAGGATCAGCCCGTTCAATGGCGTACGCACCTCATGGGCGACGATCGACATAAAGTCGTCGCGCATGCGCACGGCCTGTTCCAACTCGGCCTGGGTGGCCTGCAGGCGCGTGAGCAGCAACTCCTGCTCACGACGGCTGCGCTCCAGGGCTTCGACCTGTTGCTTCATGGCCTTGCTCTGGCGGTACAGGTCGACGAACACGTTGACCTTGCTCTTCACCGCATGGATATCCAGCGGCTTGTGCAAAAAGTCCACCGCGCCGCTTTCATAGCCTTTGAACGCGTAATTGAGTTCACGCCCGGCGGCGCTGACGAAGACGATCGGGATGTTCTTGGTCTTTTCGGTGCCGCGCATCAGTTCGGCCAGCTCAAAACCGTTCATGCCGGGCATCTGCACGTCGAGAATCGCCATGGCGAATTCGTGTTCCAGCAACAGGGACAAGGCCTCGTCGGCGCTCAATGCCTTGAACACCTGGCGGTCCTCGCGCTTGATCAGCGCTTCGAGGGCCAGCAGATTTTCCGGCAGATCGTCGACGATCAGCAGTTTGGCCTGGACAGTACTTAGCATGGTGAGGGTTCCAGGGAAGCCAGCAACGCGGCAATGCGGCTCAAGGTCAGAATATGGTCGGGGGTGTGCAGGGCCAGGGCGGCCTGGGGCATCACGGCAATCCGCGCTTCATTTGGGTCTTGCACGATGGTGGTGCCGCCCGCTTGCTTGACATGGGCCAGCCCGCGCGCGCCGTCCTGGTTGGCACCGGTCAGCAAAATTCCCAACAGGCCTTTGCCATAGGCATCGCCTGCCGAGGTAAACAGATAGTCGATGGCCGGCCGGGAATGATGCACGCGGTCTTCCTGGCTCAGCGACAGGCTACGGTCCTGCTCCACCGATAGGTGGTACCCAGGCCCGGCAAAATACAACCGGCCCGCTTCGATCAGCTCTTTGTCGCGAGCTTCCTGCACCGGGATGCGCAGGCGCCGCGCAAAGACTTCCGCCAGTTGGCTGCGGCGTTCATCGGGCAGGTGCAGCACGGCAATGATCGGCAGGCCGAAGCCGTCGGGCAGCTCGGCAAAAATGCTCAGCAACGCCTCGACGCCGCCGGCGGACGCGCCGACGACGATGGCTTCAATCCCGCGAATCGGGCTGGCTACAGCATCGTTCATGATTTTCGGTAGATCCGTTCCTGCTTGACCAAGGGTTCGAATTGCTTGCCGTAGGCAGAGAAATCCAGGGTTTCCTTGCTGCCCAACACCAGGAAACCACGATGGCACAGCGACTCATGGAACAACCCGAATGCGCGATCTTGCAATTTTTTATTGAAGTAAATCAATACATTGCGGCACGAAATTAATTGAGTTTCTGAAAACACGCTGTCGGTCGCCAGGCTGTGGTCGGCGAACGTCACGTTTTCGCGCAGCGTCTTGTCGAAGATCGCGTAATCGTAAGCCGCTGTGTAGTAGTCGGCAAATGAACGTTGCCCGCCCGCTTGCTGATAGTTGGCGGTGTAGGCCCGCACATTCTCCAGGGAGAAGATGCCCTGCTTGGCTTTGTCCAGGGACGCCGGGTTGATGTCGGTGGCGTAGATGATCGTGCGCTCCAGCAGCCCTTCTTCACGCAGCAGGATGGCCATCGAATAGACCTCCTCGCCCGTGCTGCAGCCGGCGATCCAGATCTTGATCGAGGGGTAGGTCTTGAGCAGCGGCACCACTTCCTGGCGGATCGCCAGGAAGTGCGAAGGGTCGCGAAACATCTCGCTCACTGGAATCGTCAAAAACTGCAGCAACTGCATGAACGCCGCCGGGTCGTGTAGCACCCGTTCCTGCAATGCCGAGATGGTCGCGCAGTCGAACTGGCGCAAGGCATGGGCCACGCGGCGCTTGACCGACGCCCCGGAATAGTCGCGAAAGTCATAGCTGTACTTGAGGTAAATCGCCTCAATCAGCAGACGCAGCTCGATGTCGCTGCTTTTTTCCAAAAAACAGTGCTCCACTTAAATACGTTCCATCTTCGGTAGCCATACGCGAATGAGTGAGAACAAACGGTCCAGATCAATCGGCTTGGCCAGGTAATCGTTGGAACCGGCCGCCAGGCAACGCTCCTGATCGTCCTTCATCGCCTTGGCCGTGACCGCAATAATCGGCAGTTTTTTCCAACGCGGGTCCTGGCGGATCAAGGCGGTAGCCTCGTAACCGTCCATTTCCGGCATCATCACGTCCATCAACACCAAGTCGATGTCTTCGACTTCATTGAGCTTGTCGATGGCTTCGCGGCCATTACGGCCGATCACGACCACGGCGCCTTTGTGCTCCAGGGCGCTGGTCAGGGCGAAGATATTGCGCACATCGTCGTCCACCAGCAGGATCTTGCGCCCTTCAAAGACTTTGTCGCGGCTGCGGGCGGTCTTGAGCATCTTCTGGCGTTCATGGGACAGCTGGGATTCGACTTTGTGCAGAAAGAGTGTGACCTCATCCAGCAGGCGCTCCGGCGAGCGTGCGCCCTTGATGATGATCGAGCGCGAATATTTGCGCAGCTCGGCCTCTTCGTCGCGGGTCAGGTTGCGCCCGGTGTAGACGATGACCGGCGGGAATGAGCAGATGTCCTCGGTGGCCATGCGCTTGAGCAGCTCATTGCCGAGCATGTCCGGCAGTTTGAGGTCGATGATCATGCAGTCGTAAACGTTGCCGCGCAGCAGGTCGAGGGCTTCCTGGGCAAAGCCGACGGCGGTGATCTCGATATCATCGTCGCCGATCAGGCGGGCAATGCTGTCACGTTGCAGGTCATCGTCTTCAACCAGCAGCACGCGCTTGACCTTCTGGGTCAGCTTGGCTTCCAGGCGCGCGAACACGTCCTTGAGTTCTTCGCGGGTGGTGGGTTTCACCGCATAACCGATGGCGCCCATGTGCATGGCGGCTTCGACGCGGTCCTCCACGGAAATCACGTGCACCGGGATATGACGGGTCTCGGCGTGTTCCTTCAGACGTTGCAGCACGGTCAAGCCGGAATGGTCCGGCAGGCGCATGTCCAGCAGGATCGCGTCGGGGATGTATTCCTCGGCCAGGCTGTAGCCCTCGTCCGCACCGTGCGCCACCAGGCAGTGGTAGCCCAGCTCATGGGCCAGGTCGAACAGGATGCGCGCAAAGTTGGGTTCGTCTTCCACCACCAGGATGCAGCGGCTGGTGAACGGGGCCTTGTCGCGGTCGTCGGCAAAGCGTGGGATCAGGTCCGCATCGGCCACCGGTAATGGCGACACCTTGACCGGGGCCGGTGCAGGCGCCACCACGACCTGGCGCGGCTGCTCGATTGGCGGCGCGTCGGCCTCGCGTTCTACGTACTGCTCCGGCAATACCAGGGTAAACACGCTGCCCTTGCCGGGTTCGCTGGTCACGCTGATGTAACCGCCGAGCAAGGTGGCCAGGTCGCGGGAAATCGACAAGCCCAGGCCGGTGCCGCCATAGCGGCGGTTGGTGGTGCCGTCGGCCTGGCGGAAGGCTTCGAAGATGCTCTCCTGCTGGTCCGGCGCAATGCCGATGCCCGAATCGCGCACGGTAAAGGCAATGCCCTGCCCCGGCGCGCGCGACACCGACAGGCTGACCTCGCCCTGTTCGGTGAACTTGATCGCGTTGGACAGCAGGTTCTTGAGGATCTGCTCCAGACGCTGGCGATCGGTGAACAGCATGCCGGGCGCATCAGCCTGCACGTCAACCTCAAAGCCCAGTTTGCGATCCGCCGCCAGAGGTTCGAACATCCCGCGCAAGCCCTCGATCAGCCGCGTCACGCTGGAGTTTTCCGGGCGCACTTCGAGCTTGCCGGCCTCCACCTTGGAAATATCCAGGATGTCGTTGATCAGGTTGAGCAGGTCATTGCCGGCCGAATAGATCGACTCGGCGAACTTGACCTGTTCGGCGCTGAGGTTCTCCTGGGGGTTCTCGGCGAGCAACTTGGCCAGGATCAGCGAGCTGTTGAGCGGCGTGCGCAGCTCGTGGGACATGTTGGCGAGGAACTCGGACTTGTACTTGCTCGAGCGCTGCAGTTCTTCGGCACGGTCTTGCAATTCGAGCTGGGCCTGGTTGAGTTCACCGTTCTTGCGGTCCATGGCGTCGCGCTGCTCGGCCAGGGTCTGGGTCTGCTCGGCCAATTGCTCGTTGGTTTGCTCAAGCTCGGCCTGCTGGGTTTCCAGGTGGGCCTGGGACTCCTTGAGGATGCGCGACTGCTCCTCCAGCTCTTCGTTGGCGGTCTTGAGTTCTTCCTGCTGCACTTGCAACTCTTCGTTGAGCTGCTGGGTCTCGGCCAGCACTTCCTGCAGGCGCTGACGATAGCGTGCGGCTTCAATGGAGGTGCCGATATTGCCGGCGATCAGCTCCAGCAGTTCAACATCACGCTCATCCAGCGGCCGCAGGAAACCCAGCTCGATCACGCCATTGACCCGATCGTCATCGCTGGTGGGCACCACCAGCACGCTGCGGGTCGCGCCTTCGCCCAGGCCCGAGCTGACCTTGAAATAATCCACCGGCACGTCGTCCAGGCGAATCAGGCGATCCAACTGCGCGGCTTGCCCGACAATGCCTTCGTCGCTGTAGATCGACTGTTCGAGCTGTTCCTGCTCGCGGGAGAAACCATAGGTGGCCACCCGCTTGAGGCCGCCGTGTTCTTCGCGCACATACAGCGCCGCGACCGCCGACCCCATGTACTGAGCGAAGAACTGCAGGATATTGCGCCCAAGCATGTTCAGGCTGAGCTGGCCCAGCACCTGCTCGGCCAGTTCGGTCTGGCCGTTGCGCAGCCAGGCCTGGCGTTCCAGGCGCCGTGCGATCTTCTGTTGTGAAGCGATGTTTGCGCTGTAACTCTCGGATAATTCGAGCAAGTTCCGTCGGCCGGCATACGCCAGAAAACCACTCAAGCCGAGCACGAATACCAGATACAAGGTCACGCTGATCACGGTGGTACGGGTGACTTCGGTATTGCGGGCGATACGAAACTGCTGCTCCATCGCCACGGCATCGTCGTATTCCTTGCGGATCTCATCGGTCAGGCGCTTGCCGCGCCCCGCCTTCACGGCGCCGCGAAAGTCGCCGCTCTGGCGCTGCATATCAATCATCGACTGGGCGTATTTGTTCCACTCCAGCTGCAAGGCTTCCAGGCGCTTGAGGCGATCAACCTGCTGCGGGTTGTCCGCCACCAGCTCCTGCAGGTTGCGCAGGTCGGCGAGGATCCGCGGCTTGGCCACTTCGTACGGGTCGAGAAAATGTTCGTCGCCGGTAATCAAGTACCCGCGCATGCCGGTTTCCAGGTCGACCGTCAGCTTTGAGGTTTCATTGAGATTGTTGATCACCCGGTCGGTGTGCTCCACCCACTGGACCACCGACAGCAAATACGTGATCAGCACCACGAAAAACACCGCGCTGAGCACGCCCACGCCCAGGGGCAAGGCCACGTTTCGGCTCAGGAGGGTACGAAAGCTCTTTTCATCGACGGTCGACGCGGGAGTCATGGGCATGCCTTGGCCAGGTGCGGAAAAACCGGGAGTTTGCCCCAGATTGGGGTTGGAGGGCTACGTTTGTGATGCTTTTCGCGGAGCATGCCTACACATATCAGACACGCATGCGGGCTGTGGCATCGGGACTTGCACACGAATTCTGACAACCGTAACGGAATGTACGCAGGACGACTGCACACACACAGGGAGTGGCCGAGGGTTCAGGGAAGCACTTTTCGGCGCGGTACCTTCCCAAATTACGACAGGTAAATGTAATGACTTCGATCACTAGCCTCCCGGCCCCCGCCATCGTCAATCTTCCCCGTGCGGAAACGCCCCACGCCTCCGCGAGCGCAATTGAACCCGCCATCGCTCCAGGGCCAGAGGCCCCGGCCGGCGTTTCCGGACTTCAAACCGCATTAGCCAACCAACGCAACTGGGAGGTGTTGGCGGCCAAATTGAGCGCCGTGCATCAGGACCTCACCGCACGCGTCCCTGCCGACAACTCACTGACGAGCGCCGAGGTGACGAGCCGACTGGCCCCCGAGAGCCAAGTCAGCCTTGAGTCGTTCTTACTGCAAAATGGCTTGAAGGTACCGACCTCATTGGACGCGCTGGGTGAGCTGGTCAAAACCCTGAACCAGAAGGCCGCGTTGCACCCGCTGGGCAATCTGGGGGGTGGGCTTTCCTGGCCGGTGCCCATGACAACAGAGGGCCGGCAGAGCATCGCCGACTTCCTGCAGTCCACTCACACTTCATTGGCAGGCTTACCATTGGCGGATGCGAGTAAAGGCGCATTGGCTTATTTGCTGAGCGGCAGCCCAACAACCGCGGCCGACCTTCAGGCGCCACGTACAGCGCTTCAACAATTGCTGGACACGCCCAAGGCCCAGGCGCTGGGCCAAGCCCTGCAGACGCACTTGAAGGGCGCTTCATCAGGTACCAGCATTTATGACTATCTATTAACGGCCATTCAGGTGGGGCTTGATCCGGAGTCGCTCACTGGCCCGGTCCGTAATGCTGTGGCTGGTTTTCAGTTGGACGCACAGGCGCAATGGGGGCAACACGCTTCTGTCATTGTGGACCGGCTGAGTCAACACTTGATCGACAGTGGCCGGGCGACCACTCAAACCGCCAAATTCGCCGCTCATCTCCTGCTTTCACGCACCGCACCGCAGTATCTGGTCAAAGACCTTCCCGCCAGCGTGACGTATGGCAGCATTGCCTGGTCTCAACTAACGATTGAAGTGGCCAAGCTGGAGGCGCAGGCACCGGGCAGCGTACAAAACATGTCCTATGCCCAGGTATTGCTCGCAGCTGAAGGCATGGCGCTCGCTGATGATCGGGTTCAGCGTGAAGTCTTGAGGGATTGGGCCGTCGTCAACGGTGTGTTGGAGAGCGCCGAACAAGTGCCGGGCGATGCGCAAATCGAACGCATCAGAATCCACTACAACAGTAAGTTAGAGGCGCTGACCCACGTCTCCACCCAGCTCCAGACGCCCTTTCCCAGCCGCAAGGCAATTGCCCTGTACTGCCTGAAGCAGGAATTCCCCGACCACGACCCCCAGATATTTGAGCAAAAGGTGCTGCAAAAGCGCTTTGGGAACACGCGTCGGGGCGATCCGACCTTGCGTTCGATGCTCGACATCGCGATGGAGGGTGACAAACTCCAGTCCGGCTTCCGTTGGGAAAGCAGTCGCAGTCTCGTGCCGATGACGGCATTCAATGCGTACTGCAGGTCTGAGCGTTTCCACGTCGTTGATGTGTTTAATACCCAGTACAAAGAAGCGCTGGAATCTCAAAGCGAAGGCCATGCGGGGATGGTCAAATACCTGCTTTCCAAGCTACCGCTGGAGGATCGAAAAAACCTTGAGTTTGGCAAGATAGAGTTCCTGCACACCAATGATTACAAGGTAGCGATGGATGTGCTTTCGCCGCTCACCTTGGAAAAACGCGGGCATACACTGCACGTAAAAACCACGCGAAACGGCGAAGTCAATATTTATGAGATTGACACCCGTAAGGCGAGCATCGAAAAACAGAACTACCTAAGCAATAAGTTCAGCGAGCCCTACAGCCGCGAGAAGTTGGATACGCGCACGGCGAACATTATTTCCCGAACCGAGCTCTTTGATCCCTACAACGGCGAGCGTGCCAATCAAACCGGAGGATGGGTAGGTGCTGATCACACCGCAGAGTGGACCGGTGCTGATTACACGCCGTATAGCTACGGTGGCTCTCGAACAAAGTTGATTGCTGACGCCTTCGTCAAATCCCTGGATCTCGGCAATGAAGACTTATTGAATTACGCCAAGGGCGTCACCTCTTACGATAAGGCTCGACAGGTGAATGCGGCAATAGGTGAGTTTTTTCTGAACCTCATCCCTTTTCGATCCGCCATCGTCAACTTCAAAAACGGCCAGGTAGGCGACGGCTTGTTTGATCTGGGGGTGGACATCATCGGCTTGGTAACGTTGGGCGCAGGCAAGGCGGCTCAGGCCTCAAAAGCTCTGGCCAAGGGCGCTCAAAGTATCAGCGCCGCAGGCAAGGCGGCCAAAGTTGCCAAATTCATTGGCGTTACCGCGCTTGAGGCGCTCAACCCGGTCGGCGGGGCGGGCGATGCATTGATGGGCGCGACAAAGCTGGCGGGCAAAGGGCTTGCCAAAACCGGCGAATGGCTTAACAAGTTCAAGGGCGCGAGCGGTAGTTATGACTTGTTGAAAGCGGCCAGTAAAACGTATGACGTCGCCGCGCTGGGCACCTACAAAATAGCCGAGCAGACCGTCGGCGGCAGCGCTGTATTCAGGGAGGGAAAATGGTATGGCTATGACGCCATCAACCATCGCCCGTATGGCCCGGCGCTCAAAGACTTTACGCCGAAAGTGGCTGCGCTCGAAGGCGAAATAAAAGCGTTTGCCGACAGCTGGTTTGGCAAGATGATCGCTTCGGTATTGGCGCCACCTGCGAATAACCCTAACTATCGCCGTGACTTCATGGCCGCTGTGGCCAACGCCAAAACCGAGGACAAGGCAGCCTACATACTGGGCCAGAACAACGTTAAACCAGACGCTATCTATGGCTATTCCACAGCACTGAGTATTGAGGATTTGAAACGTCTTGCCGTTGCCGAACGCCGTACGCCAGCAGAGCTTGGTAGCCTGGTAAAACGCATAGATGAACTTGAAGCGCTGCCCGAGCGTTTTAAATCCGCACGTGAAGCTGCGCAAATCGTCGACGCAGACATGTTTAAGAAAGGCTACGACTCGGGGAACCCAGAACGCATCCGCGAGTTTTCAGACACACTGACTAACTACCAGCTCGCAGAACTTGCCATTGCCCCCGGGCGTACATCAGAAGAGTTTGGACAGCTGGTCAAGTATTTGGAAAATCGACGAATCAAAGTCAGCCAGGAGAACTTCAAGGAATTCGCCGCTGAAATCACTGCCGCCGGTGGCAAGGCAACGCCGATTCCCCAAGGGTATTACCTCAGTCAAGTCTCCCCGCTCTCGGGCGGCGAGTGCGCGGCGCTTTCCAATGTCATGGCCGCCGCCGTGAAGCATCGCAAGCAGGATACGTTTATCAAGAACCTGTATGTCGCGATGGTGCCTACGCTTAGCCCCGGCGACATTGCCCAATTGCGCAAAACCGACCCCGTCAACGCCGGAATCCAAGAGCTCAAGGCATCGAAAGTTGCCAAGTTCAACGACCAGATAAGTCAGCTGCAGGAAATACTGGGCGGTCAATTCCATCATGGTATGCAGGCGAGGCAGGTTCCTTACACACAGATCATTTCAGAGCTGGCCGGTGCCCGCACTTCAAAAACCCTTTTAATCAATGGCCCCGATCACGGCTTCACCGCCGGCGTGGTTATTTCCAATGGCAAGAAGGAATGGTTTTATTTCGACCCTAACTATGGGAAGGCGACCTTTTCCACGGAGGCGCAAATGAGCGCCGCGCTGGAAAGCACATTAAAATCCGGCAGGACTAAATACCTGTTGGCACATTTCGGCCAGAACCCCCAGGTGCCTGAGTACAAGATTTCGGTATTCGAGGAACCCGCGTTGAATAGCGTGACCGCCACCGTGCCAGGTAGCGTGCAGGACTTGTTTTTGACTGATCTGTAAGCCATGCCCCAGGCCCAAAAGTGCAGGTGCGACGGTCGATTTGCCAGGCGACCGTCAACCTGACGTTTTTGCGCCTGCCTGCGGGCAAGTCCTTTCCCGGCGGGCATTTCACCTCGTCACAAGACATCAAGGCCTATTGCCTGCACAATAGCCTTCTTTTGTCGGGAACTTGCCGGGGCGCAGACAACTCAGTAGAGGATGGTCTTCGGACTGAGCAAGCCCCCGCCCTCCCATCTTCAGGACGCCTCTTTATGCCCTCCACCTCCACCATCCTTGTCGTCGAAGACGACGACATCGTGCGCATGTTGATCGTCGATGTATTGGAGGAGTTGGCGTTCCGTGTGCTGGAAGCCGCCGACGCTGGACGTGCGTTGGAACACGTGCAAAACCCTGACCAGAACATCCACCTGATGATGACGGACGTCGGCCTGCCGGACATGGACGGCAAGCAGTTGGCCAACAAGGTGCGTGAATTGCACCCCGCCCTGCCGATCCTGTTTGCCAGCGGCTATGCCGAAAACATCGATGTGCCCGCAGGCATGCACGTGATAGGCAAACCGTTTTCCATCGACCAGTTGCGCGACAAGGTCAGGTCTATCCTCGGCACTGAATGATGTCGGCTTGCCAGTGCCGCCTTCCGGGGCGGCATTTTTGTGTCCGGCCCGCACAGATTTACGTGACCTGCGGCGAATAAAAACGGAAACTCAGCGCGCTCGTGCGCCATTCAACACATTTCTTCAAAAGCACTCACGAAGGATGCAACAACATGATTGCAAAACCCACGCGCCTGCTGCTGGCGAGCCTCTCTTTATTGCTGAGCGGCGGTGCCTTGGCCGACTTCACGGCAACCCCGAGCGAAGCGCGGGCCATTGCAAAGGAAGCCTACCTTTACGGCTTCCCCGTGGTGCAGATGTACAAGACGCTCTACGCCCAGGCTGTCGACAAGGGCGGCGTTGAATTCAAGGCGCCGTTCAACCGTATCGGTACCACCGCACCGGTGACCAGCCCCAAAGACACCGCCTTGACGACCCCGAATGCCGACATGGCGTATTCCTTCGTGTGGATGGACCTGCGCAGCGAGCCTTTGGTGCTGACGCTGCCGAAAATCGAGGACGACCGTTACTACGCCGTGCAACTGGTTGACCTGTACACGCAAAACATCGCCTACCTGGGCACGCGCAGCACCGGCAACAACGGTGGTCATTACATGATCGCCGGTCCCGACTGGAAGGGGCAGCAACCCGTGGACGTGGACCGCGTGGTCTACAGCGAAAGCAACGTCGCCTATGCGCTGTATCGCACCCAGTTGTTTGATGACAAAGACCTGAACAAGGTCAAGCAGATCCAGAATGGCTACAAGGTGCAGTCACTGAGCAGCTACGTGAAGCAGGCCGCACCGGCCAAGGCGCCGAAACTCGCCTGGCCCAAGCCCATGGCGACCATGACCGAAGGCCCACAGCTGTTTCGTTACCTGAACTTCATGTTGGCCTTCGCCGCCCCCCAGGACAGTGAAAAAGAGCTGCTGGCGCGTTTTGCCAAGATCGGTGTGGCGCCTGGCGCGCCGTTCAAGGCCAACCAATTGACCGCTGAACAGCGCAAGGCGCTGGAGGACGGCATTTCCGATGCTCGCGCCGAATTCGCGGCCTTCAAAAAAGACAAGATCGACACTCATCAGGTCGCCCGCAGCGACCTGTACGGCAGCCGTGACCGTCTGCAAAACAATTACCTGTACCGCTACGCCGGTGCCGACCTGGGGATTTTCGGCAACTCCGCCGACGAAGCCGTGTCATTCACCTACCGTGACGACAGCGAAGGCAAACCGGCCAACGGCGCGCGTCATAGCTATACCGTGCATTTCAGCAAGGACCAACTGCCGCCGGCCGATGCGTTCTGGTCACTGACCCTGTACGACGCCAAGACCCACCAACTGGTGCCGAACCATAAAAAGCGTTACCTGATCAACTCGCGCATGCTGCCGGGCCTGAAGCTGGACGCCGACGGTGGCCTGACCCTGGCATTGCAGCATCACGAGCCACCCAAGGCGGAACAGGCCAACTGGCTGCCCGCCCCGCCGGCGCCGTTCTATGCGGTACTGCGCGTGTACCTGCCCAAGCCCGAAGCCAGCAATGGCCAGTGGAAATTGCCACCGTTGACGCCACTCAAATAACCGCACGCCGGGCCGTTGTCAGGGAGCTGCATCGCAAATGAATTGCTGGAACATCCTCGGCCTGGCGCCGGATGCCGATAGCCGCACGATCAAGCGCCACTACGCGGCCTTGTTGAAAAAGACGCGTCCGGACGACGACCCACAGGGCTTCCAGCGCCTGCGCGAAGCCTATGAAGCCGCGTTGGCCTGGCGTGAGAACGAGCAGGAGCCCGAGGCCGAGGTGCTTGTCGAAGCCCTCGGCGAAACCCTTGCCCAGCGCTATGAAGCGGCAATGGCCGATGGCACGGCGTTGTTCCTTGAGATCCATCTGTTGCAGCGCTGCATCGAAGGCGAGCTGAATGCCGAGGACACGCGGTGGGCCTTCGAAACCTTCAACTGGCTGACTGCCTGGCAACGGCTCGAATTGCCCAGCGCATTGATCGACACCCTGGAGCGACAGCAGCGCGACCAATTGCAGCGCCCGCTGTATGAGGCGCTTGGGCAGCACGACGACGCCGCGTTCCTGGCGGCCTACGCCGCACGTCATGAGCATGCCTGGGTGAACAATCATCCCCATGCCGAGTGGTTCAATGAATGGTTGGCCAGGCTGCTTGCCCATCATCATTACTGGTCAAGCACGCTGTTCAACGCCGTGTGTGCCGGGCAGCGCTGGCACGGTGGCGCAGATCATGCCTGCCCGGCCGACGAGTGGGCGCTCTTGTTGAAACGCCAGCAAGGGCCGGCCTTTCTCGCACGCCAACGCGCATTGGCCGCCGAACCGCCCTACAGCCCGGAACAGCGCGCCGCGCGTTTACTGCTCGCGCCGATGAGCCTGGGCCAGCGCCGCGCCTTCGCGCAACGCCTGGACGAGCACGACTGGAAGGCCTGCCAGCAGCTCAGCGCCGATCTTTACGCCGACCACATCAGCGTTGCCGAAGCGATGCCCGGCGGCACCGTGTATTTCTGGCAAGGCTGGGATTCGGCCCTGGACACCTGGCCGTGGATCGTCGCGCTGGTGCTCAGTTGCCTGGTGGGCATGCTGGTACAGGTTGAAAGCCTGGCCGGGAAGATCATCCCGACCCTGGGCCAGGGCATTGTGTGGGCGATAGGCGCCGTGGTCTGCGCGGGCGTAGCCTGGCAGGGCTGGCGACCATGGGCTCACCACTATCGCGTGCTGGATGAACGGCTCAGCCAGCGATTGCCGTGCTGGATCAGCGCCAGCCACTTGCCGTTGCTGCCGATACGCGATCTGCTGCCGGGGCTCGTTGTGGCGGGAGCACTGGGGTATGTGTTCAACCCGCTGGCCAGCTTGACCCTGGTCGTGGTGCTGGCACTGGTCGGCTTGATCAGGCGCCCCTTCACCAACCACCACACCCCCTGGTCCGCCCGCCACCCGCGCTGGGCCGTGCTGGGCGGCGCGTTGGGTCTCGTCGGCGCAGTTGTGCTGTACGCCGGTTTGAAGGTGCTCGATAACAGCCATCTGATCACCCGTAACCAGGGCCTGCAACAGTGGACCGAGCGCCTGTGCAGCCGCATGCCGCGCAGCGCGACCGAATGCCAGGCACCCGCCACGCACACGCAGTGGTACGGCCAGGAGGCCAAGCGATGAATCCGAAATGGCTGGTGCCCATAAGCCTGGTGTTGGGCCTGGGGCTGCTCGGTGTCGCCGGCGCGACCAAACCCTTGCAATACGCGCAATTGTGGCTGGACCAGCGTGACAGCCCGTCCACGGCAACAGCCAGTGCGCTGGCCCCCCTCATTGACTGCGTGAACCGTATTGATCGGGACACCCGTTTGGCGTACTACCGCCTGCATGCCGCGTCGCCACAAGCGCCCGAGCACGACAACTTCGGCGACAGAAACGAGCCCGAACCGCGGATTATCCAAGCATCGGTGTGCTCGTCCTTGTACACCCTGAAACTGGAGCGCCAGCAACCCGGCAGCCCATTGATCGGCCTGGCCAGTGTGTACGCCTACCGGCTGCAGAAACTCACCTCGCTGACGGACAAAATCACGGCAATGCCGCCGCCCGATGGCGTGCCTCAAGGTGTTCAGCAAATGGTCGCTGAGGCCATGAACAAACCACTGCTCGCCCAACTGGTCGACGTCGGCGAAGACTACCTGGCGGTCTCAACCGGCCTGCGCAACCAACTGGAACGTGAAGACCTGAGCGTACGCCCCGCGCAGTTGGCGCGTATCGAAGCCCGTATGGGCCGCGACCTTCACTGGCACGTACTCAATTACATGATCGCCGCGCGCCATGCCGTTGACCGGATTGAACGTGACATGCGCGATGCCAGCCTGACACCGCAGACCGTCGCCGACCTGGCCGCGGCCGTGCAGGCGGCGGCGGATAACGGCAACGCGTACAAACGCCTGCACCCCGGCAACCCTCGGGATGAAGAGGCCAGTAACCTCTGGTATACGATCAGCCCGGCGGCAGAGGCATACCTTGCGGCGTTGACCACCCTTCGCCAAGACTGGCTCGCACACGCCGCGCCACCGCAACTGAGTGAGGACTACTACCTCGTCACGCGTCGCTACGACGCCCTCCTGAGCTACTACAACCGCCTTGCGCGCAATGCGTTCTAGTGTTTTTTGAGCTTCACATAGGACTGATGCAGATCTGACGCCCAACCATCGATCACCTCTTTCACGTCATCGGCCTTCATCACCTGCGAGTCATTTGACAGCGGCTTGCCGGTGCCTTTGCGCACCACCTGGGCGAGGACCTTGCCGTTGGCGCCATCCAGAAACTGCGCCTCGGTGCCCAAGGTGGTCTCCTGGTCGCGAATACCCGCGCCGGTACTCACCGCTGCCGCCACCAACGCTACCGGGATGAATTCATAGGGCTTGAGGCCTTCGGTCTTACTGCTGACGGCAGTGATTGCGGCACGGACCACAATCACGCCAGGGCCCGGGCCGTTCGCCAAGGGCAATGACTTGGCCAGCTCACGCTTGAGCGCCTGGTTGAAATAGCTGTTGATGCCGCTGAGGGTGCTCTGCGGGATTTTTGCGCTGGCCTGTGGCGTGGGATAGAACTGAGTGGGCTCGATGTACACCGCCGTGTAGCGGCTCAAGTCCAGCGTGGGATCGACCCAGCGCATCACTTCAGCGCCCGAGGGTGACGTGGCTTTCTTCAGTTGGCTGTAGTTGGAGAGGAACCCTGAATACTCGTCCGGTTGCGTGACCTTGCTGGCGCAGCCCGCCATGCCGATCGAGGCGACGCACAGCGCGCTGATCATTAGCCTTAGCTTCATCATTGAACTCCCTGGCGATCATCATCGTAAGAATGAGCTGTAGGTATAGCCAATCCTGGGGAATACACCTCATTGACGGCGCCTGGCATGCGCGCTCAGACCAAACTGCACCGCTCATTTGCGCGGTAACTGCGTATGACTATTGCCCTGCCAGTGAGTAAGGTGAAACCACATCCATTGTCAGGAACATCACATGCGCACCATCGGCCTTATCGGCGGCATGAGCTGGGAGTCCAGCGCCGAGTATTACCGCATCATCAACCAGTGCGTGCGCGACCAACTCGGCCCGCTGCGCTCGGCACAAGTGTTGATGTACAGCGTGGACTTCGGCCCGGTGGAGCAAGCCCAGCATGCCGGACGCTGGGACGACACCGCGCTGATCCTCGAAGATGCCGCCCGCCGCTTGCAGGCGGGTGGCGCCGAATGCGTGGTGCTGTGTACCAACACCATGCACAAGCTGGCGCCGCGAATCGAAGCGGCAGTGTCGATTCCGTTCCTGCATATCGCCGATGCCGCCGCGTTGGCCGCCGTGGAAGCCGGGACGTTGACGGTTGGTTTGCTCGGCACGGCCTTCACCATGGAGCAGGACTTTCTTACGTCCCGACTGACCGGCCACGGCCTGACCGTGCTGTTACCGGACGCGGATGAACGCAAGGAGGTGCATCGCGTTATCTATGAGGAGCTGTGCGTCGGCGTGATCAGCGACACTTCACGCCGGACTTACCAACGGGTCATCCAGTCCCTGGCCGCGCGCGGCGCTCAGGCGGTGATCCTCGGTTGCACGGAAATCGGCCTGTTGATCAAGCCCGAACACAGCGAGTTGCCGCTGCTGGACACCACCGCGCTGCATGCGCAGGCGGCGGTGGCGTTTGCCTTGCAGGACTAAGCGCGCGTGCGCAGGCGCGCCATGCTGACGGTGTCGACAAACACCCCATCACGCAGGGCGCTGTCACGCAGCACACCTTCTACCTCGAAGCCGAATTTACGGTACAGGCGTTGCGCCGCTTCGTTGTCGACGTACACCGTCAGCTCCACACGATGCAGGTTCATCCAGTTGTCGGCCACGTCCAGCGCGGCCGTCAACAGGCGCGAGCCCACGCCTTTGCCTTGCCAGGCCGTGGCCACGCCCATGCCGAACGAACCGACATGGGCCTGGCGCACGCGCAGGTACTGTTGCAGGCCGAGTTGGCCAATGACCTCGCCGCCATGCACGGCCACCAGTTGCAGGCGCCGCTCATCGTCCATCACCAGTTTTTTGCGCCACGCCTCCACCGATTGGAAAGGCATCTGCAGCACCTGACGGCACACGGCAGGTTCGTTATAGAGCGCCGCAACGCCTTCAAGATGGGCCTCGGTAAAGCGCTGGATGACGATATGAGGTTCAGGCGTGTGCATGGTGCTTCATCCTTTGAATAACACATGGCCGGCCAGTGTAGAGGCCCTCCCCGCTTGATGGCTAGGGCGCAGGTGCGGTCGACCACAAAGACGGCCAATCCCCGTAGGCCACCCCGGTGCAACGCGGCATCATTTTGAATTCGCTGAGCTGGAAGCCCTTGCCGTCAAACACCCACACCCCCCCGCCGCCACAATCGCCGATCCCGCGTTGTTTGTAGAAGTAGCTCAAGGTGCCCGTGGCCGGGTCATAGCCGACCGAGCCTTGCAGCGCCGCGTCCTCCAGTGGCAAAGACTCAAGCTGCAGGGTTGTTTCGGCATATGGCGCCTGGCGCTGGCGGCTGACCACGTCGTACTCGCAGTTGTAGGCCGCGCAGTCATAACGCACCACGGTCATTGCTTGCTGCGCCGTCAGCGCACCGGCGCTGGCCTCCGGTTCGCCGCCCGTGCCGTTGACCTCAGGCGTGATGGGGCGCAGCGCAGCCGCTACCAGGCCGGCCTGCTCCTGTGCGGTCAACGCGGGTGCCCCCGGGAATTTGCGCAATACCGGGGTCGGCAAACGCGCCGGCACGGCACTGGCCGCGCCTTTACCCGGCCGGGCCAGCGCGGTGAGGTTATCCACCCGCCCCTGCACCGCATCTATCAACAGCAGCGAAGCGCTCAGCCCGCTCAACGACACATGGGCGTCCTTGTCATCCGGTAGCTCCAGACGCTTGCCATCGCGCAAGGCCTGCAACCAACGGCGGGCCGCGGCCTCCTCGATCACACCGTAGGACCGCACCTCGGGATCGCCGCCCTGATCGTCCAGTTCGACGTGCAAATCCCGAGTCAACTCCAGGCCCAGCGGCTGACCGTCCAATCGCAAGGTGGCCAGGTCCAGCGCTTCGCCACGATGGTCGAAGCGCAAGCGCAGGTAGCCCTCGGCCCCGGCCTGATGCCAGATGTGCAACGTCAACGAGCTGTAGTCCTCTTCGTCGACCCCACTGGGCGCGCTGAGGGCATGGCAATTGCGCAGGTTGTCGCAACCGATCACCCACTCCTTGATTTCCCGCAGCAGCGGTACGGTTTCGGGTTTGGCTTGAGCAAGGGTGGCAGTGCCGCTCAGCAGCAGGGCCAGAAGTACGGGGCGCAGCATGGGACTCTCCGTGTCGAAAAGGCGCGGATTGTCCCATGTTCTGACGGGTGCGTCAGCGCTTGGCAGCCACCCGCCACACCCGCGCAATATCCGCCGCCCGCTCACTCAACAAACGCGGTGCTTCAGCGCACGCCTGTTCCAGGCTGGTGGGCCCTGAAGGCAACGCGAATGCGGCGTCGACGCCATGGGCGTACATCTGCTCGTAACCATCGCCCAGGGTGCCGGCGATGACGATCACCGGCACGCCGTGTTGCCGGGCGATGTGCGCCACACCGAAGGGCGTTTTGCCGCGCAGGGTCTGGGCGTCGAAACGGCCTTCGCCGGTAATCACAAGGTCGGCGCCGCGCACGGCTTGATCAAGGCCGACCAACTCAGCCACGACCTCCACACCCGCACGGAACTGCGCCCCCAGGAAGGCTTTGGCGGCGAAGCCCAGGCCACCCGCCGCGCCGCTGCCGGGTTCGTCGCGTACATCCCTGGGCAACACGCGGGCACAATGGTCGGCGAAATGGCCGAGCGCAGCATCAAGTTGCCTGACGTGCTCGGGGGTGGCACCTTTCTGCGGGCCGAAAATCGCCGAGGCACCCTGGGGGCCGCACAGTGGGTTATTTACGTCGGCGGCGATTTCAAAGCGCACCTCGGCCAAGCGTGGGTCGAGGTGTTCAAGACTCATACGGGCCAGGCGCGATAAGGCCAGGCCGCCAGGTGCCAGCGCTTGCTCCTGGGCGTCGAACACTTGCAGACCCAGCGCTTGCATCGCTCCGGCACCGCCATCGTTGGTGGCACTGCCGCCAATCGCCAGGATGATGCGCTGGGCACCGGCATCCAGGGCCGCGCGGATCAGTTCTCCGGTGCCGAAGGTGCTGGTGATGCACGCATCGCGCTGGCCGGGCGGCACCCGTTGCAGACCGCTGGCTTCGGCCATTTCGATGATCGCCGTGCGGCTGTCGGCCAACCAGCCCCAACGCGCGTCGACCGCCGCGCCCAGCGGCCCGCGCACCGTTTGGTGGCGCAGTTCGCCGTTGCAGGCGGCGAGCACCGAATCCACCGTGCCTTCACCGCCGTCCGCCATCGGGCATTGGATCAACTGTGCGTCCGGCCAGACCTGGGCCAGCCCATGGGCGATAGCCTGGGCGACGCCTTCAGCACTCAGGCTGTCCTTGAACGAGTCGGGGGCGATGATGATTTTCATGGGCTTTCTCCGGTTTTTATAACGCCCATGCTGCCAGCTGGCACCGGGATTGACGCCGGTCAGATGCACAAGTGCGGGTGAGCTTTGTTGTTCATTCCGACAAAGACTGGGGCAGCAACTGCACGCCGAGGTACAAGGCAAGCATGCCGTCCAGGGTCAACGGGTCGACGCCGCTGAGTTCCGCGATGCGCTCCATGCGATAACGCAGGCTATTGCGGTGAATGCCCAGCGCATCGGCGCAGGCCTGGCTCTGGCCGTCGTGCTCGCACCAGCTGCGCAGCGTGGCCAGCAGTTGGCCGTTGCTGTCCTTGGCCAGCACGTTGCGCAGAGGGTTGAGCAGTTCGTCGAGGGCATCATCGTTGCGATGGCGCCAGAGCATCACCGGCAGGCGATAACGGCTGAGCGTCAGCAGCCGCGAGTGCGGCAGCACATCGCGACCGTACGCCAGCAGGTCACCGACGCGTCGGTAGCAACGCCGCAGGCCGGGCAAACCATTGGCTTGCCCGCCCACGGCCACCCGCAGGATCGTCCAACCTTGAGCGTCGAGCTTCTCCAGCAGGCGCAGGTTGTCCACCTGAACGGCCGCCGGCCGGCACCACAACAGCGAAAACTGCGCTGAGCTGACGCACCAACTGTCCGGGTAACGCGAGGTCAGCCAGGTGCTCAAGGCTTCCGCCGATTGGCCAGGGCCCAGCTCGAACAGGTAAGGCGTGCGCGCCAGTTGCGGTTTGAGCCCCAGTTGCTGGGCTTCATCGACCAGGCGCGGTGAGTCGCCGGTGTCGGCCAGCAGCAATGCCAGCAGGTCATCGCAACGCTGGCGCCGCCAGTGCTGCTCGGCTTGCTGGTGACGATGGCTGACCAGCATTTCGGCGGTCATGCGCACCAGTTCGGCATACGTGCGCAGCAACTCCGGCTCGCCGGTGATGCCCAGCACGCCGATCAGGCGCTGATCGTGCATCAGCGGCAGGTTGATACCCGGCTGCACGCCCTTGAGGTGCTTGGCGGTCTGGCCGTCGATTTCCACCACGCGCCCATTGGCCAGCACCAGTTGCGCCCCCTCATGGCGGGTGTTGATGCGCTCGGCTTCACCGCTGCCCAGGATCAGCCCCTGGCTGTCCATGACGTTGACGTTGTAGGGCAAAATCGCCATGGTCCGATCGACGATATCCTGCGCCAGGTCATGATCCAGCTCGAACACGGGGGCCATCTCCTCGAAAAAAGTCCTGCACGGCAGGGTTGTTCATCGGCACAGCGCAAAGCCGGCTTGTCTGTGCGCGAGCACAAAGACAGCACCCCGCCGCGTGGCCGAGACTCGTTGGGCGATCAACGTTACCCGCGCATCGCGCAAAATCATAATAAATAGAGAGAACGCCATGTCACAGAGCGCCGCTGCCCCACTGACCACCGATGACGATAAAAACGCCATCTACAAGCGCATTACCCTGCGCCTGATCCCGTTCATTTTCATCTGCTATCTGTTCAACTACCTCGACCGGGTCAACGTTGGCTTTGCCAAGTTGCAGATGCTCGATGCACTGAAGTTCAGCGAAACCGTGTACGGCCTGGGAGCCGGGATCTTCTTTATCGGCTACGTGCTGTGCGGCGTGCCGAGCAACCTGGCGCTGACCCGGTTCGGTCCACGTCGCTGGATTGCCTTGATGATGATCGTGTGGGGCACCCTGTCCACCTGCCTGTTGTTCGTGACCACGCCGACGCATTTCTACACCCTGCGCCTGTTTACCGGTGCCGCCGAAGCCGGGTTCTTCCCCGGTGTGGTGCTGTACCTTGCGCAGTGGTTCCCGACGTTCCGTCGTGGGCGGATCATGGCCCTGTTCATGTCGGCGATCCCGGTGTCGGGGTTGCTCGGCAGCCCGTTTTCCGGCTGGATTCTCAACCACTTCGCCGCCGGCCAAGGTGGCTTGGCCGGCTGGCAGTGGATGTTTCTGCTGCAAGGCATCCCGACCGTGATCCTCGGCGCCCTCGCCTACTTCCTGCTCAGTGACAGCTTCGCCAACGCCAAGTGGCTCACGCCGCACGAGCGCGCGGTGCTGGAAACCGACCAGGCCACCGACCAGGCAAACAAACCCAAGGCCACCACCGACTCGCTGGGGCAAGTATTCAAGAACCCGGCCATCTGGGCCTTCGGGCTGATCTACTTCTGCATCCAGAGCGGTGTGTACGCGATCAACTTCTGGTTGCCGTCGATCATCAAGAACCTGGGGTTCAGCGATAACCTGGTGATTGGCTGGCTCAGTGCGGTCCCTTACCTGCTGGCGGCGGTATTCATGTTGCTGGTGGGGCGTTCCGCCGACTTGCGCAAAGAGCGTCGCTGGCACTTGGTGGTGCCGATGTTGATGGGCGCCATTGGCTTGGTGATCGCGGTGAATTTCGCCACTACGCCGGCGCTCGCCATCCTCGGGCTGACTATCGCCACCATGGGCGCCCTCACCGGCCTGCCGATGTTCTGGCCGGTGCCTACCGCCATGCTCAGCGCGGGCGCGGCGGCCGGTGGGTTGGCGCTGATCAACTCCATGGGCCAGATGGCCGGCTTCCTCAGCCCGTATATCGTCGGTTTCGTGAAGGATGCCACCGGGTCCACGGATATGGCGCTTTACCTGCTGGCCGCAGTGATTGTGGCCGGCAGTGTGTTGGCATTGCGGATGACGCGCAGCCTCAACGCCTGATGCGGTCAGTGTGGGAGGGCTTTGCGCCCTCCCACCGTGGAGGCGGTGTTACAGCAAGCCACCGCCGTCAATGTCGATTACGGCGCCGGTCATGTAACCGTTTTCCATGGCCAGCACATAGCCCGCCGCCACTTCCTCCGCCTGGCCTACCCGGCCAACCGGCAATGCGTTACCGGCCTTGGCAAACATCGCCAGGCGCGATTCCTCGGCCAACCCCGCGTACGCCGGCGTATCAATGACCCCCGGGCTGATCACATTGACCCGACGCGGTGCGAGTTCCTTGGCCAACTGTTTGCCCAGTGCCTCGGTCGCGGCATTGATGCCGACCTTTATAAACTGGCCCGGCACTAATTTACGCCCCAGTTGCCCGGAGGTCAGGCTGATGCTGCCGCGCTCATCCAGAAAGGGCAGCGCCCGTTGAATAGCGCGCAATGCGCCCCAGAGTTTCACATTGAAATTGTCCTGGGCCTGCTCCAAGTCTGTCTCGCTCAAGGGGTTGGCGCGTACCGAAGGGCCAGACGTATACACCAAATGATCAAAATGCCCCACGCGTTCGAACAACCGTTGCAGGGATGCCGGGTCGGTGACGTCCACCGGTTCGCTGCGTACGCCATCGTCGGTAGTGGACGACAAGCGCCGCCCGGCCAGTATCACGTGTGCGCCACGCACCATGGCCGCCTCGGCCACCGCCGCGCCAATACCGCTGCTGCCGCCGATCACAATCACGGTTTTGCCGTTGAGGGGGGATGTCATGGGAAAGGTCCTTGGGGTCGAAAGTGAGCGTTCATCTTCCCAGCTTGGCAATCGCCGAAAAATCCCGGTAAAACGACAGGATCTTTAAAGGATTTTTATAAATGAGCTCGATCCTCGACCTTGAAGTCTTTGTGCGCACGGCCGACACCGGCAGCCTGTCCGCCGCCGCCCGCGGCCTGGGTTTGACCCCAGCGGCGGCCAGCATTGCGCTCAAACGCCTGGAGACCCGCCTGGGCATTCGCCTGCTCGCGCGTTCCACCCGCAGCATGCGCCTGACCGAAGAAGGCAAGCGCTACCTCGACAGCGTGCGCGAGGCCCTGGCGGCGCTGGCCGAAGGCGAGCAGGCGCTCAAGCAGCAGAGCCAAGGGCTGACCGGCCTGCTGCAATTGGCTGCGCCGTCGGATTTCGGGCGCAACGTTGTGCTTGGCTGGCTGGACGAGTTCAAGCTGGAACACCCGAATATCCGCCTGCAACTGCTGCTTAACGACAGCAATGCCGACCTGTTCCGCGACACCGTCGACATCGCCCTGCGCTTCGGCGTGCCGAGGGACTCGAGCCTGGTGGCGCTGCCGGTGGTGCCGGGCCACCGGCGCATAGCCTGCGCCAGCCCCGATTACCTCGCGCGCCATGGCACACCCACCACGCCGGAGCAGTTGGCGCAGCACAATACGCTGCGCTACATGCGCCAGGGCCGGGCCAGCAGCACCTGGTTCTTTCGCCAGGGCGACGACCTGCAGGAAGTTGAAGTGACCGGCGACTACTTGAGCGATGACGGTGAAATCGTGCGGCGCTGGGCCTTGGCCGGCCACGGTATTGCGTATAAGGCCAACCTGGATATCGCCCGGGACCTCAAGGCCGGCCGCCTGGTGCAACTGCTGCCGGACTGGCAAGGCGAACCCACACCATTCAACCTGATGTGCCCGCACCGCCTGCAAGTGTCGGAGCGGGTAAAAGTGCTGCACCGATTTCTACAAGTGCGCTGCCAGGCGTTGCTGAGCACGTGAAGAAATGCGCACGGGGCTTGTTCCAGAGCCTCTGAGTCTGGTATTGCATGACGCTCACGTTTCCCAGACTTGAGGAGCTTTGCATGATTTACCGCACATTGGGCCAGTCCGGGTTGAAGGTCAGCGCCCTGACCCTGGGCACCATGATGTTTGGCGAACAGACCAACACCGAGGACTCGCTGCGCATCATCGACAAGGCCTGGGACCAAGGCATCAATTTTATCGACACGGCCGACGTATACACCGGCGGCCGCTCCGAAGAACTGGTCGGCGAAGCCATTGCCCGCCAGCGCCAGGATTGGGTGGTGGCGTCCAAAGTCGGCTTCGGCCCGCCCGACGGCTTACCCAACCGCAGCGGTTTGAGCCGCAAGCGCATTTTCAATGCCATTGAAGCCAGCCTGACCCGGCTCGACACCGACTACCTGGACATCTATTACCTGCATCGCGAAGACCACGCCACGCCGCTGGAGGTCACTGTATCGGCCATCGGCGACCTGATTCGCCAGGGCAAGATCCGCTATTGGGGCCTGTCCAACTATCGCGGCTGGCGCATCGCCGAGGTCATCCGCGTGGCCGAGCGCCTGGGCGTGGATAAACCGGTGATCAGCCAGCCGCTGTACAACATCGTCAATCGCCAGGCCGAGGTGGAACAGATCACCGCTGCGGCGGCGTATGGCCTGGGGGTGGTGCCCTATAGCCCGCTGGCCCGGGGCGTGCTCAGCGGCAAATATGCGCCGGATGTGACCCCGCAAGCGGGCAGCCGCGCCGCGCGCCAGGACAAACGCATCCTTGAAACCGAATGGCGTGTGGAGTCGTTGCGCATTGCCCAGCAGATTCAGGAGTACGCCCAAGCGCGCGGCGTGGGGGTTGTGGAGTTCGCGATCGCCTGGGTACTGAACAACGCGGCGGTGAGTTCGGCGATCGTCGGGCCGCGCACCGAGGCGCAGTGGGACGCCTACACGGGGGCGCTGGGCGTGAAGATCACGGCGCAGGATGAAGCGTTTATCGATTCGTTGGTCACACCGGGGCATTCGTCCACGCCGGGGTTCAATGATGTGAGCCACTTTGTCTCGGGCCGGGCGGCGTACGCCTAGCCAGCCTCTCGGGCGTACTGGAAATATGTGGGGGTCGACAGCCCCCACATTCGATCTGGGTAAACCGACCTTTTTTGGTCATTTTCCGTCTCCCGCCCCAAAACAGCGCACCCTTTGCCGCTGAAAGCACCATAATCCGCTCTCGATTCTCCCTGTTTATTTCCAATCGGCTTTCGCGAGGGCAGCGTGTCTAAAGGTGTTGTGTTATCGGTATCGGCCTCGGTGTTGTTTGCCGTCATGTATTACTTCACGTCGCTTCTCACGCCGTTGAGCGGCCTGGAGATTTTCGGCTGGCGCATGTTGCTGACCGTGCCGTGCATGACGGTGTTCATGATCGTCAGCGGCGAATGGCGGCGGGTGCGCGAGTTGCTCTACGTACTGGTGGCCAAGCCTCGATGGATTGCCGGGGTAGTGCTGTCTTCGGCGCTGCTTGGCGTGCAGTTGTGGCTGTTCATGTGGGCGCCGCTGAACGGGCGCAGCCTGGATGTGTCGGTGGGTTACTTCCTGCTGCCGCTGACCATGGTGTTGACCGGGCGTCTGGTATGGGGCGAACAGCTGTCCTACCTGCAAAAAATCGCTGTGTTTTGCGCTGCCCTCGGGGTGCTTAACGAGCTGTACCAGGCCGGCGGTTTTTCCTGGGCGACGCTGGTGGTGATCATCGGCTACCCGCTGTATTTCATCCTGCGCAAATACCTCAAGACCGATCACCTTGGCGGGCTGTGGCTGGATATGGCGTTGATGCTGCCGGTGGCCTGGTGGTTTGTGCAAAGCGGCGAACAAGGCTTTGCGGTGATGGATGCGCACCCCAAGCTGTATGCGTTGATCCCCTTGCTGGGCCTGATCAGTGCCTCGGCCTTGGTGAGCTATATCATCGCCAGCCGTTTGTTGGCGTTCAGCCTGTTCGGGCTGCTCAGTTACGTCGAACCGGTGTTGCTGCTGGTAGTGGCCCTGTTGCTGGGTGAAGGGGTCAAGCCGGGGCAATGGCTGACCTATATTTCGATCTGGGTCGCCGTGATGGTACTGGTGTTCGAAGGGTTCAAGCACTTGGTGCGCCAGCAGCGGGCCTGATGCCCTGGCAATAGAAAGCCCGGCCGAGGTTGCCCTCGGCCGGGCTTTTTGCACTTACTCGGCGGTCAAGACGCCGCGACGTACCTGGTCCCGCTCGATGGACTCGAACAACGCTTTGAAGTTGCCTTCGCCAAACCCATCATCGCCCTTGCGCTGGATGAACTCGAAAAACACCGGGCCCATCAAGGTTTCCGAGAAGATTTGCAGCAACAGACGCTTATCACCTTCGATGGACGAGCCATCCAGCAGGATGCCACGCGCCTGCAATTGATCCACCGGCTCGCCATGGTTCGGCAGGCGGCCTTCGAGCATTTCATAGTAGGTGTCCGGCGGCGCGGTCATGAAGCGCATGCCGATCTTCTTCAGCGCGTCCCAGGTCTTGATCAGGTCGTCGGTGAGGAATGCCACGTGCTGGATGCCTTCACCGTTGAACTGCATCAGGAACTCTTCGATCTGCCCGGCGCCCTTGGACGACTCTTCGTTCAGCGGGATACGGATTCTGCCGTCCGGCGCGCTCATGGCCTTGGACGTCAGGCCGGTGTACTCGCCCTTGATATCGAAGTAACGCGCTTCACGGAAGTTGAACAGTTTCTCGTAGAAGTTGGCCCAATAAGCCATGCGCCCGCGATAGACGTTGTGGGTCAGGTGGTCGATGACCTTCAGGCCGGCGCCTTGCGGGTTGCGGTCCACGCCGTCGAGGAACACGAAGTCGATGTCATAGATCGAGCTGCCTTCGCCAAAACGGTCGATCAGGTACAACGGCGCGCCGCCGATGCCTTTGATCGCCGGCAGGTTCAGCTCCATCGGGCCGGTTTCGATGTGGATCGGCTGGGCGCCCAGTTCCAGGGCACGGTTATAGGCGTGCTGCGAGTCCTTGACGCGGAACGCCATGCCGCACACCGATGGGCCATGCTCAGCGGCAAAGTACGAAGCGATGCTGTTGGGCTCGTTGTTGAGGATCAGGTTGATCTCGCCCTGGCGGTACAGGTGCACGTTTTTGGAACGGTGGGTCGCGACTTTGCTGAAGCCCATGATCTCGAAGATCGGCTCCAAGGTGCCCGGGGTTGGCGATGCGAACTCGATGAATTCAAAGCCCATCAGGCCCATTGGGTTTTCGTATTGGTCGGCCATTTCGGCGCCTCATTCTTGTGATTAACGGATGTCAATTGCCAGCAAGGATGAGGCGAACAGGTGGCGCGCAGGACAGGCCTCGCACGCTGCGGGCGAGGAAGTCACCAAAGATGAGGGGGGAACCGTGTCGCTTCATGGTGTCATCAGTCTCTGACGGCCGAGGCTTGCGTGAGCGCAAGTCCATATTCTTGTATGCGTAAATCGATTCTACACAGCGTAACAGGGTTTGTCCGTACTCTTATCAAATCCCCATTACCCGCGCCCGTGCAAGGGGTTTGTTGCACAGGTAGATGCCCAGCAGAATGACTGCCCCGCCCAGCAACATGGGGACGGTCAATTGCTCGCCCAGCAGCAACGCGCCGCAGATGACGGCGGTCAGCGGGTTGAGTGCGATAAATACGCCGGAGCGTGTCGCGCCGATACGCCGGAGACCGTCGTAGTAGCCGATATAGGCCAGCGCCGAACCCAATACGCCCAGATACACCAGACTCAGCAGTTGTGGCAGGTCGATACGGGCAACCGCTTCAAGCGTGATACCGCCGCTCAGTGCGGTTGTGGCGGTCAGCATCAACGTGCCCAGCAGCACTGACCAGGTGACGGTCTGCAACGGGCCCAGGGTGGCGTTCAACCCGCGGGAAAACAACGAATAAACGCCCCAAGCCAACACACAGCCGAAGATCAGCAGATCCCCGAGCCAACTCTGGGGGGCGACCTGCATCAGTTGCGGGTTGCGGCTGACAATCACCGTGGCGGCACCGCCCAGGCACAGCGCGATGCCCATGACTTTACTGCGCCCCGAGCGCTCTTTGAACAGCAGCCAGGAGGCCAGCCCAATCACGGCCGGGTTCAACGCCACGATCAACGACGCCCGCGACGCATTGATGTAGTGCAACCCATAGAAGAAGCACAGGTTGTAGAAAAAAATCCCAAAGAACCCCAGCACCGCCAACAGCGCCAATTGCTGAAGGCTTGGACGAACCAGGGGAATGCGGGCCACGCCCATGAACAGTAACAAGGCCAGGCTCGCCAGGAGAAAACGCAGGCTGGCGGCCAATAGCGGGTCGACCTGATTCGCCAGGTATCGCCCGGCGACAAAGGTGCCGCCCCAAATCATGGTGACGGCGGCGAGTTTGCAGTAAGTGAGGCGATCAGAGGTGGCGCGCATGAAGTGGGCTCGAAGAACAGGAGAATGGGCGTATTCTTCAGCTAATAAGCCATCATCGTAAAATGAGCATTTACTCATGACCCTCACGCAACTGGAAATATTCTCCCTGGTGGCCGAGCTGCAAGGTTTCACCAGCGCGGCGCACCGGCTGGGCATCAGCCAATCGGCGGTGTCCCACGCCATCAAGGCGCTGGAGCAGGAACTGGGCGTGGCGCTGTTTCGGCGCCATCAAACCCTGGTAGAAACCAGCGATATCGGCCAGCAATTACTCGGTCGCGCCCGTGCCATGCTCGGCCTCGCCAACACGCTGCAGCAGGAAGCCGCCGATGCCCGGGGCATGAAGCGCGGGACCTTGCGCATTGGATCGTTTGGGCCGACCTCTTCCACCTATTTGCTGCCGAGGATTCTCAGTCGATTCCGCCAGGCGCATCCCGGTATCGAAGTACACGTGGACGAAGGGCCGGACCGACAAGTCATCCACTGGCTGGACGAGCGCAGAGTCGATATCGGCTTCGTCGTGCTCGAACAGGAGCGCTTGGATACCTACCCATTGTTCGAAGACCAGATGGTCGCGCTGCTGCCCACCGATCATCCGTTGGCCGACCGTGAGCAGGTAACGCTCAAGGACTTGTGCGGCGCCCCCTTTGCGCTGACGGAGGCAGGCTCGTCGGAACTGGTGACGCGGCTGTTCAGTGACGCTCGCTTAGTGCCCAATGTGCGTTACCGCTGCTCCCAATTACTGAGCACCTTGGAGACAGTGAGCCGGGGCGATGCCGTGAGCCTGGTGGCGCAGGCGTCCTTGCCCGCCACGCCAGACCCGCGTTATGTACAGCGGCCATTGTTGCCCGCCGTGCCGCGCAAGGTCGGCCTGGCCGTGCTGGACCGGCGCCAGTCTTCCCCGGCGACCCTGGCGTTTATCCGTATCGCCCAGAGCCTGGCGCTATGACCCCACCGCCCTGGACTGCGAGCTTATTGGCGGCGAGCCATCTATCATCAGCGCATCCCGATTGCTGCTACAGGCCGTTCTGCCCATGCCCCTGACCGCCAACGGCCCGCGAAACCGCGCCACTCGCACCTTCATGACCATGCTGGGTGGCTTGCTGCCGATTGCGCTGGGCATCGTCATTTTGCATTGGCAAGCCGAACGCTCGCTGCAACAGAGTACCGTCCGCACCGCCCAGGAAGCCGTGCGCCAGTTTGACCTGATGCTTGATAACACCGCCCTCGCCGCCCAGGCCTTGCTGCCCCTGGCGGGCCAACCCTGCGATGACGCGGCCCAACTGGCCCTGCGCGAGCAGGTCACGCGGCGACCGTTTGTGCGCGCAACCACGTTGTCCTGGCAAAAGAACATCTATTGCAGCTCACTGTTCGGCGGCGACCATGAGTCCAGCGTCAACCCGGCTGACTATGTCGACGGCGCGTTATGGTTGATGACGGGCAACCCGGTTACGCCGGATACCGCGCTCCTGGTGCATCGACTGGTTGACGGCGACAAAGCCGCCTTTGCCTCTATCGACGGCTACCACCTGACCAACGCCCTGCGCTTGATCAGCCGTTACGCGGACCTGACCCTGCAGGTGGGCCCGCACTGGCTCGGTGCCGACGGCAAGGTGCATGACGTGCCGGTGCCTGGCTTTGCCGTGGCTCATCAACACCTGGCGTCCGCGCGCTATCCGTACAGTGTCGACGCCGGCATGCCCGCCGGTGAAGTGTGGCGCTATATGCGCGAGCGTTACCCGGCGTCGTTCAGCCTAGTGGTGTTTTTTGGCGTTCTGGCCGGTGTGCTTGTGCGTGGGCTGCAAAAGCGCTCTTCGACGCCCACCCATGAATTGCAACGAGCGCTGGAAGCGAATGAGTTCGTCCCTTACTTTCAGCCGGTGGTGCGCGGCGACACGCGCGAATGGGCGGGTTGTGAAGTGTTGATGCGCTGGCGCCACCCCAAGGAAGGTTTGGTGCGCCCAGACCTGTTTATTCCTTTGGCCGAACATTGCGGCCTGATCGTGCCGATGACCCGCGCCCTGCTGCGTCAGACCGCTGCGCAACTGGCGCCCTATGCGGCGCGTATCAGCCCGGGCTTCCATATTGGGGTGAATATCACCGCACGCCATTGCCTTGACCTGGAGTTGGTGGATGACTGTCGCGAATTTCTGGCCGCTTTCCCGGCAGGCCAGGTGACGCTGGTGCTGGAGTTGACCGAGCGCGAGCTGATCGAACCCACCGCTATCACGCGACAGCTGTTCGATGCCCTGCATCAACTGGGCGTGATGATCGCCCTCGATGACTTTGGCACCGGGCACTCCAGCCTGGCTTACTTGCGTAATTTCAATGTGGATTATTTGAAGATAGACCAGAGTTTTGTCGCCATGATCGGCGCAGATGTACTATCAAGTCATATCCTCGACAGCATCATAGAGTTGTCCAGCAAGCTCGACCTGGGCATCGTTGCAGAGGGCGTCGAAACAGCCGAGCAGTGTGAATACCTGGCGGCGCACGGTGTGGATTTCCTGCAGGGTTACCTGTTTGGCAGACCGTTACCCGGTGATGAATTCATTCAAACCTTGATCAGTCATTGAATAGCCATACACTCAGCGCGTTGAAATATTCTTAGTTGAGACAAAAGACGTGATTTACTCGTAGCGGATTAACTACTACAATTTTTCCTGCCTGTGCAGAGCTCGCAGGACGACGTATTTTTTGAGTCGTTTAAAGCGCTTGGCTTATAGCTTTGTCTGCAGTTGATATCAGCCAACTACACTATTGGAGTACAGATTTTGTCCAGACTCGCCGAATTTCGCGCAGCAGAAAAAGCCCTTCAAGAGCAGCTTGCCCAGCTGGAATCCCTGAAGAACGACGCAGGCTTGAAGAAAGAGATCGAATTCGAAGAAAAGCTTCAGGCATTGATGAAAACCTACGGCAAAGGCCTGCGTGACATCATCCTGATCCTTGATCCAAACCCGGGCAAGTCCAGTGCCGCCGCGGCTCCCAAACAGCGTCGCGCGCGCGTGGTCAAGGTCTACCAGAACCCGCACACTGGCGAGCTGATCGAAACCAAGGGTGGCAACCACCGTGGCCTCAAGGCCTGGAAAGAACAATACGGCGCCGAGACGGTAGATTCCTGGCTTCGCGGTTGATCGCATTGCTCTAATAAAAAAGCCCCGCTTAAGCGGGGCTTTTTTTATTCACGCGTTCGAACCTGAACTTAAATAACATTTCATTTTGTTCCATGGCAATCGGCCGAACGTGCTTAAAGTTTGAGACTGTCGCGCACTGAACTGACTTCATCCTTGCTCGCCTCGTATGCTTGCGCTTGGCCAGCGTATGAAAAAACATACGCCTTATCGGTATCAACCGCCGCCACCAATGTTTGTGACAATACGTGCCGGCCGTTCTCGGTAATCACGCAAGTAGTTTCCAGCGCTTCAAGACGGCTCAATGTTGCAGCGTGCATTTTGGTGCACACGCTTTGGTAGCCACCTTGGGCAAACCCTTTCTGGATGGACTTACGCATTTCCAGCAAAACGCCCTGAAGATTAACTTTATGCCCACTTTCGACCGGCGTGCCCGTTAACTCCATGACCATCAACGTGTTGCCGTTTTCATCATTCTTGATCGCACGCTGCCGGGAGACCGGTTGCGGTTTTGCCGGTACCTCGCCATCGGCAATCACTTCTTCGGCTTGCCAGCCGCTGGGCCAATGAATTTCCGGATCGGCCGCCAACACAACAGAACTGGCCAACAGCAAACACCCAGCGCTCAATAGCCGTTTACGAACGTCGAACATGCGAAAAACACCCTAGAACCAAGCACCAAAGTGTGAGCCCCTGCGCCCATCGGTCGCAAGGCCTGCGTCAGCTTTTTCATTTGGCGCGGCAGGCGAGCCTTGCGTATCATGGCTGCGCTGCACAGATGCCAGCCGCAAGCCAAGGGAACGCTCCTCTCACCAGGAGCTGCGTTTGCCCCATTTTTTTCTGGAGGGCCCATGAGCCTGCACGAACTGAACACCTTCCCGGGCGTCACCGCCCAACCTGACACCGCCACGTCGAACTTCGTGTTCAACCACACCATGCTGCGGGTCAAGGACATCACCAAGTCGCTGGATTTCTATACCCGCGTCCTGGGTTTCTCCCTGGTTGAAAAGCGCGATTTCCCGGAAGCCGAATTCAGCCTGTACTTCCTGGCCCTGGTGGACAAATCCCAGATCCCTGCCGACGCCGCCGCGCGCACCCAGTGGATGAAGTCGATCCCGGGCATCCTTGAACTGACCCACAACCACGGCACCGAAAACGATGCCGACTTCGCTTATCACAACGGCAATACCGACCCGCGTGGCTTTGGCCATATCTGCATCTCGGTGCCGGATATCGTTGCAGCGTGCGAACGCTTTGAAGCGCTGGGGTGTGATTTCCAGAAACGCCTGAGCGATGGCCGCATGAAAAGCCTGGCATTCATCAAGGACCCCGATGCGTATTGGGTCGAGATCATTCAACCCGCGCCGCTGTAACGAAAAAACCCCATGATCACTCATGGGGTTTTTCATTTTCAGGCCCTGCGTTACGCCGGCGCAGACGTACGGATCAGGTGATCAAACGCACTCAGCGACGCCTTGGCGCCCTCGCCTACCGCAATCACGATCTGCTTGTACGGCACCGTCGTCACGTCACCGGCGGCAAACACGCCAGGCAGTGACGTTTCGCCACGGGCATCCACAATGATCTCGCCGCGCGGGGTCAGCTCAACCGTGCCCTTGAGCCAATCGGTGTTGGGCAGCAAACCGATCTGCACGAAGATACCTTCCAGGTCGATGGTCTTGAACTCGCCACTGTCGCGATCCTTATACGCCAGGCCGGTAACTTTCTGGCCATCGCCTTTGACTTCGCTGGTCAGCGCGCTGGTGATCACATCAACGTTCGGCAGGCTGTGCAGCTTGCGTTGCAACACCGCGTCGGCGCGCAGCTTGTTGTCGAACTCGAGCAGGGTCACGTGACTCACGATGCCGGCCAGGTCGATGGCCGCTTCAACGCCGGAGTTACCGCCGCCAATCACCGCCACGCGCTTGCCTTTGAACAACGGCCCGTCGCAGTGCGGGCAGAAGCAAACGCCTTTGGCCTTGTATTGCTGCTCACCCGGCACCCCCATTTCACGCCAGCGGGCGCCGGTGGCCAGGATCACCGTCTTGGACTTGAGGGTCGCGCCGCTTTCGAAACGAATTTCATGCAGGTCACCCGCGTTTTTCGCCGGGATCAAGGCACTGGCGCGCTGCAGGTTCATGATGTCCACGTCGTATTGACGCACATGGGCTTCCAACGCGCTGGCCAGCTTCGGCCCTTCGGTTTCCTGTACCGAGATAAAGTTCTCGATGGACATGGTGTCCAGCACCTGGCCGCCAAAACGCTCGGCGGCAACACCGGTGCGAATACCTTTACGCGCCGCATAAATGGCTGCCGAAGAACCGGCAGGCCCACCGCCGACAACGAGGACGTCAAAGGCATCTTTGGCACTGATTTTCTCGGCAGCCTTCTCAATGCCGCTGGTATCGAGCTTGGCGAGGATCTCTTCCAGGCCCATGCGGCCCTGGCCAAAGTTCACACCGTTGAGGTACACGCTGGGCACCGCCATGATCTGGCGTTCATCGACTTCAGCCTGGAACAGCGCGCCGTCGATGGCAACGTGGCGGATGTTCGGGTTGAGCACCGCCATCAGGTTCAGCGCCTGGACCACGTCCGGGCAGTTCTGGCAGGAGAGCGAGAAATAAGTCTCGAAGCTGAACTCGCCTTTGAGGGCGCGGATCTGTTCGATCACTTCGACACTGGCCTTCGACGGGTGGCCACCGACTTGCAGCAGGGCCAGCACCAGCGAAGTGAATTCATGGCCCATGGGGATGCCGGCGAAACGCAGGCTGATATCGGCACCCGGGCGGTTGATGGAGAACGAGGGCTTGCGCGCATCATTGCCATCGGTTTTCAGGGTAATCAGCGTGGTGAGGCTGACGACGTCCTGTAAAAGAGCGAGCATTTCCTGGGATTTCGCGCCGTCATCAAGGGAGGCGACGATCTCGATCGGCTGGGTGACCCGTTCCAGGTATGACTTCAACTGAGCTTTAAGATTGGCGTCCAACATACGGGCGATTTCCTGTTAATTCGGTTTATTGCAGACAAAAAAACGCCCGAGCGAATCTCGCCCGGGCGTTCAGAGGGCGGATGCAGCTTACTTAAGTGCGGAATACCGCCCTTGAGACTTCACAGACTTAGATCTTGCCGACCAGGTCCAGGGACGGAGCCAGAGTGGCCTCGCCTTCTTTCCACTTGGCTGGGCAGACTTCGCCTGGGTGGGCAGCAACGTACTGGGCGGCTTTGATTTTGCGCAGCAGCTCAGAAGCGTCACGACCGACACCACCGTCGTTCAATTCAACGATCTTGATCTGACCTTCTGGGTTGATCACGAACGTGCCGCGGTCTGCCAGGCCAGCTTCTTCGATCAGTACGTCGAAGTTGCGGGAGATGGTCAGGGTTGGGTCGCCGATCATGGTGTACTGGATCTTGCCGATGGCTGGCGAAGTGTTATGCCAGGCAGCGTGGGCAAAGTGGGTGTCGGTGGACACGCTGTAGATCTCGACGCCCAGTTTCTGGAATTCGGCGTAGTTGTCAGCCAGGTCTTCCAGCTCGGTTGGGCAAACGAAGGTGAAGTCGGCCGGGTAGAAGAACACTACGGACCATTTGCCTTTCAGGTCAGCGTCGGTCACATCTACGAAGCTGCCGTTTTTGAATGCGGTGGCTTTGAACGGTTTTACTTGGCTGTTGATGATAGGCATCGTTGACTCTCCGTCAGGGGTTAAGAAGTTGATGAAGTGAATCCTACCCACTCTCTTGACTGATGGCTCATTGGCAAACCTGATGCTGACGATTGGTTTTCGCTATCAGACGACTGTATTAATAGAAGAAAACTCAAAGCAGCGGCTGGGTCGCCAACGTCATACCGAGAAAAGGTGTGGATTCAACATAGCGCATGGCGGATTTCATGTCGCTCCAGCCGACGTAACTCATCAACGACTTCAAATCCCAGCCGCTGCGATGCGCCCATGTGGCGAAGCCCCGGCGCAAGGAATGGCTGGTGTATTGCTCGGCGGCGATGCCCGCACGCTCAAGCGCCTGGCGCAATAACGGGATAAGGCTATTGGGGTGCAGGCCCTCCTCCCCCAGGTTGCCCCAGCGATCAATGCCCCGAAACACCGGGCCACGCACCAACCCCGACGCGCTGAGCCACTCGGTATAGGCTTGCACCGGGCACAAGCGCAGCAGCGCCGGGGTGTGATACGTCTTGCCGAGGTTGTCGCGGTCGCTTTTGCTGCGCGGCAGGTACAGGCTGATACCGGCGCCGGGCGTGGCCTGAACGTGTTCGATACTCAGTCGGCACAACTCATCGCTGCGAAAGCCGCGCCAAAAGCCCAGCAGAATTAACGCGTTATCACGCTTGGCGCGCAGCAGCCGAGGTTGATCCTGAGCCTCGCCCGCTTCGCGCGCTTCGCCATCAAGGGACGCCACCACCTGCTCCAGATGCTTGAGCTGCAACGGCTCGGCTTGTTTCTCCTGAGCTGGGTGCACGGCCCGAATCCCTTTGAGCACCTTGCGCACCACCGGTGTTTTTGTCGGGTCGGCAAAACCCTGGCTGGTGTGCCATTGCGCCAACGCCGAAAGCCGCAGCTTCAAGGTGTTGACCGCCAACACGCCTGCATGGGCCACCAGGTAGCGCGCCACACTGTCACTGGTGGCCGGCAGGAAACCACCCCAACTCACCTCGAAGTGCTCGATGGCAGCGCGATAGCTACGCCGGGTGTTATCGCGGGTGGCGGCATTGAGGTAACGATCCAGATCGCTCATGGGAGGCCTATTCGTACTATTTGGGGGCTGCATAGCGCCCTAACGGTTATTGACACGGGATAATACGCCAATATCCCATCTGTGAATCGGCCGAATTTGAACGAGCTTTGGATAGTGTTATAGTATGTAACTACATACTACATATTACAGTACCAAATCGACGGAGACCCCATGGCACGCGGCGGAATAAACAAAGCAGTGGTTCAAGCGGCACGCCTGGCGATCCTCGCTCGCGGCGAAAACCCCAGCATTGATGCTGTACGCATCGAGATGGGCAATACCGGCTCGAAAACAACGATCCACCGCTACTTGAAAGAGCTGGACGACAGCGAAACCCGCCTGACCATCGCTCAAGCCCCGATTGACGATGAGCTGGCTGAGTTGGTCGCGCGTCTGTCCCAGCGCCTGAAAGAGAAGGCCCAAGAGCCGATTGACCTAGCTCTGTCGCAGTTCGAACAACAAAAAACCGCCCTGCTCGCCCAGCTGAAATCGCTTGAAGAGACCCACGGCCAGCTGCAGCAACAATTCGATATCCAGGGTGCGGCGCTTGCGGAAGAAAGTGCCGCTCTGCAAACCGCCAGAACCAGCCTGCAGATCGAACAAACCCGTAACGCCGGGCTAAGCCAGGCGTGCAGCGATTACGAATTGCGCATTAATGACAAGGACGAACAGATCCGTTCGCTGGAAGACAAGCACCTGCACGCCCGCGAAGCGCTTGAACACTATCGCAACGCAATCAAGGAACAGCGCGAGCAGGAGCAGCGGCGCCACGAAGGCCAGTTGCAGCAGATACAGGCAGAACTGCGCCAAGCCCAGCAAAGCGCAATGGTGCGCCAGGATGAGATCACCCAGTTGCATCGCGACAACGAGCGACTGCTGATCGAGCACCGGGTAACCACCAAGGAGTTGGCGACGCTGCAAGAGCAAGTGCGCAAGGACCAGGCCCAGCAACTTAAGCTGAGCGAACAGGTAAGCAAGATCGACGGCGAACGCACCCTGCTGCAGGAGCGCCTGCGGGTTGCAACCATGCAAAGCGAGTCACGCCAGCACGCGCTGAGTGAGCTTCAGCAGGCCAACAAAGGGCTGGAGCTGGACCTTATCAAGGCCCAGGCCAGTATCGAGGCATTGCGCCTGGCGGCCGTCGTTGCAACGGCGCCAGAGGCAACACCTGAAACCTGATCAGTGCGCCACAGGTGTGCGCATGGTGACAAACTCTTCCGCCGCCGTGGGGTGCACGCCGATGGTGTCATCGAAATGCTGCTTGGTCGCGCCCGCCTTGAGCGCGATCGCCAGGCCCTGGACGATCTCACCGGCATCCGGGCCGACCATATGGCAGCCCAGCACTTTGTCGGTGTCGGCATCGACCACCAGTTTCATCAAGGTCTTTTCCTGGCAGTCCGTGAGGGTCAGTTTCATCGGCCGGAAACGGCTCTCGAAGATCTGCACCTTGTGGCCCTTCTCTTTCGCCTCTTCTTCAGTCAGGCCCACCGTACCAATATTGGGCAGGCTGAACACCGCCGTGGGGATCATCGTGTAATCCACCGGGCGATACTGCTCTGGCTTGAACAAACGACGCGCCACAGCCATGCCTTCAGCCAGGGCAACCGGCGTTAACTGCACGCGACCGATCACATCACCGATAGCCAGGATGGACGACTCGGCGGTCTGGTACAGGTCGTCCACTTCGACGAAGCCACGCTTGTCGAGTTTCACGCCCGTGTTCTCCAGCCCAAGGTTGTCCAGCATCGGGCGACGGCCAGTGGCATAGAACACGCAATCGGCCTCCAGCACGCGACCGTCTTTGAGCGTGGCCTTGAGGCTGCCATCCGTTTGCTTGTCGATGCGCTCGATGTCGGCATTGAATTGCAGGTCCAGGCCACGCTTGGTCAGCTCTTCTTTTAGATGGGTGCGCACCGAACCGTCGAAGCCACGCAGGAACAGGTCGCCGCGATACAGCAATGAAGTCTGGGCGCCCAACCCGTGGAAAATACCGGCAAACTCGACAGCGATGTAACCACCACCAACTACCAACACGCGCTTAGGCAGCGTTTTGAGGAAAAATGCCTCATTGGAGCCGATGGCATGTTCACGCCCTGGAATCTCCGGAATCTGCGGCCAGCCGCCGGTGGCGATCAGAATATGCTTGGCGGTAAAGCGTTCGCCATTGACCTCAACTTGATGCGCATCAACAAGCCGTGCATGCCCTTCATGCAGCGTCACGCCACTGTTAACCAGCAGGTTGCGGTAGATCCCATTCAGGCGATTGATTTCGCGATCCTTGTTGGCAATCAGCGTAGCCCAGTCAAAATTCGCCTCGCCCAGCGACCAACCGAAGCCGCTGGCTTGCTCGAAATCTTCGGCAAAATGCGCGCCGTACACCAACAGCTTTTTCGGCACGCAGCCGACGTTGACGCAAGTACCGCCCAGGTAGCGGCTTTCGGCCACAGCCACCTTGGCACCAAAGCCGGCGGCAAAGCGCGCCGCGCGAACACCGCCGGAACCGGCGCCAATTACATACAAGTCAAAATCGTAGGCCATTTCACTCTCCTCGGCAGGCCGTCAGCATACCGACTTACATGGGGCTGAAAAACGAAAAAGCCACCCGAAGGTGGCTTTCTCTTACAAACGCATGGGCAAGCGTGAATCAATAAGCCTTGCCAGTCTTGTAGAAGTGCTCGTAGCAGAAGTTGGTGGCTTCGATGTAGCCTTCAGCGCCGCCGCAGTCGAAACGCTGGCCCTTGAACTTGTAGGCAATCACGCAGCCGTCTTTGGCTTGCTTCAACAGGGCGTCGGTGATCTGGATCTCGCCGCCTTTGCCTGGCTCGGTTTCTTCGATCAGCTTGAAAATGTCCGGAGTCAGGATGTAACGACCAATGATCGCCAGGTTTGACGGAGCATCTTCGGGCGCAGGTTTTTCAACCATGTCACGCACGCGGATCAGGCCATCACCAATGTCGTCACCGGCGATAACGCCGTATTTGTTGGTTTCGGTCGGGTTCACTTCCATGACCGCAACGATGGTGCAGCGGTATTTCTGATACAGCTTGACCATCTGGGTCAGTACGCCATCACCTTCCAGGTTAACGCACAGGTCATCCGCCAAGACCACAGCGAACGGTTCGTCACCGATCAGCGGTCGGCCGGTAAGAATCGCATGGCCAAGGCCTTTCATCTGGGTCTGACGGGTGTAGGAGAACGAGCACTCGTCGAGCAGCTTACGGATGCCGACCAGGTATTTTTCCTTGTCGGTGCCCTTGATCTGGTTTTCCAGCTCGTAGCTGATGTCGAAGTGGTCTTCCAGCGCGCGCTTACCACGGCCGGTGACGATGGAAATTTCGTTCAGACCGGCATCCAGAGCTTCTTCCACGCCGTACTGAATCAGTGGCTTGTTCACCACCGGCAGCATTTCTTTGGGCATGGCCTTGGTCGCTGGCAAGAAGCGAGTGCCGTAACCGGCTGCTGGGAACAAGCATTTCTTGATCATATGGGTCCTTACAAAGGGCTGTGCGTACGAAATTCGGCGCAGTCTAATCAGGCCGCAGCCACCTTACAATGGCAGCTGCTGGCGTTGCGATGTCATCATAGAGAAAAAATGTCAGCGTAAGTTCCACTTATCTTACAAAGACCTTCCTACCGCCTTGGCAAAAATTGCCGGTCACGCATCATTTCCATGGTAAGCCGTCTTTTTAGCACGCTTTTTCAGCCGGAACACTGACTTGGAATAACTTACGCGGCTTCGTGAGATTTGGCGCTATCATTAGGCCCTTGAATCAGACCAGACGAGATTGTTAATAGATGTCAGAACCAAAAGGCGTGAACGGCTACCTGATCACCAAGCGAGCGGACGGCTGGCACCTGATCAACTTTCACGGAGACAGCGTCGCTGGCGTTTTCGAGACAGAAAGCATGGCGATAGCGGTAGCCGAAGTGTTCGTGGATGAAGCCGGCCACGCGTCGAGCAAGCGACCGAAGGGCAAATAAGTCTTCAGCCCCCGCGCAACAAGCCCCGTTTGACGGGGCTTTTTTTGTATCACTCTGTACCTTGATGGCAGTTCGCTATAACCTGCCGAAAACGCCCCACGATAGTGTCAGCGCCTTCCCACACCCTCGACGACGAACACCTATGAACAAACTCCTGGCACTGACAGCGGTTCTGGCACTCGCCGGCTGCACCACCACTTCCGATGTTTACCTGAAAAACGGCGAGCAAGGCCTGACCATCGATTGCTCCGGCGAAGCCAATTCCTGGGCCAGTTGCTACGAAAAAGCCGATGCCTCTTGCGCCGGCACCGGCTATCGCATTGTCGGCACCGAGGGCACGCCATCGCTTAAAGAAAGCGACAAGACCCTGGGCCAGGATGTGGGCAACTACAAAAGTCGCAGTGTGGTGGTGGTCTGCAAGTAACCCTCGCCTACAAGTGAATCTCGGCAAATTTGATACCCAGCTCCCGAAGTAGCTCGGTCAGCTCGTCAAGGCTGGCAAAAGACTCGACTTCGTCTTGCTCGTCCACCAGGAAAAAGCTGCGCCCGCCACTTTTCTTGAAGAACACGATCCACTCACCGAGGTGGGCAGGGTTCTGGATGACATGGGTAGCCGAGATTTCACCCTCGGCATGGCGGGCTTTGACGTGTTCACGCTTCATATCTGGTTTTTCCACGACGGCATCAGCCGGAAATGCACTCTTCCCCGGCTTTTTTCACATCGCCCGGGCGGATCGGCACGTTGGACATGCTCTCGTAAAGCTTGATACTGCTGCCACTGGAGCGCTCGTCAATCTCGAAAATGGCCGAAGGGTCGGCCGAAAATTTCTGCGGCACGATCACGCGCACACCTTCTTTGTGCGGTTCGATCTGCGGCGGACGGCGGGTAGCCGATAATTTCTGTATCACACACGCGGCGTATTCCTGGGGCTTCTTCCCGGAAATGACGGCCAACGTCGGCGGGGTCTGCTTGATATCTGCAACCGAAGCACACCCACCTATCGCCAAGGCCAGCACCAACACACTCCACTTCATACAAAACCTCCAATAAAGACCCTACGACAGCGGGGATGGTAGTTTTCTCCCGCACACGTAGGATTTATCCCTGATAACTCGGTAAATAACTGTTTTAAATTGTCGACGTCATTGCAGACGGGCCGATAATAAACGCGCTGGGGCTGATAAACTCCATCTTAACCTACGTATCGTTCTGATTTTTCAGAAAAAGCCCTTCTGGAGACACCCTCATGAAATTCATCCACCAGCGCGAGCACCTCAACGAGGGAGATATCGTCGTCATCGAATGCTCGCAAACCTGCAATATCCGCCTGATGAGCGATGCGAACTTTCGCAGCTTCAAGAATGGCGGTCGCCACACTTACCACGGCGGTGCGTTCGACAAGTTTCCCGCCAAGATCACCGCGCCCAGCACCGGGTTCTGGAATATCACTCTGGACGTGGTCACGCGTCGGGCGATCAGCGTCACCCGCAAGCCTGCGTTGTCCCACAAGATTCGTATCGTTCGTCGTACCAGCACCAAGCTGAGCTGATCCGAACGCGCCATAGGAAATAGCCGTGACTGCCACTACCAAATATGTAATCAAGTACAAACTCAACGGCGAACGCCGTTTTGAGTTCGCCCAACTGACGAGCAATAGCCTGGAAGAAGCCAAGCAAGCCTTGGCGAAAATCCACGATGCCAGCGATGAAATCACTGACATCACCGTGAGTAAGGCGTTGTAAGGCATGCCCGGCCCCACTGCCGATCTGTTCGCCGACGACGCCCTGCAACAACCCGCCGGGCGCGAGCAAATCGGCGAACAGTCCTACGTGCTACGGGCTTACGCCCTGCCCTGGGTTGAGCGGCTTCTACCTGAGCTACGCCGCGTGCTGGCTCAATCCCCGTTTCGGCAAATGGTCACTCCGGGCGGCTTTACCATGTCGGCTGCGTTGAGTAGCTGTGGAGAACTGGGCTGGACCACCGATACCAGAGGCTACCGCTACAGCCCGCTGGACCCGCGCAGCCAGCAACCCTGGCCGGCCCTGCCCGACGCATTGCGCGAACTGGCGGTGCTGGCGGCAGCCGACGCCGGCTTCAACGATTTCGCCCCGGATGCCTGCTTGATCAACCGCTATGTCCCCGGCGCGAAAATGTCCCTGCACCAGGACAAGAACGAACGAGACTACAGCGCGCCAGTCGTGTCGGTGTCCCTCGGGCTGCCGGCAGTTTTTCTGTTTGGCGGCCATGCGCGTAGTGACAAGCCGCAAAAGATTTCGTTGTTTCATGGCGATGTGGTGGTGTGGGGCGGGGTTGATCGCCTGCGTTTTCATGGCGTAATGCCCATCAAGGAGGGCGTGCACCCCCGCATGGGACGGCAACGCATCAACCTCACCTTGCGCACCGCCGGCTGATTTGAGCGCAAGCTTCGGAGTGCCAGGTTTTTACGAGGCGGCTAATCTGCCCAGGACCTGTAACGAGTGCCTGCCATGACTACCGAACAAGATCCACGCTGGGCTGCGATCCTCACCCGCGACCCCAAGGCCGATACGCTGTTCGTCTACGGTGTGAAAACCACCGGCGTGTACTGTCGCCCCAGCAGTGCTTCGCGTTTGCCGCGCCCGGAAAATATCGAGTTTTTCGACACTCCCGCCCAAGCCGAAGCGGCAGGCTATCGGCCCAGTAAGCGTGCCGTCGGCGACCAGACCCAGCGGGCAGCGCAGCATGCGCAACGGGTGGCCATGGCCTGCCGCCATATCGAGCAGGCCGACACCCCGCTCAGCCTTGATGCCCTGGCCAAGTTGGCGGGCCTGAGCCCGTTTCACTTCCACCGTGTATTCAAGGCCGTCACGGGGCTGACGCCCAAGGCTTACGCCAGCGCACACCGCTCACGCAAAGTGCGCGCCGGGCTCAAGGGCCAACATACGGTGACCGATGCGCTGTATGACGCAGGCTTCAATTCCAACAGTCGTTTTTATGCCTCGGCCGATCAGTTGCTGGGCATGAAACCCAGCGATTACAGGGCCGGCGGCGCCCACAACGAGATTCTGTTCGCGGTGGGCCAATGTTCGCTGGGGGCGATCCTGGTGGCACAGAGCGCCCGCGGCGTGTGTGCGATCCTGCTGGGAGATGACCCCGAGCAACTGGTGCGCGAACTGCAGGACCAATTCCCCAAGGCCGACCTGGTGGGCGCCGACCGCCGCTTCGAACAGTTGATCGCGCAGGTGGTGGGTTTTATCGAAGCGCCCGCCCTGGGCCTGGACCTGCCGCTGGATGTGCGCGGCACCGCGTTTCAGGAGCGGGTATGGCAAGCCTTGCGCGAAATTCCGCTGGGCAGCACGGCCAGCTATGCGCAAATCGCCGAAAAGATCGGCGCACCCACGTCGTTTCGTGCGGTGGCCCAGGCCTGCGGAGCCAACCGCCTGGCAGTGGCAATCCCGTGTCATCGCGTGGTGCGCAGCAACGGTGATGTGTCGGGCTACCGCTGGGGGGTGGAACGCAAGCGCCAATTGCTGGAGCGCGAACGCGGCGATTGAACCGCACGAAAAACCTGCGTCGTCCAGTGAATAAAACAGACTGGCCGCGCAGCGATGGCCCTGCTAAAACAGCGAAGAAACCGACTAACGCTGGAGACGCATAACATGGGCACCTGGCCAGACACGCGCATTCTCGACCTGCTGGGTATCGAGGTCCCTATCATCCAGGCCCCCATGGCCGTTGGCACCACCCCCGCCATGGTAATCGCCGCCAACCGTGCTGGCGCGCTGGGTTCCATGCCGGCTGCCGCGCTGAGTATTGAACAACTGCGTGACGCGCTGACCACCATCCGCCAGGCCAGCGATCGACCGATCAACGTCAATTTTTTCTGCCATCAACCGCCTTCCGTTGACGACGCGCGGGACCAACGCTGGAAAGCGCTGCTGGAACCGTACTACCGCGAATTGGGCGCCGATTTTGATGCGCCAACGCCGGTGTCCAACCGCGCGCCGTTCAACGATGCCGCCTGCCAGGTCGTCGAAGAGTTTCGCCCTGAGGTCGTCAGCTTTCACTTTGGCCTGCCGGAAAAATCCCTGCTGGAGCGGGTAAAAGCCACGGGCGCCAAGGTGCTGTCCTCTGCCACCACTGTGGAAGAGGCGGTCTGGCTGCAAGCCCATGGCTGCGACGCAATCATCGCCATGGGCATCGAAGCGGGCGGGCATCGCGGCTTGTTTCTCAGCGACGATCTCAATACGCAGATCGGCTTGTTCGCCCTGCTACCCCAGGTTGTGGACGCCGTGAGCGTACCGGTGATCGCCGCCGGCGGTATCGGCGATGCACGCGGGATCGTCGCGGCGTTCGCCCTGGGTGCTTCGGCCGTGCAGATCGGCACTGCATACCTGTTCACCCCCGAAGCGAATGTAACCGCCGCCCATCACCATGCGTTGCGCCACGCCCAGGCCAGCGAAACTGCACTCACCAACCTGTTCACTGGCCGCCCGGCGCGGGGCATCGTCAACCGGCTGATGCGTGAATTGGGTGCGATCAATCCGGCGGCGCCGGCATTTCCCAAGGCCGGCGGAGCGTTGATGCCGCTCAAGGCCAAGGATGAAGCGGGTTTCAGCAACCTCTGGTCGGGCCAGGCACTGCGCCTGGGCAAGGACCTGGCCACCTATGAGCTGACCCGCGAGTTGGCCGAACAAGCCCTGGCCAAACTCACGTAACCCAGCCACCTGCGGCAACATTGCGCTGTACCGGCAAAGGCCAACCGCTATATATTCGCGTACATAGCGGTTAGCCCTTCTACCCACCTGCCGTACATCCCAAGGAGCTGCTCCATGATGATTCACGCCTCACGCCTGGCCGTGCTGGTCGCCGCGTTCGCGGCCGGCTCGGCCAGCGCCGATGAAGTCCAGGTGGCCGTGGCCGCCAACTTCACCGCGCCGATCCAGGCGATTGCCGCCGACTTCCAGAAGGACACCGGCCACACGCTGGTCGCGGCCTATGGTGCTACCGGGCAGTTTTACACGCAGATCAAAAACGGCGCGCCGTTCGAGGTGTTCCTGAGCGCCGACGACGCCACCCCGAAAAAACTCGAAGACGAAGGCGCCACCGTCAAGGGCTCGCGCTTTACTTATGCCGTGGGCACGTTGGCGCTGTGGTCGGCTAAAGAAGGCTATGTAGACGCCAACGGTGAGGTCTTGAAGAAAAATGACTTCAAGCACCTGTCCATCGCCAACCCGAAAGCCGCGCCGTACGGCCTGGCCGCGACCCAAGTTGTGGCCAAAGAAGGCCTGACCGAGCAGGTCAAGGCCAAGCTGGTTGAAGGCCAGAACATCACCCAGGCCTATCAGTTCGTGTCTACCGGTAACGCCGAGTTGGGGTTCGTGGCCTTGTCGCAGATCTACAAAGACGGCAAAGTCAGCCGCGGCTCTGCATGGATCGTCCCCGCCTCCATGCACGACCCGATCAAACAGGACGCGGTGATCCTCAACAAAGGCAAAGACAGCGCCGCTGCCAAAGCGCTGGTTGAATACCTCAAAGGCCCCAAAGCCGCGGCGGTTATCAAATCCTACGGTTACGAGTTATAAATGCCGCTATCGAGTGCCGATTTTTCCGCCATCTGGTTGACCATCAAACTGGCTTCGCTGACCACAGTGATCCTCTTGGTCATCGGCACTCCGATTGCCCTGTGGCTGTCGCGCACCCGCTCGTGGTGGCGTGGCCCCATCGGCGCGATCGTCGCCCTGCCACTGGTGCTGCCACCTACGGTGATTGGCTTTTATCTGCTGCTGACCATGGGCCCAAACGGTTACGTCGGCCAGTTCACTCAGTGGCTGGGGCTGGGCACCCTCACCTTCAGCTTCACCGGTTTGGTGATCGGCTCAGTGATCTATTCGATGCCGTTTGTGGTGCAGCCGTTGCAAAACGCCTTCAGCGCCATCGGCACTCGCCCGTTGGAAGTGGCCGCGACCTTGCGCGCCAATCCCTGGGACACCTTCTTTACCGTCATTTTGCCACTGGCACGCCCAGGGTTTATCACCGCGGCCATCCTCGGGTTCGCCCATACGGTCGGTGAGTTCGGCGTGGTATTGATGATCGGCGGCAATATTCCGGACAGGACCCGCGTGGTCTCGGTGCAGATCTACGACCATGTCGAAGCCATGGAATATGCCCAGGCTCATTGGCTTGCCGGGGCCATGCTGGTGTTTGCGTTTCTTGTGTTGCTGGCGCTGTACTCCAGCCGTAAAACCAGGATGGGCTGGAACTGATGTCGACGATTGACGTACGCCTGCAACTCAAATACCCCGACTTCGCCCTAGAGGTCGACCTGCATCTGCCGGGGCGCGGCGTGACGGCGTTGTACGGGCACTCCGGCTCCGGCAAAACCACCTGCCTGCGCTGCATCGCCGGGCTTGCGCGTGCGCACGACGGTTTTATCCAGGTCAACGATGAGGTCTGGCAGGACAGCCGCACCGGGTTATTCGTGGCCCCGCATAAACGCGCCCTGGGCTACGTGTTCCAGGAAGCCAGCCTGTTCCCGCATCTGTCGGTGCGCGCCAACCTGGAATTCGGCCTCAAGCGCATCCCCCGCCAGCAGCGCCGCGTGGACATGGCCCAAGCCACCGAGCTCTTGGGCATCGGCCATCTGCTGGAGCGCAACCCCTTGTTCCTCTCCGGCGGTGAACGCCAGCGCGTCGGTATCGCCCGGGCTTTGCTCACCAGCCCAACACTGCTGCTGATGGATGAACCGCTGGCCGCCCTCGACAGCCAGCGCAAGGGCGAGATCCTGCCATATCTGGAGCGCCTGCACGATGAACTGGATATTCCCGTGCTGTACGTCAGCCACGCCCAGGATGAAGTGGCGCGCCTGGCCGATCACATCGTGCTGCTCAGCGCCGGCAAGGCCCTGGCCAGCGGCCCCATCGGCGAGACCCTGGCGCGGCTCGACCTGCCGCTGGCACGGGGCGACGACGCCGGTGTGATGATCAACGGCACCGTCAGCGCCTATGACGCGCATTATCAACTGCTGACGCTGCAACTGCCTGGCAGCGCCCTGCCAATGCGCATCGCTCATGCGCCACTGGCCGTCGGCAAAGCGTTGCGGGTCAAGGTGCAGGCGCGGGACGTGAGCCTGAGCCTGCAGGCCGAAGAACACAGCAGCATCCTCAACCGCCTGCCGGTGACGGTGACCGACGAAATAGCCGCGGACAACAGCGCCCATGTGCTGGTACGCCTGGAGGCTGCCGGCACGCCATTGCTGGCACGTATCACGCGCTTCTCCCGCGATCAGTTGCAACTGCACCCGGGCCAGGCGTTGTGGGCGCAAATCAAGGCGGTCGCCGTGCTCGCATAACTATTTGGCACGACCGCACAGGGCTGCGGTCAATCAGACATACCGGCCTGATGTGTTGCCAAGGAACCCGCCCATGCCCGACTCTGCGTTGCCCGCCGATCTACCCCGCGATTTGCATTACGTTGACGACACCCAGCCCGGTATCCGCCGCAAGAAAGTACGCGGCAAGTTCCAGTATTTCGATGCCAAGGGTGAGCGCATCAACGACGCTGACCAAATCAAGCGTCTCAACGCCCTGGCCGTGCCCCCCGCCTACACCGATGTGTGGATCTGCGCCGACCCGCGCGGCCATCTGCAAGCCACCGGCCGCGACGCGCGTGGGCGTAAGCAATACCGCTATCACCCGCGCTGGCGTGAAGTGCGCGACAGCGATAAGTACTCGCGCCTGCAGGCGTTCGGCAAGGCGCTGCCCCCATTGCGCAAGCGGTTGCAAGCGCAACTGGCGGAACCCGGCTTTACCCGCGAGAAAGTCCTGGCCACGGTGGTGATGCTGCTGGACGCCACGTTGATCCGCGTCGGCAACACCCAGTACGCGCGCGACAACAAGTCCTACGGGTTGACCACCCTGCGCAACCGCCATGTGGGTATCAAGGGCAGCGAAATCAAGTTCCAGTTCCGTGGCAAGAGTGGCGTGGAGCATCAGGTCAGCGTCAGGGATCGGCGCCTGGCCACGGTGGTCCGGCGCTGCATGGAATTGCCGGGGCAGAACCTGTTCCAGTACCTGGATGAAGAGGGAGAGCGTCACACCGTCAGTTCCCACGATGTAAACGCCTACCTGCACAGCCTGACCGGCGCCGACTTCACCGCCAAGGATTACCGCACCTGGGCCGGTACCGCCATGGCGCTGGCGGTACTGCGCGAACTGCAATGGCAGCCCGAATCCGAAGCCAAGCGGCACGTGGTGGCGATGGTTAAGGACGTCGCCAGGCAACTGGGCAATACACCGGCGGTGTGCCGCAAGTGTTATATCCACCCCGCCGTGCTAGAGCATTTCAGCCTGGGCGAGCTGTCGAAACTGCCCAAGCCGCGCAAGCGCAAGGGGCTCAAGGCCGAGGAAGTCGCGCTGGCCATGTTCCTTGAGCAGCTCGCCAAGGGACGTTAGGCGGTGCAACTTAAAGCTGTCTGAGATCATTGCGCACGTCAGCAAAGCGTCCTACCGTAGTGGCCGGATAATCTCACTTGAGGAGCACGGCCCATGCTGCCTTCGTCCCACAAGCCGTTCGCCAATGCCGCGCTTGCTCATCAACAGCGCTGGCGCGGTCGGGTCGGCTTGATGCTGGTGGCCAGCCTCTCGGTGCTGGCCGGCATGACCGACGCCATTGGCTTTATGGCCAGCGGTGACTTCGTGTCGTTCATGAGCGGTAACACCACGCGCCTGGCGGTGGCGATCAGCGCCGGTGATCTCGGTTTGACAGGACGCCTGCTGCTGCTGGTTGCCACCTTCGTTGTCGGCAATGCGTTGGGGGTGGTGGTCAGCCGCTTCGGGCGGCGGCATGCACTGCCATTGCTGCTGTGCATCGCCACATTGCTGTGCGCGGGCGCGCTGTGGCCGTTCGAGGATGCCTTGCCCGCTTTGCTGGCGGCAATCACGGCGATGGGTATGCTCAACGCGGCGGTGGAAGAGGTGAATGGTTTACCGGTGGGGCTGACCTACGTCACGGGGGCACTGTCGCGCTTTGGTCGTGGCCTGGGCCGCTGGATGCTGGGGGAGCGCCGCAACGGGTGGCGGGTGCAACTGATCCCGTGGGGCGGCATGTTTGTGGGCGCGGTGATCGGTGCGCTGTTGGAGCAGCAGATGGGCCTGAAGGCGTTGCTGGTCAGTGGCGTGTTGGCCGGGGCACTGGGGGTCTTGACACTGAAGATCCCTCGGCGTTGGCATTTGGGGTTTATGCCGCGCTAGAAGAAGGATGCTCGCCCGACGTGCTGGCCTCGACGTCCGTGTACTGGTAAAGAGCCATTACCTCGGGCGAGCGGTGTGAATAATAAGCGAATGTCCGGCGGCTGTCGTGCCGGGCATTTCCGAATATGCCTAAGGCACGGGATTACAGGCAGGTCGCCAATGCGGCCAAACGACGCTTGGCGGGCATGCCGTCGGCAGCGGCGTAATACTTGACGGACGATCCGCTACCGGCGCTTTGCACGTCCACGAAGTAATCGCCGCCCGTGGTGTACACGGTAAAACCGCCCGCCCCGCTCGGCTCCTTGAAACCACCGGCGTCCACGCCAAACACGCTTTCATCCTGCCAGCCAAACTGAACGCACTCGGCAACCACCAGGGTGGTTTTATCCGACGCCAGGGTTTTGTAGGGCGTGCCCGCGCGCGCGTCTTTCATCTTCGAACCCGCGCAACCGGCCAGTGCTGCCAGTACCAATGCGCCCATGACCACCTTTCGCATGCCATCGCTTCCTTGAAAAAACGCGACTGTACCATTGCAATGGCGTTGACTGCCGCCTGCATGAACTTTGTTTCACTGTGAAGGAAGAACTCACCACCTATAGTGGCCAGGCTCATTTTTAGAAGTCTTCCTTCTGCCCGCCCTCCCGCGGGCTTTTTTACGCCTGCGCGTCAGACCCACCAGCGAAACAGATAAAACAACGCCATGCTCAGCAGCACGGTAATCAACACACTGCGCGTCCAGTACATCAGGCCTATCGCGCAGATACCCGCCAGTAAATACGGATTGGCCGGGCTCAGGTTGAGCTGGTGATCGGGCAAAAAAATGATCGGTCCGCAGATCGCCGTGAGCATGCCCGGTACCGCAAACCCCAGAAACTCGCGCGCGCCGCGGTTGAGGCGCACCGGCAGGCGCGGCTCGATAAACAGGTAACGATTAAAAAACACCACCAGGCCCATGGCCACGATCATCAGATAAATCATGGCTGCCCGACTCCCAGTCGCTTGCAGGCAAACCCTGCGCTCATGCCCAGCACGCCGGACACCACCACCGCCGACTCCCAATGCAGATAACTCAGCCACACCGAACACAGCAGGGCCACGGCCACGCAGACCACCGTCGGCACATCGCGCACCACGGGCGTGATCAAGGCAATAAAGGTCGCGGCAATCGAGAACTCCAGGCCCAACTGGTCAAGCCCCGGAATGCTTTTACCCAGCACGATGCCGGCGAGGGTGAACAGGTTCCAGATGATATAGAACGTCAGGCCCACGCCCAATGCATACCAGCGGTTGAAGGTCTGGCGGTCAAAATGACTGACCAGCGCGAAGAATTCATCGGTGAGCAAAAAGCCCAGGCTCATGCGCCACCGGGTCTTGAGCGGCGAAAGAACCGGACGCAGGTGCATGCCGTAGAGCAAATGCTGGGAGGTCAGCAACAAGGTGGTGAGCACGATGGAAATCAGGCTGGCGCCGCTCTTGACCATGCCGATGGCTACCAACTGCGCCGCACCGGCAAACACGATGGCGGACAAGCCTTGGGCCTGCAGCGGGGTAAATTGCGCATCGATGGCCATGGAACCGGCGAGCAACCCCCAGGGCGCGCAGGCCAGGGACAGGGGGATAGCGGCGATGGCGCCGCGAGCGAAGCCGTAATGAGGTATGGCAGCAGGCATGGAAAACGACTCATCAACGAACAGTCGACGAGCATGCCAGCGCAAATAAAAGATGTCTTGAACGATCTTGCTCAGGCGAGTTTTACCGACACCTGCTCCACCGAATCACGCGCCTCACGCAGTTCATAGGCGTCCTGGTTGAGCCGGTGAATGGTATTGAGCAGGCGTTGACGCAACACTTCATCGGCGAGTTTCTCCACGGCGCGCATCAGGTCGAACGCCGCGGTTTCGTTATTTTCCGCGACGGAATCCAGGGTTTTGCGCAGGTTGCGAGTGGCTCGGGTCACGCGGGTCTTCCTTCATCAGCAATGGGCAGGCACTTTAGGACATTCATGTTTCAGTTTAATTTCAATCACTTGTGGTTGATTCGACGACCTTTGATCCACGTCAACGCAAAACAGGATTTGACCTACATATACGCAATTCCATATATTCGCCCCCCCTCTATACCGACGTTGAACATGTCCGACTTCTTTTCCCCGCCCGCCCTGTTCAAATGCCTGGCGGACGCCACTCGCGCCCGGATCACCCTGCTGATTCTGCGTGAAGGCGAACTTTGCGTGTGCGAGTTGATCCATGCTCTGGACGACAGCCAGCCAAAAATCTCCCGCCACCTGGCGCAACTGCGCAAAGGCGGGTTATTGCTGGACCGTCGCCAAGGGCAATGGATCTACTACCGCATCAATCCGGCACTGCCTGACTGGGTCACCCAACTGCTGGACACCACCCTGCAAGCCAACCAGCCATGGTTGCATAACGACGCCCAGCGTCTGGATGCAATGGGCGACAGACCACAACGGGCCAGCACCTGCTGCTGAGCCATCGGAGCGTTTATTCATGCTTGTCGCGATCGCGATTTTTATCGTCACCATCATTCTGGTCATCTGGCAGCCCAAGGGCCTGGGTGTTGGCTGGAGCGCCACACTGGGCGCGATCCTGGCCTTGGCCTGCGGCGTGATCAGCCTGGCGGATATCCCGGTGGTATGGCACATCATCTGGAACGCCACCGGTACGTTTGTCGCGCTGATCATCATCAGCCTGCTGCTCGATGAGGCCGGTTTTTTTGCCTGGGCCGCCCTGCATGTGGCGCGTTGGGGCCGTGGGCGCGGTCGCCGTTTGTTTGCCTATATGGTTTTGCTCGGCGCGCTGGTGTCGGCGCTGTTCGCCAATGACGGGGCGGCGCTGATCCTCACGCCCATCGTGATGTCGATGTTGCTGGCCCTGCGCTTTTCCCCGGCGGCAACGTTGGCGTTCGTGATGGGCGCGGGCTTTATCGCCGACACGGCGAGCCTGCCGCTGGTGGTGTCGAACCTGGTGAATATTGTCTCGGCGGATTACTTCAAGATCGGCTTCAACGAATACGCGTCCGTGATGGTGCCGGTCAACTTCGTGAGTGTGGCCGCCACCCTGGCCGTGCTGCTGGGGTACTTTCGCCGCGACGTCCCCCACACCTACGACCCCGCCGACCTCGCCGATCCCGCCAGTGCGATCCACGACCGCGCCACCTTCCTGGCCGGCTGGTGGGTGCTGGGCATTCTGTTGATAGGCTGCTTTGCCCTGGAACCACTGGGCATTCCCATCAGCGCGATTTCCGCCGTGTGCGCCGTCCTGCTGCTGGTGATCGCCGCCAAGGGCCACAAAATATCCACGCGCAAGGTCTTGAAGGACGCACCGTGGCAGATCGTGATCTTTTCCCTGGGCATGTACCTGGTGGTCTACGGATTGCGCAATGCCGGCCTCACCACCTATCTCGCGACCTGGCTGGATACCTTCGCCACTTATGGCGTGTGGGGCGCGGCCATGGGCACCGGCGTGCTGACGGCCTTGCTGTCTTCGGCCATGAATAACCTGCCGACCGTGTTGATCGGCGCGCTGTCCATCGAGTCCAGCCACGCCGTGGGCGTGGTCAAGGACGCCATGATCTACGCCAACGTGATCGGCAGCGACCTGGGCCCCAAAATCACCCCGATCGGCAGTCTCGCCACGTTGCTGTGGCTGCATATCCTGGCGCGTAAAGGCATTACCATCACCTGGGGTTACTACTTCAAGGTCGGGATAGTGCTGACCGTGCCGGTGTTGCTGATCACCCTCGCCGCCCTCGCCTTGCGCCTGAGTATCTAAGATGAAAGTCCTGTTCATGTGTACCGCCAACAGCTGCCGCAGTATTTTGTCCGAGGCCCTGTTCAATCACCTCGCGCCGGAGGGTTTCCAGGCCTTCAGCTGCGGCAGCTTCCCCAAGGGCCAGGTACTGCCGCGCAGCCTGAGCGCGCTGCAAGCTGTGGGTATCAGCACCGAGGGGTTGTACAGCAAAGGCAATGACGCTTTTAAAGACAACCCGCCTGACATTCTGATCACCGTGTGCGACAGAGCTGCCGGTGAAGCTTGCCCGGTGTATTTCGGGCCTGCGGTAAAGGCGCATTGGGGGTTGGAGGACCCGTCTGACGTCAAGGGCGATGAAGCCATTGTGGAAGCCGCGTTCGAGGCGACACTCAATACCATCGAAACCCGCTGCCGAGCGCTTTTCGACCTGCCTCTGTCCAGCCTGACCCCGGCGCAACTGAAGATTGAACTTGAGCGTATCGCCGCGTTGTAACAACGTTGCCAGGCTCAAACAACGGTCGATTTGAGCGCCCTTGCTGACGTATGCTCTGCCACTTTCTCGAAAGGAAGCGGGCATGCTGACGATCTTTTTTTACGCGCTGGTATTCGGTTTTGTGTTTTGCCTTTCGCCCGGCGCGGTGCTGGCGGAGACCCTGCGACGTGGCTTATTGCAGGGCTTCACGCCTGCCCTGTTGGTGCAGATCGGCTCGCTGGTGGGCGACGCAGTGTGGGCGGTGATCGGCCTGACCGGCATCGCCCTGCTCATCCAGCATGACGCCGTGCGCGTGCCGCTGACGGTGATCTGCGCGCTGTACCTGGCTTGGCTTGGTATACGCAGCTTGATTGACGCCTGGCACCTGCCAAAAATGGACGACGCAGCGGCCACTTCCGGGAAAAACGCACTGGCGGTGGGCGCCGCGATTTCCCTGGCCAACCCGAAGAACATTGTTTACTGGGGCGCGTTGGGGAGCGCCTTGTCCGGCATCGTGGGCGCCACGCCCAGCCATGGTCAGACGTTGATGTTTTTTGCAGGTTTTATGCTGGCCTCGGTGTTGTCATGCTTTTTGATCGCTACCCTGGTCAACCTCTTGCGCAAAAATGCTTCGCCACTGTGGCAGCGCGTCAGTTATGCCGCCTGCGGCGTGGTGCTGATCTATCTGGCGATTCTGGCCGCTCAGGGCATTTAAACCACATGAACCGTATCGAACAGATCGTGCTGATGGCAGCGTACAACCGGTGGATGAACCGCAAGGTCTATGCCGCCGCCGCCCAGCTTTCAGAGGCGCAATTACGCATGGACCGCGAGGCCTTTTTCGGCTCGATCCTCGGCACGCTCAACCATCTGGCGCTGGGCGACACGGTGTGGCTCAAGCGCTTCGCCCAACACCCGACAGGCTTTTCGGCACTGGCCCCGCTGGAAGCCATCGCCATGCCCCGCGACCTCAAGCACTTGGCCTTCGCGGACCTGGAGCAACTGGCGACCCGTCGCGGTTGGCTCGACCAACTGATCATCGACTGGGTCGAGACCTTGCGTGAGCCCGACCTCGACCAGCGCCTGCATTACCGCAACATGCGTGGCGTCGCGAGCGATAAGCCGTTTTCGAGCCTGCTGCTGCACTTCTTCAATCACCAGACCCACCACCGCGGCCAGGTCACAACGCTTTTGACCCAGGCGGGCGTGGATGTCGGCGACACTGATTTGCTGGCACTGATCGACTGAACTCAGCCCTTACCGAACGCGGCATAGGCTTGCATCAAGCGCGGGAAGTCGTGGGGTTCGGGCAGTTTCGCGAAACTTTCGACCGCTGGAGTATTTGCCCAGGGCAGCTTTTCGCAGGTCCAGGTTTCCATGAACGGCCTGTACGCCCTGAAATTATCCAGCAGGCTCGCGCGCACATTGACGAACTCGTCGATGCCATGGGGCCGGGTAAACAGCCAACTCATGCAGCGAGGGCAAAAGTAGTGACGGTCGACGCCGTGCAGGCCACCAATGACCGGGCAGCCCTGGGTCACCGTGAAAGCACCGGCGGCATACAACGCACTGAGGGAAAACGCGCTGGAGGTCATCTTCTGGCAACCGGTGCAATGGCAGGCCATGGTGATCACCGGGGGCTCGCTCAGGCTAAAGCGCACCTCGTTACAGCGGCAGCTGCCTACTTGAAGCAGGGTTTCGGCGCTCATCATCGTGTCCTTTTTGTGATGGAAAGCGTGGCAGGGTAGCGCCCGCGGCTGGGGTTGAACAGGCCAGCAAACGATACCGAACCCTGCATCAGCGCCGGGGCAGTACGCCATACGCAAAAGCCCCGGCGGAACCGGGGCTTTCACGTGTCCTCACGCATCATTGGCTACCGGCCTGCCGCGCGCCTTGTACGCCGGCAGCGTGGCGGCGTACGCCAGTGCCTGTTCACGGGAATTGAAGGACGCCAACCGGTCGCTATGCGTACACACTCGCCAGGGGCCGTAATTGACCTGCACGATATGGTATCCATTCAGATGCAGCTTCTTCAGCATTGGAACGCTCATAGTCACCTCGCTTTCCTGAGATTTCCACGGGTTGCACGGCCTACCTTACACCCGCATCCGCCAGGAAGGCTGACCACATGTCGCGGGCTTCAAAGGCTCTTCTGTCATTTATAGACAGTACCCCCCGACTCGACCCCAGTACCGAATCGCCCCTCAAAACCGCGTAGCTCACTGATCTTCCGAGCTTTTTCATCCATTCCCGCGCACAAGAAAGCTAGCGTGCGACCTTGCACATACGCGCCTGGATCTATATATTCCCAACCCTGCTTAACCGCGCTACCGCCCGAATGGCGAAACTGGTAGACGCATGGGACTTAAAATCCCCCGCTCGTAAGGGCGTCCCGGTTCGATTCCGGGTTCGGGCACCATCTCCAGTTCCACGGACAGCCAGTAAAGTCCGTGGAGCCCTTTAAAACCCGCCTTTCGGCGGGTTTTTTCGTTTGTGGCGTTCCGTCGTTTTCCGGGGGATTCCAAGCTTTTTAGGGAAGCCATGGCCTTGTTGTGCCAAGGCCTGGATGTCGAACTGTTCAATCGCCCTGGCCACCCTCGCCCGCAAAGGCTACAACGCCCAACTGTCCATCGCGTACCTGTCACCGCTCAACACCGTCAATAACCTCGCCGAACGCGACTAGTTCATGAACATTGCCGACTGGGTGGCTGAAGTGCTCGGCGGTCGTACTGCATAGCGGGCGTGAGGTCGCTCCTGAACGCCCAGCTTTTTTGAGCATGGGCGTGTTTTGTTTGTCCAACCCTTCGATTGCAGGCGCTATTTCGGAGGGCATGATGAAAACTGTTAAAGCCGGTAGTTTGCAAATCGCCTACCTGGAACTCGGCCCGGTAGACGGCCCCCCCATAGTGTTGCTCCACGGCTTCCCCTATGACGTGCATGCCTACGATGAAGTCGCCAAGATCCTGGCCTCGACTGGAAAGCGATGCTTCACTCCGTACCTTCGTGGTTTTGGTCCCACCCGGTTTTTAGATGGGCAAGCAATGCGCTCTGGCGAGCAGGCGGCCATAGGCGCCGACTTGTTGGCTTTTCTTGACGCCCTGAAGATCGAAAAAGCTGTGCTTGCGGGCTATGACTGGGGTGGAAGAGCGGCTTGCGTTGTCGCCGCGCTATGGCCGGAACGGGTAAGCGGTTTGGTTAGCTGTGGCGGCTACAGCATCCAGAATATCGCTAAGGAGCACGCGCCCGTTTCACCCGAAGCTGAGCATCTTCTCTGGTACCAATACTATCTTCACGGTAGCCGTGGGCGCGCTGGGTTGACCGCGAACCGCAAGGCGTTCTGCCATTTGCTATGGCGCCTGTGGTCCCCAACCTGGCGGTTCACCGAGGCGGCGTTTGAGACGACTGCCGCCGCGTTTGAGAACGACGACTTTGTGGAGGTGGTCATACACTCGTACCGCCATCGTTTCGGATTGGTTGACGGCGATCCAGCCTATCGCCATATAGAATCCCGACTTGCCGCGCAACCAACGATCACCGTGCCTTCACTGGTTCTGGAGGGTGCGGCCGATGCGGTCGACCCCCCGGCCAAGGACGACCCATTCGTGGGCTATTTTACCGGGCCGTATCGGCGCCAGCGCCTGGAAGGCATTGGGCACAACGTACCCCAAGAGGCACCGGAAAAATTTGCCGACGGTATTTTGAGCCTCAGTGGTTGAGTTCATGGCGAAATAGCCGTACCTGACTATTGGCCGCCAGGACCAATCAGTGAACGTTGGATCTGGACGCCGGGCATCATTTGCTGCAGCCCCTCGATCAGCTTGTCCCCCGCTTCCGTTAAGGCTTCAAGCGGCATCGCCGGCAAACTCTCCAGAATGAACCACATGCTCTTTGCGTCGGCACCCAGACGGGTCCTGACACCTTGTCGCCAGTTCCAACGGCGGCAGGTCACGCCTTGGTCATCGCGCCAGATAACCTCGCCGGCGTCTGGATACTCGACAGCAGGAGCCCCCTCTTTCAAGGTGTCAAACGGTTCGGTGCCATCTGCAACTACGAGCCGTGGAGAGCCTACGTAGGCTTCAATGTTTTCCCCACCCACCGGGATGGCGTACTCAAGACTGATTGCGTTGTAGAGGTCGACGATGGGATCCAGGCTCGGCAAGCTGCCGTCACGTAAAACCCGTTTACGCAGTGCCTCAGCCGAACAAGGCGTGCGCTGCGGCTTGGCGCCAAATTTTCGGAACGCTTGCGCCCACTCGGCCAGATGGGCTTCACCCCAGCTCGGCCCACCTTCCTGCACAACCTTGCAAGCGCGGTCCAGCGCAGCCTGGGCCACCTCAGGGTTGGCCAGTGGCGCCGCTTGCACCACGATGCTCAGGGCCCGGAACTGTGGCGCCAGCTCGGCAACGGCTTGATCGATCAACGGCAGTACGGACAGCATCAAAAACCTCCAGGTACCTAAATGTCATTTCATGCTAGTCAGCGACGACCAGCAAAGTCAATATAATGACCATTATCAGCCACTATAGCGGGCGCGCCGATTGACGGAGCGACTGATAGGGGCCGAGAATCCCCGCACATTTTTCCTCATGACCCTCATCAATGGCCACGAAGCCCACCCTGTCGACTACCCCTGGCGCTGATGCTCAAGCCGTCAGCCTGGCCGTCGCGCGCACGCTCAAACAGGCGCGCAAAGCCCAGAAAATCACATTGGATGAGCTTTCCCGTCGCGCAGGGGTGAGCAAGGGGATGGTCGTCGAAATAGAAAAATGTACGGCGAACCCCAGTATCGGCATCCTTTGCAAAATCGCCGCCGCGCTGGGCCTGTCCGTAGCAGACATCGTCAACGTGACCGAAGCTCCATCCGCCCACATCATCCACAGCCAAGACATCCCCACACTGTGGACCGGGGACCTGGGCGGAACGGCACGCCTTCTGGCAGGAACGTCGGGCCCCGACATGATCGAGCTGTGGCGTTGGGAAATGCACCCAGGCGAATCTTTCGCTTCACCGGGGCATCCGCAGGGCACGCTGGAACTGTTTCATGTGGAGAAAGGCACGCTGAAATGCGTGGTAGGGGAAACAGAGTTGGTCATCCCTGCGGGGAGTTCGGCAGTGGCCAAAACTGACGTCCCCCATTCCTATTCCAACGCTGGCCGATCCAAATTGGTATTCACGATGTCTGTGACGGAGATGCATCAGTAAATACCTGCAGGCTGGCAGCCGGTGAGAGCATCGTGCTTCAGATTTGTGCCAGGCCGCCGTCAGGAGCGACCTCGCTGGCGGTCATGAAGCTGCTCGGTCGCAGCTTGGCCGAGGCGATCATCCCGCTGTGTACGTGGGGCGCTGAAAATGCGGCGCAAATGGCAAACATCTCGCTAAACGCGACGCTTTGCTCTAGCAGGACGCGACCAACTTTATTGCTGGTCGGCATAATGGCGCACGTCATAGATAAATATTGACGAGAGGTCGCCAACGGTTAGGCTATGCGCGCTTCGCAGCGAGCCCCGGAGGTCTCTTGAGCATGACGTCACTAAGACTTGAACAACAAATACAGGCGGCATCGACCCAAACGCCACTCCAATACCGACGCGATATCGATGGGCTTCGAGCGGTAGCCGTGATGTCTGTTGTTATATTTCACGCATTCCCATCAGCACTTACCGGTGGTTTTATCGGGGTTGACATATTCTTCGTCATTTCCGGATTTTTGATATCGTCCATTCTCATCCAAGCGCTGCGCGAGGATAAGTTTTCACTCTCTGGATTTTACGCCCGGCGTGCCGCCAGAATATTCCCAGCACTTATAGTCGTGCTGGTGTCATGCCTGTCATTCGGTTGGCTCGCGATGTTGGCAGATGAGTACCTGTCACTTGCCAAACATTCGATTGCAGGCGCCGCATTTGTCTCAAATCTATTGCTGTGGAGCGAGACCAGTTACTTTGATGTAGCCGCGAACACAAAACCGCTTCTACATCTGTGGAGCCTGGGTATTGAAGAGCAGTTCTACTTCGTATGGCCGCTGCTGTTACTCGCGTTCTGGCGTCTGCGCACGAACCTGCCGATTGCTATAGGGCTGCTCATCGCAGTGTCATTTGGCCTGAATCTGTATCAGGCATCCCACAATCCAACGGCAGATTTTTATTCTCCGCAAACACGATTCTGGGAACTGCTGGCGGGCGCGTTACTGTCTTGCCTGGCACTTCGAGCGGCACCGTCAGCCATTTGGGCAAACGTTATGTCCTTGGCCGGGACTGCCATGATTGGATACGGCCTGCTCACTATCACCAGCGCTGCCGCATTCCCCGGAATGCTTGCCCTGGTGCCTGTCGCGGGTGCCGTTTTGATCATCGCAGCGGGCCCTGAGGGGATGGTTAATCGCTTCGTTCTTTCCAATCGCCTGATGGTCGGTATCGGGCTCATCAGTTACCCACTCTACCTGTGGCATTGGCCGCTGCTGGTCTTCCCGAGGATCATCCAGAGCGCAACGCCTTCGCCAGAAATAAGAGCCACGGCCATTGTGGCAGCCTTGGTGCTTGCATGGGCGACGTACCGCTTCATCGAATCGCCTATTCGTACCCAGCGCATAGACCGCAACACGGCCATCAAGGGCTTGTGCGGCGCGATGGTCGTCACGACAGTTACCGCGCTCGGCATTCAGGTGGGTGACGGCCTTCCATTTCGCGAGGCAGCGAAGCCAGTTGCGCGCTACGCCGAAGATCTTGGCAGGTATCCGTACATCACGTACATGAGCAAAAACTTCTACAAATGCTCGGACGAAGCACTGAGGAATTTGTCATTCAAAGACCTTGAGTTCGGATATCGCTGCTTTCAGTCAAAACAAACTGGATCGATTGATATTTTGCTATTGGGCGATAGCCATGCAGAGCACTTGCTCGCAGGGTTTGCAGATGAATTCAACAGCAGCAATGTCGCCTCTTTCTCTCAAAAACAATTGCCCGCACTTGACAGCCCAGTCATGCGTGAAGCTATAGAAAGAGTCGCGGCAGACCCAGCCATCAAAAAGGTTTTCATCTCCGCGCTTTGGGAACAAAAGATCCAACCCAGCACTGAAGATCCGGCCGGCCAGCTTGAAAGAACCTTCAAACTCTTCACCGACAACCATAAATCCGTCACCCTACTTGATGATGTTCCAACCTTCTTGTTTGACCCTGAGGCATGCAAATACGGGCGCAGGTTCAGCGCAGACGGCCCAACCTGCACCGGGCCTTTTGATCAACAGATGAAAAATAAGGCCCTGTACCATAAAGCGCTGGCTGAAGCTGTTGAGAAATCGCCGAATGTGAAATACGTTCCGGTGCTCCAGTACTTCTGCAACACCAACGATTGCTCGATGGTGAGCGGCGGCAAACTGCTATTCAGGGATCCGAACCACCTGACCATTGAAGGCTCTCGATACCTGGCCAAGAAGCTCAAACAAAGCGGGCATCTCTGAGTGACTGAGCGACAGCAATGCAAACTCCGGCATGACGCTGCTTTTTAAGTAATCGACATGCCGCAACACCGCAGCGAGCGTTGTTACTTGCCCAGGTTTTGATTCATTAAGTTATCCAAAACAGAGAATTCGCTGGCGGCCGTCCATTGATGTAAATGCTCGCAACCTTCAGCGTTAACTTCGGCGAGGTTGCTGCGCGGGTCGCATATTGCCGACCACTTTTGTCGCAGGGAGGGATATTTTATAAAGTCTTCCCTGGCCGGCGGTTGGCCGGCGGACAATCGCAGCGCGGACAAAACCAACAGTGCACAAGCGCCAAGGCCGATAGAACATTTTTGATAATTCATAGATCGCGTTCCCGTAGGGTAGGAGCACTCAGCGAACAGCGCTGAGTGCTCAAGATACGGCGCGACTATAGGAACGAAATGGTTCGGTAAAAAGATCCACTTTTGTAGCATTTCATAGAACCATTCAAGCCAGCGAGTGGCCTGCAAGACTCAGCCCGCGCCTCCCCCGGCTATCGACTGACTTCCCAGGCATCGCCGGCGGGTGCGGTGCCACGGTCATAGGGTTTGCCCAGCCACATGTAGAGCAGGCCCAGGCCAATCACGATGGCCGTGCTGAGAACCATCGCGTAGTTGATGTACCAGGCCGCATCCGGTGTGCGCGGCCAGGCCATGTTGATGATTGCACCGACGCCATAGATCAGCGCGCCGATATTCACCGGCAGGCCCCAGGCCCCCAACGCGAATTTGCCGCTGGGTTTCCAGCCCCGGGCGCGAGCGTAGAGGGCCGCAAGCACGATCATCTGGAAGGCCAGGTAGATACCGATGGCCGCAAAGCTGACGATGGTCGCCACCGCGTCCTGAAGGAAGAAACCGAGGGTGATGATCAGGGTCGGCAGCACACCGGAGACGAACAGCGCTGCCACCGGCACCTGAGTGGTCGGCGAAATCCGCTTGAGCAGGCGGCTGCCGATGACCATCTCATCGCGGGCGTAGGAATACAGCAGTCGACTGGCGGCGGCCTGCAGGCTGATGACGCAGGAGATGAAGGAGATCATCACCACGCCCATGACCACCTTCGAACCGACGCTGCCAAAGGCATTGTTGAGGATGGTAGTTACCGGGTCCTTATCGGTGCCGTTGATCACCGCTTGCATGTCCGGCACGGCGAGGATCAGCGCCAGGCAGGCGAACATCGCGGCCACACCGCCGATATATATGGTCATGCGCATGGCCACCGGGATTTGTTTACTCGGGTTGGGGGTTTCCTCGGCCACGTCGCCGCAGGCCTCAAAGCCGTAGTAAAGGAACATGCCCGCCAGCGATGCAGTGAGGAACGCCGGCAAGTAGGAACCGTCGATACGGATATCAAACGTGTTGAACAGCACGCTGATGGGCTGATGACGTTCAAATACCAACAGGTACACACCGACGATTACCGCGCCGACCAGCTCACACAGAAAGCCGAACATGGCGATGCGGGCCAGCACCTTGGTGCCGCTGAGATTGACCAGGGTGGCGAACAGCGTCAGCACCACCGCGATGATGATATTGGTGTTGTTACTCGCCTCGAAACCGAGCATCGCCGCGAGGTAAGGCCCGGCTCCGACCGCGACGGCGGCAATGGTGACGCACAGCGCGATGGAGTAGATCCAGCCGACCATCCATGCCCAGCGCTTACCCACCAGGCGTCGGGCCCAAGGGTAGACGCCGCCCGAAATCGGGAATTGCGAAACCACTTCGCCGAAGATCAGGCACACCAGCAATTGCCCGCAGCCCACCAGCAGGTAGGCCCAGAACATCGGCGGCCCGCCGGCGGCAAGGCACAGGCCGAACAGGGTGTAGACACCCACCACCGGCGACAGGTAGGTAAAGCCCAGGGCGAAGTTTTCCCATAGGCTCATGCTGCGATTGAAGTTCGAGGTGTAACCCAGTTTGCGCAATTGTTCGGCGTCGCTATCGGCGTCTACGCCGGTTTGGGGACGTGCACTCATGGCGGTGTGGCTCCAGAAAATCGGCAGATTTTGGCTGTCCGAAGCCGTGGCCAAACCCTCAAGGTTCGTCCCGGCTCGGTATTCTTGTAATGGGTGTGGGGGGTTGCCTGGGCATCCACTGGCGGGCGCGGTTTTCGCAGGCGCGCACGTCTTTTGGCGAGTGCTCTGTTCGTGTGGCTATTGCAGCAGCCTCCTGAAGTCCGGCGCTTCGTTGGAGGCTTGGAAAGAGGCTAATAGCCGCGGCAGAGTCCGGCAAATATTAAATACTGAACGCCGCGTTCGATTAAATAGATAACTGGGTAACGCCATGATCCCAAGACGTCCTCACGCACCTGCTGCGCCGAACTACAACGGAAATTGCGCCCTGATCAAGGTGCCGCCCTGGGCACGATTGCTGGCAGCGATAGTGCCGCCATGGGCCTGGCAGATCGCACGGGCGATGGACAAGCCCAGCCCGCTGCCCCCCGAATAACGCGCCCTGGAGCGCTCCGCCCGCCAGAAGCGGTCAAACACGCTGTCCAGGTGTTGTGCTTCGATGCCCGGCCCTCGGTCACCCATCTCAATCACGACGCGGTCTTCGACCTGGCGCGCCATGATGTTCAATTCGCCGCCCGCCGCCGCATAGCGCAGCAGGTTGTCGATCAGGATATTCAGCACCTGACCCAGGCGATCACGATCGGCATGGATACGAACCCCGTCCTCGATACTGACCCGTGCCTGCACACCGGCCTCGTCCAATTGCGGCTGGAACCAGGCCAGTCGTTCGCTCACCAACGCCGCCAGGGGAAAATCGCTGCGCTCCAGCACCAGTTGCCCTGCCCTGGCCATCGACAGCAGGTGCAGGTCGTCCACCAATTTACGCAGTTGATCGAGCTGGCGCTTGACCATGCCCAACTGCGTGGCATCGCTGGGGAATACCTCGTCGAGCATGCCCTGCACGCGCCCCATCGCGGCATTCAACGGTGTGCGCAGTTCGTGGGCGATGACCGCGCTGGACTCACGCACATCGCGCTCATAACGTTCCAGTTGGGTGGTCATGCTGTTGAAGTCGCTGATCAGGCGTTGCAGCTCGTCGGGTGCGTCGTGGTGAACCGGCAGGCGCGTCAGGAAATCACCGCCGGCGACCCGCCGTGCGCCCTGGGCAATCGCCGAGAACTGGCTGGACAAGGGCCGCGAAAACCACAAACCGCAGAGAATGATGATCGGGATAGCGGCCAGCACCAGGCAAGCCAGGATCAGCCAGTCACGGTTGGCCATATCCGGCTGGAAGAACTCCACCGGATAGTACTCGGCCACCAGTTGGCGCAAGCGTGTCTCATTGAGCTGCGGCTCGGCGCGCAACTGCAGCAACTCCTCGCGCGCCGCCGGCGGCAGGCGCTGCAAAAAATACTGGTCCGACAGCCTGAAGTTGATCCACATGCAAACGGCGATCACCACCACCGCGCCGATGGCCAACAGGCTCATACGCATGCCGACCCAGCGCCACAGAGGTTTATCGTTGGCCCGTGATTTTTCCAGCATGTTGCTCACCTGAACCGATAGCCAATGGAGCGCACCGTCACCAGTACTCCGGCGATACCATGGGTTTCGAGCTTGCGCCGCAGGTTGTGCACGTGGGCATCGACGACGCGGGCCAGGGCCTCGCTTTCCGGCAGGCAGATTTCCAGCAATTCATCGCGGGTAAAGGCTTTGGACGGGGTCTTGAGCAACGTCGCCAGCAACTTGAATTCAGTCGGTGTCAGTTCCAGCCACTGCGGTGGCGCATCGCGGTGCTCAATGGCGGCGGTGAACGCGAGCAGGTCGACTCGCAGGTTTTCATAGCGCAGCACCTGTTCCACCGGTTGGCTGCCCGCGCTACGCCGCAACACCGCATGCACCCGCGCCACCACCTCGCGCGGGCTGTAGGGCTTGACCACATAGTCGTCGGCGCCATAGCGCAACGCGCCGAGTTTTTCCGGCTCGTCGCCCATGGCCGTGACCATGATCACCGGCGTGTCACTGCCGCGACGCACGGCGGACAACACTTCGGTGCCACTCAGGCGCGGCAGCATCACGTCGAGCAGGATCAGGTCGGGCCGCCAACTTTTGTGCAGGTCCAGACCGCGTTGGCCGTCTTCGGCCAGGGCCACCTCGAAGCCGTCCCGGCGCAGATACGCTTCGAGAATGTTGGCGCTGTCGGCGTCGTCTTCGACGATGAGGATACGTTTTCCTGACACAAAGAAGCCTCTTGATGAAACCTTGATAATTCACGAACGGTTTATTGAAAGTCCGCTGCCAGTATTGCCCTACGCCGACTTTCGCGAACCGATCCTATGCCGACCACCACACTGCTGTCCAAGCCTATCAAGCTGCCTGAACGCCTCGTCGCGGTTTTGCTGCTGGTCGGCACGCTGGCCGGCTGCTCGCTGGCGCCTAAGTACCAGGCGCCCGTGCTGCCGGTTCCGCAGACCCTGCAGGGCGAACCTTCGACGGGCACGCCCTCTTCCGTGACCGGTGAGGTCGAGGGGCTTTCCGAGGAGGAGCGACAATTGCTGGCCGGCCTAAATTCATCGGCGCAGTTGCCGCATCGGGTTGAACAAGCCCTGAACTACAATCGCGACCTGCGCCTGGCATTGCTGCGTGTCGAGCAGGCCCGTGCCCAGTACGGCATTTCCCGCGCCGATCGCCTGCCCACCGTGGCCCTGGGCCTGCAACGCAACCGCCAGCACTTGCACGACAAGGCCGCCGACGAACGTTATGGGCAAGACATTGCGGTGGCGTCCGTCGGCGTATCGGACTTCGAGCTGGATTTTTTCGGCCGAGTGCGCAGCCTGTCCGAGGCGGCGCAGCATGACTACCTGGCCACACGCTATGGGGCTTTGGCCGCGCGCAAGGCGCTGATCGTTGAAGTGGCACGCCTGTATTTGCAAGAGCGTTTGCAGGCAGGCGTGCAGTCCGACACGCAGTCCATTCTCGACAACCAAAACCTGCTGCTGAGCGTACTCGACGGTCAGCAAAAAGAAGGCCTCGTCGCCCAGGACACGGTCGACACCCAGCGCATGGAGGTTCGGCGTGCCGCCCAGCAATGGCAGGACGCAAGCGCCGATCACGCCAGTGCACAGCAGGCGCTGGCATGGGTGACCGGCTACCAGGCCGCGTCTTCGACCTCTACCGCGACAGACCCTGCAATTGACTTGGATACCCCGCCCTGGCTGATCGAACTCTCGTCCCAACGACTGTTGCAACGCTTTGATGTGCGCCAGTGCGAAGAAGCCCTGCGCGCCGCGAACGCCAACATCGGTGCCGCCCGTGCGGCGCTCTTCCCCTCCATCACCTTGAGCACCGGCGCGGGCATCGCCAGCCCGCGCTTGAGCAACCTGTTTTCATCCGGCAGCGGCGCCTGGCTGTTCACGCCGCAACTGAACCTGCCGCTGTTCGACGGCGGCCGCAACCGAGCCAATCTTGACCTGGCCACTGCGCGCCAACAGTCGGCTGTCGCCCAATACGAAAAGACCGTGCAGGACGCCTTCCGCGAAATCGCCGACCTGTTGAGCCAACGCCAACAAGCATTGGCCGACGCCACCATACACATCGACCTGGCCGCTTCGACGGCATTAAAGGCCAAGCGTGTCGACCAGCAGATTGCCGCCGGCGCGGCTGCGCGTTCGCAGTACCTGGCCGCTGCCATTCGCCTGACTGAATCGGCCATCGAGTTACGCAAGGCCAACTACCAGGTGTTGTTCAACCGCCTGGCGCTGTATCGCGCGCTGTCCGGCGCACCATTGTTTTCATCCAAAGAAAGGGTTTCACCATGACATTGACCACTGCCCCTACCCGTACCGTGCTCTGGGGCGCCGCCGCCCTGATGGCCTGCGCCCTCGTGCCCCAGGCGCAGGCCGCCGACGCCAGCCCCGCAGCCGACAAGACCACCGCAACTTTGGGCCTTGGCATGGGCGTCGCGCCGCGCTACATGGGCGCCGACCGCTACCGCTCACTGGTGCTGCCGATGTTCAGCATCCAGCGTGGCGTGCTGTTCGCCGACACCACCCGTGGGGTGGGCCTGCAATTTCAATCCGACAGCGGCTTTAGCGCCAGCGCGGCAATCAACTACGACCTGGGCCGTAAGGAAAAGGACAGCACCAGCCGCCCCGGCGACCGCGAGCTCAAAGGCATGGGCGATATCGGCGGCGCCACCGTCGCCGACTTCACCCTCAGCCAGCAGCTGCTTGACTGGCTCTCGGTGAGCGGCGAAGCGGAACTGCGCATGGCCGGCGAGCACCGTGGCAACCGCTACCGCTTTGGCCTCGAAGGCGTGCTGTTTCACACAGACAGCGACACCCTGGCCCTGGACATCGACGCCCATGCCGGCGATGGCCGCTACAACCAGACCTTCTTCGGCGTCACACAGGCACAGAGCCAGCGTTCGCTCTACGGCAGATACAACGCCGATGCCGGGATCTACGCCTATTCCGCCGCCTTGAACTGGCAGCACAGCCTGGACGCGCACTGGTCGACGCTGGCCAGCCTGACGCTGACCCAGTACGCCGACCAGGCCCGTAACAGCCCACTGGTCAAGCGTGAAAGCGCCGGCCTGGGCATGTTCGCCATCAACTACACCTTCTGATAACGAGGCGCCAGGCATGCAGGGTTTTGCTCAGTTGTTCCGTCCTTGGGGCCGCCCCCTGGTGCTCGGCGTTGCCTGCCTGATGGTGGTGGCCTGTTCGCACGAGGAGGCGGCGCCGGAGCCGGCCATAAGGTCGGTGAAAGTCGCCAGCGTGCGCGCCTACGGCGCCGACGCCGCGCCGTTGACCGGTGTGGTGCGCCAACGCCAGCGCGCGGTCTTGGCCTTCGAAGGCGCGGGCCGATTGGTGGCGTTGAATGTCGACATCGGCGATAGCGTAAAACAAGGCCAGGTGCTGGCGAGCCTCGATACGGCGGCCGTGCGGTTGCGCCTGAAACAAGCGCAGGCGGCCTTGTTCGCCAGCGTGGCGCAAACCGCCGAGCGCAAGCGTAACAAGGTGCGCCAGCAACTGCTGTATGCCCAGGGCAGCGTCGCGGCCAGCGCGGTGGAGCAAGCCGAAGCCGCGTGGCAGGCCGCCGTAGCGCAGCAGGCCGCCGATGAAGCGGCCCTGGACCTGGTGCGACGCGACCAACGCCAGGGCCAGTTGATCGCGCCGTTTGACGGTCGCGTCGTGGCACGACCCGCGCAGTTGTACAGCGAGTTATCGCCCGGCCAAGTGGTGATGGAATTGGAAGCCAGCGGCGCGTTGCAGGTCATCGTGCAAGTCCCGGTGGAACAGGCCGCCGGCCTCAAGCCTGGCGACCACGCCGTCGCCAACGACCCGGCCGCGCCCGGATCGACCCTGCCGCTGGTGCTGGAGGGCCTGTCGACACGCGCGCAGAACGGCATGTTGCAAAGCGCGCGTTTTCGCCTGGACGCCCGCGACCTGGCGCTGCCCAGCGGCGTGAACCTCAACGTGCGATTGGCGACCCCTGCCGCGCTCGCGCTGTCGATTCCGACCCAGGCGCTGCGCATGGGCGGCGACGCCAGCCAGGTGCAGGTGTTCGTCTATGACCCGACCCAGGGCAAGGTCGCCCTGCGTGAGGTCAGGATCGGCCTGATCGACCAGGGCCGTGTCGCCCTCGATAGCGGCCTCAAGGATGGCGAACAAGTCGTCGTCACCGGCGTGGCGTTCCTCACCGACGGCCAGCCCGTCAACCTGCTTGCACCCTCCAGCCGTTTGAGCGCGCCCGAATGATCAACCTGACCCGTCACGCATTGGGCGCGAGCCGCCTGACGTTATTCACCGCCCTGCTAATCCTGCTCGCGGGCGTGGCGACGTTCCTGAGTTTCCCGACCCAGGAAGAACCCTCGGTGACCATCCGCGATGCGCTGGTGAGCATCCAGTTTCCCGGCCTGCCCAGCGAACGCGCCGAAGAGTTGCTGGCCCGGCCCACCGAAGAAAAGCTGCGCGAGCTGTCGCAGATCAAAAACATCGTGACCACCGTCCACCCCGGCAGCGTGATTATCCAGGTGACGGCCCGCGATGAAATCAAGGACCTGGGCGTGCTGTGGCAGCAGGTACGCAATAAAGTCGCCGAGGCCGGCGCCGGATTTCCACCTGGCACCCAAGGGCCTTTTGTCGATGATAATTTCGGACGCGTCGCCGTCGCCTCCATTGCGGTCACCGCGCCCGGCTACAGCATGAGCGAAATGCGCGGGCCGTTGAAACGCCTGCGCGACCAATTGGGCGGGTTGCCCGGCATCGGCCAGGTAACGTTGCACGGCGTGCAGGACCAGCAACTCTCGATCGATTTCAACCCGCAGCGCCTGGCGGGGCTGGGTTTGTCCCCGCAGCAACTGTTCCAGCAAGTGCAGCAACAGAACGTGTTGGCGCCCGGTGGTATCGCCGACATTGGCGGGCAGATCACCACCCTCACCGTGACCGGCGAAGTGCTCAGCGTGGAGCAACTGCGCCAGTTGCCGATCCAACTGCCCGGCGCCAACGGTACCGCGCAATCGGTGGCCCTCGGCGCCATCGCGCAGATCTCGGTGATGGCTGCCGACCCGCCCCAGAGCGCCGCGATCTATCAAGGCCAGGACGCGGTGGTGCTGGCGGTGTCCATGGCGCCAGGACAGAACGTGCACCAATTCGGCGTGGCCTTGCGCAAGCGCTTGGCCGAGCTGGAACAGCAGCTGCCGTTGGGTTTCACGGCCCATATGGTGACGTTCCAGGCCGATGTGGTCGACCAGCAGATGGCCAAGATGAAACACGTGATGATCGAGACGGTGGTCATCGTCATGGCCGTAGTCATGCTGTTTCTGGGCTGGCGCACCGGGCTGGTGGTCGGCGCGATTGTGCCGCTGACCATCCTCGGTACGTTGATTGCGATGCGCATGCTCGGGGTCGAGCTGCAAACCGTGTCGATTGCCGCGATTATCCTCGCGCTCGGCTTGCTGGTGGACAACGGCATCGTGATCGCCGAGGACATCGAGCGCCGGCTGCATGCCGGCGAGGACCGACGCCAGGCCTGCGAAGACGCCGGGCGCACCCTGGCGATTCCGCTGCTGACCTCGTCGCTGGTGATCGTGCTGGCGTTCTCGCCGTTCTTCCTCGGCCAGACCAGCACCAATGAATACCTGCGTTCACTGGCGGTCGTACTGGCGTTGACGCTGCTCGGCTCGTGGTTGCTGAGCATCACCGTCACGCCGCTGCTGTGCCTGTATTTCGCCAAGGCTGCGCGCCACGAGGCGTCGGAAGACAGTTACGACAGCGGTTTTTACCGAGGCTACCGCGCGGTCATCGGCCGCGTGTTGCAACACAAAGCACTGTTTCTGATGGCGATGCTGGTGTTACTCGCCGCCGCGATCTTCGAACTGATGCGCGTGCCCTATGACTTTCTGCCTCAATCGGACCGCTTGCAGTTCCAGGTACCCATCAGCCTGGAACCCGGCAGCGGCTCGCGCAAGACCTTGCAAAGCGTGCGCGAGATCAGCCTGTGGCTGAGCAAGGAGCCCCAGGTAGCCGACAGCATCGGCTATGTCGGCGACGGCGGGCCACGAATCGTGCTGGGCCTCAACCCGCCTTTGCCCGCACCGGAAACCGCGTACTTCACCGTCAGCGTCAAGCCCGGTACGGATATCGATGCGGTGATCGCCAATACCCGCCGCTATCTGCTCAAGCAACACCCGGAACTGCGCGCCGAGCCCAAGCGTTTTTCCCTGGGCACCACTGAGGCCGGTGTGGCGATCTATCGTGTGCTGGGCCCGGACGAACAGGTACTGCGCAGCCTGGCCGGCCAGATCGAAAAGGCCCTGCGTGAAGTGCCGGGCACGCTGGATGTGCGCAACGACTGGAGCATTCGCCTGACGCGTTACACCGTCGAGGTCGATCAGCAGAGTGCGCGCCGCGCCGGTGTCGACACCCAAGCCATCGGCCAGGCCTTGCAACTGCACTTCGGCGGCATTCAGGTTTCGGCATTGCAGGATAAACAAACCCGCGTCCCGCTGGTGGTGCGCGAGCCTGCGACGACAACCGAGGCCTCCCCCGATCTGCGCGGCATCCTGGTCTACCCGGCCGACGGCTCGCCCCCCGTGCCGTTGGCGGCCGTTGCCCGCATCGTCGCGGCCAGCGAACCCTCGACGCTGATGCGGCGCAATCAGGAACGCGCCATTACCGTGGTCGGGCATAACCCGTCGTTGACGGCGACGTCCATCGTCGAGCAACTCGCGCCGCAGGTGGCGGCACTGGCGCTGCCGCCGGGCTATCGCATTGAACTGGGCGGCGAGATCGAGGACTCGGCGGACGCCAACCAGGCGTTGCTGCAATACCTGCCCCACGCGCTGGTCGCCATGCTGTTGCTGTTTGTCTGGCAATTCAATTCGTTTCGCAAGTTGCTGATTGTGGTTTCCGCCATCCCCTTCGTCCTGATCGGTGTGGCCGTTGCGCTGCTGATCACTGGTTACCCGTTCGGGTTCATGGCCACGTTCGGCCTGCTGTCACTGGCAGGGATTATCGTGAACAACGCCGTGCTGTTGCTGGAACGTATCGAGGCCGAACTCCACGAGGGCCTGCCGGTTTACGAGGCGGTGGTGAACGCCGCCGTAAAGCGCCTGCGCCCCATCGTCATGACCAAACTGACCTGCATCATCGGGCTGGTGCCGCTGATGCTGTTTGCCGGGCCGCTGTGGGAAGGCATGGCGATCACGCTGATGGGCGGCCTGGCGCTCGGCACATTGGTCACGCTGGGGCTGATCCCGGTGCTGTACGTATTGCTGTTTACACCGCGTAAACACTCACATATCAAGGCGAGCACAGCATGATTTTTTCGTTGAAGGCAACGCGCAACCTCAAGCGCACAACCCGCGGGGCCGTGCTGCTCGGCGCGCTTTCGCTGAGTCTCGGTGCTCAAGCCTCCGCGTTCGTCCACCCAGGCCTGTTGCAGACCCAGCAAGACTTCCTGCGCATCCGCGAAAAACTGGCCAACCATAACCAGCCGTGGCTGGCCGGCTGGCAAAAATTGATCGCCAACCGGCATGCATCGCTGGCCTGGAACCCGAGCCCCGTCGCGGTGGTGTACCGGGGCGCGGATGGCCAACATCCGGAAAACTACGCCAGGTTATTCAACGACGCAGCCGCCGCGTACGCCTTGGCCCTGCGCTGGCAGCTGTCGGGCGACCCTGCGTATGCCGACAAAGCCGTCGCTTTGTTGAACCAGTGGTCCACCACCCTCACCGCCATTGAGGGCACTTCGGACCGATTTCTCGCCGCCGGTTTGTACGGATACCAGCTCGCCAATGCCGCCGAAATACTGCGCGGTTATCCAAAGTGGAAGGCGGCGGACTTACAGCAGTTCCAGCGCATGATGCTCACGGTCTTCTACCCGATGAACCATGATTTCCTGGCGCATCACAATAACGCGTTGGTCGACCACTATTGGGCCAACTGGGACCTGGCCAATATGAACGCGATGCTGGCCATCGGCGTACTGACCGACCGTCGCGATATCTATGATGAAGCGGTCAATTATTTCAAACATGGCGCCGGCAACGGTTCCATTGAACACGTGGTCTGGAAGCTCTACGGCAATGGCCTGGGCCAGGTCCAGGAAAGCGGGCGCGACCAGGCGCACACACTGCTCGACATCGCCTTGCTCGGTAGCTTCTGCCAAATGGCCTGGAACCAGGGCGATGACCTGTTCGGTTACCAGAACAACCGCGTGCTGCAAGGCGCCGAATACGTGGCCAAATACAACCTGGGCCAGGATGTGCCATTCACCACCTTCACCAACAGCGCGTTCAAGCAGACGACCATCTCGGCCGAGCATCGAGGCGAAATCCGTCCGATCTGGGAGCTGCTCTACAACCACTACGGGGTGCTTGAAGGCCTCAGCGCACCGAACGTGAAGGCCTTCGCGAACAAAGCCCAGGTGGAAGGCGGTGGCGGGGATTATGGTCCCAACAGCGGTGGCTACGACCAACTGGGGTACGGGACCTTGCTCTATTCGCTGGGGGAGTACGGCCTGTCAAACGCTGAACTGGTGCCTTAGCGATGCATCAACTGCCCCATGCGTCGGCTAAGGCCCCGTTCCCACCGTTGGAAGGCGGTGACTATCAGATCGGCGAATTGCTCACCACCCGCAACGCCAGCCCTTCATAGGCATCCAGCGTGATAGTGAATTCCCCCTGCGCAGTCAGGTCCCCTTCCACCCGCTCGTTGATAATGTCCACCACCATCCCCGCTGCAATATCCGGCAGGTTCACGGTTTCGGTGATCGGCGTGGCGCCGAAATTCAGCGCGGTGATTTGCGTGCCTCTGCCGGCCGGCAGTTCATGGACCATGATCAACAGGGCGGGGTTTTGCACATCCGGCACCAGCACCTGGCGGCTGGCGGCGATGTCGTAAGCGCGGCGCACCGCGAGGATTTTTTGCAGTTGCGCGGCAAACGACTCGGGGTCCTGCAACTGGCTGTTCAGGCTGCCGTACAGGCTTTTGGCGCGTGGCATCTGCCCGGCGGATAAGTGTGCGTCGGGGTTAAGGTCCACCAGGTCATAGGCGCCGCGATGAATCCAGCGGGTGTCGCCGTCCTGCATCAAATGCGCAACGTCCGCCGCCGCCAGTGGCAATGCCCCCACCAGGTCCCAGCCGGACAAGGCAAACACCCCCGGCTGCATGGCGTTGTACATCACCAGCAGCAGGTGGATCTGGCGGATCTGTTGAATGTCCGCCGGGGTAATCGCCTCCAGGTCGCGAATACCCAGCGCCGCGGTGATGATGCTGGCCGTGGTGCAGGACACGCCGTTGGTCACGAACTTGAGGTTGTACGGCGCATGTTCGCCGGTCAGGCGTTCATACATCTGCTCGCGGATGTGCTCGCGCAGAATGTTGCCGGGGAAGGTCTGCCCCTGGTACAGGAAGCTGTCATGGGCGTGCAGTGTCCAAAAGTGCACCAGTTCCAGGGTCAGCTCGTCGTGGTTCTGCAACGCATGGATCAGCGAGCCGGGGTCGATACCCTGGCGATGCATCTCGCGCAGCATCAAGCGCAGGAACTCCGCATCACCCATCAGCAGCGCATGTTGGTAGGCAGGCCGGGTGATGAAGTCATAGGACAGGTCGGCACCGCCATGGGACATCGAGGCGATGTCATCCACCGTGAGGTTCAACTCCTGGAAGCTGAAGCCGCCCGCCTTGCGAATAGCCCCGCCGAGCAACTGGTTCCCGGTGATCGACAATGGATGGCTCTCTGACCAGGCCGTGCCATCGAGCTTGCGCTCCACGCCGAGAAACCCGTTGGCATCCAGGCGCAGGATCTTCGCACCCATCACGTCGATGGCGTGCAGTGCGTCGCCGATGATCATTTGCTGCGCGGCAAACGTGGGGTCCAGCCAATTGAGCGACGGCTGGCCTTCCTTGAAGTAATGCAGATACACCCAGCGTCGCGGTTTTCCATCCACGCCGATCACCACCTGGGTTGCGCTCCAATCGGTTTCCTTGACGCCCGGCTCGAAGAAGATCACCCGCTGCAACTGGCCGACGATGTAGTGCTTGTCGCGCAGCGCGTCCACCTGCAAGGGGCTGAGGTTCTGCGCGTCGCGGCCTTCGGCCACGTCGGGCAGCAGGTGCCAGTCTTCCTCACGGATTTCTACCATATGGTAAAGACCGGGGTAGTCTTCGTACGCCATCTCGGCCAGGCGGAAGTCCGCGCCCTTACCGGTATGGGACGGGATCACATCGTCAATGATCACCGCGTTGTGCGCCGCCGCCATGCGCGTCAGCGCCTGCAACTGCGCCTCGGTGCCCAGTTGCGGGTCGATCTCGAAGCTGATGCGGTCGAAATTGCCGTCGATGGTCGGCGTATGCAGTGTGCCGTTGAGGCCACCGGACTTTTTCAGCGGGCCGTTATGAATGCCCTGGATACCGATTTTCGACAGGGTGTGCCACAGCGTTTCGTCCCCCAGCGCCTCCAGCACCGTGCCGCCCTCGCGGGTCACAATCGAGGCCGGGTACGCGGTAAACCACACCGAGGACAACGCCGAAGCGTCGCGCGGTCGCGTCTGCGCAAAGGGCTGTTGCCACAACCTGCCTTGCCCGGAGTAGAGCTTGGCGCGCTGGCGGGCTGCGTGCAGCATCGATTGTTCCACCAGCCAGTTCACATGGTTGTTGTCAGCCGCGGTCATAAGCTTGGTCCCTGTCGTTGTAAAAAATCGCTCGTAGACATATGAGGGGTACGCGGGCCATTCGTTGCATTGTTATGGCTCTGCTAAGCCAACCCCTGCGTCGCCTGGCGATACTGACGCGGAGTAAACCCGGTCGAGGCCTTGAACTGCCGGGTAAACGCGCTGTGGTCGGTATACCCGCACTGCAGCGCCACCTCGGTGATCGGCAGGTCGCCGTGCAGCAAGCGATGGGCATGGTCCAGCCGGACCTTCTGGATCATTTGCCGGGGGGTGAGGTGGAACACGCGCTTGCAGTAACGCTCCAGTTGCGCCACTGAAATACCGGCGATGCGCGTCAGTTCGCCGAGGGTGACGCGACGGTTGAAATGCATGCGGATGTGCTCGTCCACCGCCGCCAGGCGTTGATACGCGGGGTGGGTTTCGCTGGCCGATTGCAGGTCTACGGAAATCCCGGCCAAGCCGATGATGTGGCCTTGGTGGTTGTATAACGGCCATTTGCGGGTCAGGCACCAGCCGGGTTCCCGTGTGCCGTAGAGGTGCAGTTCCAACTGGTCTTCGAGCACCAAACCTTGCTGCAGCACGCGCCGGTCCTGCTCGGTATAACCCGGGCCCAGCGGCGCCGGGAACACGTCAGCGCTGGTCTTGCCCAGCAGCGGCTGCAACTGCTTGAGGCCGCAGCGTTGCACCAGGGTGCGGTTGGCGAGGACGTAACGCGCGTGTGTGTCCTTGATGAAAATGGCGGCGTTGGGGATCGCATCCAGCATCGGCAGCAACTGCGCCACGCCGGCCACCAACTGCTGGATGTCGTGCGGGCGGCTCGTCTCGCTGCCTTGGCAAAGGCCGGCAAATGCGCTGTGCATCATCACTGTGTAGCCCCTGCTGATCGCCTAGACGCGTAGCAGATTGCCCGATGCATGGCGGTGCTGTCGAGCGATGCGCACTGTGCTGAATTCGTCATCGATGTCGGCAAAAAACATCAATCGCGCCACCGCCCGCCCGTTCAGGATAGGACCACTGCCGCCTGGCCAGCGTCCCGCTACCCACCGTCTGGAGCCCGTTATGAAGCGACTGCATGTGATCGACTCCCACACCGGCGGCGAGCCCACGCGCCTGGTGATGGACGGTTTCCCCGCGCTCAGGGGCGCCACGCTCGCCGAGCAGCTCGACAACCTGCGCACCGAACACGACCAATGGCGCCGCGCCTGCCTGCTCGAACCGCGTGGCAACGAGGTACTGGTCGGCGCGTTGTACTGCGCGCCGGTGACGCCGGAGGCAACCTGCGGTGTGATTTTCTTCAACAACGCCGGTTACCTCGGCATGTGCGGCCACGGCACTATCGGCCTGATCGCGTCGTTGCACCACCTGGGACGCATCCAGCCGGGCGTACACGGCATCGACACCCCGGTGGGCCCGGTGGCGGCCACTTTGCACGAAGATGGCAGCGTGACCCTGCGCAATGTGCCCGCCTATCGCTATCGCCAACAGGTGCCGGTGCGGGTGCCGGGGCATGGCACGGTCCATGGCGATATCGCCTGGGGCGGGAACTGGTTCTTCCTGGTGTCCGAGCACGGCAAGGCGCTGGAGATGAGCAACGTCGACGCCCTCACCGACTACACCTGGGCGATGCTCAAGGCCCTGGAAGATCAGGGCATCGGTGGCGCGGACGGCGCGCTGATCGACCATATCGAACTGTTCGCCGACGACGCCCGCGCCGACAGCCGCAACTTCGTGATGTGCCCCGGCAAAGCCTACGACCGCTCGCCGTGCGGCACCGGCACCAGCGCCAAACTGGCGTGCCTGGCCGCCGACGGCAAGCTCGTCGAAGGGCAGACCTGGAGACAGGCCAGCATCACCGGCAGCCAATTCGAAGGCCGGTTTGAGTGGGCGGGCGAGCGCGTCATTCCCCTGATTACCGGCCGCGCCTACATGACCGCCGACAGCACCCTGCTGATCGACGAGCAAGACCCTTTTGCCTGGGGCATCTGAGCCCCCTCCTTTGATTGAACGGAGCTGGAACCATGAGCGATAACATCTTCACCGGTTGTATCCCCGCGCTGATGACCCCGTGCACCACCGCGCGCCAACCGGACTTCGACGCACTGGTCGCCAAGGGCCGCGAGTTGGTCGATATCGGCATGAACGCCGTGGTGTATTGCGGTTCCATGGGCGACTGGCCGTTGCTCACCGAGGCCCAGCGCCAGGAAGGCGTGGCGCGTCTGGTGGCGGCCGGGGTGCCGACCATCGTCGGCACCGGCGCGGTGAACAGCCGTGAAGCGCAGGCCCATGCGGCCCACGCCGCCAAGGTTGGCGCACACGGCCTGATGGTGATTCCGCGCGTGCTGTCCCGGGGCGCCTCTGCAACCGCGCAAAAGGCCCACTTCTCGGCGATCCTCAAAGCCGCGCCCAAGCTGCCGGCCGTGATCTACAACAGCCCGTACTACGGCTTCGCCACCCGCGCCGATCTGTTCTTCGAGCTGCGTCGCGAACACCCCAACCTGATCGGCTTCAAAGAGTTCGGCGGCGGCGCCGACCTGCGATACGCCGCCGAACACATCACCTCCCAGGACGATAACGTGACCCTGATGGTCGGCGTCGACACCCAGGTGGTACACGGCTTCGTCAACTGCAACGCCACCGGCGCAATCACCGGCATCGGCAACGCGCTGCCACGGGAAGTGCTGCAACTGGTGGCCCTGAGCAAACAGGCGGCCAGGGGCGATGCCACGGCCCGGCGCCAGGCGCATGAGCTGGAGGCCGCGTTGGCGGTCTTGTCGTCCTTCGATGAAGGCGGTGACCTGGTGCTGTATTACAAACACTTGATGGTGCTCAACGGCGACACCGGCTACGACTTGCATTTCAATGCAACCGACGTGCTCAGCGACGCCCAGCGCCGCTATGCCGAAACCCAGTACGCGCTGTTCCGCCAGTGGTACGCCAACTGGTCGGCCGAACAGAACGTCGGCTGATTGTTTAGGCGCCGCTGTGCTGTTCACAGCGGCCAACTGTGTTTTTCCAGGACGCTCTCATGACTTTGACAGGCACGCTGTTGAGCGGTCGGCACTTGCTCTGCGGCCATCGCGACGGCCAGAGAGAGGTATAGGCCATGGCCGAAGATTTCGTCGTGGTCGGCGCCGGTATTATCGGGGTTGCCTGCGCCTTGCAGCTGGCGCGCCAAGGTCGGCGGGTGAAGGTGCTTGACGCGCAGGCGCCCGGCAGGGGCGCCTCCTATGGCAACGCCGGCCACCTGGCGACGGAACAGGTGTTTCCCATCGCCGACCTGTCGATCCTCAAGCGCTTGCCCGCCATGCTCACCGACCCCATGGGCCCTTTGCGCCTGGACTGGAAATACCTGCCTCGCGCCCTGCCCTGGTTTGTGCGGCTGTTGCTGAACCTGCGTGCGACGCAATACCAGCGCACCGTGGTGGGTATTCGCGCGTTGAACGAAGGCAGCCTCGGCGCCTGGCAGCGTTTGCTGGCCAGCATCCATCGTTCTGAACTGTTGCGCGAAGAGGGCTCGCTGCTGGTGTACGAACGGGCCGACTCGCGTCCCGCCCTCGACGCCTTGCAACAGCGGATGCGCCAACAAAATGTGGCGGTGGATTTCTGGCCCGCCGAGGCCATTCGCAAGGCCGTGCCGCAGTTAAGCGAGCAGGTCCTGGGCGGGCTGTTTTTTCCCGCGACGGGGCATTTTGTCGACCCTTACCACGTGCTATGCGAACTGGTGGAAGCGGCCAAGGCCAGCGGCGTGCAATTCGTCACGCGTCAGGTGCGCGATGCAAGGGTTGACGCTGATGGCGTGGTGTTGACGACCGACCAGGGCACTCTCACCGCACGCCAGGTACTCATCGCCTGCGGCGCCCACTCGGCCCGACTCACCGCCTGCCTCACCGGCAAAAAAATCCCGCTGGACACCGAGCGCGGCTATCACTTGATGCTGCCCCACGAGCACCAGCGCCTGCCGTTTGCCGTCACCTCGCTGGAACGCAAATTCATCATGACCCCCATGACCGGCGGCCTGCGCCTGGCCGGCACGGTGGAATTCGCCGGCCTGGAGCGCCCGGCGAACATGGCCCGCGCCTGGCAGTTGCATCGGTTGAGCCAGGGGCTGTTTCGTGAGGAATTGAATGTGCGGGACGCAACGCCATGGATGGGGTTTCGGCCATCCCTGCCGGACTCGCTGCCGGTCATTGACCGGGTGTGTGACGCAAAAGTACTGCTCGCATTCGGTCATCAGCACTTGGGGTTGACGCAGGCGGCGGTGACGGCAGAAAGGATAGGGCAACTGGCGTGTGCCGGCGTTGGGCAAACAGATGTGCCGGCGCCAGGGCCGTATCGGCTGGATCGGTTTTGAAAGAGGTGGGCCTGCGCGCGACGCCTTAAAGCGTGGGCGCTTGCCCAGGGTGCGCGGACGCGCTCAATAGCGCGTCAGCAATGCCCTCGATTTCATCCTGCAGCCACAGTTTGTTTGTCCAATCAGCAGGGATAGCTTGAGCACCGTAGTAAGCGCCCGCCAATTGCCCCACGATTGCCGCAGTGGTATCGGCGTCATCCCCAAGGTTTGCCGCGCCGAGCACTGCCTCGGCAAAACTGTCAGTGTGGTGGAAACACCACAGCGCTGCCTCCAAGGACGCGACTGCATACCCTGTTCCAGTGATCTCGGTTGTCGACTTGCTGCGATATTCGCCATGCGCTATGGCGATGACTTTGGGCGCGGACAATCCTGCGCTGGATAAGCGCAACACGTCATCCTTTGGCTCGCCGCGCAGCGCGTTGCTGATCGCCTGCGCAAGTACCAGGCAGCACTCAAGCGCCTCTTGCGCCGCGTGGGTAGTTCGCGAACTCTGGAGGGTGTAGGCACGAATATTTTCCGGGTCTGGAAAGTAAAACAACACGACGGGGGCCAGACGCATCATCGAACCATTACCGGCCGAACGCGGGTCCGTTGAGCCTGCAAACGGGTCGCCGGTGGTCTCAAATGTCGCCAGCGCCTGGCGAACCGTCATGCCGATATCAAAGCAATCGCCGGTGGAACTCAGGTATCCCCACTTCCACCAGTTCAGGTAGCGGCCCATCTGGTCCCGCGGGTCAAAACCTTTTTTGTGCAGCAGACTTTCCGCCAGGCACAGCGCCATCGAGGTGTCGTCCGTCCACTGGCCGGGCTTGAGGTTGAACGGCCCTCCTCCGACCATATCGGTAAGTGGAGTGAATGTGCCACGAGGCATGAACTCGACGGTTGTACCGACGGCATCGCCGCAGGCCAGGCCCAGCAGGCAGCCGCGATAACGATCCGAAAGCGTAAGAGACATGTGTCTTCCTTGAAAAGGCCATGCTGGAGTGCATGGATCAACCAGCACTTTACTTGACCAACCGCTTCTCTTTGGAGGGGCGATATCCGAAGTACGAGCTATAGCACTTGCTGAAATGACTCGGCGACACGAACCCGCACGCCACCAGCACTTCCACCTGCGAGAGCTCGGTGTGCTGCAACAACCGGCGGGCCTCGGTGACGCGTAACTCCATGTAGTAGCGCTGCGGCGTGGTGCCCAATTGCTCCTTGAACAAGCGCTCCAACTGGCGGCGCGAGCGACCGGCGTAGACGGCCAGTTGGTCCAGCTCCAGGGGTTCCTCCAGGTTGGAATCCATCAATTTCACCACTTCACGCAGGGGCGCGCTGACACTGACGTTTTCGGTGGGTTTGATGCGCCGGTAGCGCGATTCTTCGAAGGCCAGGATGTCTTCGATGCCTTCGACGAGGGCTTTACCGTGCAGACCCTTGATCCAGTCCAGCGCCATATGGAACGCACCGGAAGGGCTTGAAGCGGTCAGGCGGTCGCGGTCGATCACGTAGGGTTCGCTGGTCACATGGGTGGCCTTGGACACTTCGGCCAATGCCGGACGGTGTTCCGGGTGGATGGCGCAGCGGTAATCCTGCAACAGCCCGGCGCGGCCGAGGAACCAGGCGCCGTTCCACAACCCCGCCAGGTGGATACCCTGTTCGGCAGCGCTGCGCAGCAGTTGGATGAAGCCTTCGCCGGCCTTGAGTTCGGTGCGGAACCCGCCACAGATCACCAGCAAGTCCACTTCATGCAGCGCATCGGCATCCAGGCGTGCATCGGGGCGAATGACCAGGCCCAGGTCGCTGATCACTTCACCCTCGTCGCAACCGTAGGTGCGCGAGGCGAACAGCTCGGGGCGCAGCAGGTTGGCGGTGACCAGCGTGTCGAGGGTCTGGGTAAAGGCCGGCAGGGAAAAGTGTTCGAGCAACAGGAAGCCCACGCGGCTGACCGACGCCGGCTGCGAGGTTTCATTGAGGTAGCGCAGGTTCTTGCCCTTCATGCCACCGCTGAATTGACGTCTTTCCATCGAGGGTTGGCCCACTTTTATTGTTGATGCGATGGGCGTCATCTTAGGGGCAAATGCATTGGCTGTCTCACGCCCTGATCTCGACAAACGCACAACCGGCCAAAGCCCGCAGCAGAACGGTGGGAAGCGCATCTGATATGGTTTTTTAGTTGTTATCTGCGCCTGTATCGAAATGCCGCGCGGGTGGACAATGGCCACATCCCCCCTTCCTTCCCCTTCGGAGGCCGTATGACCAAGATGGCAATATTCCTGTTCGGCTTTTTGGTGTTGACCATCGGCATCGGCTTGCTGGCGACCATCTCGCCGGTCTGACCGTTAGTTGGCAAACACCATCGGATACAGCGACAACACCAGCAACCCGGCCATCGCCCCATTGAACACCCTTAGCCGGCGCGGTTCGCTCAGCACATTGCGCAAGCCGCTGCCACAGCCTGCCCACACGCACACACTGGGCAGGTTCACCACGGCAAAAACCAGGGCGATAACCAGCACGTTGGTGACATAGCCCTCAGCGGGCGTATAGGTGGTAATCGCTCCCAACGCCATGATCCAGGCCTTGGGGTTCACCCACTGGAACGCAGCCGCGCCCAGGAACGTCATGGGTTTTGCGTGTTCATCGTGGCTGTCGGACAGCGCCCCCGCCGTGGCGATCTTCCACGCCAGGTAAAGCAGATACGCCGCGCCGACGTAGCGCAACAGCGTATAGGCCCAAGGGAACACCTTGAACACTTCTCCCAACCCCAGGCCGACCGAAATCACCAGCAGCATGAACCCGATACTGATCCCCAGCGCATGAGGCATCGAGCGGCGGAACCCGAAGTTCACCCCCGAAGCCAACAGCATGGTGTTATTGGGGCCGGGCGTGATCGAAGACACGAAGGCGAACAGCACGAAGGCTGAGAGCAGGCTGGTAGACATGAACATGAGGCGGCACCCAAACGCTGTGAGAGGCCTGCGACAGTAGTGGGTTAAGCCGCCCGATGCCCCGTACAGCCAGGGTCGAATCCAGCCATACACTTCTCGTTCAAATAATTGCGAGGCTTTCACGAAGCTTTCACAGACGAGCGCCTAGGGTGAACCCAGCTCCTAGTGAACATCCCCTTTAGCCCGCGCTCCCCAACGCGGGCTTTTCTTTGCCCGGATTAATCGCAGGCAAAAAGCACGCACCGCCGTGCCCCTCCCCAGCGGCCAATGGCCTGAACATCCCCAGCGGAGCCGTAGATGAAAAAGTTGATACAAGGCCTCGACGGCCCCAGAACCGCGCAACAGGCGTTGTTTTACGATCTGGAAGATGCGGCGGCGATTGTCGGATGGGCGGTGGTAGAGCTGACAGCGATGCCGACTGCGGGCAGCCCGCCGTCAACGGCAGCGACCCTGGCGAAGATATGTGCGCTGCTGACGGCTCAACAGGAAAAGCTTGATCGGTACGCGGCTGAAGCCAAATCTCAGCGCATCATCCGGTCTGAGGGGGATGGTTGATCCATGACCGGCCATTTTCGATGAGCCATAAAAAACCCGTAGAGGTTAATCTACGGGGTGGATCTGGTTCCCAGCCCAGTTGTTGTCAATGGGGACGGCGCCGTTATCGAGGTAGCGGGACAGCGCTGGCCAGTGTTTCAAGCTATTATCGAGCGCCCTGCTGATAACCGAACCTTCGGGCACGGCATCACGCTGGGCGATCATCCAGGCATGCGACCTATCCATTACCGGCACGGCTTTTCTTGCTGGGCAATAGGACCGGACGAGCCGGCAACGTGGAACTGTGTTTGCGCGTTTTCGGTTCGCTCAGCTGGGATCTACGAACTGCAAGATTACTGATCGGAAAAAAGACCAATGCTAGGGAAAGTCAGCAATAAACATCTCGTCTGGGGCGCGGTCGCGCTCTGCGCAACCCTTCTGTCCGGGTGCGCTACATCACGCTACGACGGTAAGCACGCACCGGACCCGAGTAAGGCGATCATCATGGGTGCGATTGGTGAGAGCTTTCCGATGATGCAGCCCCATGGGCTGGTGGTTGAAATCGACCAACAGGGAGCACCCGGTACCGCAATACGGCTGACGACGCTGGGCAATGAAGATGATCAGCCATCACCCTCTGTGCTGGGCCATTACTTCATGTATGAAGTGCCGCCTGGTGAGTATGAGTACACGCAGTGGCATTACGTGTATTACGCCGGAAAATCGATGCCGCGCCCTGTGCCTGCGGTTTTCTCGGTGAAGGCCGGGGAAACCCTCTATATCGGCGATCTGCGCGCCGATGCCCTGCGCTTTTGCCTGTCCAACGTGAACAACGCCGAGGACACGGTGCAGGCGCTCAAGCGCAAGTACCCGATGCTCAAGGACCGCAACATCGTGAATCTGACGCCGAAGAGCGGTTTTGCGCCTTGGCCGAGTTCTGATGCCACTGACTTCGGTAAAGGGCTGTGCAAGATCTGAATCCGGTAACGGTGACAGTCATCGAACCCGACGCCCATTGATCCACGTTCAAGGAATTTCATGCCATGAAGCGCTGTACGCTACTCTGGGTCGGCCTGTTCGCCGCCCTGGCCTCACTGACCGGCTGCATCGGCGGTCCGGACCTCAAAGGCCAACCGTTCTTCACATCACCGGCTGAACCCCGTGCGGATGAGGCCACGGTGTACTTCTATCGCACCTCGGCCAGCATCGGTAATGGGGTGGCCCCGACCATTCAGGTCGATGGCCGCGCCATCGGCAGCTTGCCTTCCGGTAGTTTTTTCAAGGCCGGCATTCCCGCCGGCAAGCACAGCGTCGCCTCCACCTCGCCCCCCATCATCAGCGGTATGGTTAACAAGCGTTTCGATATCACCGTCGAAAATGGAAAGGTGTATTACATCGCCGATCAACTCAGCACCGTCGACTTCACGGATGGGCAGACCTTGGGTGAAGTCGACGGCCGTCGTTTCAGTGGAGCAATGTTTTACTCGCGCTACGCGCTTGTGCCTGCCGAGGAAGCGTTGCGTTCCATCAAGTGGTGCCAGGAGTTGCCGGGAACTGCACCGTAACTACGACTTTTTCAACAGAATCGGACGTTAGTGGATGCTCAAGCCCCTTACTCTTGAGCACAATGCTACGTCCAATCGAGGGGCGCCATTCCGATAAAGGCGTCCCAAATTTCCAAACAAAAAAGACAGGGTTGCGAAAGCGATGACCAAATCCCAGACAATAAAAAACCCCGTAGACGTTAATCTACGGGGTTTCTAAGAGTGGAGGCCGAGGTCGGAATCGAACCGGCGTAGGCGGATTTGCAGTCCGTTAACCGGTCCCTATTTCATTGGGCCTTTAGACTCAAGTGCCCGTATTTACTGGCTTTGTGCAACTCATGCTGTATATCCATGCAGGGATATATGGGACATCCAGTGTCCCAGGATTGTCCCACCCTTACAGACGCCCTATCGATTTACCTACTAGTCCTTCTCGGCCACTACGTAAACGATGTCACTCGGCAACAGGCGCAAGACCGGAATGGCGCAGGCTACCGCGCAATAGATGACGATCGTTGAGAGCTTCCCAAGGTTGCCGGCGCATGAAATTCTGGCGTACAGGCCAGGCAGTCCAAGCGTAGGAAGCGTTCCAGATTTCACCGCGGTGAATCTGTTTTTGGCCAAAAGATCAGAAAGGTTTTTTGGGTTGAAGTAGTGAACATGTGGCGATGGGAGGCCTTTCTGCCAAAGCCTTTCGAAGTAGCTGTACTTGCCGATGCGGCAAAATGCCCTGGCGATTTTATAGAAAATACCGTCACTGCTGGGCAGGTTCAGAACAAGCAAGCCTCCGCTATTCAGTCGGCTATGGCACTCGGAAAGCACCTTGACGATGTCGGGGATATGCTCAATCACGTCATTGAACACAATCACATCGAACATCTCACCGTCTTTCAAGGTGTCAGGGAAATAACCTTTGCGAACAGGGAGCCCGCGCGCATGAGTCGCCTTGAATACGACTTCATCAGGCTCAACGCCCAATGATTCAAACTTATGCATTGCCGCTTCAACAAACCAGCCGTGGGCGCACCCAACATCTACCAGCTTGCCGCCGCCGGGCTTAAGCGCTGAAATTACGCCAAGTAGTTTATTGAAATTCCCGACGCGAATATCGCGCAGGCCGGTCTCTCTGACTGTTTCATTAACAAGTTTGTGCGGAGACACCTCATTAATAACAGGCTCCAGATCGCCCTTTTCATAGTTACAACTATGGCAAGTAAAGTGCCATGCCTGAACACCAACTGATAGCTTCCCTCTACATACTGGGCAGACATTATTATTCATGTAAGTCCTTGATATCCATATTGGTGATCGCGGGGCAGCATACTACAGAGCGTTTTCGCTTCCAATCAGACGCCCATCCGGCCAGCCAAGGGTCAAGAATTTTGATGCAAAGGCCCGCCAGCGAGTGTCCACTGATGGGCCCGTACCACTACGCAGCTCGGAATGAGATTCCGTCGAGAGATACGTAAGAGTTGCTGCCTGCCTGAACAATCACGGCACCACCAGCGTTTACAATGACGAACCCGAATAAGTTATTGGATACGCACGCAAAATTGGAGTCGCCGGCCGGCCGGAATCCAGTCGTCAGGAGAAACGCAGCAGTGCCTACAGTGCCTGACTTTATAGAGCCGCGAAGCCGCACAATTCCATTTGTGTCCTTGTAATAACCGGTGGGGCTGAATCCGCCACCAGCGAAATCAAATGCGGTTGAGATAGCCGTAGATGTATATCTTCAACAGGATCGAGGGGTGGTAAGCGGGACGGCCTGTGTCAGCCGGAATAGCACCGTCAAAACCCAAGGAAACCAGGTTGAGTTCGTCGACAAAAACGTCGACTACGCGCACCGGATTGGTATCGCTGACGTCGTCGTCGAGGCTCTCGGGAAGTAAGATGCCTTGGCCTCGATGTTCACCTTGGATAAAGCGCTTCATGGGCGATCCCTGCGATGAAATCCTCAGAAATCATAGCAAGGGTTCGCGAAGGTGTTTTTACACACTCTGGGCCGTTAGTAGACGCTCAGGCTTCTTAGCCTCGAGCACAATCCCACGCCCAATCGGGGAGAGGCATACCGATAACGGCGTCTTAAATTTCCCGAAAAAAGGTAGGGATGCGGAAGCGATCCGAAAAATTGCGAAAGCGATGACCAAATCCCAGACAATAAAAAACCCCGTAGACGTTAATCTACGGGGTTTTCAAGAGTGGAGGCCGAGGTCGGAATCGAACCGGCGTAGGCGGATTTGCAATCCGCTGCATAACCATTTTGCTACTCGGCCTCAAACGATCAATGCCTTTACCACTGGCACTCACCGCATAAAAACTTGAGTGGGCCCAAAAGCCCTACCTCTACTCTAACTCATTGAATACATTGAAGTTTTTAATACTTCGTTGCGTTCGATGGGCGCCATTATGTACTCATTTGCCAATGCCTGCAACCCCTTGATTTCAAAAATATTTCGCAGCGGCATCAAGGGTTTGCGTGCATGGCCTACTCCTGGATGCGCTGTAATTGATAGTGCGGGTCGGCCTTGATCTGGGCTTCGGTGAAGGGCAGCGAACGCAGTTTTTTCTCGGAGAACGCTTGGGTCTGGTCCTTGGCATAGTTCGACGCAGGGTTACTGGACAGGGAGAACGTCAGTACGCCCTGGGCCTGGGGGCCCTTGTCGTCGAAGGTGACGATTTGCAGGTAGCTGCTGCCGCTGACGACTTCGCGCTTGCCGTCGGCGCGGGGCACGGTTTGCATCGCGTTATAGACGCCCAGTTCCTGCGGGCCACCGTGGATCGGGGTTTGCCCGGAGCGTTGCACATCGCCCCAGTGGCTTTGCGCGCCAAGGCCTCGTTTGGCGACGTCGGCCGTGGAAGCCAGCATGGCTTCGCGCAAGGCGTTGGCCACGGGTTCGCGGTCGATGGCCAGGCCGCGAGGCGTGGTCAGGGGCTGCGCCGGGTCGAAGGTTACGCGCCAGGCGTCGGGGAGTTGCTGCAGGTGTTCCATCAAGTTGATGAAGTGCACCAGGCCGATGCCGCTGTCGAGGTTGGCGTGCCGGTCCCAGGTTTGGAGGCTGGCACACAACGGCTTCAACGCCTGCGCATCGGTGCCCAGTTGTCTGGCGCAGAACTGCAGCAGGTCGGGCATGACCTGGCCGGCCAGGTACACCTCGTTGTCCATCACCATGTGTTGCAGGTCCGCAACGGTGATCGGCTGCTTGGCCAGGGATTGCAGGCGTTGCAGGGCAAACCGCGCGCGCGGGCCAAGGCTGATGTTGTCCTGGCTGATCACCGCAGAGAACCCGGCAAGCGGCGCCTGGGGGTTGACCATCCAGGCGGAATCATTGGAATGCTGCACAAAGTCGGTGCGTTCCAGTTGCGGCAATTGTTCGGCCGGGAAGATGCCGGGCTGGGCGGCGCGCGGGTCAATGTCCCAGGCACAGGCGCTGCGAGCGCCGTCGAGCATGATCAGTTGCACGCCGGCGCGTGGGTCGCTGCATTGCGCGAGTTTGGCCGCGTTGACGTTGGGCACCACCGACTGGTTCATGTACAGGCTCTGGCCCTGGTCGTCGGCGGCCAGGGTGTTGACCCACGGGATGCCTTGCAGGGTGTGCACCGAGTTTTGCAACGCCTTGAGGCTGGCCGCGCGGTTCATTGCGTACCACTGTTGCAGCACGCGGTCATTGCCAAGGTTGGCGTCGCGCAGGCTGAAAGCCGTGTGACGGTCCCAATCGAGCTTGCCGGGCCATTGCACAACGGGGCCGAACAGTGAGCTGTAGACCGTGTGGTTCACCGCTTTAACGCTGCCGTCGGGTTGTTTGACCTGCACGTTCACCGAAGTTTTATCCATTGCAACGGACTTGCCATCCAGCATGTAGCGCGTGGAATCCTTGGGGTCCAGGGTCAATCGGTACAGGGTGAAATGCTTGGACGTGTCTACCGTATGGGTCCACGCCACGTGTTGGTTAAAGCCGATGTTCACCACCGGCAAGCCCGGCAACGCGGCGCCCATCACATCCAATTGCCCGGGAATGGTCAGGTGCATTTCATAAAACCGCATGCCGCCTACCCAGGGAAAATGCGGGTTGGCCAGCAGCATGCCGCGCCCGTTGAACGAGCGATCACGCCCCACCGCCACCGCGTTACTGCCGCGGTCCAGGCTGAAGCGTTGTTGATTGGCCGCGGCCAGTTCAAAGGCCTTGGCGCCGGTGTGCACGGCGGCGGTGGCGTGAGGTGGCGTGGCGCCGACCAGGGCTTCGGCGAACTGGCCGACACCGCCTTCGACCAACAGCCTGCGGGTCAGCTTGACCAGATCCTCGGCAACCAGTGGCCGCACCCACGTCGCCTGGCACTGAGCGGGGGCGCCCTGCTCTTTCAGGTAGCGGTTGTAACCGGCGACGTAGCCTTCGATACGCTGTTGGATCTGCGGGCTCTGCGCCTTCCAGAACGCGGCAACCGCACCCGGCGAATTCAGCCAGGTAAAAAACACATCACTGGCCAGGTTGTTGCGCTCTTCGAGGGTCGCCTGTTCGGGGCCGAAGTACCTGGCCCGCTCGCCGTTCACCGTGACCACCTCATTGGCCAGCAGGCACAGGTTGTCCTGGGCATAGGCGTAACCGATGCCGAAGCCCAGGCCCCGCTCATCGTCAGCGCGGATGTGCGGCACGCCGAAACTGGTGCGCCGGATATCCGCCGACGCCTGCGCCACCTGCTCCCGCGCCGATGCGGCCAGGCTCAGCCCCAGCAACACACCCGTCACACATACCCTGGACACCCGATTGGAAATAATCACGCAGACTCCACCGTCAAATTGAACACCCTCACAAGGGGCAACCACCCCACCGTAAGAACGCAATCAACCGGGAAGAATTTAGCGCCAGCGCGGTTTATTCAGGGCGATGGCTGTGTGACAAAACCGATACCGACAAAATTTCTACATCCTTCACTTCATGATTTCGCTCGCTCGTTCGTCTTAGTTACTAAGAGCGCCATCATTTTCCTGATCAGGCTCTGATAAGGAGTTTTTGCATGTACAACCCGACAGTGCCCACGGAAGGACATTCAACGGCCGCCGATGCCAATTTCGGCAGCGGCGCGCAAGCGTTCGGTAAAACGCCCGAACAGCAAGGCAACCAGCGTATCCGCCATTTGCTCAAATGTTTTGGTTTGCGTACCAGCCTGATTCGGCTGAAGGTCATCGATGCCCTGCTCACCGCCGCCAGCAACCAGCGCACCCTTGGGGTGCGCGGCGTGCACAGCCATTTGCTCGAGCTGGGCATTCCACTGTCGTTTCTCAGTGTGCGCGAGGTGCTCAAGCGCCTGTGCAGCGAGGGCGTGATCACCCTCAACACCGACAAGAGCTACAGCCTCCATGAAGAGGCCGCCAAAGTGCTCGAAGGCCGCGCCTGACTCAGAGGTTAGGCTTGACCTTGCGACGCATCACGCCGTTGATCACCACCACCACCACGGCAATCGCAATGGCGATGTACTGGAAGGTTTTTTCGCTGATAGCCCCGGTGTTCTGCAGGTAGGACAGGCCGAACATCGATCCCAGTACCACCAGGGAAATCAGAATCGAGTATTTCAAGCGTTGCTTTTGGGTCATGACGGGGTCCTGAAGCTGAAAGTGTATGCACTGAATGATCGCCGAACATGCGAGGCATCGGGTCGGCAAACTCGTATCTTACAGACGATAAAACGCTTTGGCTCGTCCGACGCCGGATTCAGCGATGGCCTGCCACGCCTGCTGGGCGACAGACTAAACCTCAAAACCCTGGGGCAAAAACTCAATGAGATCGCCACACGTTTGGGAGAAAACGCAACGCCCCAGGCGATCCTGGCAGCGTTGAAAGCAACGGCCATGATCATCGACCCCGCTTCACCGGAGCGCAGCCAAGCCGAGGCCTCCGTTACCCTGCTGGATTACCTCCGGTCCCGAGGCCTGGCGCTACCCACCAGCCACTTTGCATTGACGGCCCTGGCCGGGGCCGTGTTCAACAGAGCCCTGGAACATCCCTTGGGCAGTTTCGGCGGCGGGCTGTCATGGCCATTCCCCCTCAGCCCTGAGCGGCAACGTACGCTCGTCGCACTCGACGTAAACGCCACGTTCAACGAGCAATTCAATCAGGCGATCGACTCGCGCAAAAAAGGCATCACTGCGACGATCAAACACCTGATCGCTCAACTGCCGCTGCCCGACAGGCAAAACCTGGAATACGCCAAGCTCGAGTTCTATCAAAACAATACCTACACGCTGGGTACGGGCTTATTCGGCAGAACACTCGAAGAAAAAAACCAAACGCTGCTGGTTAAAGCCTCCGGCGTGGCAGGTGAAACCGTTTATAAAATCGATTTGAAACAGGGGGCCATTACCGGGGTTCCAGGCACCGAGCTGACCCAGCAACGGCAGCGCACCTCCAACCGGGTCTATCCGATAGAAAAATTCACCCCCACCCGCGTCGGCCAAGCCCAATGGCTCAACGCCGCCCCCGCAGCCGCCCCACTGCCGGTGCCCCTGAGCTATGCAAGCGCACGAACACAGGCCATTGCCGATGTGTTTGTCGAGCACCTTGATATCGACAATGAGGATGCAGTCCAGGCAGCCAAAGGCACCAGCCGCTATGACCAACTGAGGGATTCGGAAGGCAAACTGACCGATTTGCGCCTTAACGTTGCAACCCGGTACCCGGCGTGGCGCACAGCTCAACCAGCCAATCCACAAACACCCGCACCCGCTGTGATAACTGGCGATGCGGCGGGTACAGCGCGGTCAGCGCCATTTTCGGCACGGCCACCTGCGGCAGTACTTCCACCAGCGCGCCCAGGGCCAAGCGTTGCACGGCGTGATAGTACGGGGCCTGGATCAACCCGTACCCGGCCTCGCAGGCGCAAAAGTAGCCATCCGCACCGTTGACCGCGACCACCTTGGGCAGGTTGACCGCGCGCAGTTCGCCGCCCACTTCAAACGCCAAGCCAAACCGTTTGCCGCTGGCGCTGGAAACGTACTCGACCATCTGGTGCCGGGCCAGGTCGTCCAGGGTCTCGGGCACGCCCATGCGCGCCAGGTAGGCGGGGCTGGCCAAGGTGATTTGATCCATCATCGCCAAGGGCCGCGCCACCAGCGATTCGTCCAGGGCCAGGCCGCCGCGCAACACGCAATCCACGCCCTCGCGAATCAGGTCCACCGGGCGGTCGTTGAGGCCGATTTCCAAGGCGATGTGCGGGTAACGCGCGGTAAACGTCGGCAGCGCCGGGATGACCAGGTAGCGGCCGATGCCCGCCGGCATATCAATGCTCAACGTGCCGCGCGGGTTCTGGCGCTGGGTGGAAAACACCGCCTCGGTTTCTTCCAGGTCGGTGAGCAACTGCACGCAGCGCTGGTAATACGCCGCGCCGTCGAGGGTCGGGCTGACTTGGCGCGTGGTGCGCTGCAACAGCTGCACGCCCAGGTGCGCTTCCAATTGTTTGATCAGGATCGTCACCGAGGCGCGAGGCAGTTGCAGGCTGTCGGCGGCCTTGGCGAACCCGCCCAGCTCGACGATCCGGGTAAACACGCGCATCGCATTAAAACGGTCCAACGGCGGCACCCCGGCTTATTGTTTAGATATTACGAATAGTGATAGTGCTTTTAGCCTGTTTATCCCGATTCTGTCGAGCGTAACAATGACGCCTTCATCCCAAGGAGCTGCACCCATGCACACTCGTCAACTCGGTAAAAACGGCCCACGTGTTTCCGCCATCGGCCTCGGCTGTATGGGCATGAGCGATTTCTACACGCCCGGCAGCGACAGCACCGAAGCCATCGCCACCTTGCACCGCGCGCTGGAGCTGGGCGTGAACTTCCTCGACACCGCCGACATGTACGGCCCTCACACCAACGAGCAACTGATCGGCAAAGCCATTGCCGGCAAGCGCGACCAGGTGTTCCTGGCGAGCAAATTCGGCATCGTGCGCGACCCGGCCAACCCGGCCCTGCGCGGTGTGAATGGCCGCCCCGAGTACATCCGCGAGTCCATCAACGGCACCTTGCAACGGCTTGGCGTCGACACCTTGGATTTGTACTACCAACACCGCATCGACCCTGAAGTGGCCATCGAAGAAACCATTGGCGCCATGGCCGAGCTGGTGCAACAGGGCAAGGTGCGTTACCTCGGCTTGAGCGAAGCGTCCGCCGCGACCCTGGAACGGGCGCACAAGGTGCACCCCATCAGCGCCCTGCAAAGCGAATACTCACTGTGGAGCCGTGACCAGGAGCACAACGGCTGCCTCGCCACGTGCCAACGCCTGGGCATCGCGTTTGTGCCCTACAGCCCGTTGGGGCGTGGTTTTCTCACCGGCGCGCTGAAAAGCCCGGACGATTTCGGTGCCGATGACTACCGCCGCTTCAACCCGCGCTTTCAGGGGGAGAATTTCACCAAAAACCTGCAACTGGTGAAACAGGTACAAACCCTTGCGGCGGACAAAGGCGTAACGGCCGGGCAACTGGCGCTGGCCTGGGTATTGGCGCAAGGCGACTTCATCATCCCGATCCCGGGGACCAAGCAGCGCAAGTACCTGGAAGAGAACGTCGCGGCCGTGTCGATCAGCCTCAGCCCGGCCGAGCTGGGGGCGCTGCAAGCGATCTTCCCCGCCGATGCCACCGCAGGCCTGCGCTACCCCGAAGAAGTCATGGCGATGCTGGATATCTGAGGAGCGCGGCGCTCCGACTTTCTTGTACGCACGTACCTAAAGCTCCCGTGCGCCGGGCCGATAGCCTTACGAAGCTCTAATAAAGCCGCGTCGACAATAACGCTTCGTAAGGACGGCCCCATGCCCCCACTGCGCTCTATCCAAGCCCGCTACACCCTGTTTCTGGTGCTGTTCGTCCTGGTGCTGTTCGTATTGACCGTCGTCGGCATCGGCCAGTTGGTCGCGCCGACGCTGCGTCACACCGAAGAACAGGTGGTGCTCAACCGCGTCGCCGAGGTGGCCGAACGGATCAAGGGCGAGCTCAACAAGGTTCAGGCCCAGCAACGCACCATCACGCAGACCGTGCCCCTGCTCGACAGCGACGCCATCGACAAGGTCCTGCCCGGCCTGGTGGACCAGTACGGTGAGCTCAAAGTGTTTGGCGGCGGCATCTGGCCGTTGCCCAACCAACGCACACCGGGGCGTAACAAGCACAGTACGTTCTGGCACCGCGACGCGTCGGGCAAGCTGATGGTGAACACCTTCTGGAACAGTGACCCGGCGCCCAACTATTACGACCAGAGCTGGTACAAAGGCGGCCTCGCCGCACCGCGCGGGCAATGCGCCTGGGCCGCCGCCTACAAGGACGACGCCAGCCAGGAGCCGCGCACCAACTGCGCCATGGCGATCCAGCGCGACGGCGCCGCGTATGGCGTAGCGACTATCGATGTGACCCTGGGTTTCTTCAACGACCTGGTGGCCAGCAAGGAAAAGGACATCGGCGGGCAAATGCTGATCGTCGAAGGCGACGGCAAGATCATCAGCAACAGCTCGCGCCTGAGCAGCCCGGTAGTGCTCAAGAACATCAGCGAACTGACCGGCACATCAGCCTTTGCCGCCCAGGTCAGCAAAGCCCTGGCGCATCGCGACCAGGCCTTGCAACGCAGCGAATTCGACAATGGCGGCGTCGCCAGCACTTTTTATATGCGCCCCATCGAAGGCACGCCGTGGTTCCTCGCCACCGCCCTGCCCACCTCACTGATCACCGCACAGCGTGACGACGTGCTCGGCAGCCTGGCCCTGTTGCAAATCCCCATGGTGGTGTTGCTGGTGCTGCTGGCGCTGTATGCGATCCGCCAATTGGTGCAGCGCATGAAGACTCTCAAAACCAACATCGACGCCCTGTCCACGGGCGACGCCGACCTGACCCGACGCATCACCATCCGCGCCGAAGACGAACTGGGCGCGATTGGTCACTCGGTGAACCGTTTTATCGTGTACCTGCAAAACATGATCGGCGAAGTGACCCAGGCCACTGGCGCCATGTCGTCAGGCCTTGAGCAATTGCAACGCACCTCGGCGCACACCAACCAGATCCTGGTGCGCCACGCCTCGGAAACCGATCAGACCGTCACCGCGATTACCGAGATGAGTTCCACCGCCGACACCGTCGCGCAAAATGCCGCCGAAACGGCCGCCTTCACCCAACGCGCCAACGAGCATGCCGACCGCTCCCGCGTGGTGGTGGGGGAAGCGTCGAGCAGCGTCGGCGCCTTGATCGGCGAAGTGTCCAGCGCCACCCAAAGCGTGGAAAACATGCGCCAGGACGCCGCGCGCATCACCGAGACCCTGGGTGTGATCGGTGCGATTGCCGGGCAGACCAACCTGCTGGCGCTCAACGCCGCCATTGAGGCCGCACGGGCGGGTGAGCAAGGCCGAGGCTTTGCGGTGGTGGCCGACGAAGTGCGCGCCCTGGCCGCGCGCACCCAGGCCAGCACCTCGCAGATCAATGAAATGCTGGCGCGGCTGACCAGCGGCGTGAGTTCGTCGGTGGCGGCCATGGAAAACACCCAGGCCAGTTGCCAATCGGCGGCGGACGCCACGGCGCGGGTTAACACCGGGTTGGATGAAATGGCCGGCTCCGTGAGCCATATCAACAACCTCAGCACCCAGATCGCCACGGCCGCCGAGCAGCAAAGCGCGGTGACCGAGGAGATCAACCGCAGCATGGTGCAGATCAGGCATATGGTCGAAGAACTGGTGGAAAGCGGCCATGCCACTGAAACCAATACGCAAAGTCTGCTCGACGCGAATGGCCGGGTGATCAGCCTGATGAGCCGCTTCAAAGTGCGCTGATCAATGGCATCCAGACTCCCGTGCAAAGCACGGGAGTAGGGCTATTCTGACAGCTCATAGTTGCGACACAGGAGGTGTGCCATGCGCGCTGTCGAGCAGTCGGTCCGCTTGGAGCGGATCAGTCAGGAACGCATTATCAACGCCCCCATCGATACCGTTTATGACTATGTGACTCAACCGGATCGCTGGCACGAATGGCACCCCTCCTCCCTCAGTGCCGACACCGGCACCACCGGCTCCCTCTGCGCCGGTGCGCGGTTTACCGAAATGATCGACCTGTTGGGTATCCGCGTACCCATGAGCTATCGCGTACAAATCGCCCGCCGCCCCGATGAGTTCAAGACGGTGTTTACCTCCATGGCCGTCGACGGTTCGATCCACTATGTCCTGCAACCCTGCGCTGACGGCACGCTGTTCAAGCGCGTGCTGACCTATGGAACCGAGTTGCAGTTGGCCAGCCTGCATGAGCGCATGCTCAACCTGTCGAGCACCGCCCTGGACCGGCTCAAGCATCGTCTGGAACACCCGCCTTTTGTATAATCTTGAAACATTACCCTGACGTCACACCGATAAAAGTAGGGAGAATGCCCGCCTTACTGCCTGGAAATCGGACGACACCACGATGAAAACCCCACTGCGTTTGGCCCTGCTTTGTGCACTGTTCACCACCAACCTGGCCCAGGCCGCGGAGCTGATCCCTATCGACGTGCACCGTGACGCCAATTGCGGTTGCTGCAAAAAGTGGATCAGCCACCTGCAAAGCAACGGTTTCAAGGTCAATGACCATGTCGAGGCCGACATGAGCGCCGTCAAGCAACGCCTGGGCGTGGTCCCGCGCCTGGGCTCCTGCCATACCGCCGTGATCGACGGCAAGTTCGTTGAAGGCCATGTGCCAGCCGACCAGGTGCTGGCGTTGCGCAAACGTGACGATCTGCTCGGCATCGCGGCACCCGGCATGCCGATGGGTTCGCCCGGCATGGAAGTGGATGGGCGCAGCGAGGCCTATCAAGTCATCGGGTTGACGCGCGACGGTAACGATGTGGTGGTGGCCGATTACCCGGCGCGCTGATCGGTGCTGATGGGTTACCTCGGGCTGTTCCTGGCCGCGTTTGGCGCGGCGACCCTGCTGCCGTTGCAATCGGAAGCGGTGCTGGTCGGCCTGCTGGTCAGCGGGCATTACAGCCTGTGGTGGCTGTTGGGTATCGCCACGCTGGGCAACGTACTCGGCTCGCTGGTCAACTGGCTGCTGGGGCACTGGGTGGAACACTTCAAGCAACGGCGCTGGTTTCCGGTCAGCGACACGCAACTTGCAAAAGCACGTGTTCATTACCAGCGTTGGGGGCATTGGACGCTGCTGCTCAGTTGGCTGCCGATCATCGGCGACCCGCTGACCCTGGTGGCCGGTGTGATGCGTGAACCGCTGTGGCGTTTTTTGCTGCTGGTGACGCTGGCCAAAAGCCTGCGCTACGCAGTGCTCGCCGCCGTGACCTTGCACTGGGTGTTAATCCCCCGTTAATCGCCTCGCAACAGCATCCGAAGACCCTTTTTTCGGAGCCCTCGCCCATGTCTTTACGCCGCACCTTTTGTGCCATCGGCCTGCTCACAACCAGCGTCACGCCCGTATTTGCGGCCACCTACGGCCCTGAACTGCAAGGTTTCAAATACCCCTACCCCTTGAAACATTTCAACTTCCAATCCCAGGGCCAATCCCTGCAAATGGGCTACATGGACGTGCCTGCCAAAGGCAGCCCCAATGGCCGCAGCGTGGTGCTGATGCACGGCAAGAATTTCTGCGGCGCTACCTGGGAAAGTTCGATCAAGGCCCTGAGCGACGCCGGTTACCGGGTGATCGCGCCGGACCAGATTGGCTTTTGCACCTCCAGCAAGCCCGCCTATTACCAGTACAGTTTCCAGCAACTGGCCAGCAACACCCATCAATTACTGGAAAAGCTCGGCGTTCAAAAGGCCACCCTCCTGGGGCACTCCACCGGCGGCATGCTCGCGACGCGTTACGCGCTGATGTACCCCGAGCAGACCGAGCAGTTGGCAATGGTCAACCCCATCGGCCTGGAAGACTGGAAAGCCCTGGGCGTGCCCTACCTCACCGTGGACCAGTGGTACGCGCGTGAACTCAACGTCAGCGCCGAGGGGATTCGCAACTACCAACTCAACACCTATTACGTGGGGCGCTGGAAGCCCGAGTACGAGCGCTGGGTGGACATGTACGCCGGCCTCGCCACGGGCCCCGGGCGCAAGCGGGTTGCATGGAACTCGGCGCTGATTTACGACATGATCCTCAACCAGCCGGTGTACTACGAGTTCAAAAACCTGCAGATGCCCACCCTGCTGCTGATCGGCACTTCCGACACCACGGCGATCAATAAAGATATTGCATCGCCACAGGTCAAGGCCCGCATCGGTCACTACGACAGGCTGGGCAAACAGGTGGCCAAGCTGATTCCCCGCGCCACCCTGGTGGAATTCACCGGCCTGGGGCACGCACCGCAGATGGAAGCGCCGGAAAAATTCCACACGGCGCTGTTGCAAGGTTTGAACGCGCTTTAATCCAACCTTTGTGAGGCAAGGGCAATGTCGGTACAGATCGCAGTCATTGATGATTGGCAGAACGTGGCCAGTGGCGTGGTGGATTGGTCGGCGCTCAAGGCCGTGGGCCAGGTGCATTTTCTGCACGATTACCCGGCGGACACCGCCGTGATGATCGAGCGCTTGCACAGGTTCCAGGTGATTTGCGTCATGCGCGAACGCACCACCTTCGACTCGGCGTTGTTGCAGGGCCTGCCCAACCTCAAGCTGCTGGTGACCGGCGGCATGCGCAACGCGGCCCTCGACATTCCCGCCGCCAAGCGCCTGGGCATTCAGGTTTGCGGCACCGACAGCTATAAACACGCGGCGCCGGAACTGACGTGGGCGTTGATCATGGCCAGTAGCCGTAACCTGCTCGCCGAGGCCAATTCCCTGCGGGCCGGCCACTGGCAGGTGGGCCTGGGCGGCGACCTGCATGGCAAGACCCTGGGCATCCTGGGGCTGGGCAGCATTGGCCAGAAGGTCGCGCGCTTTGCCCAAGTGTTCGGCATGCGCGTGATTGCCTGGAGTGAAAACCTCACGCCCGCGCGCGCGGCCGAGGCGGGCGTGACCTGGGTCAGCAAAAAAACGCTGTTCGAAGAGGCCGATATCCTCACCATCCACCTGGTGCTCAGCGAGCGCAGCCGTGGCCTGGTGGATGCCGAGGCGTTGGGGTGGATGAAGCCCGGCGCACGTTTGGTGAATACCGCGCGTGGGCCGATCGTGGATGAACCGGCGCTGGTGCAGGCGTTGCAGAGCGGCCGTCTGGCAGGGGCTGCGCTGGACGTTTATGGCGAAGAGCCATTGCCGTCGGACCACCCCTTCCGCCAGTTGCCGAATGTACTGGCCACGCCTCATGTGGGCTATGTGAGCGAGCAGAACTACCGGCAGTTCTATGGGCAGATGATTGAGAATATCCAGGCGTGGGCCCAAGGGTCGCCGATTCGCCTGCTCGGCTGATGCACCTTTTAAGTGCGCGCGCGCTGCTGTTGCCCTGCACACAGTGCCTCTCCACCGGCGTGACGGCCCCGAATTGGGGCCGCTTCACGACCCGGCGCAACAGAGCTGCCTCGTCTCGGATGCAGGTCGTTTTATAAAGCTGCATAAGGTTACAAGTTTTTTGTCCTACAAAAACCTTCCAGAAACCCTACAGGCTCTGGGATCTGTCCTAGACTCATGACCGATGGGTCCGTTTCAAAACAAAAACCCCGCAAAAAAACTAAACTTTTCAACTCGGCCCTTGGTCAAGTTTTAAGGCAAGGCGAGCACACCGCGATTCACGCTACATGCCCGTCCATCCAATCTTTTTAAGCTAACCGTGGAGCTGGCATACGCCTTGCCAGTTCGTAATGCGCTTGTGCGCCTGGCCGCAGGATGCGGTCATCGGAGCTAATGGCAGCGGGCCATTAGCCGACCAACACGTGGAGAGAATTATGATCAGTGCCGCAGCAAGTATTCAGGGAGAACGTGTTAGTCAGCCAGTTGGCGGGTCGACCCCTTTAGTCGACCTCAACACGGTGCGGCCGGTGTCCAGTCATAACCCCAATCGAAAGAAAGTGCTGTTTGTAACGTCTGAATTTGCCGACCTGGTGAAGACCGGCGGCCTGGGCGACGTATCGGCCGCCCTGCCCCGCGCCATGGCGCATCTGCATGATGTGCGCGTGCTGATCCCCGGTTACCCGCAGGTGATGGAAAGCGACAACCCGATCCATATCATCGGCGAGCTGGGTGGCCACGCCGCGCTGCCGCCGTGCAAGATCGGGCGCATGGACCTCAAGGACGGCCTGGTCATTTATGTGCTGATCTGCCCCGAGCTCTACGAGCGCGAAGGCACGCCCTACGGCGCCAACAACGGCCGCGACTGGCCCGACAACCATATTCGCTTCGCCCGCCTGGGCCTGGCCGCCGCCGACATGGCCGCCAACCTGGCGCAGATCCACTGGTGCCCGGACCTGGTGCACGCCCACGACTGGCCCGCCGGCCTGGCCCCGGCGTATATGCACTGGCGTGGGTCACGCACGCCCACCCTGTTCACCATTCACAACCTGGCCTACCAAGGCGTGGTCAGCCTGGCCTCCACGCCGGAGCTGGGCATTCCGCCTCACGCCCTGCAACAGGAAGGCATGGAGTTCTACGGCAAAATGTCGTTCCTCAAGGCCGGCATGGCGTACTCCAGCCATATCACCACGGTGAGCGCCACCTACGCCCAGGAAATCACCACCCCGGAATTCGGCTGCGGGCTCGACGGTTTCCTCGCCGCCAAGACCCAGCAAGGCCTGCTCAGCGGGATCCCCAACGGTATCGATGAAAGCTGGGAAACCTCCACCGACGAGCATCTGGTCCACAACTTCAATATCGGCGACTGGGAAGGCAAGGCGATCAACGCCGCCCATGTACGCGAGTTGTTCGGCCTGCATGACTCCACCGGCCCGCTGTTTGCCGTGGTCTCGCGCCTGGTCTACCAAAAAGGCCTGGACCTGACCGAAGCGGTCGCCGACTTCATCGTCGAAAACGGCGGCCAGATCGCGATTATCGGCCGTGGCGAGCCGGAAGAAGAACAGGCCATGCGCGAACTGGCGCTGCGCTTCCCCGGCCAGGTCGGTGTGCGCATCGGCTTCAATGAGACCGACGCACGCCGCATGTTCGCCGGCAGCGACTTCCTGCTGATGCCCTCGCGCTACGAGCCCTGCGGCTTGAGCCAGATGTACGCCCAGCGCTTCGGCTCACTGCCGGTAGCGCGCAATACCGGCGGGCTGGCCGACACCATCGAGGATGGCGTAACCGGGTTCCTGTTCAATGAATCCACGGTACAAAGCTACGAAGAAGCGCTCAGTCGCGCCTTCAAGGTGTTTGCCTTCCCCGGCCTGCTCAATGCCATGCGCTGCCGGGCCATGACTCAACCCTTCAATTGGTGCCAGGCGGTGGAACCCTACGCCGAACTGTATGAACAACTGGTCGCTAAAGCGCTGGGGAAACAAACCAAGTAATCAAGGGAGGTCTCTATAGATGCCATTACGGAATATGGAAACCTGGCCCCACGGCGCAATCATGCTGGACGCGCAACACACGCGTTTTGCTTTGTGGGCGCCAGACGCGTTTTATGTCAGCGTTGAATTGGAAGACGGCAACTCCATCGCCATGCTGCCCCAGGCCGATGGTTGGTTTGAAGTTGAAATAAAGTGCCCGGCGGGCACGCGCTACCGCTACAACATCGACGGCGAACGGGATGTGCCAGACCCGGCGTCCCGGGCCCAGGCTTCAGACGTACATGGCTGGAGCCTGGTGGTCGACCCCCTTGCCTATACCTGGCAACACGCCAACTGGCATGGCCGGCCGTGGCACGAAGCGGTGATTTACGAACTGCACGTCGGCGCGCTGGGCGGCTACGCCGAGGTCGAGAAACACCTGCCACGACTGGCCGAGCTGGGCGTTACCGCGATTGAACTGATGCCATTGGCGCAGTTCCCCGGCGAGCGCAATTGGGGTTACGACGGCGTACTGCCCTACGCACCGCAATCGTCCTACGGCACACCCGAGCAACTCAAACACCTGATCGACAGCGCCCATGGGCACGGCCTCGCCGTGATCCTCGACGTGGTCTACAACCACTTCGGCCCCGACGGCAATTACCTGGGCCAGTACGCCAAAGGCTTCTTCCAGGAGGACATCCACACGCCGTGGGGCGCGGGTATCGACTTCAACCGCCGCGAAGTGCGCGATTTCTTTCTCGACAACGCCTTGATGTGGTTGCTCGAATACCGCTTCGACGGCCTGCGGCTGGACGCCGTGCACGCGATCGACAACCCCGGCTTCCTGCAGGAACTGGCACACCGCGTGCGAGAGCAGGTCGACATCGGTCGACATGTGTGGCTGGTCCTGGAAAACGAGCTGAACCAGGCCAGCCTGTTGCAGCAGGACTTTGACGCGCAGTGGAACGACGACTTCCACAACGTGCTGCATGTGCTGCTCACGGACGAAACCGATGCGTATTACAGCGACTTCGCCACAGACGCTACCGCCAAATTGGCGCGTTGCCTGGGCGAAGGGTTTATCTATCAGGGCCAGGCCACCCGACATGGCCACGCTCGCGGCGAGCCCAGCGCGTCATTGCCGCCCACTGCCTTCGTGGCGTTTTTGCAGAACCACGACCAAATCGGCAACCGCGCCCTCGGCGAACGGCTGCATCAACTCTGCTCGCCCGACGCGCTCAAGGCCGCAACCGCATTGCTGTTGATGTCGCCGATGATCCCGTTGATGTTCATGGGCGATGAGAGCAACGCCCGCGAGCCCTTTCTGTTTTTCACCGACCACCACGGCGATCTCGCCGCAGCGGTACGTGAAGGCCGACGCAATGAATTCGCCGATTTCGCCGCGTTCCACGACCCCGAGCGCCGTGCGCGCATCCCCGACCCGAACGCCCTGTCCACCTTTGCGCAATCAGCCCCGGCGTTGGCCGATAACGCGCACACCGAGTTCTACCGCCATCTGCTCGGCCTGCGCCGCGAACACCTCGTGCCGCACCTGCCCGGCAGCGTCGCACTGGGCGCGCAGGTGCTGGCAAACGCTGCCGTGACCGCGCGCTGGCGCCTGGGCAACGGCCGCGTGCTGCAAATCGACATCAACCTGAGTGCAGCGGCGGTGGCTCACACCACAACGCAGCCGATCATTTTTGCGACGCCTGCCGACCAAGGCGCGCAACTGCCGCCGTACAGCGCACGCGTCAGCCTTTCCCCTGTTGGAGAACACCCTTGAGCGAAGCGAAACTGGAAACTCTCGCCAGCCGCGCGGGCCTGGCCGTCGATTGGATCGACGCCAACGGCCGCCCGCAACGTGTGCAACCCGACGCCCTGCGCGCCGTCCTCAAAGGCCTCGGCCACCCGGCCGATACCGATGCCGAGATCGACGCGAGCCTGCATGAACTGGAACAGGCTCAACAGGCCAAACAGCTGCCACCTTTACTGACCGTGGACAGCGGCCACGGCCTTGACCTGGCGCACTATTTCGAACCCGACACCCTGTGCCGCGTCAGCCTGGAAAACGGTGAAACCCTGGAGCTGAGGCTCGACAGCAACGCGGTGCTGCCCGGCGTGATCGCCCTGGGTTATCACCAGGTGCATGTCAACGATCAGACCTTCACCCTGGCGGTTGCGCCCAGCCACTGCTACAGCGTGGCCGAAGCGGTCGACAGCCAACCCGCGCGTGCCTGGGGCCTGAGCGCGCAGCTGTATTCACTGCGTCGCCTGGGCGATGGTGGCTTCGGCGATACCCTGGCCCTGGAACACCTGGTGCGCGCAGCCGCCGAACGCGGTGCCGATGCCCTGGCGATCAGCCCGATGCACGCGATGTTCAGCGCCGACACCTCGCGCTACAGCCCCTACTCGCCATCGAGCCGCTTGTTTCTCAACAGCCTGTATGCCTCGCCGGCGTGCATCCTTGGCGAACGCGAAGTGCGCAACGCCATCGAGGCCATCGGCCTGGTGGAGGCGTTGCACACGCTGGAACAGGGCAGCCTGATCGACTGGGCCGCCGCCGCCAATGCCAAGCAACGCCTGTTGCGGGCACTGTATGAAGACTTCCGCCACGGCCAGCACCCGCAACATGCCGACTTCCTGAGCTTCCGCCAGGCCGGCGGTGAAGCCCTGGAAAACCACTGTCGCTTCGAAGCCGTGCAAGCGGCCCGTGCAGCCGCAGGCGAAGACCTCGACTGGCGCCACTGGCCCGAGGCGTGGCGCACCCCGCAAAGCCCGGCGCTGGCGAAGTTCGCCGAGGAAAACCGTGACGAAATCGGTTACTTCGCGTTCACCCAATGGCTGATCGCCCGCTGCCTGCAACGCGCCCAGCAAGCGGCCAAAGGCAGCGGCATGGGCGTCGGTTTGATCGCCGACCTCGCCGTGGGGGCCGACGGCGGCGGCAGCCAGGCCTGGAGCCGCCAGGATGAGCTGCTGGCCGACCTGACCGTGGGCGCGCCACCCGACATCCTCAACCGCGCCGGTCAGGGCTGGGGCATTTCCGCGTTCTCCCCCGAAGGCCTCAAGCGCAACGGCTTTCGCGCGTTTATCGAGATGCTGCGCGCCAACTTCGCCCATGCCGGCGGCTTGCGCATCGACCACGTGATGGGCCTGCAACGCCTGTGGGTGATCCCCATGGACGCCTCGCCACGCGAAGGTGCCTACCTGTATTACCCGGTGGACGACATGCTGCGGCTGCTGGCGCTGGAATCCCATCGCCACCAGGCCATCGTGCTCGGTGAAGACCTGGGCACGGTACCCGATGGCCTGCGCGAAAAACTCATCGGCCGCTCGATTCTGGGCATGCGCGTGCTGCTGTTCGAACAAGACCACGACGGCCGGTTCAAACCTATCCTCGACTGGCCGGACAACGCCCTGGCCACCACCAGCACCCACGATCTGCCCACGCTCAACGGCTGGTGGCACAGCCGCGATATCGACTGGAACATCCAGCTCGGCCTGATCGATGCGCCCACCGTGGAGCAATGGAGCGAACACCGCCTGCGCGAACGCCAGGCGCTGCGCCAGGCCCTGAGCCAGGACCCGCAGAATTTCGTGGAAGAGATCCGCAACGAAACCGACCACATGATCGACGCCAGCGTGCGCTACCTCGGCCACACCCGCGCGCCGCTGGTGCTGCTGCCGCTGGAGGATGCGCTGGGCGTGGAAGAACAAGCCAACCTGCCCGGCACCACTGACACCCACCCCAACTGGCGCCGGCGCCTGGCGGGTGAAGCCTCGAGCCTGCTCGACAATGCCGGTGCCGCGCGCCGCCTCGAACTGCTGGCCGTCGCACGCAACCAGGCCTATGAGCGTGACCGATGAACACACTCGAACTGCGCGCAACCCAGCGCCTGCAATTTCATAAGGGGTTTACCCTCGACGACGCGGTACCGCTGGTGCCGTATTTTGCCCGGTTGGGCATCAGCCACCTGTATGCGTCGCCGCTGCTCAGTGCGCGCGCCGGCTCCATGCACGGCTACGATGTGGTCGACCCCACGCGGGTCAACCACGAGTTGGGCGGTGAAGCGGCGTTGCGCCGTCTGGTCGCCGCGTTACGCGAACACGACATGGGCTTGATCCTCGACATTGTCTCCAACCACATGGCCGTTGGCGGTGCCGATAACCCGTGGTGGCTGGACCTGCTCGAGTGGGGCCGCTTGAGCCCCTACAGCGAATTTTTCGATATCCAGTGGCACTCGCCCGACCCCTTGCTCAAGGGCCAACTGCTGATGCCGTTTCTGGGCAGCGATTATGGCGAAGCCTTGCAGGCCGGCACGCTGACGCTGCAGTTCGATGCCGAACACGGAGCGTTTTATGCGCAGCACTACGAACACCGCTTCCCGATCTGCCCACGCGATTACGCGCTGATTCTGGGCAGCGATGAACCGCTCAAACCGCTGGCTGAGCAATTCGCCGCCCTGGCCTATCAAAACGATGCGTATGCGCAGGCGGCCGTGCTCAAGCAGGCCTTGGCCGAGCACGCCAGCGACGTACTGCCGGCCATCCAACAACGGTTGGCGCGCTTCGACGGGCGCGAACAGGAAGGCTTCGAGCGCCTGCATCATCTGCTCGAACAGCAAAGCTACCGCCTGGCCAGTTGGCGCACGGCGGCGGACGATATCAACTGGCGCCGCTTCTTCGACGTCAATGAACTGGGCGGCCTGCGCGTTGAACGCGCGCAGGTATTCGAGGCCACCCACGGCAAGATCTTCGAGCTGATCAGCGAAGGCCTGGTGGATGGCCTGCGCATCGACCATATCGACGGCCTGGCCGACCCGCGCGGTTACTGCCGCAAGCTGCGGCGCCGGGTGGATGCACTGGCGCCTGGGCGGCACTTGCCGATTTTCGTCGAGAAGATTCTTGGCGACGGTGAAACCCTGCGCGAAGACTGGTGCGTGGACGGCACCACCGGCTACGAATTCATGAACCAACTGTCGCTGTTGCAGCACCACCCGGACGGCTTCGAACCCCTGGCCGACGTGTGGACGCGCCACAGCGAGCGGCCCTCGGCGTTTATCGAAGAAGCCTGGCTGGCGCGCCAGCAGATCCTCAACGGCTCCCTGGGCGGCGACTTTGAAAGCGTGGCCCAGGCCCTGCTGCAAGTGGCCCGCGATGACGTGATGACCCGCGACCTGACCCTGGGTGCGATTCGCCGCGCGTTGCAGGAACTGATCGTGGACTTCCCGGTGTACCGCACCTATATCAGCGCCCGTGGCCGGAGCGCCGCCGACGACCAGGTTTTCCAGCAAGCCCTGGAAGGCGCGCGCGGCACCTTGAGCGAAGGCGACTGGCCGGTGCTCGACCACCTGGAAAAATGGCTCGGCGGCCAGCCCTGGCGTGAGCGCCCGGTGGGCCGTGAGCGCAAGATCCTCAAGCATGCCTGCGTGCGCTTCCAGCAACTGACGTCGCCGGCGGCGGCAAAGGCCGTGGAAGACACCGCGTTCTACCGCTCTGCGGTGCTGCTGTCGCGTAACGACGTGGGCTTTTGCACCGAGCGGTTCAGCGCGCCGTTGGCCGAGTTCCACGCGGTCAACCAGCAGCGCTTGCACGCCTTCCCGGACAACTTGCTCGCCACCGCCACCCACGACCATAAACGCGGCGAAGACACCCGCGCGCGCCTGGCGGTACTCAGTGAGTGCGCCGCCTGGTACGCCGAACAGGTCGAGCAATGGCGAGCCCTTGCACAGCCTTTGCGCAGCGACGCGGCCAGCCCGTCGGCGGGCGATGAGTTGATCCTGTACCAGGTGTTGCTGGGCAGTTGGCCGCTGGACCTCACCGATGACGTTGCGAGTTACCAGCAGCGCCTGTGGCAATGGCAACAAAAGGCCCTGCGCGAAGCCAAGTTGCACAGCAGTTGGAGCGCCCCCAACGAGGCCTACGAGCACGGTGTCGAAGCGTTCCTGTCGCGCCTGTTGCTCAGTGACGCAGGCCGCCCCTTGCGCACCGCGATCGGCGCGGCGGCCCAGGCGATTGCCCCGGCGGGCGCGCTCAATGGGCTGGCGCAATCCTTGCTTCGCATCACGGTGCCGGGGGTGCCGGACCTGTACCAGGGCGCCGAGTTCTGGGACTTCAGCCTGGTGGACCCGGACAACCGTCGCCCGGTGGATTTCAAGGCGCGGCAACACGCCCTGAATACCCCACCGGATATCGGCGAACTGTTGTTCAACTGGCGTGACGGGCGTATCAAACAGGCGTTGATCGCCCAGGTACTGGCCTTGCGCAAGGCCCATCCGCTGCTGTTTCGCCAGGGCCACTACACGCCGCTGGAGGTGGTTGGGCAACACGCCGAACGGGTGATCGCATTCTGCCGCGAACATCAGGGCAAACGCCTGCTGGTGGTGGTGCCGCGCTGGCCCCATTCACTGCTGGAAAATGGTGTGCGTCCACAGATCAATGCGCAGGTTTGGGGCGATACCCGGCTGAAATTACCGTTCGCCGCGCCAACTCAAAACTGGAAGGGACTTTTTCATACAGGTGCAGTCACACCAGACAAGGAGCTGTTGATCAGCACTGCCCTGGGGGATTTCCCGGTCAATGTCTTTATCAATCCTGATGATCAAGAAAGCTGAAAATTTTCTGTGAGGAGCATTGCGATGAGTACCGAAGACAAACGCATACGCGAACTGGCGCATCAGATCTGGGAGTCTGAAGGCAAACCCCATGGCCAGGACGCGCGCCACTGGGAGATGGCGCGCAAGTTGGCCGAATCCGAAGCGCTGACACCGAGCAAGCCAAAACCGGCCGCCAAACCGAAGACGGCGCCCAAGCCCGCCGCAGCGAAAGCCAAACCGGCGGCGGCCAGCAAACCGGCCCCGCCGCCAGCGAAAAAACCGGCTGCGCCGAAAAAGCCCAAACCCTGACCCTTATAGCGCCATAACCCTCCTCCCGACGCAGTCGGCAGGAGGTGACCCCACGTTTCAGATTTCTCAACTGACCCCTGGTCAGCACGGCCGCGTTCGGCCCGGAAAAAGACCCTTGCAGGAGCAACACTCAATGAGCAAACCCCATAAAACCCCATCGACGCCGGGCAGCGAGCCGTCGCGGATTCGTGAAGGTTTGCCCTTCCCCCTTGGCGCCACCTGGGACGGCCTGGGCGTCAACTTTGCGCTGTTCTCGGCCAATGCCACCAAGGTCGAACTGTGCCTGTTCGACGACACCGGTGAAGTTGAACTGGAGCGCATCGAACTGCCCGAATACACCGACGAGATCTTCCACGGTTACTTGCCCGACGCCCACCCAGGGCTGATTTACGGCTACCGCGTGTACGGTCCGTATGACCCGGCCAACGGGCATCGTTTCAACCACAACAAACTGCTGATCGACCCCTACGCCAAGCAATTGGTGGGTGAGTTGAAATGGTCGCAGGCGCTGTTCGGCTACACCATCGGCCATCCCGACGACGACCTCAGCTTCGACGAACGCGACAGCGCGCCCTTCGTGCCCAAGTGCAAGGTCATCGACCCGGCGCACACCTGGGGCAACGACCAGCCGGTGCGGGTGCCATGGGACCGCACGATCATTTACGAAACCCACCTGCGCGGCATCAGCATGCGCCACCCTTCGGTGGGCGAATCGGTGCGGGGCACCTGCGCCGGCCTGATGGAAGACGACGTGCTCAAGCACATCCGCCAGTTGGGTATTTCATCGGTGGAACTGTTGCCGGTCCACGCTTTCGTCAACGACCAGCACCTGCTGGAAAAAGGCATGACGAACTATTGGGGCTACAACAGCATCGCGTTTTTCGCCCCCGACCCACGCTACCTGGCCAGCGGCAAGATCGCCGAGTTCAAGGAAATGGTCGCGCACCTGCATGAGCAGAAGCTCGAACTGATCCTCGACGTGGTCTACAACCACACCGCTGAAGGCAACGAACGTGGCCCGACCCTGTCCATGCGCGGTATCGACAACGCCTCGTACTATCGCTTGATGCCCGACGACAAGCGCTTCTACATCAACGATTCAGGCACCGGCAACACCCTGGACCTGAGCCACCCCTGCGTGCTGCAGATGGTGACAGACTCACTGCGCTACTGGGCCACCGAGATGCATGTGGACGGCTTTCGCTTCGACTTGGCGACCATCCTCGGCCGCTACCGCGACGGCTTCGACGAGCGCCATAGCTTCCTCGTCGCCTGCCGCCAGGACCCGATACTGCGCCAGCTCAAACTCATTGCCGAGCCTTGGGACTGCGGCCCCGGCGGCTATCAGGTGGGCAACTTCCCGCCGGGCTGGGCGGAATGGAACGACCGCTTCCGCGACACCGTGCGCGCGTTCTGGAAAGGCGACGACGGCCAACTGGCGGACTTCGCCGGGCGCATGACCGCCTCGGGCGAGATGTTCAACCATCGAGGGCGGCGTCCGTACAGTTCGGTGAATTTCATCACCGCCCACGACGGTTTCACCCTGCACGACCTGGTGTCGTACAACGACAAGCACAACGAGGACAACGACGAAAACAACCAGGACGGCAGCAACAACAACCTGTCCTGGAACCATGGCGTCGAAGGCCCCACCGACGACCCGCACATCAACGCGCTGCGCCTGCGCCAGATGCGCAATTTCTTCGCCACGCTGCTGCTGGCCCAGGGCACCCCGATGATCGTCGCCGGTGATGAGTTCGCCCGTACCCAACACGGCAACAACAACGCCTATTGCCAGGACAGCGAGATCGGCTGGGTCAACTGGGACCTGGACGATGACGGCAAGTCGTTGCTCAAGTTTGTGAAGCGCTTGATCAAGCTGCGCCTGGCATATCCGATCCTGCGTCGCGGGCGCTTCCTGGTGGGTGACTACAACGAAGACATCGGTGTGAAGGACGTGACCTGGCTTGCGCCCGATGGCAGCGAAATGACCACCGAACAATGGCAGGACAGCCAGGGCCGCTGCCTGGGCATGCTGATGGATGGCCGCGCCCAGGAAACCGGGATCCGCCGTGCCGGCGCCGATGCCACGTTGTTGCTGGTGGTGAATGCGCACCACGACATGGTCAACTTCCGCCTGCCGCCGGTGCCCGAAGGTGAAAGCTGGAGCTGCATGCTCGACACCAATGACCCGGCCGTGCGCGGCCAGGAACGTTTTGAATTCGATCACGAATATGCCGTGACCGGGCGCTCGCTGTTGCTGTTTGAGCTGCAGCGCGAAGACGAGGTGTGAGACAGGCGTGCACAGATGCCTTAAATACCAGGGCTACTCGGACACGCAAGCCCTCGGCCGGGCGCTGGAGGCCCTTCAGGCAGAGGGCCTGGATCGGTTGCCATTGCCCGGCAGTGGCCAGACGTTGGAGCGCTTCAGACGCCTGGCCGAGGTGGCCGCGCATGATGTGCGCCTGTGCAAGTTGTTCGAAGGCCATACCGACGCGCTGGCGATCATGGCCGAACTCGACAGCCCCCTCCCCCCGCCAGGCACTACGTGGGGAATGTGGGCCGCCGAGCCGCCAACGGCCAAGGTGCGGGTGTACCGTGAGGGTGAGCATTTGCGGGTACTGGGGCGCAAAGCCTGGTGTTCCGGTGCGGCGGTGGTGAGCCATGGGTTATTGACCGCCTGGGATGAAACGGACCGTCAGCAATTGGTGGCGGTTGCGATGCAACAGCCAGGCGTTACGGTGACGGATGAAGGCTGGTGCGCGGTGGGCATGGCGGCGACGGGCAGTGTCGAGATTGTCTTCGATGAGGCCGCAGGCCTTGCTGTAGGTGGACCAGGCGATTACCTCGCCCGCCCTGGTTTCTGGCACGGCGGGATCGGCGTCGCCGCGTGCTGGTACGGCGCGGCGCAACAGCTTGCAGAGGCATTGCGCGCGCATTGCAGCCAACGCCCTGAACCCCACGCGCTTGCGCATCTGGGCGCCGTCGACAGGGCACTGCACAGCGCCGCGTGCGTGTTGCGCGCAAGCGCTGCGCGCATCGACCGTGCGCCCATCGCCGATGCCCGGCAACTGGCTCAGCAAGCGCGGGCGTGCATCGAAGACAGCGTGGAGCAAGTGATTCACCATGTCGGCCGCGCGCTCGGTGCCGGGCCGTATTGCAAGGACCCGCACTTTGCCCAGTTGATGGCGGACTTGCCGGTGTACATGCGCCAAAGCCATGCCGAACGTGATCTTGCCGGCCTCGGTGAGCAGGTAGCCGGCGCGCCCTCAGGGAGGTGGCAGCTATGAAACCCAACCCGATTGTCGGCCAAGGTACGCCGCTGCATCGTTGGCAAACCTCGCCGCGCATGGCCGAGCTTGCGCTGATCAGCGTCGAACAGTTGGTGCCCGAGGGCCATCGCGCGGTGATCATCGCCCCCCATCCAGACGATGAGGTGCTCGGCTGCGGTGGCCTGTTGCAGGGGCTGGCCGCACTGGGGAGGCCCATCCAACTGATTTCGGTGACCGACGGCAGCGCCAGCCACCCAGGCTCCCGACGTTGGCCGGCGGAGCGCCTGAGCGTGGTGCGACCGCAGGAGTCGGCGCAGGCGCTGCACCGCCTGGGGCTGCCCTTGCACAGTTTGAAGTGGCTGCGCGCAGGCTTTGCCGACAGCAACGTCGCCGCACGCGAAGACGAGTTGATGAGGTTTATCCAGCGCTACCTAAAACCCACCGATGTGGTGTTCACCACGTGGCGCGAAGACGGCCATTGCGACCACGAAGCCGTGGGGCGGGCCAGTGCCGCGGCCGCCCAGGCAGTGGGCGCCACGCTGTACGAGCTGCCGGTGTGGACCTGGCACTGGGCGACCCCCGAAGACCGCCTGGTGCCCTGGCACCGCGCACGCAAAATCCCCCTGACCTGCGAAGCCGTGGCCCGTAAGCGCCACGCTATCCATGCCTTCGCCAGCCAGTTAGAAGGCGACCCGCAGATCGGCCTTGCGCCGGTGCTGGCGCCTTATGTGGTGGAGCGTTTGCTGCAACCCTTTGAAGTGGTATTCGTATGAGTGTGGCCACCCCATATTTCGACCGGCTGTTTGCCGAAAACGATGACCCCTGGGCATTCCGCCAACGCTGGTATGAGCGCCGCAAGCGTGCCCTGACCCTGGCGATGCTGACGCGCCCGCGCTACGCCGCGATCTTCGAGCCGGGTTGCGCCAATGGCGAACTGAGCGTTGAACTGGCCGCGCGTTGCGACCAACTGTTGTGTTGCGACACCGCCACGGCGGCAGTCAACCTGGCGCGCAACCGCCTGCTGGGTGTGCCCCACGCGCAGGTGCGGCAGGCTCGCTTGCCCGAGCAGTGGCCTGCGGGGCAATTTGAGCTGATCGTGCTCAGCGAGTTGTGTTACTACCTCGATGCCGACGACCTGTGCCGCGTGATAGAACGCGCCCTCGCCTCTTTAAGCGACGACGGCCAATTGCTCGCCTGCCATTGGCGCCCACCTATCGAGGGGTGCCCGCAGACTGCCGAGCAGGTACATGCCCTGCTTGAGCAACGGCTGGGCATGTCACGAGTCGCCAGCCATCACGAACACGACTTTCTCCTCGACCTGTGGTGCCGCGACGGTACTTCGGTCGCCAGCCTTGAGGGCCTGCGATGATCGGCATTCTGATCCCGGTACACAACGAAGAAGCATTGTTGGCCGAGTGCCTGGACGCCGCGATGATCGCGGCGCGCCATCCAGGCTTGCTGGGCGAAACGGTACAGATCCTGGTAGTGCTCGACAGTTGCAGCGACGCCAGTGCGGTCATTGCCCAGGCGTACCCGGTACACAGGCTGGAAGTACAAGCACGCAATGTCGGCCAGGTACGCGGCATCGGTGCGCAGTATTTGCTGGACCGAGGTGCGCGCTGGATTTCCTGCACCGACGCCGACAGCCGGGTCGCGCCGGACTGGCTGGTGGCACAACTCGCGCTTGAGGCCGACGCGGTCTGCGGCACGGTGACGGTACAAGCCTGGGATGAAGATTTCGACCCCGCCGCGCAGATCCGCTATCACCAGAACTACCAGGCACGCGACGGGCATCGGCACATCCACGGCGCCAACCTGGGGGTGAGCGCGGATGCGTATATACGTGCGGGTGGCTTCGAACCCTTGGCGTGCCATGAAGATGCTCAACTGGTGCGCGATCTGGAACGCTGCGGTGCCTCCATCGCCTGGAGCCATGCCCCCCAAGTGACCACCAGCGCACGCCTGGAGTCCCGTGCCCAGGGTGGCTTTGGTGATTATTTGAAGAGCTTGATGCAGGCGCCCTGAAAAAAACCAGTGTGCTGAAGGTCAAGCCCTGGATACTTGACTATGCTGATGACGCCTTGCTGGTCATTCAGGACTGAATGGCCATGCGCCCACCACGGCGGAGTCTGTGGTGAATAAAAGAGTGTCGTCCCGTCAACGGGGCACGACCCGGCATCAATCGACAAGGATGTAACACCATGAAGCCTGCCTACTTAAGCGAAGGCCGTCGCGGCCCCGCACAAATCTGGAACAGCGCGCCGCAACTGGCGCAAATCCCGCCGATCGCCACTGCCTCGCTGGTGCCCGCCGGCGCACGCGTGGTGGTCATCGCGCCTCACCCCGGTGATGAAGTGCTGGCCTGCGGCGGTCTGCTGCAATTGCTCAGCACCCTGGAACACCCCTTGAAGTTGATCTCCATCACCGATGGCAGCGCCAGCCACCCTGGTTCCCAGGTGTGGCCGGCCAGCCGTTTGAGCGTGGTGCGCCCCCAGGAAAGCGCCGAAGCGCTGCGCCGCCTGGGCATGCCGTTGCACAGCTTGAAGTGGATACGTGGCGGTTTTTGTGACAACGCCCTGGCGGCCCGCGAAGCGCAACTGAGCCCGTTTATCGCGCGTTACCTGCAACCGGGCGACGTGGTGTTTACCACCTGGCGCGATGACGGCAACGCCGACCACGATGCCGTTGGCCGCGCCAGTGCCCAGGCGTGCAGCCAGGTGGGCGCGCAGCTCTATGAATTACCGATCCGGGCCTGGCATTGGCCCGCCCGCGAAAGCGCGGCGATCCCCTGGCACCGTGCACGCAAAGTGCGCTTGAACAGCTGGGCCGTGGCACGCAAGCTCCACGCCGCCCACGCCTACGCCAGCCAACTGATGGGCGACCCCGAGATCGGCCTGCCGCCGATATTGGCGCAGGTGCTGCTTGAGCGCATGCGCGAGCCCTATGAGATCGTGTTTTTGTAGACGGTAGGCGGGAGTTCCCCGAGCGGCTCCCGTCAGCCCGCCACTCGTCTAGACCTGTAAGTTCTGACAGTAGCCCGCTGCTTGATGTGTGGCTAAGGTGCAAAAAGTGCTGCACAGGTAAGGTGCAGTCGAGAAAGCCATGCCAACCCCTTGCATTGGCCGGTGTTTTCGAAAGGTAACCCGCAGTCCCTGTTCCGTATCGCGCGTGACGTTGTCATGGTCTGGCCCGCACCTGCCTTTGCAGGCGCTGGGGCACTATTCACCTCGATTGAGGACGGATCATGCGCACACGGACACTTTCGTTGTACCTGGGTATTGCGTTGACGCTTGCATTGGCGACGTGGCCATTAGCCTCGCGGGGGGCGTGCAGCGTCAACAACACCGCCGGCGATGACATATCCAACTGCGACAGCGCCACGGCGCCGGGCTTTACCGATACCGGCGGCAACAACACCTTGACGCTCACCGCGACGGGTCGGATCGCCGGCAACGTGAGCTATGGCGACGGCAACGACAGGGTCAACGTGAACGGCCCGAATGCGGGCATCGATGGCAACCTCGACCAGGGCCACGGCAACAATTTCTTTCGGCTGGACCTGGGCAGCATCACGGGGGAGGTGCATCAGGGCGACGGCAAAGACGTGATAGAGGTGAGCGGCGGCCAGGCCGGCGCGATGGTCCAAGGTTCGGGCCAGGACCGTTTTGTCATGACTGACGGCACCATCGCCTCACTCGCCCAGGGAGACGGCCTGGACGAATTTGAGATCAGCGGCGGCACCATCACCGGGGCTTTTGAAGACGGTGACCATGGGACTATGACCGGGGGCACCATCGGGCGGGTTGATATGAAGCTCGATGACAACGTGTTCAAGATGAGCGCAGGCACCATTGTCGGCAACCTGGTGACCGGGTTCGGCAAAGACACCATCGAGGTGTCGGGCACCAGCGTTATTGGCGGCAATATCAGCGTCAGCGGCGGCGACGACCGTGTGACCGTCTCCGGGGGTGAGGTCAAGGGCCAAGTGTTGCTCAGCTTCGGCAATGACCGGTTCACCTGGACGGGTGGCAACCTCCACGCCCCGGTGATGGCAGGGCCGGGTGACGACACCGCGTCGTTGCACAACCTGACGCGTGCCCAACTGGCTGCGGCACAGTGGGTTGACGGCGGCCTGGGCAATGACACGCTGACCCTGGACAACACCCAAGCCGGCGACCCGGCCGTGTTGCCCAACTGGGAAACCATTGACATGCGCAACGGCGCGCAACTGTCTCTGGGCGGCACGCTCAAGCTGGGCGATAGCGCGTCCGGCACCGGTACGCTGAACCTCGACAGTACGAGTGAGCTGCAGGCCGCTACCGGCGTAATCGAAGCGTTTACACCCGGCCAGCGGGTTAACGTCAACAACAGTGGCCTTATCAACATGGCTGCCGCCAATGCGGGCACTGGCGATACCCTGACGATCAACGGAAATTACACCGGCAATGGCGGGCGGCTCGCGCTCAACAGCCGGCTCGACGGCGACGGCTCGCCCAGCGATAGATTGGTGGTGAGCCAGGGCAGCCTCGACGGCACCACCCGCCTGAATGTGATCAACGCAGGCGGCGCCGGCGCCGCCACGTTGCAGGATGGCATCCAGGTGGTGCAGGCGCTCAACGGTGCCACCAGCAGCGCCACGGCCTTCAGCCTTGAGGCACCCTTGTCGGCCGGTGCGTATGAATATCATCTGTTCCAGGGCGGCGTAACGCCCGGCACCGCCGATAACTTCTACCTGCGTTCGACCCTGCCGGCGGCCCCGCAAGTCGTCCCCGCGCCAGGCACCCCGCCGCTGCCGGCCAGCACGGGGGGCGCGCCGACGCCGTTTTACCGGCCGGAAGTGTCGATTTACGCCGCCCTGTTCCCCGCCACCGAGCAGATGGTGCGTGGCATGCTCGGCACCTTCCACGAACGCATGGGCGACCAGAGCCAACAACGGCAAAGTGGTGCATTCCAGGCCGGTTGGGGGCGGGTGTATGGCAGCAGCGCGCGCCAGAGCTTTGCCGGCACGGTCAGCCCGACGCTCGACCGTTCGCTGTTCGGCTTCCAAGTGGGCAGTGATCTGTATGCCGGCACCACTGCAAACGGTCATGTGCAACGCAGCGGGTTCTTCGTTGGCCACAGCACGCTCAAAGGCAATGTCAAAGGCTTCAACGGTGGCTGGCAGGACAAGGACGCCGGCAAGACCACCTTGCGCGGCGACAGCCTGGGGGTTTATTGGACGTTGATCGGCGCCAACCAGGCTTACCTCGACCTGGTGTTGATGGGGACGCGCTTCAACGGCAACAACGAGTCGAACCGTGGGGTGAAGATGAAAACCCGCGGTCATAACCTCACGGCGTCCGCTGAAATTGGCTGGCCGTTGCCGGTGACCCGCCAGTGGGTGGTGGAGCCTCAGGCACAAGTGATCGTCGGCAAAACCCGCCTCGACAGCCAGAACGACGGCATTTCGCGCGTGTCGTACGAGGCCGACACCACGCTCACGACACGCCTTGGCGTACGCCTGCGTGGCGACTATCAATGGCGTAGCCTGCCGTTTCAGCCGTACGCGCGGGCGAATGTGTGGCACAGCCGCGCCGGGCAAAACACCGCCACGTTTGAGGGGCACACCGCTATTGATACAGAACAGCAGGCCAGCACCCTCGATGTGAGTGTCGGTGCCACATTGAAGGTCGCTGAACACCTGAGCATTTATGGCGAAGCCGGGTACAGGCGCAACCTCGACAGCCAAGCCGACAATGGCCGCCAAGGCACCCTCGGCTTGCGCATGGCGTTCTGATCAGCAAACGCCCGCGCCCTTCGCCACGCCAGTCACTGACGCCCATCACCGGTGACCGGGGTTGGCCACGCCGACAGCCTTGAACCGTGAAAACTGGAAGGCAATCGCCAGCCAGGCAAACCACACCGGCATCACGCACAGCGCCAGGCGCGTATCCGGGCGCAACGCCAGCAGGCAGAGCACAAAGGCGAGGAATGCCAGGCTGAACCAGGCCATCGGCACACCGCCGGGCATTTTGTAGACGGAGCTGGCATGCAGGTCCGGGCGTTTTTTGCGGTAAGCGATGTAGGACGCCAGGATGGTCGACCAGGTAAAAATCACCAGGATCGCCGACACCGTCGACACGATAGTGAAGGCGGTCATCACCTCCGGCACCACGAACAGCAACACCAGGCCGAGCACCATCAACAGGGTGGTAAACGCCAGGCTGATAAACGGCACGCTGCTGCGCGACAGGCGCCGGAAAATCCCCGGTGCATCCCCCAAGTCGGCCAGGCCGAACAGCATGCGGCTGGCGGAAAACACCCCGCTGTTGGCCGACGATGCCGCCGAGGTCAGCACCACGAAATTGACGATGCCCGCCGCGGCCGGGAACCCTGCCACCAGAAACAACTCCACGAACGGGCTTTTGCTCGGCGACACCTGCTGCCACGACGTCACCGCGATGATGCACGCCAAGGCCAGCACGTAGAACAGAATGATGCGCAACGGGATCGAGTTGATCGCCTTGGGCAAGGTCTTCTCGGGCGCACGGGTTTCGGCGGCGGCGGTGCCGATCAGCTCGGTGCCGGCGAACGAGAATATCGCCATCTGGAACCCGGCGAAAAACCCGAACAGGCCGTTGGGGAACGCTGCCTGTTTGTCCAGCAAGTGAGCCAGGGACGCGGTGACACCGGTGGGCGAAACAAACGAGCTGGCGATCAGCACTGCACTCACGCTGATCAGAGTTACCACGGCCACGATCTTGATGATCGCGAACCAGAACTCCACCTCACCGAACAACCGGACCGTCAGCACGTTCAATGCGAACAGCGTCAGCAACATGCCCATGGCGGGCATCCAGGCCGGCACGTCGGGAAACCAGTACTGGAAAAACCCGCCCACCACCACCGCATCCCCCACCACTGCCACGCTCCAGCTCAGCCAATACGACCAGCCGAGGAAGAACGCCGCACGCGGCCCCAGGTAGGCGCCGGCAAAGTCGGCGAAACTCTTGAAATTCAGGTTGGAGAGCAGCAGCTCACCCATGGCGCGCATCACGAAGTACACGAACAGCCCGATGATCATGTAGATCAGGATGATCGAAGTACCCGACAGCGCGATGATCTTGCCGGAGCCCATGAACAGGCCGGTGCCGATCGCACCGCCCATGGCCATCAGTTGGATATGGCGGTTGCTCAGGGTGCGTTGCAACGCAGGCTTTTCGCAAAGCCCGGGCGTGGTTGTTTTCATCACAAAACCTCTTGTTATGTTTTTGAGTTTTGGCAGAAAAAAGGCGGTGGAGCGTTTGTTGTTATCCGGCGGTTTTACTTTCGAAACCGTGCAGCACGTTGACGGCGTTGATGCCGATCTCATCGACCATGTAGCCGCCTTCCATTACAAACAGCGTCGGCACACCCACACCGGCGATGATCTGGCCCATGCCGATGAAGTCCTCGCTGTCGAGCAGGAAGTGGCTGATGGGGTCGTCCTTGAAGGTGTCCACGCCCAGGGAGATCACCAGCACTTCAGGGGCAAAGGCGGTTAATTGCCGGCACGCATCGGCCAGGGCGGTTTGGTAGTGGCCCCAGGCGGTGTTTTTGGGTAGCGGATAATTCAGGTTGAAACCCTCCCCGGCTCCGCTGCCGCGCTCAGCGCGTGCGCCAGAAAAATAGGGGTAGGACACCGACGGGTCGCCATGCAGGGAGATGAACAGCACGTCCGGGCGGTCGTAGAAAATGTTCTGCGTGCCGTTACCGTGGTGGAAATCCACATCCAGTACCGCGACGCGCCGGGCGCCCTGGGTAATGGCCTGTTGCGCGGCAATCGCGGCGTTGTTGAGGTAGCAATAACCACCCATGTATTCGCGCGCCGCATGGTGGCCGGGTGGGCGGCACAGGGCGAAGGCGCTGTAGTGGCCTTCGTCGATCAGGGCCAGGCCGGTGAGCGCGATGTCTGCGCTGGTCTTGACCGCATTCCAGGTGGTGGCGGTGATCGGTGAACCGGCATCCATGGCAAAGAAGCCCAATTTGCCGTCGATGAAATCCGGCACGTGTTGGTTGGCCAGGTCGCGTACCGGCCATACCAGCGGCAGCGCGTCATGGCTGCGGCCGATGGCCGTCCACTCGGCCCACGCGGTTTCAAGGAACGCCACATAGCGTTCGCTGTGGGCATTGACGTAACAGGCGCGGTCAAACCTGCGTGGCACGATGATGTCGCCCAACCCCACATGCCGCACGCGGTCACGAACAGTGTCGGCGCGGCTCGGTTGTTCGAACGAAGGCTTGAGCACGCCATCTTTCAATTCGGTGCCATGGTGCAAACGGTGGGCATCGCTAAAAACAGTCAGCATGTGTGTACATCCGCCAGTAAAAGACAGGCTCCATTTTGTTCTGGGGATGCGGGGCTTTCTTTGCTTTTACTTCCGGCACTGGTAGTTTTATCGGGTGTTTTTACCCTTGTGGCAGCCATTTATGAAAAATAAAACCAAGCAGGTCGCTCTTGACGACACCGATCTCGCCATCCTCGCCCTGTTGCAGGAGGATGCGAGTATTTCCAACGCCCAACTGAGCGAGCGCCTGGCCCTGAGCGTCACGCCCTGCTGGCGTCGGCGCAAACGCCTGGAGGAAGAAGGCGTGATCAAGGACTACCAGGCCAACCTGGACCGCAAGATGCTCGGGCTGGACATCATGGCGTTTGTGCATGTGCGCTTTGCCATCCACACCGATCACGCGCCGGATGCCTTTGAAGCCGTGGTCCGGGACCTGCCCCAGGTGCTGTCGTGCCACAAAATCACCGGCGATGCGGATTACCTGTTGCAAGTGCTGGCCGAGGACCTGGACAGCTACAGCGAGTTTGTCGAGAGCGTGCTGAGGCGCCAGTTGGGGATTGCGTCGATCCAGTCGAGCCTGGCGTTGCGCGAGGTGAAAGCGACGAGTCGGGTGGCGATTCCACAGCGCGATTGAAGCGGCCAATTTCGGCAGGTAGTGGCAAAAAGCCTGCCGAATGGGCGTGAAAAATTTAACTATTCCAATGGTCCTGGCCGCCAGTCCTATACCGCACGCGGTTTCGACATCGACAACCTCATGTATGACGGCATCCCCAGCGGTTACAAAGGCGCATCGGTCGGCGCCCAGCCGAACCTGGCGATGTTCGATCGCGTCGAAGTCGTGCGCGGCGCAACCGGCTTGGTGACCGGCGCGGGCAACCCTTCGGCGGCCATCAACCTGATCCGCAAACGCCCGCTGGATGAACAGAAAGTCACCCTAACCGGGGCCGCCGGCAGCTGGGACGACTACCGTGGCGAACTCGACGCCTCCAGCCCGCTCAATGACAGCGGCACCTGGCGTGGCCGGGTTGTCACCTCGTACCGCGACGCCAACAGCTTTATCGATCACGCCGAGGAGTATCACGGCCTGTTCTACGCCGTCGCCGAGGCCGACTTGAGCGAGGACACCACCCTGACCCTCGGCTATTCGAACCAAAAGGACAAAACCAACTATTTCTGGGGCGCCTCCATGATCGGTCGGGACGGCCATCATTTGGACCTGCCGCGCGCCTACAACCCAGGCACCGATTGGGAGAACAAAGACCAGGAAATCAACACCGTCTTCGCCGAACTGCGCCAGCAACTGGCCAATGACTGGAAGCTGCAAATCAACGCCAACTACGCCGAACAGAATGCGCTGTTCTCCGGCTCTTACCAATCGCGCTGGGCCGCCGACAAGACGCTGGCGCGCACGGTCTACCAGGCCGCCTACGATGAAAACCAGGCCGGCGTCGATGCCTTTGCCAGCGGCCCGTTCCAGGCGTTCGGGCGCACCCATGAACTGGTGGTGGGCGCCAGCCGGCGCATCTACGACATGACCACCCATGACTACAGCCCGTATGACAGCTACTGGCCGCTGACAGCCGGCAAACCGGACTTTCTCCATACCACCGACACCCGTGAAATCACCACCCAGGACGGTTTCTACCTCACCACGCGCCTGAGCCTGGCCGACCCGCTGAAGCTGATCCTCGGCGGGCGCCTGGACTGGTATGACTACGACGCCCATGGCAGCAACGCCAGCGACTACAAGGTCACCCGCAACCTCACGCGCTACGCGGGCCTGATCTACGAGCTGGACGACCAACATTCGGTGTACGTCAGCTACAGCGATATCTTTACCCCGCAGAGTGCCAAGGACACCGCCGGTACGCCGGTCAAGCCGATTGTCGGCAAGAACTACGAGGTCGGCATCAAAGGCGAATACCTCGGTGGCGCGCTGAATGCGAGCGTGGCGCTGTTCCGTGTCGACCAGCAAAACCGCGCCACCAAAGTGACCGTGCAAAACTGCCCACAGACCGAGTGCTACGAAGCCTCCGGCGAGATCCGCAGCCAGGGTATCGACTTCGAACTGCAAGGCGCGCTGACCGACAACTGGCAGGTCGGCGGTGGCTACACCTACGCGCGAACCCATACCATCAAAGATGACGCCAACCCGCAAAAGGTTAACCAGCAGTTCGACACCGACACACCGGAGCACCTGTTCAAACTGACCACCCGCTACAACCTTCAGGGCCCGCTGGAAAAATTCCGCGTGGGCGGCAACATCTCCTGGCAGAGCCGCATGTACAACGACATCGCACTGGCGAATGGCAGCAGCTACCGCCTGCAACAGGGCGCCTATGCCGTCACCGACCTGATGGCCGGCTACAAGGTCAACGAACACATAGACCTGCAACTCAACGCCAACAACATTTTCGACCGCCGCTACTACTCCACCATCGCCAACTCCGCGGACTACGGCGGCGACGCCTACGGCAACCCACGCAACATGATGCTGACGGCCAAGTACACGTTCTGACCGATAGGCATAGGTATCTACCCAACTTTCGCTGAGCGAAAAATCCAGGGCCAATAGGCTGTTGGGGTGAGCGGGCGTGTCCCGCGCGGGGCTGCACAGCCCCGCTGAACCTCGACAGCTTCGCCCGTGAGTAGCCGGCGGCGAACCTGGAGCGCGCTACGGTAAAGATACTTAGGCAGCGGTCGATTAGGGACTAGACTACCGGAGCAAGTTGAAAGCAGTTTGACGGCGATAGACATTCACAAAAACGTTTTGATTCGAGCGCAATGGGCAGCCGTTGTGAACCATGCTAATTGGCAAATACCAGGCTGCGCAGGAGCGTATCGAACTCAGTCATTTAGCATGCAAGCACTTTTTCTATGAACGGACGCAGAGGAAATTTTGCTATGACTGATACACGTCTCACGTATTTGGGTCGCGACCTTGTTGAACCATGTGATATCAGGTCCGCCAGAGACATATTGTTATCCAGTGATATATTCAAGCACTCCCCACGTATGAGTCGCTTGCTGACTTACCTGGTTGAACAGGCGATTCGGGAGTCCGTGCGGGATACCAGTGAATACGCCATTGGCATCGGTGTATTTGACCGAAACCCGGTTTCGTACAGCACGGGGGACGACCCGGTGGTTCGCGTTCAAGTGGGCCGCTTAAGGGCGAAATTGAAGAATTACTATGCCACTTACGGTGCAGACGCGAAGTTGAGAATAGTGATTCCCCTGGGGTGTTACATGCCGACTTTCCAGCGCTGCTCGATCAATCTCGACGGCGCTCAAACCGCCAGTGTGTTTTGTATCTGCCCCTTCAAATGTCTTTCTTCAAACGCAGGCTGGCTCTGTTTTACCGAAGGGCTGCACGAAGAATTGACCCACCACTTATACAAAAACCTGGGACGAAAAATAATCGTCGATTATGCAGGCACTCGCACCCTTTACGCGCCCGATAAAACCATTGCCGCGTTTGCGCATGAGGGCATTGGTCACCGCCTGGAAGGCAGCGTTCATGTTGATTCAGAGCGCGTTAGAACGTCCGTGCGTTTGATCGACGTGACAACCGGCTATGTGGCCTGGTCGGAACAATTCAATCGCGCGGCCTACACCGCGATCGCCCATCAACAGGAACTGGCGTCGTCAATCTGTCATGCCCTCCAGGGTTTTCTTGCGGTAGACGGCGGTGTAACACCAGGGCGCGCCGTGGCCACTTAACGGCGACGCATTGTTACGGTAACGATACTTACCCTTGCTGACACCTCTCCCTAACCTGCGAATTGAATCACCGGGATGCGCAAAACAGTCCGGTGATTCAACTAAACAGTCGCGCGGATCAAGCGGCTGACAAACTTTAATGCGTTAGGGATTAACGGTGAAAAAATGACGACGTTCACGATAGAGTTTGACTTCAACTCAGCCGATCAAAAGGCCGTACTCAAGGAGTTGCAGACCCAGGGTTACAACCTGTTGGCCTATAAGGGCGCAGTAGGTCCTAACCAACTCACCACGGGTGTACCGACGTGGTTCGCTGTACCGTTCGGCACTATGTTCGGGTTAGTCGATATCGACTACCAGCCTATGTACAAGCTGTACGTCACCACCCAAGGTAACATCGCGGCCGATACGACGATTCAAATGCAGTCGATCTCCACCGCGTTGCCACTTGGCAGTGCGCAAACCTTCAATCAGGACGGCACCTTCGTTTCTGGCGGCGTCGCCAGCGTGCCCGCCGACAGCCTGGGGCTGTTCAATAATCGCCCTTCGGGTACCCCGCCCCTGACGGTGGGCCTTGCGGGCCTCGTGACCACTCCCTCGGGCACCCAATACCTGCCGTTCTGTGCCTTCACGTTGAACCCTCAGGGCTCGATCGTGATGAAACCACTGGAAAACATCCTGCTGGTAGCCGCACAGCAAAACCTGCAGTCGGGTAACGTACAGGCCGTAGTCTCGGCGCCGGGCTGCACCTTCTCTTTTTCCGCCAGTACCATCGAATACGATCTGCAAGTGTTGGCGAGCACTTACACCATTACCAACCTGGCCGGGACGCCGTCGGTGTCTCCGGTCAGCTCAGGGTCGACCATTGGCACCATTATTAACTCGGGCGGCTGATCGGGATTAATGACTGGGTATCGCCCGTTTGCGTTTCAGCGCAAACGGGTTTTTTATTCCTGTAGAGGTGTCCCGTGGCTCGATACAAGCCGTGGCTTCGGTTATGCGCAGGCGTTGCAGCAGGCTTGTTTGCCCTCATTAGCCAGGCGGGGACATTACAGCTCACCCTCTACCTGGATACCGATGCGAGGAGGTTTTTGAATGCCAATAATCAATCGATTGTCATCGCCGTGCCCAACCCGGCCTCCGAGGCGAATAACACCGTCATTGCGATCACTTTACCGCCCCCCATCGGCGACTCGATGAACCTGGTGATTGAACAGGACGCCAACCTTTATATAGCCAATGGCACCGTCGCCTCTGTCGAGGTGATTAATATGGGCATGACAAGCCCCGTCGCCTATGGCAACAGCTATGTCTTCAACGGCGTGCAAATTAATGGAAACGGCAAAGGCAAGGACGGCAGTATCGGTATCTACTACGATGCTCCCCCCGACTCGCAGGCGTTGATCACGGGGTTGGCGCTCTATATTTACGACAGCGCATCCGGCAAACCCGACACGCCGTCAGCGCTCAACCTCTTCACGCTGAACCGCTTTCAGACTCGCTATATTTCACAGCCAACAGCGGTTGTATGGGCGTTGGTAGGCAGCGATATCAGTAGCGGCAGTGTGTTGCCGACCAGCGTATTCACCCCTCTATTCGCTTACTCATCGTATTCCTACGCCTCGGTTGGCGTGAGCTCAACGTTCCAACTCAGTCGATACCTGCAAGTACCGTTCGATGCACAGAATCAGGCTGGCATTCACTTTGATACGTCCATCAATGCGTTCTCCCCGGGCCCTTATCCCAAGTAGCGTTACGGTAACGATACTTACCGACATTCGACCGCCCGTCATAGCCTGCAACGGTGGGTTCGGCACTGGGCCCCGCTTCTTAATAACGCAAAAGGGATGGATACCACTATGACGCAAGTGTATAGCTCAGCGACCAACACAGTCGTTGCCAACGGCGGGCCTTACGTAAGTGCAGGCACGCTTCTTTGGGATGTTCCAAACTGCCTTCCCCTGACCGGGCCTACGGTGAATGATCGTTACCTCCTCAGAGACGGGAATCGACCACAGATCTCGGTCATCTGCATTGCCCAGGGCGCACCCGGAATCCAGATGGCGAGGTTCAAGGAGGTCTAGCCACGCGGTAAGAGCCAGTTCTTGAAGTCGTACGACCTCTAGGACAGAACTGGCTCAGCCTTATCTATCCCCGCCAAACAAACCACGCATAAAACCCAGCAAAAAAAGCCGAAAATGCCCAGCATTAAGGCCGCACTCTAAAATTCCTCCTTGCCCCTGCCCTCCAAACGCGCTAAAAAAGCCCCTCAAGTCGTACGACAACCTAACAATAAATAGCCATTCTCGACAATGGCGCCATTGCCCGAGTTCTGATCATGACACCCCCTGCCCCCGCTCTCTTCTCCCGACCTATCGCGGTATTGATTCTGCTCTGCATGGGCTGCGCCTTCGCCGGCAATCATGTCGCTGCGCGCGTTGCCTTTGACGATGGCGCCGGTGTGCTGCTGGCGATTTTGCTGCGCTCCGGCGGCACGTTGTTGGTGCTGGCCGGGTGGGTGCTGTGGCAACGCCAAAGTCTGCGCCTGCCGCCGGGTGCCTGGCGTTGGCAAGTGCTGTTGGGCCTGCTCATCGCCACTCAAAGCCTGTGCCTGTATTCCGCCGTAGCCCGTATACCGGTCGCGCTGGCGTTGCTGGTAGCCAACGTGTTTCCGATGTTGCTGGCACTGCTTACCTGGGCATTGGGTGGCCCGCGCCCCACTGCTCGCACTGCGTTGCTGATGGGGTTGATCCTGGTGGGGCTGGTGTTTGTACTGGACGTGCCCGGGCGCCTGTCGAGCGAGGCCGGCAATGGCCCGCAATGGCTGGTCGGCGTCGCCCTGGCCTTCTGCGCCGCCTGGGTATTTGCCTGCGCGCTGTGGATCACCGACCACAAGTTGTCCCAGGTACGCGGTTCCGTGCGCAGCCTGCTGACGATCTTCATCGTGTTCGCCAGCGTCAACTTTGCGGGCCTGAGTGGCGCCCTGCCCGGCGGCCTCGACACGCCGGCAACCGCGACCGGCTGGCTGGCGCTGGCCACGTTGGTGGTGCTGTATGGCACCGCCTTTATCGTGTTGTTCATGTCGGTACCTCGCCTGGATATGCCGCGAAACGCGCCGGTCATGAACATTGAGCCGCTGGCGACGCTGCTGATGGGCTGGATCGTGCTCGACCAACTGCTCAGCGTCGGGCAGATGCTGGGGGGTGTCATTGTGGTGACGGCCATCGTGCTGCTGACTTATCGCACGTCGCCCCGCCCGCCCGTCAAGGCGCAGGTCTTGCCTGGATCGAGCCCATCAGGTCGCTGCTGACTATGCAGAGGCCTCTTTTGAACGTCGCCACCTGAGCGCCGCCTCGGATAATCAGCGCTCTATTGGCGCATCCCGAGGCGTTTCCCCATGACGAGCCCTTCCACCGAACAGGTCAGCCCCCAAACCTTGCGAAAGGTGATCATCGCCGCCGGCATCGGTAACTTCGTCGAATGGTTTGACTTCGCCGTCTACGGTTTCCTCGCCACCACCATCGCCCAGCAGTTCTTCCCCAGCGGCGATGCCAGCGCGGCGCTGCTCAAGACCTTCGCGGTATTTGCCGTGGCCTTCGCCTTTCGACCCCTGGGCGGGATTTTTTTCGGCATGCTCGGCGACCGCATTGGCCGCAAGCGCACCCTGGCCATGACGATCCTGCTGATGGCCGGCGCCACAACCTTGATCGGCCTGCTCCCCACCTACGCTGCCATCGGTGTCACGGCGCCGATTCTGTTGTCGCTGATCCGCTGCGCTCAGGGCTTCTCGGCCGGGGGCGAATACGCCGGGGCCTGTGCCTATCTGATGGAGCACGCGCCCAGCGACAAACGCGCCTGGTACGGCAGCTTCGTGCCGGTGTCGACGTTCTCGGCCTTCGCCGCCGCAGCAGTGGTGGCGTATGCCCTTGAAGCGTCATTGTCTGGCGAAGCGATGGGCAGTTGGGGCTGGCGCCTGCCGTTCCTGATCGCCGCACCGTTGGGTCTGGTGGGGCTTTACCTGCGTTGGAAACTGGATGAGACGCCCGCCTTCCAGGCCGTGAAACAGGAACACGCGGTCGCCCATTCGCCGCTCAAGGACACCCTGCGTCACCATGCTGCGGCGATCTGCTGCCTGGGCGCTTTTGTATCGCTGACGGCGCTGTCGTTTTATATGTTCACCACCTACTTCGCGACGTACCTGCAAGTGGCGGGCGGGCTGAGTCGGGCGGTTGCGTTGCTGGTGTCGCTGATTGCCCTGATTTTCGCAGCGGCCATTTGCCCGCTGGCCGGGCTGTATTCGGACCGAGTGGGGCGTCGGGTCACGGTGATGACAGCGTGTCTATTGTTGATGGTGGTGGTGTACCCCTCGTTCTTGATGGCCAGTTCCGGTTCGTTCGCGGCGTCGGTCGTCGGCGTGATGTTGCTGGCGGTGGGTGCGGTGTTATGTGGGGTGGTCACGGCGGCGTTGCTGTCGGAAACTTTCCCCACCCGTACGCGATATACCGCCTCGGCGATCACCTACAACATGGCCTATACGATCTTCGGCGGCACCGCGCCGCTGATGGCGACCTGGTTGATCAGCACCACGGGCAGCAACCTGTCACCGGCGTTTTATCTGATCGCGGTGGCGTTGCTGGCGCTGGCCGGCGGGTTGGCGTTGCCGGAGACGTCGAGAATTTCCCTGCATGACGTGGGCTCGGAGGAAAAAGGCGCAGCGCCGTTGCCCTCGCGTTAGGTTCGCGCGTTGCCGCTCAACGATGTCGAACACCGGCGAGACTGCGCGACCTACCCCTGGTTTCATCCTGCCTGGTAATCGGCGACCAGCTTGTCCAAAAACACAAACAGCTTCTGGTTCATTTCAGCGTAATCGTTATCTCGCAACTCGGCGGGCTGCTGAACAAAGCGGTGGTCGGTGAGCGTTCGCAATTGCGCTTCAGAGGCCTGGATCAACAATTCCACGACGTCTCTGGTGAGTTCCATATGGCATTGAAAGCCATACACCAAAGGCGTGTATTCGACGATCTGACGCGGGCAACCCTCGCTGTGGGCAATGACTTTGGCATCCGGGGTAAGCCCTGGCATGTCGTTGTGCCAATGGCCGACGTCCAAGGTGCTTCCAAAGTGCGAAAACTTTGGATTAGCCAACCCCTCAGCGGTCAGGGAAATCGCAAATTTGCCGATTTCCTTCTCGGGGCTGTGGTCGAAAGCGGCCCCCAATGCCTCGCCTATCAATTGCGACCCCAGGCAAACCCCAACCACAGCGCGTCGCGACAAAATGGCGGTGTGAATGAGCTGACACTCGGCCGCGGCGTCGAAATGCGCGCATTGTGCGGGCGTAGTCGCCGGGTCTTGTGGGCCACCCAGCACCACCAACAGGTCGAATGAGCCCGCATCGGCCGGCAGCGCTTCATTCAGGTAGACGCGCGAATACGTCGCTTGATAACCGCGAGCGGTTACCCAGCCTTCAAATGCACCGGGGGCTTCGTAAGACTCATGCACCAGAAAATGGACGTTCAATTCTTCACCTTTAAAATGAGCGCAGGCCGCACGGCTACCAGGGGTCAATGCCTTATCCGACCAGCCCGGAAAGACACAAGGCGCATACTAATGACACATTGTGTCACTTACAAGCTCAAAGCGATTGCAACGGCACGTAAATATCGGTCTGCCACTGATCCTGCGGTGTCTCGGGGAAAACACTCAGGTACTCGAAGAACAGCGGGTGGTCGCGAAGCTCCTCGCCACTGCCGGGCAGCCAATCGCGATAGATCGGATAAATCGATTCTGCGATGTGATCCGGCGAGCCCGTATGCCGCACCACGACGCAACGCCCGCCGGGGATAACGCGCTCAGTCACGCCAAACTCATTCGCGCTTACCGCCTCGCGCACTTCGCCGCAGATCGCAAACCGGAACTCATCGGCCGGGGTCGTATCAGGGTTACCGAACGCAATACCAAAACTGCGACTGGATGCCACCGGCGACTGTCCACTGCGCAGGCGCCACTGGATAAATTGACCCACGCTTTCACTCACCCGCGCTGGCGCACCGCAGTGCTCGAGGACGGCAACCCTGACGGCTTGAAACTCTACAATTCTTACCTGCATGACAACGCTCCTGGAAAAATGAGGGATGGCGAATACCGCGTTCCACACATGCCAATCCGGTCGTTTTCGAAAGGCGCTCGGCGCCATACCGAACGCCCGCCTGAATGCTCTGGAAAACGCTTCGGGGCTTTCGAAGCCCGCCCCAACGGCGGCGTCCAGCACCGAATAATCAGCCCTGGAAGACAAGCCGTGCGCCGCGCGCCGTAGTCGCATCAGTTGCACATAACGTGAAACCGGCACGCCCACGAACGCGGTGAATTGCCGGTGAAAGTGAAACGTCGAAAAATTCGCCACACGGCTCAACGTCTTCACGCACAGGTCGCCTTCAAGGTTCGCCTCGATAAAGGCGAGTACCGCATCGAAACGTTTGCTGTAGGCGGCATTGCTCGGCAAGTCAGACACTGGATAAAGGCTCCTGGATATACGCCAGGCACTAGCTTGGGCGATTGCATCGACCCGCGCCTAGCCGTGTTTGCTCAAATGGACGCCCGGCATTTACGCGGGGTTATGCCTGTGGTTTCAACGCGAAGTCGCTTGCAGAGCCAACGCGCGCATTGTCCAGCCGCCTCACGCCACTTGATGCCACGAAGGACCTGAAAAAAACTAGACTCCTGGGACCACTCACTCCGTGGAGAGCCAACATGACTGCTAAAAACACCCTCTGCCTCTGGTACAACGGCACCGCCGAGGAGGCTGCCAACTTTTACGCCAAGACCTTCCCCGACAGCGCGGTGAACGCCGTACGCCGGGCGCCGAGTGATTTCCCGTCCGGCAAACGAGGCGACGTACTGACCGTCGAATTCACCGTACTGGGCATCCCTTGCATCGGCTTGAACGGCGGCCCGATGTTTACCCATAGCGAGGCGTTCTCGTTCCAGATCGCCACCGATGATCAGGCCGAAACGGATCGATACTGGAACGCCATTATCGACAACGGCGGCCAGCCCAGCGCTTGCGGCTGGTGCAAGGACAAGTGGGGGTTGTCGTGGCAAATCACGCCTCGCGTGTTGACGGATGCGGTGGCACACACCGATCCGCAAATAGCTCGGCGTGCGTTTGAAGCGATGATGACCATGACAAAAATCGACATTGCCGCCATCGAAGCCGCCGTGGCTGGGCATTCAGCAGGTCATACTTGACACATTTGCTGACATCCCCTGAAGATGGAGCCCTTCTTCAGGGTGTGTCAGCTTATGTCCGCAACCACGTGGGTTAACCTTTACGTCATTGGCTCGGTTGCCAAGGCGCAAGGTTGCGTGGCGCACGCCCTCAAATCGAAGAAACAGTCGCTCATGTGACCGGGGCGCGCTGTCCCGTCAGATGAGCTGACAGGACATTGAGCGCGGACTCCCTCCCCCCTTGCACAATTGCCCCTGCCCTTCTGACGGTGACTTGACTGGTCCATCCTCAGGAGAAAATGCATGTCATCGTTTCAAGGTATCTGGGTTCCCGTAGTCACACCGTTCAATCACGGCGCCATCGACTTCATCGGCCTGCGCCGGCTGGTCGGCCATCTGCTGGAAAAGCACGTGGCCGGGATCATGGTGTGCACCACCACCGGCGAAGCTGCCGCGCTCAGCCGAGAGGAACAACTGGCGGTGCTGGATGCGGTGTTGCAAGTGGCGCCCGCGCACCGTGTGGTGATGGGCCTGGCAGGCAATAACCAGATTGAGTTGTTGGGGTTTCAGAGCGAAATCCTCAAGCGCCCGGTGGCGGGCTTGCTGGTGCCGGCGCCAAGTTACATCCGCCCGTCCCAGGCCGGCCTTGCGGCGTTCTTTCGCACCGTGGCGGATGCGTCCAGCGTGCCGATCATTCTCTACGATATTCCCTACCGCACCGGCGCGACCTTTGAGCAGGCCACCTTGCTGAGCATCGTCGCCCATGAGCGCATCGTGGCGATCAAGGACTGTGGCGGCAACCTGGGTAATACCTTGGCGCTGTTGGCCAGTGGTGAAGTGGACGTGTTGTGCGGCGAGGATGTGCAGATCTTCAACGCCCTGTGCCTGGGTGCCACGGGGGCGATTGCGGCGTCGGCCCATGTGCGCACCGAAGAGTTCGTGGCGCTGTGCCAGCAAGTACGGGATAACCAATGGGTCGAAGCGCGGGCCACGTTCTTCGCATTGTTGCCGCTGATCAACACCTTGTTCATTGAACCCAACCCGGCCCCCGTGAAGGCCGCCCTGGCGTTACAGGGCTTGATCGGCAGCGAGTTGCGGGCACCGCTGCAAAGCGCCAGCGACGCGACCCGGACTCAACTGAACAGCCTGCTCAGCTAGCCCCGCGAGCAACCAAGAACCCATGTGGGAGGGGTTTGCGCCCTCCCACATTGTTGAAACGCCTACATCAGCCTGCCGAGGTGACGCGAGCCCGCGCGCTGTGCAGCTTTTTGTAGCTCTCGATCAAACGCAGATGCCGGTCCAGCCCTTCCAGCTTGATGCTGGTCGGCGTCAAGCCGTAGAACCGCACGCTGCCGTCCACCGACCCCATCACTGCGTCCATGCGCTCATCGCCGAACATGCGGCGCAAGTTGACCGCGTAATCCGCCCGTTCCAGGTCGTCGTCCAGTTCTATCTCCAGCACCGCGTTCATCGCCTGATAGAACAGCCCACGTTCGGCGGTATTGTCGTTGTACTGCAGGAACATCTCTACGCATTCCTTGGCTTCTTCATACTGCTTCAAGGCCAGGAAAATCAGCAGCTTCAACTCCAGGATGGTCAGTTGGCCCCACGCCGTGTTGTCGTCGAACTCGATGCCGATCAGCGTGGTGATGTCGGTGTAGTCGTCCAGCTCGCTTTCGATCAGGCGCTCGACCAACGCTTGCAGCTCGTCCTCGTCAAGGCTGTGCAGGTTGAGGATATCGGCGCGGAAGAACAGCGCTTTGTTGGTGTTGTCCCAGATCAGATCGTCCACCGGGTAGATTTCCGAGTAATCCGGTACCAGGATGCGGCAGGCGGTGGCGCCGAGGTGTTCGTACACCGCCATATAGGTTTCTTTGCCCATGCCTTCGAGAATGCCGAACAAGGTCGCGGCCTCTTGGGCGTTGGAGTCTTCGCCCTCGCCCGAGAAGTCCCATTCGACAAATTCATATTCCGACTGCGCGCTGAAAAAACGCCACGACACCACGCCGCTGGAATCGATGAAGTGTTCGACGAAGTTGTTCGGCTCAGTCACGGCCTGGGCTTCGAAGGTCGGCTGCGGCAAGTCGTTCAAGCCTTCGAAACTGCGGCCTTGCAGCAGTTCGGTAAGGCTGCGCTCCAGCGCCACTTCCAGGCTTGGGTGAGCGCCGAACGAGGCAAACACGCCGCCGGTGCGCGGGTTCATCAAGGTCACGCACATCACCGGGAATTCACCGCCCAGCGACGCGTCCTTGACCAGTACCGGGAAGCCCTGGGCCTGCAAGCCCTCAATGCCCGCCACAATGCCTGGGTACTTGGCCAGCACCTCGGCCGGCACGTCCGGCAGGGCAAATTCCCCTTCGATGATTTCGCGCTTGACCGCCCGCTCGAAGATCTCCGACAGGCATTGCACCTGGGCTTCGGCCAAGGTGTTGCCCGCGCTCATACCGTTGCTCAGGTAAAGGTTTTCGATCAGGTTGGACGGGAAGTACACCACCTCGCCATCCGACTGGCGCACGAACGGCAGCGAAACAATGCCACGCGCTTCGTTGCCCGAGTTGGTGTCGAACAGGTGCGAGCCGCGCAACTCGCCTTCGCGGTCGTAGACCTTGCGGCAGTAGGCGTCGAGGATTTCGCTGGGCAATTCGTCGTTGGGTCCCGGTTGGAACCAGCGCTCATCCGGATAGTGAACGAACGGCGCGTTGGCCAGTTCCTCACCCCAGAACTGGTCGTTATAGAAGAAGTTGCAATTGAGCCGCTCGATAAACTCGCCCAGCGCCGACGCCAAGGCGCCCTCTTTGGTCGCGCCCTTGCCGTTGGTGAAGCACATCGGCGAGTGCGCATCGCGAATATGCAGCGACCACACGTTAGGCACGATATTGCGCCACGAGGCGATCTCGATCTTCATCCCCAGGCCGGCGAGGATCCCCGACATATTGGCGATGGTCTGCTCCAGCGGCAGGTCCTTGCCGGCAATGTACGTGCCCCCTTGCGAGGTACTGCCGGGCATCAACAAGGCCTGGGCATCGGCGTCGAGGTTTTCCACTTCCTCGATCACAAACTCCGGCCCGGCCTGCACCACTTTCTTCACGGTGCAACGGTCGATGGAGCGCAGGATGCCCTGGCGGTCCTTATCGGAAATATCCGCCGGCAACTCCACCTGGATTTTGAAGATCTGGTTATAGCGGTTTTCCGGGTCGACGATATTGTTCTGCGACAGGCGAATATTGTCGGTGGGGATATTGCGGGTCTGGCAGTACAACTTCACAAAGTACGCCGCGCACAACGCCGACGAAGCGAGGAAATAGTCGAATGGCCCCGGCGCCGAACCATCGCCCTTGTAGCGAATGGGTTGGTCGGCAATCACCGTGAAGTCATCGAACTTGGCTTCAAGCCGGAGGTTGTCGAGAAAGTTGACCTTGATTTCCATGGGGGCACACCAGAATACGGGCTAAACAAAAATGGCGGCCATTATGAGGTTTTTCGTCGACTGATTTCAGGCTTTTGACCAATGGCGGGAGAAATAGCCCATGTGCATTAATCTTCTGCCGGTTAGTGCCGATGCACTGGGTGCAACCAGGGAGTAGTCGGAATGCGCAATAACCAGCCCGTAACACAACGCGAAATTTCACTCGCACCATCGCAAAAACTTATCTCTGCCACCGATACGCAGGGTGGCATCACCTACTGTAACGATGCTTTTGTCGAGATCAGTGGCTTTGAACGAGCCGACCTGATCGGCGCCCCGCAGAACATCGTGCGTCACCCCGACGTACCGCCGGCCGTCTTTGCGCACATGTGGAGTGCGCTGAAAAAAGGCCTGCCGTGGATGGGGATCGTCAAGAACCGCTCGAAAAACGGCGACCATTACTGGGTCAACGCGTACGTTACGCCGATCTTCGAAGGCAGCCGGGTGGTGGGTTTCGAGTCGGTGCGGGTCAAGCCCAGCGCCGACGAAATCCGTCGCGCCCAGGCGCTGTATCGACGCCTGGGCCAAGGCAAATCCGGCGTTTCGCTGCAGGATGCCTGGCTGCCGGCGCTTTTGAGCTGCGCGCCCTATGCCGTCACCGGTGTTGCCGGCGCCCTCGGCGGGCTGTTCCTCAGCGCACCGGCCGCCATCGCCGTGGCGGTGGCCGTCGCGGTACCGGTGGGCATGCTCTGCGCACGCTGGCGCCAAGGCAGCACCTTGCGTTTGTTGGAGGGGGTCGAACCCTCGACGTCGGATGCCTTGATCGCCCAGATGTACAGCGACGCACGCGGCCCTCAAGCGCGGTTGGAAACAGCATTCCTCAGCCAGCATGCACGCCTGAAAACCTGCCTCACGCGCCTACAGGACAGTGCCGAACAACTCAGCGCGCTGGCCGGGCAATCCGATCAATTGGCGACCGCCAGTTCCAGGGGCCTTGACCGTCAGCGCGTCGAAACCGAACAGGTCTCGGCGGCGGTCAACCAGATGGCGGCCACCACCCAGGAAGTCGCGAGCCATGTGCAACGTACCGCCGACGCCACCCAGCAAGCCAATGTGCTGACCGGCCGCGGCCGCGAAGTGGCGCGCGATACCCGCGAGGCCATCGAGCGATTGTCTACCGTGGTCGGCGAGACGGGCGCCACCGTGGCGCAACTGGCCCGCGACAGCGATGAAATCGGCAGCGTGGTGGACGTGATCAAAGGCATCGCCGATCAGACCAACCTGCTGGCGCTCAACGCCGCCATCGAAGCCGCCCGCGCGGGCGAACAAGGCCGTGGCTTTGCCGTGGTGGCCGATGAAGTGCGCCAACTGGCACAGCGCACCTCGCAGTCCACGACGCAGATCCACGCCCTGATCACCCAATTGCAAGCGTCTTCCAACAATGCCGTGCTCAGCATGGAAAACGGCCAACGCCAGGCCCAGGAAGGCGTGGCCTGGGTGCTGGAAGCGGATCAGGCGTTGGTGGGCATCAGCGAAGCGGTGTCGCACATTACGGAGATGACCACCCAGATCGCCGCCGCCACCGAAGAACAAAGTGCCGTCGCCGAGGAGATCAGCCGCAACATCACCACCATCGCCGAGTTGGCCGACCAGACCTCGCTGCAAGCCCATCAATCCACCGGGTTGAGCAAAGAGCTGACCAACACCGCCGCCACTCAATATGCGCTGGTAGAACGTTTCAATCGCTGAGTAAAACGCGACGGGGCTTGAGCGCGTTGACCAGACGCGCTCAACCGCGAGACTGCACGAACAACCGGGCTTTACGCGTCAACTGATCCAGGTGCCGATCCCGCTGTTTCTCAGCGTCCACCATGGCGCGCTTGCCGTGTTTCTGCAGCAGGTAGGTGTGGATCTGGCGCACCTCCAGCGAGCTGTAGATCGGCGCGACATCCAGCACGCCCATCAAGCCATCGGTGGCGTAGTCGCGGGTGTTCATCAGCACTTGGGTGCCGCGCGCAGCGCGTACTTGAAAACCCATGGCTTCGAAGGCCGCGACCTTTTCCACCGCACAGGCCAGTTCGGCATGGGGGTAGCGCGCGAGCACGTCCTGCATCATGCCCCGCGCCACGCCCTGTCGGCGGCAACCGGCCTGCACCGCCATAAAGGCAATGCCGCACGCCTGGGGATCATCCTTGACCGGCAAGCACAACAAAAAGCCGAGAACCCGCTCGGCATCCTGCGCATCGGTGGCGACGATCAGTTCCACTGCAATGCCCTTGTCGCCCTTCAGCGCCTCCAGGTACAGGTGCACTTCAAAGCCAATCGCATACTGGTAGATGTTGTAGAGCAGGTTGCTCGGCGGCAGCGCCACGCTACTGATGTCGGTGAGGTTGTCCACCACCAGTTGCAGGATCTGGCCATTGATGGTCTCGGGGCACGGCGTGGTGTAGCGGGTAAGGCTGAACATGCAAATTCCTGGGTTTCGCGTCAAGGCGGCGGCGATTGTACCCGTTGCGCAGGGGTTATTGCCCACACACCTCACGCAAGCAGCCACGCAGCCAACGATGGGCGAGGTCCGCGTCCAGCCGTGGGTGCCAGAGCATCGCCACGGTGAAGGTCGGCAAGCTGACCGGCAGTGCAAAGCAGAACAGGTCGTGGCGGTGGGCGGTGTAGCGCTCGGGCACGCTGGCGATCAAGTCGCCGTCGCGTGCCAGGGCCATGGCCGTGGAGAAGCCGGCGACGATGCTGGTGATCTGTCGCGTGAAGCCCAAGCGCTCGAGCGCAGCGTCGATCTGACCACGGTCCTGCCCGCGACGCGAGACGTAGACGTGCCGGCCCTCGGCAAAACGCTGTGCGCTGATGGCGCCCCGGCTAAGGGGATGGCCCTTGCGCACCACGCCGATCAAGCGGTCGCGAAACAGCGCCTGGGTCAACACTTCGGGGCTGGCGGCGGGGTCGACCACACCCGTTTCCAGATCCACCCGGCCATCGCGCAGCAAGGCGCTGTCCTTGTCGGTCTTGTTGACGAAGCGCAGGCGCACCCCAGGCGCCTCTTGGGCGATACGCGCGAGCAACGCCGGGCCCACGTGCTCGACGAACTCTTCACTGGTGCGCAGGGTGAAGGTGCGCTCTACCTGATGCATATCCAGGCTCAACGTCGGGCGCAACACGGCGTGTGCGTCCTGCACCAGACGGCTGACCTGTTCGCGCAACTCCAGCGCTCGCGGGGTTGGCACCAGGCCACGACCGGCACGCACCAGCAGCGGGTCGCCGGTGGTGTCGCGCAGACGCGCCAGCGCACGGCTCATGGCCGAGGCACTCAGGCCCAGGCGCTTGGCTGCGCCGGCAACGCTGCCTTCGGCGAGCAGCACATCCAGGGTGATCAGCAGATTCAGATCGGGCATCAGCGCTCCTTGGCAGGCGTCATATGCAGGTATTGAGTGCAAACCATGCGCCTTCCGCCATGTTAGGCCACGCCGTAGAGTTGTGACAGTTGCAGTCACTCAAGGAATCTCCCATGCCCTCCTCCCCACGCGGCGGTCTCGTCAGCCTGTCGTTGTCCATGTTGCTGGCGTCCCTCGGCACCAGCATCGCCAATGTCGGCCTTCCCAGCCTGGCGCTGGCGTTCGATGCGTCGTTTCACGCGGTGCAGTGGGTGGTGTTGGCCTACCTGCTGGCGATCACGGCCGTCATCGTCAATGCCGGCCGCCTGGGTGATCGCCTCGGGCGCCGCCGCCTGCTGCTGGGCGGGTTGCTGTTGTTTACTTTCGCCTGCGGCGTATGCGCCGTGGCGCCGTCGCTGAATGCGTTGATCGCCGCGCGGGTCCTGCAAGGGCTGGGCGCGGCGAGCATGATGGCGATGGCCCTGGGCATGGTCGGCGATACCGTCACCAAAGAGCGCACCGGCCGGGCGATGGGCTTGCTCGGCACCGTGTCGGCCGTGGGCACCGCCATGGGGCCCAGCGTGGGTGGGATGCTGCTCAGCCTGTGGAGCTGGCGCGCGTTATTCCTGGCGGGCATGCCCCTGGGGCTGCTGGCGGTGGCGCTGGCGTGGCGCTGCCTGCCGCCGGATCGGCACGGCACGCAGTCAGCCGCGCGGTTGAGCCTCTGGGCGCCGCTCAACGATGCAGCGCTGCGCACAGGCCTGGCAATGAGCACGTTGATCGCCGCCGTGATCATGGCCACCTTTGTGGTCGGGCCGTTTTACCTGTCCCGCGGCCTGGGCCTGGGCCCTGAGTGGATGGGCCTGGCGCTGGCCGTCGGGCCGTGCGTCGCGGCGCTCACCGGCGTACCCGCCGGCCGCCTCACCGACCGCCTCGGCAGCCAGCGCATGACACGCGCCGGGCTGGGCATTCTGCTGTGTGGCGCGCTGCTGCTGTCGTTGACTTCGGGGTTGATTGCCTACCTGGCCGCGCTGATGATCCTGACCACGGGTTACAGCCTGTTCCAGGCCGCCAATAACACAGGCGTCATGAGCGATGTGGAGGCCGCACGCCGGGGGACAATCTCCGGTTTGCTCAACCTGTCGCGCAATCTGGGCCTGATTGTCGGCACCTCGGCCCTGGGCGCGGTGTTCGCCTGGGTCACCCCCAACGTCACCCACGCCGCGCCGCAGGCGGTGACGCATGGCTTGCACGCCACCTTCGCCGTGGCCGTCGGCTTGATCCTGGTCGCCATGGCGATGGCATGGGGCCACACCTGTGCGGCGAACGGCGTGCAGAACACCCGTTGAGGCAAAAAAACAAAAAAGGCGTTGCGCCAGACCGGGTTACATCGCGCATCATGGGCACTTTCAAGCTCAAGGGTAACGTCCATGCGCGTTCTGTCATTGATGATGGGCCTCACGACGCTGGCCGCCAGTACGGTGTTCTGCGCCAGCGCGATGGCGAATGAAGAAAGTCAGTTGGTACAACAGATCAACCAATACCGCAGCCAGGTGCAGCGCTGCGGTGACCAGGGTTCCCAGGAACTGCCACCGTTGGCCAGCGACACGCGGCTGGTGCTCCCGGCCAACAACGTCGGCGATTTGCAGCAGGCCCTGGCCCGCGCCGCTTACCCGATGGTGAATGTGCAGGCCATCAGCCTGTCCGGCCCCAAGGATGCCCAGGCCGCCATGAAGGCCGTGCGCGAAAGCTTCTGCCGGGTGGTGCTGGACCCGCAATTCGTCGACATCGGCGTGAGCAACAGCGGCCAGGACTGGCGCATCGTGCTGGCCCGCCCGCTGCTATCGAGCGGCCTGGGCGACTGGCAAACCGAAGGCAGGAAACTGCTGGACCTGATCAACACCGCCCGCGTCCAACCCCGCCAATGCGGCGCCCAGGCATTCAGCGCAACCACGCCGCTGTCGTGGAACGACACCCTGGCCAGCGCCGCCAACAGCCATACCCGAAACATGGCCAACGGCAACTTCTTCGACCACCTGGACCACGACGGCCGCACCCCTGGCGACCGCGCCGAACTGGCCGGGTACATCGCGAAGAACATCGGCGAAAATATTGCCGCCGGCCTGGATACCCCACGCAAAGTCGTCGATGGCTGGCTCGCCAGCCCCGGTCACTGCGCCAACCTGATGAACCCGCAATTTCGTGAACTGGGCGCCGCGTATGCGATGGACCCCAAGAGCGATGCGGGCATCTACTGGACCGGTCTGTTCGGCACGCAATAACGGGCTGGGCCAACACCCGGCGGGCGGCCCGGCCTGCTCAAACGCATAGAGCAGCCAGCCGCCCGCTCGCGGATATTCGCGCTGAACTGACAGCGTCGGCACGGGTCTGTAGCTTTGCGCCGGGCATTCAAGCGCGCTGTGGATTCTGGTTAAAGGTGTTCTCCCAATGATGAATTGGCTGCAAAGCAGCAGCGAAATGGCTGAACGCGTGCGTCAGCATGATTGGGCCGGTACGCCCCTGGGGCCGCTGGAGCAGTGGCCGGATGTGCTCAAAACCACCGTGGCACTGTGTTTCGCTTCGAGCTTTCCCCAGGCGATTGTCTGGGGGCCGCAGTTGATCACGCTGTACAACGACGCCTTTACGCCAATCCTCGGTAACAAACCCTACGCACTCGGGCGCCCCTTCAGCGAAGTGTGGAGCGAGGCATGGGCTGAGATCAGCCCCATTTGCGACGCTGCCTTCCAAGGCCACGCCACGTATATCGAGAATTTCCCGCTGGTGATCGAACGCGGCCAGGCGCAGGAGCAGGCGTACTTCACCTTCTGCTACAGCCCGATCCGCGACCCACAGGGCGCCGTGGTGGGCATGCTTGATACGGTGACCGAAACCACCGCCACCGTATTCCTCACCCGGCGCCTGGCGGTGCTCGATGCCATCGGTCACGCCGTGGTCAATGCCGCCGATGCCGAAGCCATCATGGCCAGCACCACCCGTCTGCTGGCCGAACACCTGCGCGTGAGCAACTGCGCCTACGCCGACATGGACGCCGACGAGGACGGCTTCACCATCCGCGACAATTGGGCTGCCCCAGGTTCGCCGAACATCGTTGGGCGCTACAGCCTGGCAGCGTTCGGGGAACGCGCCGTGACCAGCCTGAAGGCCGGCGAACCGCTGGTGATCCAGGACAACCTGCGCGAATTGCCTGCCGCGGAATCTGCCAGCTTCCGGGCCCTGGGCGTCAGCGCCACCCTCTGCATGCCGCTGATCAAAAACGGCCGCCTGACCGCCTTGATGGCTGTACACAACCACTCACCTCGGACCTGGTCACCTTACGACCTGGCCTTGCTGCGCGAGGTCACCGAGCGTTCCTGGGCGCATATCGAGCGGGTGCGCGCCGACGCCGACGTGCGCCAAGGCCTGGCCGCCTTTGCCGAACTGAACAGGACCCTGGAACAGCGCGTGCAAGAGCGCACCGTTGCGTTGGCCCAGGCCGAAGCCGCGTTGCGCCAGTCGCAGAAACTTGAAGCCATCGGTCAATTGACCGGTGGCGTGGCCCATGACTTCAACAACCTGCTGACAATCATTCGCTCATCGGTGGACTTTTTGCGCCAGCCGGGCCTGCCCGAAGATCGGCGCCAACGCTACATGAGTGCGGTGTCCGACACGGTGGAGCGGGCCAGTAAATTGACCAGCCAACTGCTCGCCTTTGCCCGCCGCCAACCGCTCAACCCGGAAGTCTTCGACGTGGGCCAGCAGGTGCGGAATATCGGCGAGATGCTCGAAAGCGTCACCGGGGCGCGCATTCACGTACAGGTCGAGCTGCCCTCGCATGCCTGCTTCGCACGGGTCGATTCCAGCCAATTTGAAACCGCGCTGATCAACATGGCCCTCAATGCCCGCGATGCCATGGGCGGCCAGGGCACGCTGACGTTGCGGGTCGTCGGCGGGCAGCCGCTGCCGAGCATCCGTGGCGATGCGGGGGCCGGCCAGCCGTATATCGCCGTCTCGCTGGCCGATACCGGCCAAGGCATTGCGCCGCAAACCATCGAGCGCATATTCGAGCCGTTCTTTACCACCAAGGCCGTGGGCAAAGGTACCGGGCTGGGCCTGTCCCAGGTGTTCGGCTTTGCCAAGCAGTCCGGCGGCAATATCGACGTGGCCAGCACTCTCGGCGAAGGCAGCGTGTTCACGTTGTACCTGCCGCAGGTAGAAGCGCTGGCATCGCGACATGCCATCCCGCAGGAGCCCCCGGCGCCCGCCCACAATACCGCCCAGTGCCGCGTGTTGATCGTGGAGGACAACCTCGAAGTCGGGCGGTTTGCCACCCAGATTCTGCAAGACCTGGGCTACCAGACCACCTGGGCCACGGATGGCGAGCAGGCGCTGACCCTCGCGGGCCAGGATGCCATGGCGTTCGATGTGGTCTTCTCGGATGTGGTAATGCCCGGCATCACCGGCGTGGCCATGGCCAAACTGCTGCGCCGGCGCCGTGCCGACCTGCCCGTGGTGCTCACCTCGGGCTACAGCGAAGAGCTGGCCGACAGCGGCTACGAAGGGTTCGAGTTTCTCGCCAAACCGTACTCCGCCGAGCAGGTCTCGCGGGTGTTGACCAAGGCCATCTGCAAGGACTGAACGGCGCCCTACTCCGCCAGTGCCACTTGGTTGCGGCCTTGGGCCTTGGCCCGGTACAGCGCCTTGTCCGCCGTATTCATCAAGCCGTGCAGGTCTTGATCCAACGCATTGGCGAAGGCCACTCCCAAACTGGCGCTGAGCCCATGCACCGGGTCGCAGGCCAGGCCGGAGATGGCCTTGACCAGTTGTTCGGCAATCTCCCGCGCGGTTTCCAAGGTGGTGTTGGGCAACAGCACGGCAAACTCTTCGCCCCCCAGGCGGCCGTACACATCGGCCTTGCGGAACGATGCGCTGATCACCCCGCCAATCTGGCGCAGCACCTGGTCACCGGCCTGGTGCCCGTAGGTATCGTTGATCTGCTTGAAATGGTCCATGTCCATCATCAACGCACACAAGGGTTGCTGGTGATGGCGGCACTGTGCGTACAACAGGTGCGCATGTTCGAAAAACGCGCGGCGATTCATCAAGCCGGTCAGCTCGTCGGTTTGGGCCGCACGCGTGGAAATATTGTGGGCACGCTCCATTTGCCGGGTCAGGCGAAAGGCTTTTTCCAGGGCATCGGAGAGTTTGCGTGTAGCGCTGACCACAAACGTGCTGAACACCAACACCGCGATCGCTACCCCCACCTGCATCGAGGACGGCTGGAACAGCAGCCACACCGTACAGGGCAGCAGCACCAGCGCAATCGACAACAGCGTCATGTTGCGATAGGCCGAATAGCACGAGACCGCGCTCACCGACATGCCCACGGTGAACAGCATCACCAGCACTTGGGACAAACGGTCATCGGCGGGCATCACCGCAAACGCGCCGGCGCCCCAGATACTGGCCGAGAGCGTCAGGGTGATCCAGTAGCGGCGCTCCCAGCGGTCCGGCGTGCGTTCGCTGTTGGGGCAGCGAAACCAGTCCATGAACATCTTGATCCGCAGCATCGACGAGGCCGTCAGCAGCACCAACCAGCCCAGCATGACGGTGTGGTCGAAGCGATCCCAGCACAGCCAGCAGAGCATCGCTGCCGCCAGATAACTGCCGAAAATGGCCGCAAATGACTGCCGAAACAGTTGGTGCAGACGGTCGGTGCGCACCTGCTCTTCTATAAAGCAATCCTGGTCCTGCTCACGCCCAAGGCCATTCATGAAATTCGCCTGATTCGACTGCCGCGACAAAGGTGCCATTGTGGCACCCTGCCAGCACCGCGGACAACCGAATCCCTCACAGCAGAGCCTTCAACGCGCTTCAGGCCGCAGAATCAATACCCCCAGCGGCGGCAAGTTCAGCGACAACGACACCGGCTGACCATGGCGCGGCTCGTCCTGGGTGAACACTTCGCCACCGTTGCCGAAATTGGAGCCGGCATAGGTGTCCGCATCACTGTTGATCACCTCGCTCCAGCGCCCGGCAAACGGCACACCCACGGCGTAGGCTTCGCGCGGCACCGGGGTGAAGTTGGCCACCACCAGTACCGGCTTGCCGTCCTTGCTCCAGCGCAGCCAGGCATAGACGCTGTTGATCGCGTCATCGCCGATCAGCCACTGGAAGCCCTGGGGCGCATCGTCCTGTTCGTGCAACGCAGGCTCCTCGCGGTACAGGCGGTTCAAGTCACCCACCAGTTTTTGCACGCCCTGGTGTTCCTGGTACTGCAACAGGTACCAATCCAGCTGCTGGTCGTGGTTCCACTCACGCCACTGGCCGAACTCGCAGCCCATGAACAGCAGCTTCTTGCCGGGGTGCATCCACATGAACGCCAGGTAGGCACGCAGGTTGGCAAACTTCTGCCAGCGGTCGCCCGGCATCTTGTCGATCAGCGAGTGCTTGCCGTGCACCACTTCATCGTGGGAGATCGGCAGGATAAAGCGCTCGGACCAGGCATAGACCAGGCCGAAGCTCAGCTCGTTATGGTGATGGGCGCGGTACACCGGGTCGTGCTGGATGTAATGCAGGGAGTCGTGCATCCAGCCCATGTTCCATTTGTAATTGAACCCCAGGCCGCCCTGTTGGGTGGGCTGGCTCACGCCGGGCCAGGCCGTGGACTCCTCGGCGATCACCAGCGCACCGGGGGCCTCCAGCGCCACGACGTCGTTCAAGTGCCGCAGAAAATCGATGGCTTCCAGATTCTCGCGCCCGCCATGACGGTTGGGCACCCATTCGCCGGCCTTGCGCGAATAGTCGCGATACAGCATCGAGGCCACCGCATCAACGCGCAGGCCGTCGACGTGGAAGTGCTTGAGCCAGTGCAACGCCGAAGCCAGCATAAAGCCGTGCACCTCGGTGCGGCCCAGGTTGTAGATCAGCGTGTCCCAGTCCTGGTGAAAGCCTTCCAGCGGGTTGGCGTATTCGTACAGCGCGGTGCCGTCGAACTGCGCCAGGCCGTGGGTATCGGTAGGGAAATGCGCCGGCACCCAGTCGAGGATCACGCCGATATCGGCCTGGTGCAGCGCGTTGACGAAATACGCGAAATCTTCCGGCGAGCCAAAACGCGCGCTCGGGGCAAACTGCGACAACGCTTGATAGCCCCACGAGCCGCCAAACGGGTGCTCCATGATCGGCATCAGTTCGATATGGGTGAAGCCCAGTTGCTGCACATAGGGAACAAGCCGTTCGGCCAGCTCGCGCCAGCCATATTGCCGGGCCACTTCACCGGCCTCATCCAGCTCGCACTGCCAGGAACCGACGTGCAATTCATAGATCGACAGCGGCGCCGTGGACTTCTGTTTTTCGCCGCGTGACTGCATCCATTCGTGGTCTTGCCAGTCCACCCGCAAAGGCGGCGCGACTTTCGACGCGGTGTCCGGCGGCAGCTGGGTGGCCAGCGCCATGGGGTCGGCCTTGAGCGGCAGGATGCCGTTGGCGCCGAGGATCTCGTATTTGTAAGCCGCACCCGGTTGCAGGCGCGGGATAAAGATTTCCCACACGCCGGAGGGATGGCGCAGGCGCATCGGGTGGCGGCGACCGTCCCAGATATTGAAGTCGCCCACCACCGACACGCGCCGCGCATTCGGTGCCCACACGGCAAAACGCACCCCGTCCACACCATCGACGTTAGCCACCTGGGCGCCCAGGCAACTGCTGAGGTCGCGATGGTTGCCTTCGGCAAACAGGTACAGGTCCATCTCGCCCAGCAGCAACTGACTGAAACTGTACGGGTCTTCGGTGATCTGCTCGCCACCGGCCCACTGGATCTTCAGCAGGTACGCCTGGCGATGGTTGAAGTGCCCGACAAACAAACCCGGCACCTGGGTGGCATCCAGGCTGCCGATCGGCTCACCACTGTCGCGCGCCAGTACGTGAACGCTCAGGGCCTCCGGCAGGAACGCGCGGATAAATTGCCCGCCCTGCTCATCATCGTGCGGCCCGAGAATAGAGAACGGGTCATGGTGCTCGGCGCGCACCAGCGCATCGACGTCCCTGGACGCCGGCATTGCCGTCAGCTTGGGCTGCAGCGGTTCTTTATATGTAAAACTCATGACGTCTCCCCACCGCGTGCATGCTTGGATTTAGGTAACAACTCGCTCAACAGGTTATGCAGGCCCTGTAACGGCACCGGCAACCAGGTCGGGCGATTTTCCGCCTCGTAGGCCACTTCGTACGCGGCCTTCTCCAGGCTAAACAACGTCAGCGCGGCGTCCTGGCCTTTGGCATCCTGCCAGTCATGCGCCAGTGTAGACGTAGCCGCCTGATAAGCCTGGATAAATGCCAGGCGTGCTTCTTTCAGGTAGCGATCAGTCACGCGCTTGCGTGCCTGGTCGGCCTGTTCGGAGTGATCCACGCCCTGCTCATTGAGGGCCATGGCCGCCGCGTAATCGAACGAGCGCAGTACACCGCTCACGTCTTTGTACGGGCTGTGCTTGCCGCGACGCTCATGCAGCGGCCTGGCCGGCTCGCCTTCGAAGTCGATCAGGTAAGCATCACCCTTCACCACCAACACCTGGCCCAGATGCAAATCACCGTGAACGCGAATACGCAGCCCGCCCAAAGTGGCCTTGGCCAACGCCTGGACGTGCTCGCGGATGGCTTTTTTGTGCGCCAACAAATCAGTGACCAACGCCTGATCCGCCGGGTTCAATTGGTTTTGCTGCAGCTTGAGCAGATGCAGGGCGCGGTCGATCTGGGCACCGACATCCTTGCTCCAGGCTTGGGTGTCCTTGGCGGTCGTGACCTCAGGCTGGAAGTCCTTGTTGGCGGTTTTCGCCCCGAGCACCAGGTGCATCTCGCCCAGGCGCCGGCCGAGCAGGCCGGCAAAGTCCGCCAGTTCGCCCAGCGCGTTGTAGTGCTGTTCCTGCTCGGAAATGGCCTCGGCCAGTTCGTCGCGAATCGCGCGTTCGAGGTTGTTCTGGGTCCAGCTCCAGGCGTCGCCCTGGTTGCTCAGGTAGCCCTGGGCGATCATCAGCAGGTTGTCTTCGCCATTGCCATCGCGACGGATCACGGCGCCCATCAGCGGCGAGATATTCGGGTAATCGGCGGCGGTCAGGTAGGCGCTCATCTCCAGCTCCGGGTGTACGCCGGCACTGACCTTGCGGATCAACTTGAGTACCAGGCACTCCCCCACCACCACCGAGCTGTTGGACTGCTCGGCCGACAAATAGCGCACCGGCGTTTCGTCGCTCAGTGGCAGCTCGGCCAAGTGGGGCGTGGCCTCAAAGCGCAGGTCGCCGTCGCTGGAATTCAACACCGTGCCGGCTTGCAGGCCCTGGATCACCGCGCGCACAAAGTGCTCCAGGCTGAAGGCGTCGGTCACCAGCCCTACCTGGCGCGTACGCCGCACGCGGGCCAGGGCCAGTTGTTGGGGCAAGGCGCTGGTGAACTGGTCTTCAGCCAGGAAACCGAACGGCAACTGGTAACGACTGACCTGCCCGGCGGCGCTCACCTCCAGCTCGCTGAGCAACACCGGATGCTGCGGGTCGCCAAACCGTACGCCGTAGACAATGCGGACGCTGTCGATGGCCACGTCCTTGCCGGCAAACCAACGCCGCTTGGGCAGCCAGGCCGGCAACGACGTTTGCTCAAGGGTGGTGCGGCCAGGTTCTTCAAGCAGTTCTTCCATGCGTTTTTTCAATACCAGAGTGGTGAAATCGGGAATGCTTTGCGCCGGCTCCACATGCCAGCTGGGCATACGGTTTTCCGCCGCCAGTACAAACCAGTAGAAGCCGTACGGCGCCAGGGTCAGCAGGAAATTCAGTTGGCCGATCGGTGGGAAGGCGTTACCGCCGAGCATCTCCACCGGCACCATGCCGGCGAACGCCGACAGGTCCAACTCAGCCGCCTGGGCACTGCGGGACACGTTGGCCACGCACAGGATGATCTCGGTGTGCCCATCCTCGCCGGTGTACTCACGGGTATACGCCAGGATGCGGCGGTTGGTCGGCGAGAGCATTTTCAAGCTGCCACGGCCGAATGCCTTGGATTGCTTGCGCACCGCCAGCATGCGTCGGTTCCAGTTGAGCAGCGAATGTGGGTCTTGGGTCTGGGTCTCGACGTTGACCGACAGGTAGCCGTAGAGCGGGTCCATGATCGGCGGCAGCACCAGGCTGGCCGGGTCGGCGCGGGAGAACCCGCCGTTGCGGTCGATGGACCACTGCATGGGCGTGCGCACGCCATCACGGTCGCCCAGGTAGATATTGTCGCCCATGCCGATTTCATCGCCGTAATACAGGGTCGGCGTGCCCGGCATCGACAGCAGCAGGCTGTTGAGCAACTCCACGCGGCGGCGGTCGCGCTCCAGCAAGGGCGCCAGGCGCCGGCGAATCCCCAGGTTGATCCGCGCGCGGCGGTCGGCGGCGTAGTAATTCCACAGGTAATCGCGCTCTTTGTCGGTGACCATTTCCAGGGTCAGTTCATCGTGGTTGCGCAGGAAAATCGCCCATTGACAGTTAGCGGGGATCTCCGGCGTTTGCCGCAGGATATCGGTGATCGGGAAGCGATCTTCCTGGGCCAGCGCCATGTACATGCGCGGCATCAGCGGGAAGTGGAAGGCCATGTGGCATTCGTCGCCGTCGTCGCCCTTGCGATCGCCGAAATACAGCTGTGTGTCTTCGGGCCACTGGTTGGCTTCGGCGAGCAGCATGCGGTCCGGGTAATTGGCGTCGATCTCGGCACGGATCTGCTTGAGCACGTCGTGGGTTTCGGCCAGGTTTTCGTTGTTGGTGCCGTCGCGCTCGATCAGGTACGGAATGGCGTCCAGGCGCAGGCCGTCAATGCCCATGTCCAACCAGTAGCGCATCACCGACAGCACGGCCTTCATGACTTGCGGGTTATCGAAATTGAGGTCGGGCTGGTGGGAATAGAAACGGTGCCAGAAGTACTGGCCGGCGACCGGGTCCCAGGTCCAGTTGGACTTTTCGGTATCGAGGAAGATGATGCGGGTGCCGTCGTATTTCTGGTCGTCATCGGACCACACGTAGAAGTCCCGCGCGGCCGAGCCGGGCTTGGCCTTGCGCGCGCGCTGGAACCAGGGGTGCTGGTCGGACGTGTGGTTGATCACCAGCTCGGTGATCACCCGCAGCCCGCGTTTGTGGGCTTCGGCAATAAAGCGCTTGGCATCGGCGAGGGTCCCGTAGTCGCTGTGCACGCCGCGATATTCGGCAATGTCGTAGCCGTCATCGCGACGGGGCGAGGGGTAGAACGGCAGCAGCCAGATGGTGTTCACGCCCAGGTCGGCGATGTAGTCGAGCTTGGCGATCAGGCCGGGAAAGTCGCCGATGCCGTCGTTGTTGGAGTCGAAATAGGATTTGACGTGAACCTGGTAGATCACCGCGTCCTTGTACCAGAGCGGGTCTTTGATAAAGGTGGCAGCCTTGGGTTTCTTCGCCATTGGAAACTCCTGAAATTCAGCAGGCAGAATGCAGTCAATGTGGGAAGGGGCTTGCTCCCGCCCACATGTGATGTGCGCAAGACTCAGGAAGCAGTGATGCGCCAAACCCCAAACGGCATTTTCGGCTCCAGCCGCGTCCACTGGGTCTTGCCATACCACGTCCAGCGATGGCCGTTCATCAGGTCCTCGCCCTGGGTCTGGGCATCGTCCGGCAGGCCCATCTCCCACAGCGGCAGTTCAAAATGCGCCTCCTGGGCATTGAACGGGTCCAGGTTGACCGCCACCAGGATGAAGTTGCTGCCGTCCTCGCTGCGCTTGCCGAAGTACAGGATGTTGTCGTTCCACGCGTTGTACAGCTTGAGCCCCAGGTGCGTGTGCAATGCCGGGTTCTGCCGGCGGATGCGGTTGAGCTGGGCGATTTCGGCAATGATGTTGCCCGGCGCGGCGAAGTCCCGTGGGCGGATCTCGTATTTCTCCGAGTCCAGGTATTCCTCTTTGCCCGGTACCGGCGCGGCTTCGCACAATTCGAACCCTGAATACATGCCCCACAGGCCCGAGCCCAGGGTGGCCAGCGCGGCGCGGATCAAAAAGCCCGCGCGCCCGGACTCGTGCAGGAAGCCGGGGTTGATATCCGGTGTATTGACGAAGAAGTTCGGGCGGTAGCACTCACGCCACGGCGACTGGTTCAACTGGGTGAAATACTCGCTCAACTCAGCCTTGGTGTTGCGCCAGGTGAAATAGGTGTAGCTCTGGGAATAACCGACCTTGCCCAGACGCGCCATCATCGCCGGGGTGGTGAAGGCCTCGGCGAGGAAGATCACCTCCGGGTGCTTGGCGCGCACGTCGCTGATCAACCATTGCCAGAACGGCAGCGGCTTGGTGTGAGGGTTGTCGACGCGAAAGGTCTTCACGCCCTCTTCCACCCAGCCCACCACGATGTCGCGCAGTTCTGTCCATAAGCCCGGAATGGCATCGGCCGCGTAGAAATCGACGTTGACGATGTCCTGATACTTCTTGGGTGGGTTTTCCGCGTATTTGATCGTGCCGTCCGGACGCCAGTTGAACCAGCCCGGGTGCTGCTTGAGCCATGGATGGTCCTGGGAGCACTGGATGGCGAAGTCCAGGGCGATTTCCAGGCCATGCTCGGCGGCGGCTTTGACCAGTCGACGGAAGTCTTCGCGGCTGCCCAGTTGCGGGTGGATGGCCTCGTGGCCGCCCTCCTCGCTGCCAATCGCGTAAGGGCTGCCGGGATCGTCGGGGCCTGCGGTCAGCGCGTTGTTCTTGCCCTTGCGATGGCTGCGGCCGATGGGGTGGATCGGCGGGAAGTACAGCACGTCAAAGCCCATGTCGTGGATCATCGGCAGGCGCGCATGCACATCGTTGAAGGTGCCGTGGCGCGCGGGATCGTCGGTGATCGAGCGCGGAAACAGCTCGTACCAGCTGGCGAATTGCGCGCGTTCGCGCTCCACATCCACCGGGTACAGGGTGCTGACACTCAAGTAAGCGCGGTGGTCGGCCTGGGTCATCAGGTGTGCACTGTCTTCGTGCAGGAACAGCGCGACCTGCTCGGTTTCCAGCAGGCCGGAGAGTTCATGGTGCAGCAACATCAGGCGGTCGCGCAGTTCATTGTCACTGCGCTCGGCGGCCTGCAATACCAGGCTGCGGCCTTCCTGCAACTCCAGGCTGACCGGCACGCCGGCCTCATGCTTTTTGCGCAGTTCATAGCAAAAGCTGGCGAAGGTATCGATCCAGGCTTCGATGCAATACTCGTGCGGCCCAACGGCGGTGACGGTAAACGCGCCCTCCCAGCCATTGTTACCCACGTCAGTCATCACCACGCTGTGCCAGCTCTCGTCCTTGAGCGCACGCCAGCGGACCAGTACGGCGAGCTTGTCGTGGCCGTCGGCGAACACCTTGCTGGTGACGTTGACCCGTTGGCCAACCACGGCCTTGACGGCAAATTCGCCGCCGTCGATCACCGGCATGGTGCTTTCGATTGCGATCCTGGGCAGCAACAGCGCCTGGGACAGCGGTAACAAGGCGTCGTCTGGAACCTGTGTTTCAGCAGTCATCGAGCATCTTCCCCTTACGCCCTATGGACGCTCTTTGCTTGATCCGAATTGTTCAACCGGCCGCGTTTTCCCTGAACGGGCCGCTATAGGTCCGAGCGCGAGCGCCAGTCAAAAGTTCAGGTGAATGTGCCGCCACTGAGCGGGAATCAAACCTGCCCCGTGGTTGTCCACCGCTAGAGCAAAGCACAAAGGAGGCCACACCGATGAATATCCCGATCCCGGCTGAGACGCCTGACCCGAATATCGATAACCCGACACTGCCGCCCACCGAACCCGAGCCGATCCCCGAGAAAGAACCTCCGGAAAACCCGTCGCCACCGGTGCAAGAGCCGCCGACGACCATGCCGCCAGTGATCGTCAGTCCTTGTCCAGCCGCTTGACGATCATCGGCATCACGCTGAACACCGCAAGCGCCAACAAGGTGCTGAGCACCGCCGTCGATTCACGGCCCAACCCCGCCGCCACACCAATGGCGGCGGTCATCCATAAGCCGGCGGCAGTGGTCAGCCCCTTTACGTGTTGACCTTCTTCATCTTCCTTGCCTTTAAGAATGGTGCCAGCGCCCAGAAAGCCGATCCCGGCAATCACCCCCTGTACGACTCGGCTCATGGCATCCGCCTGGTTGCCCGACATCTGCGGCACCATCACAAACAATGCGGCGCCCATTGCCACCAGCATATGGGTGCGCACGCCGGCGGCCTTGCCCTTGTGCTCGCGTTCAAAGCCAAGAATGCCACCCAGCAAGGCGGCGATCAGCAAGCGTACGGTGATTTGCGTGAGCTGCCGGGCGTCGCCAAGGTCGGCAAATTCGGCCTGCAGCGTCAGCCACACTTCATGCCACCAAGCGTCCATCAGCATCGTCCTTTGTCATTGTTGGTAAAGCATGGACAGCCGCGACCGCCAGTCAGTTGCCTGGAACACCCGGCCCTGGGCGGGGGCCTAAGCATCACCACCCCATGAAAAGGAGATCACCATGCCCGTACGTATCGAAAATCAAACGTGCTATTTCACGGTCAACGACGACGGCCAGGAACAGCGCCTGCCGGCGACCGCGGTGACGGTGAATACGGACATCGCCAAGGCCATGTCCTATGTCGACGTGAACGGTGACAAGGTTTACATCACTGAGCAGCAAGCCGATGCCCTGACAGTGGCCGGTGCCACCGATGGGCGCCGGCATAAGAAAGCCACCGAGCCTGGTTCGGCGATTTAGCTGACCTGTATCAGCCTATGTTCACTATTGCTGTACCGCAGGCGGCCTGGGGTGCAGCAAGTTGTCACAGAGGGTGCCCACCGGCGCATCTGATCCGCTTTTAATCGCCATACCTGAGTCTGTTCTGCAAACAGACCGGCGCTCATAGTTGATTGGCCTGATGGAGGCTGATGAGCGAACGACCATGAGCGAACGAATCCCAACCGTGGAAACCTTTGAGCCCCTGCACCCAAAGAAGGTGAAGGCCAAACCCGGCGACAACTTGATCCATACCCGCAGCTTCACCGGCCTGTTCCGCACCTTGCGCGTGGCGGGTGCGGGCCTGCTGTTCCTGGCGTTTTTCGGCACCGTGTGGCTGAACTGGGGGGGACGCCAGGCCGTGCTGTGGGACTTGGCCGAGAGTAAATTCCACATTTTTGGGGCCACGTTCTGGCCCCAGGATTTCATCCTGCTGTCGGCGCTGCTGATCATCTGCGCGTTCGGCCTGTTTGCGATCACGGTGTTTGCCGGCCGTGTCTGGTGCGGCTACACCTGCCCGCAAAGCTCGTTCACCTGGCTGTTCATGTGGTGCGAGAAAGTCACCGAAGGCGAACGCAACCAACGCATCAAACTGCACGCCGCGCCCTGGAGCCTGAACAAGCTGGCGCGGCGCTCGGCCAAACACATCTTATGGCTGGGCATCAGCGTGCTGACCGGGCTGACGTTCGTCGGCTACTTCACACCGATTCGCCCGCTGGCGGGCGAATTGCTGACCTGGCAGTTGGGCGGCGTCAGCTTGTTTTGGGTGCTGTTTTTTACCGCGGCCACCTACATCAATGCCGGCTGGCTGCGTGAAGCGGTGTGCATGCACATGTGCCCGTATGCGCGGTTCCAGAGCGTGATGTTCGATAAAGACACCCTCACCATCTCCTACGACAGCGCCCGAGGCGAGCGCCGTGGCCCGCGCAAACGTGAAGTGATGCCGTCCGAGGTCGGCCTGGGTGATTGCATCGACTGCCAATTGTGCGTACAGGTGTGCCCCACCGGCATCGACATCCGCGACGGCATGCAAATGGAATGCATCGGTTGCGCGGCGTGCATCGATGCCTGTGATTCGATCATGGACAAAATGGGCTACGCCCGCGGCCTGGTGAGCTATACCAGCGAGCATCAGTTGCAAGGGGGCAAGACCCAACTGCTGCGACCGCGCCTGATCGGCTACAGTGCCGTGCTGCTGGTGATGATTGCCGCGCTGGTCGTGGCGTTGGTGGAGCGGCCGATGGTGTCGCTGGACGTGACCAAGGACCGGGGTCTGTTCCGGGAGAACGCCCAGGGCCTGATCGAGAACATCTACAGCCTCAAGGTCATCAACAAGACCCAACAACGCCAGGACTACCGCTTGGCGCTGGTGGAGGCCGAGGGGTTCCAACTGCAAGGCAACACCCGGATCAGCCTGGCGCCGGGGGAAATTGTGGATGTGCCGGTGTCGGTGGCGTTGCTGGCGGATACACCGGCGAGCAGTTCGCAGACTCTGCGGTTCAAGGTGACGGATGTGGATGAACCGTGGATCCATACGGCAGCCGAAAGCCGGTTTGTCGCACCGCTGAACCGCTGAAATTTATCTGGAGAAAGGCAGACTCATATGGGAGGGGGCTTGCTCCCGATAGCGGTGGGTCAGCACCGATTCTGCTGACGGTTACACCCTATCGGGAGCAAGCCCACTCCCACACTTTACCCTGTGTACCGACTGAAAAATCTGTTCAAGGCCACTCATGAAACGCTACGAAAAATTCGCCGACGACATCGCAGAACTGATCCGCTCCGGCGTCCTCGGGCCCGGCCAGCGCGTGCCGTCGGTGCGTTATGCCAGCCAGACCTACGGCGTCAGCCCGTCCACGGTGTTCCAGGCGTATTACCTGCTGGAGCGCCGAGGCCTGATCCGTGCGCGGCCGCGTTCCGGCTACTTCGTCAACACCCATGCGCCAAGCCCGTTTTCCGAGCCGGTGGTGAGCGAGCAGGTGCATGAGTCCACCGAGGTGGATGTGAGCGAGTTGGTGTTCTCGGTACTCGACTCGATCAAAGACCCCAACACCGTGCCGTTCGGCTCGGCGTTTCCCAGCCCTATGCTGTTCCCGCTGCCACGCCTGGCCCGCTCCCTGGCCAGCGCGAGCCGTGAAATGGACCCACGGCTGGTGGTCACCGACATGTCGCCCGGCAACCCGCAGCTGCGTCGGCAAATTGCCCTGCGCTATATGGTCGGTGGCCTGATGCTGCCGATGGAAGAACTGCTGATCACCAACGGTGCCCTGGAAGCGCTGAACCTGTGCCTGCAAGCCGTCACCGAACCCGGCGACCTGGTGGCCATCGAAGCCCCGGCGTTCTACGCCTGCCTGCAAGTACTGGAACGCTTGAAGCTCAAGGCGGTGGAGATCCCCGTGCACCCGCGCGACGGCATCGACCTTAACGCCTTGGCACAAACCCTGGAACGCTACCCGATCAAGGCCTGCTGGACCATGACCAGTTTCCAGAACCCCATGGGCGCCACCTTGCCGGAAGCCAAGAAACAGGCATTGGTGGAACTGCTGCGCAGCCATCAGGTACCGCTGATCGAGGACGATGTGTACGCCGAGCTGTATTACGGGCAACAGGCACCCAAGCCGGCCAAGGCCTTTGATACCGAGGGCCTGGTGATGCACTGCGGCTCGTTTGCCAAGAGCCTCGCGCCGGGTTATCGCGTCGGCTGGGTGGCGGCCGGGCGTTACGCGCAAAAGGTCGAGCGCCTGAAGTTGATGACCTCGTTATGCCCCTCGATGCCGGCCCAGGCCGCGATCGCCGACTACCTGCAACATGGCGGCTATGACCGGCACTTGCGCAAACTGCGCTATGCCCTGGAAGAACAACAAAGCGCCATGCTCGCCGCCATCGCCCGGTACTTCCCGGCGCAGACCCGCGTCAGCCAACCGGCCGGCGGCTATTTCCTATGGTTGGAATTGCCGGAACAGACCGACTCGCTGAAGTTATTCCAGATGGCCCTGGCCCAAGGCATCAGCATTGCGCCGGGCCCGATCTTTTCGGCGACCCGGCGCTTTCGCAATTGCATTCGTTTGAACTATGGCAGCCCATGGACCGAGGCGTCGGAGAAGGCGATGGAGACGCTGGGACGGATTGTGCGTTCGTTCTAATGGCCACCGGTGCAGGGCAAAAGCCAGGCGGCATGCCCTTGCACAGCGTTGGCTATCGACTCAACGGCCGCCGCCCAGGTCCAGAAAAGTACCGGTGGCATAAGAAGCCTTGTCCGACAACAACCAGATAATCGCCTCCGCCACTTCATCCGGTCGCCCGCCACGGGCCATGGGGATACCGGACTCCAGTTTGCTGACGCGGTCGGGGTCACCGCTCAGGGCATGGAAGTCGGTAAAGATATAGCCGGGGCGCACCGCATTCACGCGAATGCCCTCGCCCGCGACTTCCTTGGCCAAACCAATGGTGAAGGTATCGAGTGCGCCCTTGGAGGCCGCATAGTCGACGTATTCACCCGGCGAACCGAGGCGCGCCGCCACCGAAGACACGTTGACAATGCTACCGCCCTGCCCGCCATGCCTGGGCGACATGCGCAGTACCGCGTGCTTGGCACACAGGATCGGCCCCAGCACGTTGGTCTTCATGATTTTAAGGATGCGGAATTCAGACATCTCATCGACCCGCGATTTGTGGCCCACGGTGCCGGCATTGTTGACCAGTGCCGTGACGCGGCCCAATTCGGCGTCGACACGATGGAACAACGCAATCACTTCATCCTCGATGCTCACATCGGCGCGCACGGCAATCGCCTGGGCGCCAAGCGCACGAACCTGTTCGAGCACACGATGGGCGGCGTCTTCGTCCGATTGGAAGTTGATACAGATGCGATAGCCTTGGCGAGCGGCCAGTAACGCCGTCTCGGCGCCAATCCCCCGACTGCCCCCGGTGATGATGACGACTTTGTCCATGCGTGCGATCTCCTGATTCAACCTGGTGTGTATAGGATCGGATCCAAGAATACCCGTCATGTATCGCGTTTGTCAGGCTCCTGCGTCGCTTCGGCGCGCCGAATATCCGCCATGAAGCCTTCGGCCGGCAACGGGTGGCCCAACAGGTAACCTTGCAGCGAGTTACACCCCAGGCGCGTAAGGAAACGCTGCTGCATATCGGTTTCCACCCCCTCGGCAACAATGCGTAGCCCAAGGGCCTGGCCGAGGGCGACGATGGCAGAGACGATTGCCGCGTCGTCGCTGTCGTGCTCCAGGTCACGCACAAAACCACGGTCGATCTTCAGTTCATTGGCCGGCAGGCGCTTGAGGTACATCAGGCTGGAATAACCGGTGCCGAAATCATCGATGGACAGGTCGACGCCCATGTCCGAGAGCTGTTGCAACACCATCATGCTTGCATCGGCATCGCTCATGGCGGTGGTCTCGGTGATCTCCAGCGTCAGGTTGTTGGCCGGTAACCGGTGGCGACCCAAGGCCGTGGCCACGCTGTTGACCAGCTCGGCGTGACAAAACTGCAGCGCCGACAAGTTCACGGCGATGCGCCAGTTTTCATAGCCCTGGGCGTACCACAGGCTCATTTGGCGACAGGCTTCATTGAGCACCCATTCACCGATGGGAATGATCAAACCGGTCTTTTCCGCCAGCTCGATAAATACCGCTGGCAACAACAGGCCTTGCAGCGGGTGCTCCCAACGCAGCAACGCTTCGGCCCCCACCGGGAGACCGCTGACTGCGTCGAACTTGGGTTGGTAGTACAGGCGAAACTGTTGCTGCTCAACCGCCGTGCGCAGGTCCTGCAACAACTGCAATTGCTTGCGCGCGTTAGTGTTCATCGAGACATCGAAGAAGCTGTAGCCGTTTTTGCCCATGCCCTTGGCGTGGTACATCGCGGCGTCGGCGTTCATCAGCAGTTCCTGCGGGCTATTACCGTTGCCCGGGAACATCGCGATGCCGACGCTCGCGGAGATTTTCAACTCATGCTCAGCCACCTGGAACACCCGGTTGATCAACACCACCTGACGCTCGGCAAGACCCAGGGCATCGTCCGGCTGCGTGAGTTGCACCAGCAGCACAAACTCATCACCGCCGATACGGGCCAGTGTGTCGTGGCTGCGCAGGTCTTCGCGCAGGCGCAGGCCGACTTCGCGCAGCAACTGGTCGCCCAAATGGTGACCAAAGGCATCGTTGACCGGTTTGAAGCCGTCCAGGTCGATGAACATCAGCGCAAAGCAACCGCCCTGCTCCTTGACCGCCTGTATGGCCTGTTGAATTCGGTCGGCGAGCAAGGTGCGGTTGGGCAGGCCGGTGAGCATGTCGTGCAGCGCCAAGTGGGTCAGTTCCTGGTTGGCTTGGCTCAGGGAGTCGGCGAGCACTGCGGTGCGGGCCTCCAGGCGTGCGTCGAGCAGCGATGTCAACAAGGCAATGGCGAGCACCGCCAGGGTCGTCACCAGCACCAGGTTATCCAGGCCCTTGCCGGTCAAGCCATCCAGCGCGGCGGCGCAATAGCTTTCATCGGCAAAGCGTGCCGCCGCCATACCGGTGTAATGCATGCCGACGATGGCAAACCCCATCACCACCGCCGCCCCGCCGCGCGCCAGGCGCACATAGGGCGTGTTGCGGCGCAGGTTGAACGCGATCAACAACGCGGCACCCGACGCCACCACCGCGATTAGCAACGAGGCGCCAAACAAGGTGGGGTCGTAGTCGATGCCCGGCGTCATGCGCATCGCGGCCATGCCGGTGTAGTGCATGCTGGCGATGCCGGTGCCCATGATCAAGGCGCCAAGTGCCAACTGCCAGGCCGGCAAGCGTGGCTGGCTGACCAGCCAGAGTGCAAAGCCGCAGGAAATCACCGCGATCAACAACGACAGCGCGGTTATCCCCATGTCAAAGCCCAGGGCAAACGGCAGGCGCAGCGCCAACATGCCGATGAAATGCATGGACCACACGCCAACCCCCATCGCCAACGCGCCGCCGGCCATCCACAGGTAAACGGCACGGCCCGTGGCGGTCGCGATGCGCCCGGCGAGGTCCAGCGCGGTATAGGACGCCAGGATCGCGACGAACAGGGAGATCACGACGAGGGAGGTTGAATAGCTGCCGATAAGCATGGGATTCTCGCGGGCAACGGGCTTGAAAACACCCGTGCCAAGTGGAAAAGCCGCGGATTGTAGCGAGAATAATTCTTCGACAGTTGATTAATTATCAGAGGGCCATCACCGGTGTCTTTGACGTCAATCCGCTGGCTTCAAAAGCCGCGTGCAGGCGGCTGGACAGGGTCAAGGGAGTCGCTGTCCGCCCCCGCTAATCTTCTTTGGCGCTGACCTGGGTTTGCCCGTCCCAGCCGCCGCCCAATGCGGCGATCAGTTGCACGCTGGCCACCAACCGCGACTGCAGCAAGGTCAATACGGTGCGTTCATTACTCAGCGCGGTCGCCTGCACGGTCACCACATCCAGGTAGGCGATCAACCCGGCCTTGTACTGGTTCTGGGTCAAGCGCAGCGATTCACGCGCCGCTTCCAGCGCTTGGTTGCTGACCACCGCCTCGTCTTCCAGCACCTTGAGCTGCACCATGTAGTTTTCCACTTCGCGAAAGCCATCCAGCACGGTCTGGCGATACTTGGCCACTGTCTCGTCATAGCTGGCAACGGTGCGGTCGACCTCCGCCGACCGCTGGCCGCCGTCGAACAGGGTCATCGCCAGTTTCGGCCCTACCGACCAGAACCGATTCGGCAGGCTGATCCAATCGGCATAGGTGCTGCTGGAATAACCCCCGGCCAGACTCAGGCTCAGGTCCGGGTAATACGCAGCCTTGGCCACGCCGATATTGGCGTTGGCGGCGATCACCGAGCGCTCGGCCGAGGCGATGTCCGGGCGGCGCTCCAGCAGTTGCGACGGCAGGCTCACCGGGATCTGCGGCAACGCCGGAATGTCCTTGCTGACGGCCAGGTTGAAGTTGGCCGGCGCCTCGCCGATCAGCACGGCGATGGCGTTTTCGAGTTGGGCGCGCTGCCAGATCAGGTCGATCAGGCTGGCCTGGGTGGTCTTGAGCTGGGTTTGCGCCTGGGCTACCGCGTCCTTGCCGGAGACACCGGCACGGTACTGGTTTTCGGTCATTTGCAGGGAGCGCTGATAAGTGTCCAGCGTGGCTTGCAACAGACGGGTCTGCTCGTCCATCACCCGCAATTGCAGGTAGCTTTGCACCAGCTCCGACTGCTGGCTCAGGCGCATGGCCGCGAGGTCCGCCGAGCTGGCTTCGGCGCTGGCCTCGTTGGCTTCCAGGCCGCGGCGCAATTTACCCCAGATATCGGCCTCCCAGCTCACACCCAACTGCGCGTTGAGGGTGTCACGGATGCCGCTGCTGGAACTGCTCAAGCTGGCGCTGCTGCTGCCGGTGCCCTGGCTGGCGCGGGTTTTTCCGGCGCTCAGGTCGACGGTGGGGTAGAACGCCCCGCGCGAGCTGCGCACCAATGCCTGGGCCTGGCGAAAACGCGCTTCGGCCTGGGCCACGGTTTGGTTGGCGTTGTTCAGGCGCACCACCAGGTCATTGAGCTGACGGTCACCGTACAACTCCCACCAGGCGCCACGGGCCAGGGAATCACTCGGCGTGGCCTGGCGCCACCCCTGGGCCTCCTTGAATTGCGCCGGTTCGACAACGTCGGGGCGCTTGTAGTCGGGGCCGACAGCGCAGGCGCTGAGTAACACGCCGCAGAACAGCAGGCTCGCCATGCGAGAACCACGAGACATGGCCAATCGAGCAAAGGTTGAATCGGTCATAGCGCAGTGTCCAGGGCAGCGTCGGTACGCACACCGCGCCAGGCGTTGAAGCGATGGCGCGCGCGGTCGAGATAAAGGTAAACCACCGGGGTGGTGTAAAGCGTCAGGACCTGGCTGAACACCAGGCCACCAATGATAGTCAGGCCGAGGGGGCGACGCATTTCCGCGCCGTCGCCAGCGCCGAGCAGCAAGGGCAAGGCGCCGAGGATGGCCGCCAAGGTGGTCATCAGGATCGGTCGCAACCGCAGCAGGCACGCGCTGCGAATCGACTCCAAGGGGCCGAGGCCGTCATTGCGTTCCAGTTGCAAGGCCAGGTCGATCATCAGGATCGCGTTCTTCTTTACCACGCCGATCAACAGGAACAGGCCCAGCAGGGAGATCAGGCTGAACTCGCCGCCGGTCAGGTAGATGGCAAGCATGGCGCCGACACCGGCCGAAGGCAGGGTCGAAAGGATCGTCAGCGGGTGAATGTAGCTCTCATACAGAATGCCCAACACCAGATACACCGCCACCAGCGCGCCGAGGATCATGAACGGCTGGCCTTTCTGCGTGGCGGCGAAGGCATCGGCGGTGCCGGCCATCTTGGCGATCACGTCTTCGGGCAAGCCGACCTTGGCAATTGCCCGCTCGATGGCGGCGGTGCCCTGCTCTACGGTTACGCCCGGCGCCATGTCGAAGGCGATGTTTTCCGAGGCGAACTGGCCTTCATGGCTGACCCGGTCATCGGCCAGGCTGTTCTCATAGTGGGCAATGGTCGACAACGGCACCCGCGCGCCATCGGCGGTGATGACCTGCATCTGGTTGAGGGTGATCGGGTCCTGGGCGTACCTGGGGTTGACCTCCATCACCACTTGGTACTGATTGAGGCTGTCGTAGATCGTCGAAATCTGCCGCTGGCTGTAGGCGTTGTTGAGCACCGCCGTGACCATGTCCATGTCGATGCCCAGGCGCTTGGCCTGGTCGCGGTCGACAATCAAGGTCACCTGGGCCGCACCGTGACCTTCGCGGGCGTCGATGGCGGTGAGTTCCGGCAGCTCGCGCAGGGCAGCCACCACCTTGGGGTACCACAGGCGCAGCGCGGCCAAGTCACCGCTTTGCAGGATGTAGGAATATTGCGCGCTGGTCTGGTCTCGGCCGCCACCAAATTGCAGGTCCTGGTCGGCCATCAGGAACAGGCGCCCGCCCGGCACCAGTGGCACGTCCTTGCGCAGCCGCTCGATCACCGCCTGGGCCGAGACCTTGCGTTCACTGATGGGTTTGAGGCGTACCAGCATCACCGCATTGTTGGTGCCGTTGTTGCCGCCGATAAAACCGGCCACGCTGAGCACCGCGGGGTCCTTGAGCACAGCCTTGCGAAACGTCTCCATCTTCGGCTGCATCACGCTGAACGACAGGCCATCGTCACCGCGCACAAAGCCGATCAACTGGCCGGTGTCCTGCTGGGGCATAAAGGTCTTGGGCACCACCACGTACAACGCCACGTTCATGCCGATGGTCAGCAACAGGCTGAGCAAGGTCAGGCGCTTATGGCGCAGTACCCAGTCCAGGCTGGTGGCGTAGCCCGCGACCATGCGGTCGTTGATCTTCTGGCTCCAGCGCTGCAAACCGGTCATGCGCCCTTTGACATGGGGCTTGAGCCAACGGGCGCAGAGCATCGGGGTCAAGGTCAGCGAGACGATCAACGACACAATGATCGCGGCCGACAAGGTGATGGAAAATTCGCGGAACAGGCTGGTGACGATGCCGCCCATGAACAGGATGGACAGGAACACCGCCACCAGCGACACGTTCATCGACAACAAGGTGAAGCCGACTTCCTGCGCCCCCAGGTACGCGGCCTTCATCGGCGGCACGCCCTCGTCGATGTGCCGGGAAATGTTCTCCAGCACCACAATGGCATCATCCACCACCAGGCCGGTGGCCAGGATCAGCGCCATCAGCGAGAAGTTGTTCAACGAAAACCCGTACAGGTACATCACGGCAAACGTGCCCACCAGTGACACTGGCACCGCCAGGGTGGGAATCAACGAGGCGCGAAAGTTGCCGAGGAACAGGTAGACCACCAGGACCACCAACCCTACCGCGATCAACAGCGTCATCTCGGCTTCATGCAAGGTCGCGGTGATCACGGGCGAACGGTCCATGGCCAGGCTCAGCTTGACGCTGGACGGCAACACCGCCTGCAACGCCGGCAGCTGGGCCTTGATCTGCCGGACGGTCTCGATGATGTTGGCGCCGGACTGGCGGTTGATCACCAACAGGACCGCCGAATCGTTGTTGAAAAAACCGCTGTTGTAGCGGTCTTCGACACCATCGCTGATCTTCGCCACATCCGACAGGCGCAGGGCCGCGCCATTCTGGTAGCGAATCAGCAACGGCTCGTAGTCCTTGGCTTTTTCCAGCTGGTCGTTGGCCTGAATCTGCCAGTTGCGCTCGCCGTCTTCCAGCGAGCCCTTGGGCCGGCGCTGGTTGGCATTGGCGATGGTGTTGCGCACATCGTCCAGGGCCACGCCGTACTGGTCGAGGGCCTTGGGTTGCAGCTCGATACGCACCGCCGGCAGCGAGCTGCCGCCGATCTGCACCTCGCCGACACCAGGCACCTGGGACAGGCTTTGCGAAAGGATGGTGGAGGCCAGGTCGTAGAGCTGGCCCTTTGGCAACACGTCCGAGGTCAGCGACAGCACCATGATCGGCGCCTGGGACGGGTTGATCTTCTTGTAGGTGGGCATGCTGCGCATGCCGCTGGGCAACAGGCTGCGCGAAGCGTTGATGGCCGCTTGTACTTCCCGCGCCGCGCCGTTGATATCACGGTCGGCGTCGAACGCCAGGATCACTCGGGTGGAGCCCTGGCTCGACGAACTGCTCATGGTGGTGATGCCGGCAATCGAGCCGAAGGAACGCTCCAGCGGCGTGGCCACCGTCGAGGCCATTACCTCAGGGCTCGCTCCCGGTAAATTCGCCGAGACCACGATCACCGGGAAGTCGATCTGCGGCAATGGCGACACCGGCAGCAGGTTGAAGCTGACCCCGCCCAGCAACATGATCGCCAGACTCAACAGCAGCGTGGCGACCGGCCGGCGAATGAAAGGTCCGGACAGGTTCATGACTCAAGCGGCTCCAGGCGTTGCGGCTCTTTGCGCCAGCGGCGGCCAAGGCGATCGAAGTACAGGTAGATCACCGGGGTGGTGAACAGGGTCAACACCTGGCTCACCAGCAGGCCACCGACCATTACCAGGCCCAGGGGCTGACGCAATTCCGCGCCGGAGCCGGTGGCCAGCATCAACGGCACCGCGCCGAACAAGGCCGCCAGGGTGGTCATGAGGATCGGCCGGAAACGCAGCAACGCCGCCTGGTAGATCGCGGTCTGCGGGTCGAGGCCCTGGTTGCGTTCGGCGTCCAGGGCGAAGTCGATCATCATGATCGCGTTCTTTTTCACGATGCCGATCAGCAGGATGATGCCGATGATCGCGATCATGCCCAGGTCATTGCCGCTGAGCAGCAACGCCAGCAGGGCGCCCACCGCCGCCGACGGCAATGTCGACAGAATGGTGATCGGGTGGATATAGCTCTCGTACAGCACACCCAGCACGATATACATGGTGACCACCGCCGCCAGGATCAACAGCAAGGTACTCGACAGCGAGGCTTCGAACGCTTGGGCCGCGCCCTGGAACTGGGTCTGCACGCCCAGCGGCATGCCGATGTCTTTCTGCGCCTGGTTGATCAGTTCCACGCCTTTGCCCAGCGCCACGCCGGGGGCCAGGTTGAACGACATCATCACCGCCGGGAACTGGCCGATATGCGCGACGGCCAACTGCGCCTGGCGTTGCTCGACACGGGCCAGACTCGACAGGCGCACCTGGCCGCCATCGGTGGTTTTCACATGGATCTGGTTCAGGGCCTGGGGCCCAAGGGTTTCGCCGGACTGGGCCTGCAACACCACGCGGTATTGGCTGGCCTGGGTGTAGATCGTCGAGATCTGGCGCTGGCCGAACGCGTCGTACAGCGCATCGGTGATGGTCGACACGCTGACGCCCAGGCGCGAGGCCGCATCGCGGTCGATCACCAGGTACACCTGCAGGCCCTTGTCCTGCAAGTCGCTGGCGACGTCGGTAAGCTCCGGCACCTGGCTCAGGGTGTGCACCAGTTTTTCGCTCCACAGCGCCAGCAGCTCGGCGTCCGGTGACGACATGCTGAACTGGTACTGGGTGCGGCTCACGCGGTCTTCGATGGTCAGGTCCTGCACCGGCTGCATGAACAGGCGGATACCCACCAGCCTGTCGATTTGCGGCTGCAAGCGGGTAATCACCTGGGCCGCGCTCAAGTCGCGCTGGCCGTGGGGCTTGAGGTTGATCAGCAAGCGGCCACTGTTGAGGGTGGCGTTGTCGCCGTCCACGCCGATGTAGGACGACAGGCTCTCCACCGCCGGGTCGGCCAGGATGATTGTGGCCAGTTCCTGCTGGCGCTGGCTCATGGCGGCAAACGAAATCGACTGCGGCGCTTCGGAAATGCCCTGGATCACCCCGGTGTCCTGCACCGGGAAAAACCCCTTGGGCACCACCAGGTACAACACCACCGTAAGGCCCAGGGTGGCGATGGCCACCAGCAGGGTCAGCGGCTGATGCTTGAGCACCCACTGCAACTTGCGCCCATAGGCTTCGATCATCCAGTCGATCCAGGCGCCGCTGGCCTTGTAAAAGCGGCTTTGTTGTTCTTCCTTGGGTTCACGCTTGAGCAACCGCGCGCACATCATCGGCGTCAGCGTCAGGGATACCACCAGGGAAATCAGGATCGCCACCGCCAGGGTGATGGCGAACTCGCGGAACAGACGCCCCACCACATCAGCCATGAACAGCAGCGGGATCAATACCGCGATCAGCGACAGGGTCAGGGAAACCAGGGTAAAGCCGATCTGCTTGGCGCCCTTGAGGGCAGCGGCCAGCGGCGTCTCGCCTTCTTCGATATAGCGGGAGATGTTCTCCAGCATCACGATGGCATCGTCCACCACGAAGCCGGTGGCGATGGTCAAGGCCATCAACGTCAGGTTGTTGATGGAAAACCCGGCCAGGTACATCACGCCAAAGGTGCCCACCAGCGACAGCGGCACGGCAATCGACGGAATGATCGTGGCGCTGACCCGGCGCAGGAACAGGAAAGTGACCATCACCACCAGGGCAATGGCGATCAGCAATTCGTGCTGCACGTCTTTCACCGAGGCGCGGATGGTCTGGGTACGGTCGGTCAGCACGGTGACATCGAGGCCGGCCGGCAGGTTGTCGGTGATGCTCGGCAGCAGCGCCTTGATGCGGTCCACCACCTCGATCACGTTGGCGCCCGGCTGGCGCTGGATATTGAGCAGCACGGCCTGGTTTTCGTTGGCCCAGGCGGCAAGGCGTTCGTTTTCGGCGCCGTCGACGATTTGCGCGACATCCTTGAGGCGCAAAGGCGCGCCGTTGTTGTAGGCGAGGATCAGTTCGGCATATTGCTGGGGCGAGACCAACTGGTCGTTGGCATCGAGCATCGACACCCGGGTGGGGCCGTCGAAGTTGCCCTTGGGCTGGTTGACGTTGGAGGCGGCGATCAGGGTGCGCACATCCGACAGGTTCAAGCCGTTGGCCGCCAGGGCCTCGGGGTTGACCTTGATACGCACGGCCTGGCGCTGGCCACCGGCGATGCTGACCATGCCGACCCCGCTGATCTGGGCAATTTTTTGCGCCATGCGCGTGTCCACCAAGTCATTGAGCTTGGGCAGCAGCATGGTCTTGGAGGTGATGGCCAGGGTCAGCACCGGGGTATCCGCGGGGTTGACCTTGTTGTACACCGGCGGCGCCGGCAAATCCTTGGGCAACAGGTTGGTGGCGGCGTTGATCGCGGCCTGCACCTGTTGCTCGGCGACATCCATGTTGATGTCGAGGTTGAACCGCAGGGTCAACACCGACGCCCCGCCGGAGCTGGTGGACGCCATCTGGGTGAGGCCGGGCATTTGCCCGAACTGGCGCTCAAGAGGTGCGGTGACCGCGCTGGTCATTACGTCGGGGCTGGCGCCGGGGTACAGGGTCATCACCCGGATGGTCGGGTAATCCACCTGGGGCAAGGCCGACACCGGCAACAGGCGGTACGCGATGATCCCGGCCAGCACGATGGCCAGCATGCTCAGCGTGGTGGCGACCGGACGAAGAATAAACAGCCGCGACAGGTTCATGAACCGACCTTTTGCGCCTTGCCGGCGCTGGCGCCGGTCTCCCCTTTAGCGGCGGGCTTGCCTTGCAAGTGTTCGGTCGGGGTAGTCGGGACTTCGCTGCTGTCGTTGACCACTTCGATTTCACTGCCGTCTTTGAGGCGGTCGGTACCTTCGAGTACGACGCGGTCGCCGGCGACCAGGCCTTCCTTGATCACGGTGTTGTCGCCATCGGTGTCGCCGACGACCAGGGGCTGGACCTTGACCTTCTTGTCACCGTCGAGTTTGTAGACAAAGGTGCCGGCGTTGCCGAACTGGATCGCGGCGGACGGCACCAGCACCACGTTGTGCAGGGTGTCGGCCAGCAGATGCACGTTGACGAACTGGTTGGGGAACAGCGCCTGATCCTTGTTATCGAAGCGCGCCTTGAATTTCAGGGTGCCGGTGGTGACGTCGATCTGGTTGTCGAGGCTTTGCAATACGCCAACCGCCTGTTTCTTCACGTCGCCACGGTCCCAGGCTTCGACGGGCAACTTGTTGCCGGCCCGATAACGGGCAAGCACGGTGTCCAGGGTGTTTTCCGGCAGGGTAAAGGCCACGCTGATGGGTTGGGTCTGGGTGATAACGGCAAGGAAGGTGGTGTCGTTGGCCGCCACCAGGTTGCCCACGTCGACCTGACGCAGGCCTACGCGGCCGCTGATGGGCGCGCGGATCCTGGTGAATTCAAGGTTGAGCTTGGCGTCGTCCACGGCGCCCTGGTTGGTCTTGACCGTGCCCTGGTATTGCAAAACCAGTGCTTCGGCGGTGTCCAGGGTTTGCTTGGCGATGCTGTCCTGGGCGTAGAGGCCACGATAGCGCTCGACGTCGACCTGGGCGTTTTTCAGCTGGGCCTGGTTCTGCAACAAGGTGCCCTGGGCCTGGAGCAAGGCGTTCTGGTAGCTGCGCGGGTCGATCTCCGCCAACAGGTCGCCGGCCTTGACCATCTGCCCTTCTTCAAAGGCGATCTTCACCAGCTCGCCGCCCACCCGGCTGCGCACATTGATGGTGTTCAGTGCAGTGACCGTCCCCAACGCCTTGTAGTACACCGCAAACTCGCCGAGTACCGCAGGGGCTACGCGCACGGGCACCGGGCCGGTCGAGCCGCCAAACCCTGGGCGCGCCATGCCGGTCTTGCTGGCATGGCCGGCCGGTGCGTCTTTGTGGGCCGCGCCGCTTGGCCAGAATTTCCAGCACAGGCCGGCGATAACCAGCAGCACAAGCAGGCCGAACAGCCAGCGACGGGAGTTGCGGGGGGAGGATTGCATGGAGTGATCAACCATTGGGCGCGAAAGCTTCTACTTGGGGAGGCTGAAAGATAAGCACTGGAGCGCATTAAGAAAAGCGCCTTTACCGGCTATTTACCTTGGGCTTACAACTTTTAACCGCGGCGGCTTAGTCCACCGGCTATTTCGCTAAGCATTTGAGCTGTAAATGAAAACGGCCTGGACTAGGCCAGGCCGCAATCATGTATCACGCGTGTTACTGCAAAACGACAGTAATGCGCCGAAACAGTTACTTCAGAACAGCCAGGGCCGCTGCGTAGTTCGGCTCTTCGGCGATTTCCTTGACCAACTCGCTGTGCAGCACGTTGTCGTTTTCGTCCAGCACTACAACGGCACGAGCAGTCAGGCCTTTGAGCGCGCCGTCGGCGATCGCCACACCGTAATCAACGGCGAAATCCGAATCACGGAAGTCCGACAGGTTCTTCACGTTTTCCAGGCCTTCGGAGCCGCAGAAACGCGCCTGAGCGAATGGCAGGTCGGTGGAGATGCACAGCACCACGGTGTTTTCCACATCGTTGGCCTGGGCGTTGAACTTGCGCACCGAAGTCGCGCAGGTTGGGGTGTCGACGCTTGGGAAGATGTTCAGCACTTTGCGCTTGCCGGCGAAAGTGGCCAGGGTGGCGTTGGACAGATCGCCGGCGGTCAGGGTGAAGTCTGCAGCTTTGTCGCCGACTTTCGGCAATTGGCCTTCAACCTGGACAGGGTTGCCTTTAAGAGTGACTTGAGCCATGAACGGAATCCTTATGCTGGGTTTTGGTTAAACGAATTCGAGAGGCGGAAGTTAACCACAAACCAAGGGAGCTACCTACCGCCGGACGCAAATTGTCATGCCGGCCGGTTGTGGTTTAATTGCGCGCTTTTCGCCTCTCCTTAAAGGAAGCCATTGTTGATGAAGCCGCGCGCCACCAAAGTCCTGGTCATTGGTTACGTCTGGCCGGAACCCCGTTCCTCGGCGGCGGGCGGGCATATGATACAAATCCTTGAGACCTTTCTCACGCAAGGCTGGGACATTACCTTCAGCAGCCCCGCCGCACTCGGCGAGCACAAGGCTGACCTGCTCAGCCTGGGTATCGCCGAATGCGCCATCGAACTCAATAACAGCAGTTTCGACGATTTTATCCGTGAACTCGCCCCGGATATTGTGTTGTTCGACCGTTTCATGATGGAAGAGCAATTCGGCTGGCGCGTGGAAAAGCACTGCCCCGATGCCCTGCGCGTGCTGGAAACCAGCGACCTGCAAAGCCTGCGCGACGCACGCCATCAACGCCTCAAGGACCACGTCAAGGCACACCCGGGCAGCGACGACTTCGGCACGCTGTTCGCGCCCGCCCTGGAGCAAGAGTTCCAGTTGATGGCCGAGACCGACCTGGCCAAGCGCGAAATCGCCGCGATTTACCGCTGCGACATCAGCCTGATGATCTCCGACGTGGAAATCCGCCTGCTCACTGAGCAGTTCAAGGTGCCGGCCGCCCTGCTCCACTGGTGCCCTTTGATGATGGTGCCGCCGACCACGGCGTTCGCGCCTTATGAAGACCGCGCGCACTTTCTCAGTATCGGTAATTTCCGCCATGCGCCCAACTGGGATGCGGTGCTATGGATGAAAAGCAGCCTGTGGCCGCTGATTCGCCAGCAACTGCCGGGCGCGCAGTTGCATGTCTATGGCGCCTACACCCCACCCAAAGCCACCGCCCTACACAACCCGGCCCAGGGTTTTCACGTGATGAATTGGGCCGAAGACGCGCTGCAGGTGATGACGGCCGCCCGTATCTGCCTCGCACCCCTGCGCTTTGGTGCCGGCATCAAGGGCAAGCTGGCGGACGCGATGCTGTGTGGCACGCCCAACATCACCACACCGATTGGCGCCGAAGCCATGGGCGATGCACAGCCATGGCCGGGCGCAATCGAACAGAGTGCCCCTGCCCTGGCGGCGGCTGCGGTGGCCTTGTACCAGGATCGCGAACGCTGGAACCAGGCCCAGGAACACGGGCGCCACTTGCTTGCCCGACGCTACGACCAGTCGGCCCACGGCCCGGCCCTGCTGGCGTGCCTGGAGCACTGCTGGCGCAACCTTGCCGCCCATCGACGTACCAACTTCACCGGCAGCATGCTGCGCCACCATGCCCATAAAAGTACCCAGTACATGTCACAGTGGATCGAAGCCAAAAACCGCACCCTCTGAACACCGAGGCTGGCAGGGCCGCCCGCAAGGGGGCATTATTCGGGGCGCAACCAACAATAAAGCGACGGCAGCATGACCCGAGCAACGCGAATCACCGACCCTTCCTACGAGCTGATGGACGATCACAACGGTCTGTCCATCATCTATCGCCAGCACGGCTTCCCCTGCCCCCTGGTGCGCTGGCATTTCCACAAGGAATACGAACTGCACCTGATCGTCGCCAGTTCCGGCAAGGTGTTCATCGGCGACTACATCGGCAACTTCTACCCCGAAAGCCTGTTTCTCACCGGCCCCAACCTGCCCCATAACTGGATCAGCCAGGTGGAGGAGGACGAAGTGGTGCCCAAGCGCGACATGTTGGTGAACTTCACCGAGGAACTGCTCGAAGGTGGCAGCCAGATCTTCACCGAACTCAAAAGCCTGGCGCCGTTGCTTGAACGCGCGCCATACGGCATCGAATTTCGCTGTAAAAAAACCATCGCCCAGGCCATGACCTTGATGCAACGCATCGAGGACGCCCAAGGCATGGCGCGCCTGGGGCACTTTTTTATCCTGCTGGAGGTGCTCAGTGCCTGCGAGGATTACCAACTGTTGTCCGGCGTGACGACGCCGCAACTGGCCGATGAACACAGCATCGACCGCACCAACCGCGCGGTCGATTACATTTTTGCCCACTATGCGCGGGAGCTTTCGCTGGAAGAAGTGGCCGAGCACCTGGGCATGAAGCCGACGTACTTTTCGCGGGTGTTCAAACAGGCCACCGGGCGCACGTTTATCGAGTTCGTCAATCGGCTGCGCATCAGCAAGTCCTGCGAGTTGCTCGCCGATGGCGATAAGGCCGTGACGGACGTGTGCTTTGAGTCGGGCTTCAATAACATCTCCAACTTCAACCGACGCTTCCAGCAGCTCAAAGGCATGACGCCTTCGCACTACCGACGCCTGGCGGTACAGCGGCTCACTGAGCAGAACCTGGCTTAACGCTTCCAGCGCCCCAGTGACCGAGTGCAAAAAAGTATCAGTCCAAGTGTTCCCAAGGATTTGTCACCCGGTCTGTAGAAGGCTGTAATCAACGCACACTCTTCCTGACTCTCTGTAGGAAGACACAACAACAATAACTGTCCTTCTGTAGCCCCCTGGGCGCGGAAATGGAGTGCGCGATGAAGTTCACAGCAAAAGCACTGCTTGTCTCCACCTGCATGACTACCTGCATGACCCTCAGCGCCGTCAGCTTTGGCGCGCAAACACTGACCATTGCCACCGTCAACAACAGCGACATGATCCGCATGCAAAAGCTCTCGAAAACCTTCGAGGCCGAGCACCCGGAGATCAAGTTGAATTGGGTGGTGCTCGAAGAAAACGTGCTGCGCCAGCGCCTGACCACCGACATCGCCACCCAGGGCGGGCAGTTCGATGTGTTGACCATCGGCATGTACGAAGCCGCACTCTGGGGTGCCAAGGGCTGGCTGGAGCCAATGAAGGACCTGCCGGCGTCCTACGACCTCGATGATGTGTTCCCTTCGGTACGTGATGGTTTGTCGGTCAAGGGTTCGCTGTATGCCCTCCCGTTCTACGCCGAAAGCTCGATCACTTACTACCGCACCGACCTGTTCAAAAACGCCGGGCTGAGCATGCCCGAGCACCCGACCTGGAGCCAGATCGGCGAATTCGCCGGCAAACTCACCGACAAGTCCAAAGAGCAATACGGCCTGTGCCTGCGTGGCAAAGCCGGTTGGGGCGAGAACATGGCGCTGATCACTACCCTGGCCAACGGCTACGGAGCGCGCTGGTTCGATGAGAAATGGCAGCCGCAATTCAACGGCCCTGAGTGGAAGGATGCGCTGAACTTCTACGTCGACAACATGAAAAAATCCGGCCCGCCGGGTGCTTCCAGCAACGGTTTCAACGAAAACCTGGCGCTGTTCAACAGCGGCAAATGCGCGATCTGGGTGGATGCCAGCGTGGCGGGCTCCTTCGTCACCGACAAGACCCAAAGCAAGGTAGCGGACCACGTCGGCTTTACGTTTGCACCGCACGAGAAAACCGACAAGGGCACCTCATGGCTGTACTCCTGGAGCCTGGCGATCCCGACCAGCTCCAAGGCCAAGGACGCCGCCAAGGTGTTCACCACCTGGGCGACTTCCAAGGAATACGGCGCCCTGGTCGCCAAGACCGACGGCATCGCCAACGTACCGCCGGGCACCCGCACCTCGACCTACAGCGACGACTACATGAAAGCCGCGCCGTTCGCCAAGGTGACCCTGGAATCGCTGAAAGTCGCCGACCCGACCAAACCGACGCTTGAGCCAGTGCCGTATATCGGTATCCAGCTGGTGACCATTCCTGAATTCCAGGCGATCGGCACCCAGGTCGGCAAGTTCTTCTCCGGTGCGCTAACCGGCCAGCAGACGGTCGATGCGGCATTGACGGCGGCGCAGACCACCACCGAGCGGGAAATGAAGCGGGCCGGTTACCCCAAATAACCGGGGCCTCACCGCAGTTCAATGTGGGAGGGGGCTTGCCCCCCTCCCACATTGACCCCACTCCGATCCTTGCTCCGCACTGGCCTTGATTATCATGAATAAGCCCCGCAAAAACCGCCTGGCCAACCCCGGCTGGTTCCTTGTCACGCCCTCGGTCGCCATGCTGCTGGTCTGGATGATCGTGCCGCTGGGCATGACCCTGTACTTTTCGCTTATCCGCTACAACCTGCTCTACCCCGGCGAAAACCAATTCGTGGGGCTGGAGAACTTCACCTATTTCATCACCGACTCGGGCTTCCTGCCCGGCGCCACCAATACCCTGTTGCTGGTGGGCAGCGTGCTGCTGATCAGCGTGGTGTTCGGCGTGTTGATCAGTGCCCTGCTGGAGGCCAGTGAGTTTTTGGGTCGCGGCATCGTGCGGGTGTTGTTGATTTCACCGTTCTTCATCATGCCCACCGTGGGCGCGCTGATCTGGAAGAACCTGATCTTCCACCCGGTGTCGGGGATTCTCGCCGCCGTGTGGAAGCTGTTCGGCGCCGAGCCGGTGGACTGGCTGGCGCACTACCCGTTGCTGTCGATCATCATCATCGTGTCATGGCAGTGGCTGCCCTTCGCGATCCTGTTGCTGATGACCGCCATGCAGTCCCTGGACCAGGAACAAAAGGAAGCCGCGCGCCTGGACGGTGCCGGCGCCATCGCGATTTTCTGGCACCTGACCCTGCCCCACCTGGCCCGCCCGATTGCCGTGGTGGTGATGATCGAAACGATCTTTTTGCTCTCGGTGTTCGCCGAAATCTTCACCACCACCAACGGTGGCCCCGGCTACGCCTCGACCAACCTCGCCTACCTGATCTACAACCAGGCACTGGTGCAGTTCGACGTGGGCATGGCCTCGGCCGGCGGCTTGATTGCCGTGGTCATCGCCAATATCGCGGCGATCATCCTGGTGCGGATGATCGGCAAAAACCTGACTGACAAGCCTTGAGGGCCGCGCCATGACGCTTCAACAATCCCGCCGCCTGCAGAGCCTGTTGCTCGGCACACTGGCCTGGGCCATCGCGATCCTGATCTTCTTCCCGATCTTCTGGATGGTGCTGACCAGCTTCAAGACCGAAATCGATGCGTTCGCCACGCCGCCGCAGTTCATCTTCACGCCGACGCTGGAGAACTACCTGCACATCAACGAACGCAGCAACTACTTTGCCTATGCGTGGAACTCGGTGCTGATTTCGTTCAGCGCCACCGCGCTGTGCCTGCTGATCTCGGTGCCGGCCGCCTACTCCATGGCGTTCTACGAAACCCAGCGCACCAAGGGCACGCTGCTGTGGATGCTGTCCACCAAGATGCTGCCGCCGGTGGGCGTGCTGATGCCGATCTACCTGCTGGCCAAGAGCTTTGGCCTGCTGGATACGCGCATTGCGCTGATCATCATCTACACGCTGATCAACCTGCCGATCGTGGTCTGGATGGTTTACACCTACTTCAAGGACATCCCCAAGGACATCCTCGAAGCCGCGCGCCTGGACGGCGCCACCCTGTGGCAGGAAATGGTCCGCGTGCTGCTGCCGATCGCCAAGGGCGGCCTGGCCTCCACGGTGTTGCTGTCGCTGATCCTGTGCTGGAACGAGGCGTTCTGGTCGTTGAACCTGACCTCGTCCGCCGCCGCGCCGCTCACCGCGCTGATCGCCTCTTACTCCAGCCCCGAAGGCTTGTTCTGGGCCAAATTGTCCGCCGTCTCGACCCTGGCCTGCGCGCCGATCCTGATCTTTGGCTGGATCAGCCAGAAACAGTTGGTGCGCGGGTTGTCCTTCGGCGCCGTTAAATAAAAATTCCTAGCGGAGGGCCCATCATGGCCAACCTGAAAATCAAGAATCTGCAAAAAGGCTTCGAAGGTTTCTCGATCATCAAGGGCATCGACCTGGAGGTGAACGACAAAGAGTTCGTGGTGTTTGTCGGCCCGTCGGGCTGCGGCAAATCCACCCTGCTGCGCCTGATCGCCGGCCTGGAGGAAGTCAGCGACGGCACGATCGAACTCGATGGCCGCGACATCACCGAAGTCACCCCAGCCAAGCGCGACCTGGCGATGGTGTTCCAGACCTACGCGCTGTACCCGCACATGAGCGTGCGCAAGAACATGTCGTTTGCCCTGGACCTGGCCGGGGTCGATAAAAAGCTGGTGGACAGCAAAGTCAGCGAAGCCGCGCGCATCCTGGAGCTGGGCCCGTTGCTGGAGCGCAAGCCCAAGCAACTCTCCGGCGGCCAGCGCCAGCGCGTGGCGATCGGCCGGGCGATTGTGCGCAACCCGAAGATCTTCCTGTTCGACGAACCACTGTCCAACCTCGACGCCGCCCTGCGCGTGCAGATGCGCCTGGAACTGGCGCGCCTGCACAAGGAACTGCAGGCGACCATGATCTACGTCACCCATGACCAGGTCGAAGCCATGACCCTGGCCGACAAAGTCGTGGTGCTCAACAGCGGCCGCATCGAACAGGTCGGCTCACCACTGGAGCTGTACCATCAGCCGGCCAACCTGTTTGTCGCGGGCTTCCTCGGCACGCCAAAAATGGGTTTCCTCAAGGGCAAGGTCACACGGGTCGAGTCACAGAGCTGCGACGTGCAACTGGACGCCGGTACCTTGATCAACCTGCCGCTCAGTGGCCCGACCTTGAGCGCGGGCAGCGCCGTGACCCTGGGCATTCGCCCGGAACACCTGGAAATCGCCACGCCCGGCCAGACCACCCTGACCGTGACCGCCGACGTCGGCGAACGCCTGGGCAGCGACACCTTCTGCCACGTCACCACCCGCAACGGCGAGCCGTTGACCCTGCGTATCCGTGGCGACATGGCCAGCCAATACGGCGAAACGCTGCATCTGCACCTGGACCCGGCGCACTGCCATCTGTTCGACACCGACGGCGTGGCCGTAGCCCGCCCACTGCGCGCTGCCGCCTGATTTCGCGAGTACTACGTTATGAAGCTCACTACACAGAACCTGACCCAACTGGCGCCGCTGGTAAAAATCCCGGCCTACACCCTTGCCAGCACCTCCCAGGGCATCGCCCATATCGGCGTCGGTGGTTTCCACCGCGCGCACCAGGCGTATTACACCGATGCCTTGATGAACACCGGCGAAGGCCTGGATTGGAGCATCTGCGGCGTCGGCCTGCGCGCCGAGGACCGCAAGGCCCGCGACGACCTGGCCGGCCAGGACTACCTGTTCACCCTGTATGAACTGGGCGACACCGATGACACCGAAGTGCGTGTGATCGGCGCGATCAGCGACATGCTGCTGGCCGAGGACGGCGCCCAGGCGCTGATCGATAAACTGGCTGACCCGGCGATTCGCATCGTCTCGCTGACCATCACCGAAGGCGGCTACTGCATCGACGACAGTAACGGCGAGTTCATGGCCCACCTGCCGCAGATCCAGCACGACCTGGCGCACCCCGGCGCGCCGAAAACCGTGTTCGGGTTTATCTGCGCCGCCCTCACCAGGCGCCGCGCCGCCGGCACTCCGGCGTTCACCGTGATGTCCTGCGATAACCTGCCGCACAATGGCGCCGTCACGCGCAAGGCCCTGCTGGCGTTCGCCGCCCTGCACGACGCCGGGCTGCATGATTGGATCAAGGCCAACGTGAGTTTCCCGAATGCCATGGTCGACCGCATCACGCCAATGACCAGCACCGCGCACCGCCTGCAACTGCACGACCAGCACGGCATCGATGATGCCTGGCCGGTGGTGTGCGAGCCCTTCGTGCAGTGGGTGCTGGAAGACAAATTCGTCAACGGCCGCCCGGCCTGGGAAAAGGTCGGCGTGCAATTCACCGACGACGTGACGCCCTACGAAGAGATGAAAATCGGGTTGCTCAACGGCAGCCATCTGGCGCTGACCTACCTGGGGTTTCTCAAGGGTTACCGGTTTGTGCACGAGACCATGAACGATCCGGTCTTCGTCGCCTATATGCGTGCCTACATGGACCTGGACGTCACGCCGAACCTGGCGCCGGTACCCGGCATCGACCTGACGACGTACAAGCAGACGCTGGTGGAGCGCTTCTCCAACCAGGCGATTGCCGACCAGTTGGAGCGCGTGTGTTCGGATGGCTCGTCGAAGTTTCCCAAATTCACCGTACCGACCATTAACCGCTTGATTGCGGATGGGCGTGAGACTGAGCGCGCGGCGTTGGTGGTGGCTGCCTGGGCGTTGTACCTCAAGGGTGTGGATGAGAATGGCGTGACCTACACGATTCCCGACCCGCGTGCCGAGTTCTGCCAGGGGCTGGTGAGCGATGATGCGTTGATCAGCAAACGCCTGTTGGGCGTGGAAGAGATTTTCGGCACGGCTATTCCCAACTCGCCTGCGTTTGTGGCAGCTTTCGAGCGGTGTTTTGTGAGCTTGCGTGATAACGGGGTCACAGCGACCCTGCAAAACCTCCTGAAGAAACCGGTTTAGAAATGTGGGAGGGGCGGGTTGCCAATCCTAAAAATAATTCTGCTGAGCAAATCATCATGACCCAGCAAAACCTGTTCCTCGGCATCGACTGCGGCACCCAGGGCACCAAGGCCATCGTCCTCGATGCTTCCAGCGGCAAGGTCCTTGGCCTGGGCGCCGCCGCGCATACATTGATCAGCGGCGCCAATGGGCGGCGTGAACAGCATGCCCATGAGTGGCTGGACGCGTTCACCGAGGCCACCCATCGCGCCCTGCAACAGGCCGGCGTGGATGGCCAGGATATTCTCGGCATCGGCGTTTCCGGCCAGCAGCACGGGCTGGTTCTGCTTGATGAGCAGGGCCAGGTGCTGCGCCCGGCCAAACTGTGGTGCGACACCGAAACCACGCCCGAGAACGAGCGGCTGCTGCAACACCTGGGCGGCGAAAGCGGTTCCCTGGAGCGCCTCGGCGTGGCCATCGCGCCGGGCTACACCGTGTCCAAACTGCTGTGGACCCGCGAACAGCACCCGGACCTCTTCGCGCGCATCGCCCATGTGCTGCTGCCCCACGACTACCTCAACTATTGGCTGACCGGCCGCGCTGTCGCCGAATACGGCGATGCGTCGGGCACCGGCTATTTCAATGTGCGCAGCCGTGAATGGGATGTGGCGTTGCTCCGGCACATCGACCCGAGCGGTCGCCTGGAGGCGGCGTTACCCGAGCTGATCGAAGCCGATCAGGCCGTGGGTACCATCCTACCGGCCATCGCCGAACGCCTGGGCATCAACCCCAACGCCAGGGTCGCCAGCGGCGGCGGCGACAACATGATGGGCGCCATCGGCACCGGCAATATCGCACCGGGCGTGATCACCATGAGCCTGGGGTCGTCCGGCACGGTCTACGCGTTCGCCGACCAACCCAACGTGAGCCCCCAGGCGTCGGTGGCGACGTTCTGCTCCTCCAGCGGCGGTTGGTTGCCGTTGATCTGCACCATGAACCTGACCAATGCCACCAGCGTTATCCGCGAGTTGTTCGAACTCGACCTGAACACCTTCAACGCTTTGGTCGAGCAAGCGCCGATTGGCGCAGACGGCGTCAGCATGCTGCCGTTTCTCAACGGCGAGCGCGTACCCGCCCTGCCCCACGCCACCGGCAGCCTGCATGGCCTGACCATGACCAACCTGACCCGCGCCAACCTGTGCCGCGCCGTGGTCGAAGGCACCACGTTCGGCCTGCGCTACGGCCTCGACCTGCTGCGCCAGACCGGCCTGCAAAGCCTGCGCATCCGCCTGATCGGCGGCGGCTCGAAAAGCCCGGTATGGCGGCAGATGGTCGCCGATATCATGAACACCGAAGTGATCTGCACCGAACAAAGCGAAGCCGCCGCCCTGGGCGCGGCGATCCAGGCGGCGTGGAGCCAGTCCGGCGAGCCCCTGAGCAGCCTGTGCGACAAATGCGTGAGCGTGGACCCCACCAGCCGCACCCTGCCGGTGGCGGCCAATGTCAGCGCCTATCAACAGGCTTACGAACGTTATCAACAGCTAGTGGCAACCCTTTAAGAGCGAACGACTATGTATCTGGTGTGTGGTGAAGCGCTGTTTGATTTCTTCAGCGAGGAGGACGCCAGCGGGCTGGCATCCAAGCTCAATTACAAGGCGATTGCCGGCGGCTCGCCGTTCAACGTGGCGGTGGGCCTGCGCCGCCTGGGCATCGAGGCCGGATTTTTCGCCGGTATCTCCAACGATTACCTGGGGCGTCGGCTGTTGCAGGTGCTCAAGGACGAAGGGGTGAGCGAGCAGTTCCTGGTGGAGTTCGTCGCGCCGACCACCCTGGCGATGGTCGCCGTGGGCGCCAATGGTTCGCCGCAATACAGCTTTCGCGGCGAAGGCTGCGCCGACCGGCAACTGCAAGTGGCGCATCTGCCCACGCTGGGCGATGACGTTCGCGGTGTGCATATCGGCTCGTTCTCGCTGGTGGTGCAGCCGATCGGCGATACGCTGCTCAACCTGGTCAAGCGTGAAAGCGGCAAGCGCCTGATCAGCCTCGACCCCAATGTGCGGCTCAACCCGCAACCGGACATCCAGCGGTGGCGCGACCGCGTCGCGGAACTGGTCCAGCATGCCGACCTGATCAAAGTCAGCGACGAAGACTTGCACCTGCTCTACCCCGGCCAGGCGCCGGAAAGCGTGCTGCAAGGCTGGCTGCAGCACCGTTGCCAATTGGTGTTCCTGACCCGTGGCGGCGATGGCGCCAGCGTGTTCAGCCGCCAGCATGGCAACTGGTCCGCACCGGCGGTCAAGGTGCAGATGGCGGATACGGTGGGCGCCGGGGATACCTTCCAGGCCGCGTTGATTGCCTGGCTGACCGAGCAACGGTTGGATTCGGTAGAGGGTCTGCAACAGCTCACGCGCGCGCAGATCGACGCCATGCTGGGCTTCGCCATCCGTGCCGCGGCCTTGACCTGCACCAAGACCGGGCCGGACTTGCCGTACCGCCGACAGTTGGGCTGAACGCCGCGTTTGATGAAGGTTTTGTCAGGCTCGCCATCATTAATCGATGGTTAATCGCGCAAGTCGACAGTGAAGTCGAACCCACTTGCGGAGCACTGCCATGAAATTGCGCACTTTGATGCTCGCCGGCGCCCTGGCGCTGGCGGCAACCTGCGGCCTGGCCCAGGCCGACGATCAGAAACCGGTGCCGTACCAGTACGGCATGCCGATGAATATCAAGCATGTAATTGCCATGAACGAAACGCCGACAGACGAATGCAAGGTCATCGATGCCGATATCAAGTTCGTGGACAAGGCCGGGAAAATCGAAGATGTGGGTTATCGAAAACTGTCCGAGGCGTGCAGCTTGCAGAATTGAGAGCTCGTGCAAAACACTGGGCCCGGCATATGCCAGGCCCATCGGGTCGCACGGTCAACTCACGAGTAGTAAGCGCGCCCTCCTGCTCGTTGCAGGACTGGCGTGTGCGTTTGTTTAAGGTCTTCACGCAACCCGGTAATCAGGTTGCAAATGGCTCGACTGCTGTCGAGTTTGTCCGCGTTGATACCCTTGACTTCCAAATCCACCCGGTCACGGTCGCGGTCGTCATAAACTTTGATCGTCAGCGAAGCATCTTCGGCTTTGGTGCATTCGCACCGTTTGGGCAGGAAACTTCCTTCAATAATGCTGCGTAGTTCCAGTTCCGAAAGCATGGTCAACCTCTCCTTTTTTTGAGACTGCCAACAGATTTTCATGTGCCTGACAGGCGCGTGCCTGCGCCGTCTTACCGACCTTGGAAGACACCTTCAACACCCAAGCGTACTCGGCAAAACCGCCTTGTGTTGTAACTTTTCCTCATAAGCAACCCAGTGTTTTATAGACACTAAATTTGAACTTAACAGCGCCGTTTAAAACATCGGCGAACGGCGTCGATTAAACGTTTAATCCAGCGCTTGCGGTTAAACAGCTGCGCGGGCCGCCACTCTTTCAGCAACATGTCGCAAACTATCGAAGTTGATATTCGCCCCGGAATTAACCGCCACCAGGGTCTGTTCGCGCACGCCGCGTTCAGCCACATATTTGCGGATGCCCGCCACCGCCAGTGCACCGGAAGGTTCGGTGATAGAGCGGGTATCGTCGTAGATCAGCTTGATGGCGCTGCACAGTTCGTCGTTGCTCACGGTGATGACCTCATCCACCCAGTGCCGGCAGATCTCAAAGCCATGGGCGCCGATCTGCGCGACCGCCGTGCCATCGGCAAAACCGTCGACACCGGGCAACACCACGCGCTCCCCGGCGCGCAGCGCAGCCAGCAGGCAACTGGAGCCTTCGGATTCGACGCCGACGATGCGCACTTCAGGGCGCAGGTATTTGACATACGCCGCAATCCCGGCGATCAGGCCGCCCCCGCCCACCGGCACGAAGATCGCGTCCAGCGCACCTTGCTGCTGGCGCAGGATTTCCATGGCCACGGTGCCTTGGCCGGCGATGACGTCCGGGTCGTCGAACGGCGAAACGAAGGTGCAGCCCGATGTATCGGCCAACTGCAGCGCATGGGCCAAGGCAAACGGAAAGCTCTCACCATGCAACACCGCGTCGGCCCCTCGGGAGCGCACGCCCAGCACTTTGAGTTCCGGCGTGCTGCACGGCATGACGATGCGCGCGCGAATCCCCAACTCTCGCGCCGCCAGCGCCACGCCTTGCGCATGATTACCCGCCGACGCCGTTACCACGCCCCGGGCCTTTTGCTCGGCGGTGAGTTGCATCAACTTGTTGTAGGCGCCACGGATCTTGAAGGAGAACGTCGGTTGCAGGTCTTCGCGCTTGAGCAGCACCTTGTTACCAAGCAACACCGACAACGCCGGTGCCGCTTGCAGCGGCGTGCGCACCGCCAGGTCGTAGACCGGGGCGGCGAGGATCTTTTTTACGTAATGTTCAAGCAGTCCCGTGTCGTGGGGTTGGGCGCTCATCGGTGTCTCCTGGCTGTGTACAGAGCCCTGGAGACGGAAAAACAAAACCCGCCTCTAGGGCGGGTTTGGGTACAGCCGAGCGCTATCCCGCCAAATAAGGAATGGCGGTAATAATGCTCGGCTGGCTGCGGAAGGCTTGAAATGTCATGTCACGAAATTAACCGGCGGCGACGCGGCAAGTCAATGGCAAACCGCCATTTAGCGGCGCGGGGTTTACGGAGAGCATACGAAACATATACGCTTTGTATATTCCATTATCACAGTGAACCCCATGGGCATCGTCAAGATCACCGACCAATTACACGAACAACTGCGCCTGGCCAGCGCCGCGATGGACCGTTCCATCAACGCCCAGGCCGAGTTCTGGATCAAGATCGGCCTGCTCGCCGAACTCAATCCCCACCTGCCCTACAACGAACTGATCAACAAACTGTTGCTCGATAAACCCGACTTGATCCGGGGGCGCAGTTGATGATCAAGACGCCCGCACAACTGGCAATCATGCGCGAATCCGGGCGCCTGCTGGCCCAGGTCTTTACGATGCTCGACGGTTTTGTCGCCGCCGGCCGTTCCACCCTTGAGCTGGACGCTGCTGTCGAAGCCTTTATCCGCAACGAGTTGAAAGCCCGCCCGGCCAGCCTCGGGCAATATGACTACCCGTTCTGCATCAACACTTCGATCAACGAGGTGGTGTGCCACGGCATGCCCAGCGCCAAGGACATCCTCAAGGACGGCGACATCATCAACATCGACATCACCCTGGAAAAAGGCGGCTACATCGCCGACTCCAGCAAGATGTACATGGTCGGCAATGTCGCCCCCAAGGCCAGGCGCCTGGTCGAGATGACGTTTGAAACGATGTGGGCCGGTATCCGCCAGGTCAAGCCCGGCGCGCGGTTGGGCGACATCGGCCATGCGATCCAGAGCCACGCCCAGGCCAACGGCTACAGCGTGGTGCGTGAATACTGCGGCCATGGCATCGGCAAACAGATGCATGAAGAGCCGCAGGTCCTGCACTTCGGCCGCCCCGGCACCGGGCTCGTACTGCGCGAAGGCATGGTGTTTACCGTAGAGCCCATGCTCAACCAGGGCGGCGCCAAAACACGCAGCCTCAAGGACGGCTGGACGGTGGTGACCCAGGACAACAGCCTGTCGGCGCAGTGGGAACATACCGTGGCGGTGACGGCAGACGGGTTTGAGGTGTTGACCCTGCAACGGGGCTGACGCATGCCCGGCGCCCCGCCCCGGCATCACCAGGTCGGGGCACCGTCAAGCGTGTGGAGTCAGCCTTTTTCTAGGTGACGCAGGCGGTCCTGAAGCTTGATACGCTCGGTGGTTACCCGCTCCGGGTAACAGCGCATGAACATATTGGTAAAGTGCGTGCCGTAATGAATGCGCTCACCGTTGAGCGGATCCAACAAGGGCCGGGCCGAAGCGTTGAAAGCGGGCTCGTGAAAATAGGCCATGGCGAAGCGTTCGCGGGTGTTGAGCGTTACCTTGTGCGGCGTCGATAGCAGATAACCGTGGGTCATGAACTGCAAAATATCACCGGGAAATACGGTGAATACGCGTGGCACCGGTTTGACGAATGTCCAGGGTTCGTCATTTTCGAATAACCCCGCGGTACTTTCGCCAGGCAGCCAGTTGCGCTTGCGCTGCTCGCCTTCGACCGGGGGGCGAATGTATAAACCACCCACCTCATCCTGTGTCGCAATGACCAACATGCCATAGTCGGTATGGGCGCCAATCCCACGGTGGGTATGTGCCGAGCTGGCAGGGAAGCGCAGCACGCGCATATGATGCCAGCCATCCCGACTCAGGGCTGTTAACGCGTTTATCTCCAATTCCAGGCCCAGCGCCACCAACTTGAGCAACTTCTCGCCGGTCACATCCAGTTCCGCCAGTAACGCTTTCATGCTGTCGCGGTACTCGTCGTTGGGCCACGGCACAGGACCGTGGCACGGCCAGCCGTCCTTGACGCGTTGATCATCCAGCGGCAGGTCTTTGCAGAGGGTGAAGATTTCCGATTGATCCTGCTCACCGGCGGTGACCTCTTCGCCAGAGGCGACATACCCGGCATAGGTCAGTTCGCTGACCCAGCGCGACTTGTCTTGTCTGGGCTGCTTGAAAAAAGCCTTGCTGGCGGCCATGGCCCTCTGGACCTTCTGGTCCTGTTCGTCATGGGTGCCGACCTGGAAAATACCGTCAGTGCGCCATGCCTCAATGAGCTTGCGGCCCAGTTGGTGATCGGCGTGGCTGCCGGTTACGGCTTCAGGCAGGGTGAAGGTGGTTAACTCAGTCATGTCGTGTCTCCTTAAATCCATTAAAGAGACGTGCATTCACGGATGTGACGCTGAACTGCTCCATCAACGGAACTGCTCCAGGCCCGGCATTGCAGGCCTGGATCATGTACGTCGTGTATGTTCCCGTGCGGGAACAGTCCTTATAGACCCCGGCAGCGGGCCTGAAAATAACCAGCTGTCGACTTTACTCGGGGCGCGTCAATGGCCCGATAACTGGGGACAGCGGCAGGCCTCCCTGCCCACACGATGATTTGAACCAGGCGCTGCGGGGCGGCAACCGATGGATCAGGCCACTTGCCTGATCCCCGCCTTGGCCTCCAACTCACGCACCAGCGGCAGCACGCGCTTGCCGAAGTACTCCACTTCTTCCTGAAAATGCAGGAACCCCGCCAGCACCAAGTCCACGCCCACCGCCTTGAGCGCAACGATGCGTTCGGCGATCTGCTGCGGGGTGCCGATCAGGTTGGTCTTGAAGCCGTCGTTGTACTGCACCAGGTCTTCAAAGCTCGATTTGGCCCAATTGCCCTCGCCTTCAGGTGAAGCCTTGCCGGCCTGTTTAGCCGCGTCGCCAAAGGCGTTGACCGCTTCCGGGTCGGCCTTGTCGATGATCTCGGCCAGCACGGCGCGGGCTTCTTCTTCGGTGTCGCGGGCGATCACAAAGGCATTCACGCCGACTTTGACCGAATGGTTATTCGCCGCCGCCTTGGCGCGAATATCGTCGACCTGGGCCTTGATGCCCTCCGGCGTGTTGCCGTTGGTGAAGTACCAGTCCGAAACGCGTGCCGCCATGTCCCGCGCGGCCCGTGAGCTGCCGCCCTGGAACACTTCCGGCCGGCCCAGGGGTTTGGGCTTGAGGGTGTAGTTGTTGAAGCGGTAGAAGTCGCCCTTGAAGGTGAAATCGTCCTGGGTCCAGATGCCTTTGAGGGCGCGGATGAATTCTTCGGAGCGGCGATACCGCTCATCGTGTTCCAACCAGTGTTCGCCGATGGCCTGGAATTCGCCCTTGAACCAGCCGCTGACGATATTCACGGCGATGCGGCCGTTGGTGAGCTGGTCGATGGTCGCCAGTTGCTTGGCCGCCAGCGCCGGTTGCCAGGGGCCCGGCAGGATCGCGGCGATCACTTTAAGCGTGGTGGTCGCGGCCAGCAGCGCGTGACTGAACGCCACCGACTCATGCTGGTTGTCGGCACCGTAGCCGGCGGTGAACCGGATCTGGGTCAGGCCATATTCAAAGCCGGCGGCTTCGGCCAGTTGCGCCAGTTTGCGGTTGTAGTCGATGCCCCAGTGGGTGCGTTGCTCGATCTTGCTGACCACCAGCCCACCGCTGACGTTGGGCACCCAATAGGCAAATTTCACGGCTTGCTGACTCATCGAACGCTACCTCATGTACAGGGATGTACCCAGCACTTGAGCAGCAAGCGTGCCAGCCATGGGCAAACGCCCGTGCCATGGGCGCTGCGGCGAAAAAACCGCCCCTGGCGCAGGTAAAGGTCAATGTCAGGGATCGGGCCGGTTTGTCGAATCGCTGTTGCTGCAGCAACAGCAAGCGCATTGAACCCCCTGTAAACATTGGCCCTGGTACCCGGCACGGACTGTGCAACCCCCCCTGTACATTCACCCTTGCCCCCGGAGCCTTGCCCATGACCGAACACCACGTCATCAACCCGCTGTCCATCGGCGTCGACTACCCCACGCTGGCCGCGCGTTTCCGGCCGATCTTCCAGCGCATCGCCGACGGCGCGGTGCAGCGCGAACTCAGCCGCACCCTGCCCCATGAGCCGATCCAATGGCTCAAGCAAGCCGGTTTCGGCGCGGTGCGCGTGCCGGTGGAATACGGCGGCGGCGGCGCGTCCCTGCCGCAACTGTTCCAGTTGCTGATCGAACTGGCCGAGGCCGACTCCAACGTGCCCCAGGCCCTGCGCGGGCATTTTGCTTTTGCCGAGGACCGCCTGAATGCACCGCCGAGCGCCGGGCGTGACCTGTGGTTCAAGCGCTTTGTCGAGGGCGACATCGTCGGCTGCGCCTGGACCGAAATCGGCAACGTGGCCATCGGCGACGTGGTGACTCAGGTCAGCCCCGACGGCGATCAGTGGAAGCTCAACGGTGAAAAGTTCTACAGCACCGGCAGCATTTTCGCCGATTGGATCGACGTGTACGCCCAACGCAGCGACACCGGCGCCGACGTGATTGCCGCCACCCGCGCGCGTCAGCCTGGGGTGGTACACAGCGACGACTGGGACGGGTTTGGCCAGCGCACCACCGGCAGCGGCACGTCGCGCTTTACCGATGCGGTGGTAGAGGCGGATAACGTGATCGATTTTGCCACCCGCTTCAAATACCAGACCGCGTTTTACCAGTTGGTGCTGCTGGCCAGCCTGGCCGGCATCGGCCGCGCGGCGTTGCGCGATGTGGCCCATCAAGTGCGCAGCCGCAAGCGCATCTACAGCCACGGCAATGCGCCGCATGTAAGCCAGGATGCACAGGTGCAACAGGTGGTGGGCGAAGTGGCGGCGCTGGTGTACGCCGCCGAGGCCAGTGCGTTGCGGGCGACGCTACCGGCCCAACAGGCCTACGTGGCGCGGTTTGGCGGCGACGATGCCGCAGAGCGCGAAGCCAATGTGGCGGCCGAGATTGAATCGGCGACGGCGCAGGGGGTGGTGTCGGACTTGATCCAGCGCGCCACCAGCCAGTTGTTCAATGCGCTGGGGGCGTCGGATGTCCGCCAGGGCAAGGCGCTCGACCGGCATTGGCGCAACGCGCGTACCGTGTCGTCGCACAACCCGGTGATCTACAAGGCGCGCATTGTCGGCGATTGGGTGATCAATGGGACCGAGCCGCCGTTTGTATGGCAGATCGGCAATGGCCCGGGCAAAGACTGAACAGGTGGGGCTTGCTCCCTCCCACATTGGCGGTATTTCAAGGCTGGGATTTCAGGTTTGGACCGCGAACGGCTCAAAACGCGAGTTTGTACCCGACCGCCATCAACATGACCGCCAGGCACGGGCGCAATACGCCGTCCGGGATTTTGCCGGTCATGTGGCTGCCGATGTAGATGCCCGGCAGCGAGCCCATCAACAGAAAGCCCAACAGTTGCCAGTCCATATTGCCCATGCCCGCATGGCCAAGGCCCGCCACCAGGGTCAAGGGCACGGCGTGGGCGATTTCGGTGCCCACCAGGCGGCGCGTGGCCAGGAACGGATAGAGGATAAACAGCGCCACGGTGCCGAGGGCGCCGGCGCCGATGGAGGTCAGGGCGACCATGGTGCCGAGGATGGCGCCGGTGAGCACCGTCAGCGCGTTCAGGTTGCGCGGGTTCATATGGTAGCTGTCGCCCGCATGCCGCTGGGCAAAGGCCAACAGGGTTTTCTTGAACAGGATCGCCAGGGCGGTCAACAGCAGCACCACGCCGAGGGCCTGCTTGATCACCGCGTTCATCGCGCTGGGGTCGGTATGCAGGCTGGCGAGGAACCACAGGGTCAGCAGCACCGCAGGCACACTGCCGAGGGTCAGCCAGCCGGTGATGGTCCAGTCGATGTTCTTGTTCTTGCTATGCACCAGCACGCCACCGGACTTGGTGATCGCGGCGTACAACAGGTCGGTGCCCACGGCGGTGGCCGGGTTGATGCCGAACCACAGCAGAATCGGGGTCATCAGCGAGCCCCCGCCGACACCGGTCATGCCGACGATAAAACCTACGATCAGGCCGGCGATCACAAAACCAAAATTACCCACTTCCATTAACGCTACCCGCGGCCTTATAAAATTCTGGCGGCAGGATAGCGATTTTTCTTATAACGACTTATACCAATATGATCTGACTTTATGCCTTTTACGTCAGTCGATGGCAGCACTAGGCTTGAGTCTGGTAGGGAAAAGCCGCTTTGGACGTAAGTGCCGGCCTGAGCGGATGCGTGCATAGCGGTCATGGCCAATCTCTCTTCGGACAAAACGGGGGCACAGTGCGCGCCTTCGCGCAGCGGTTTTCTAATCGGCTGCCGTCGGCAACCACACCCGGAACCGTGCACCGCCCAGCGGTGACGCCAGCGCGGTCAAGGTCCCGCCCTGGGCTTGCAGGGCACGGCGGCTGATGGCCAGGCCCAGGCCAAACCCGCCGGTGCTGCGGTCGCGACTGCGGTCGAGACGGTAGAACGGTTCGAAGATACGCTCGCGCTGGTCCAGCGGAATGCCGATACCATCGTCATCCACCCAGATCTCACAGCCCTGCGGGCATACCTTGACCCCCACCTGGATACGCGCGTCACAGTAACGCGTGGCGTTGCGCAACAGGTTCTGCAAGGCGCGGGCGGTGAGACGTGGGTCGAGATTGAAGCGCTCCACGGCGCAATCGAGCACCACATCAATGACGATTTCGGGGTTTTCCAGTTCATCGTCGACGCTGCCCAGCACGCTGTCGATAAACTCGTTGAGCACCACATCGACCCGTTCCGGCAGTTGCGCCGGATTTTGCAGGCGGCTGTAAGACAGCAGTTCCAGCACCAGCTCATCCAGCTCACGGATGTGCGCCACCAGACCGTGCAGGCGCTCGCGGCTGGCCTCGGGCAAGTCTTCGGACAGCGCCAGGGCCAGGCCAAAATCCAGGCGTGTCAGCGGGGTGCGCAGTTCGTGGGAAACCGCATTGAGCAAGTCGCGCTGTTGGTTGAGCAGGTGCTCGATGTCGTCGGCCATGGTGTCGAATACCGAGGCCAGGCTGCCGATGCTGGAGTTGGCGGGAATATGCGTGCGTTCAGCCAGGTTGCCCCGGCCCAGTTGCCCGGCGGTGCTTTTCAAGCGTTCCAGGTCTCGCCAGTGCGGGCGCAGCCAAACCAGCAAGCAAGCCAGCAGCGCCGCGCCGATCAGCACGTTGATGGCCCAGTAGAGTACGTTCATGTCCATCGGGTCGGGCGGTATCGTCAGCTTGACCACGAACTGGTCGTTGATCGGCGAGCTGATTTCCTCCATCCAGCCCCACTCCCCCAGGCGCACCACGGGCTTGCCTTGCTCCAGCAGGTGTTCTTCTTCAGGGGTGAAGCTGGCGTCCTGGCGCAACAGCAATTGCACCTTTTGCGGCGCAAACTCGCGGCCCAGTTGTTCGGTGACCTGGGACCAACGCTCCACCGGTGCCCGCAGGTATTGCTTGACGATGAGCGTTTGCTGGCCGCGGGACTGCTCGACGTTGTAGTTCAGGTAACGGTGTTCGAACAGCTGGATCACCAGCTTGGGAATCAGATAGATCGCCGCGCTGTAGGTGACGATGGTGATCAGGTAGAGACGCAGCAGCACTCGAAACATGGCTCAGCATTCCCACTCGGAACGGCTGAACAGGTAGCCCTTGCCCCACACGGTCTTGATTTTGCGCGCCTCGCCCGCATGGTCGTCGAACTTGCGGCGCAGCTTGGAGATGGCCACGTCCACCGAGCGATCGGTACCGTTGAACTCGATGCCACGCAAGCGTTGCAGGATCTGGTCGCGGCTGAGCACTTCACCGGCGTGACGCGCCAGTACCACCAGCAGGTTGTATTCACCGCTGGACAGCTCCACCGCCTGGTCGCGCCAGGTCACGGTGCGTTCCGACAGGTCGATGCACAGGTTGCCCATGATGATCTGGTCGTTGGCCACCTGCGGCTCGGACAGACTGCTGCGGCGCAGCAAGGTACGGACGCGGGCAAGCAGTACACGGGGCTCGCAGGGTTTGGTCACGTAGTCGTCGGCGCCCATCTCCAGGCCCAGCACCTGGTCGTGGCTGTCATCGCGGGCGGTGAGCATCAGGATCGGCAGGCCGGCCGAATCGTCGCGCAACAGACGGCACACTTGCAGGCCGTCCAGTCCCGGCAGCATCAGGTCGAGGATCACCAGGTCCGGCGGGTTGAGGCGGGCACGTTCACGTACCTGGTCACCCCGACTGAGCACACTGACGTGGTAGCCATTGCGCTCCAGGTAGCTGGCAATCAGCTCGGAGAGTGCGGCGTCGTCTTCCACCAGGAGGATGTTGGGCATTAAGGTGTTCCATGAAATACAGTTATGAGTAGTGCATAAACCCCCTCCCACAGGGGGTCTTTGGTGTTTACGCGATTTTGTAAGGATATACGTCCCGGGCGGACGATAGGTGCCGCCTTACATTTCTTCACACACGAGCTACACAGCTTCACAGCACCACGGCGCAGGTGCCCTTAGGATGCGCCAGTCATTATTGGGATAAGAGCATGTCGAAGAATCTGTTGGCGCCGTTTGGCCTGTTGGCCCTCACGCTGGCGCTGAGCGCGTGTGGCCCGTCCACCGAGCAAACGCCGCAAGTGCCCCTGGCCAAGGTGCGGGTCGAGACCCTGCAAGCCAAACCGCTGTCCATCACCAGTGAACTGAGTGGGCGCATCGCCGCGCCGCGCATCGCCCAAGTGCGCGCACGGGTGGCCGGGGTGGTGATGCAACGGGTGTTCAAGGAAGGCCACGATGTGAAACAGGGCGACGTGCTGTTTCGCATTGACCCGGCGCCCTTCAAGGCGGACCTGGACAGCGCGCTGGCCAACCTGAGCAAGGCCCAGGCCAATGCATTCCAGGCGCGCCTGCAGGAGCAGCGCTACAGCCAGTTGGTGGAAGGCAACGCGATCAGCGGCCAGGACTACGACAACGCGCGCGCCAACCTGCGCCAGACCAACGCCGAAGTCGCCGCCAATAAAGCCGCCGTCGAGCGCGCCAGGTTGAACCTGGGCTACGCCACGGTCACCGCGCCGATTTCCGGGCGCATCGGCCGCGCGCTGGTGACCGAAGGCGCGCTGGTCGGACAGAACGAAGCCACACCGTTGGCGATCATCCAGCAACTGGACCCGATCCACGCCGACCTCACCCAGTCCACCCGCGAGCTGAATGACCTGCGCCGCGCCTTCCGTGCCGGCAGCTTGAAGCAGGTGGGCCAGGATCAGGCCAAGGCCACCTTGATCCAGGACGATGGCAGCCTGTATCCATTGCCGGGCAAATTGCTGTTCGCCGAGATCAGCGTCGACCCCGGCACCGGGCAGATCATCCTGCGCAGCGAGTTCCCCAACCCGGACCTGGACCTGTTGCCCGGCAGTTTCGTGCGCGTGCGCCTGGAGCAAGCGGTCGACAAGCAAGGCCTCAGCGTGCCGCAACGTGCCATTACGCGTGACAGCGCCGGCATCCCGATGGTGCTGCTACTGGACGCCGAGCAGACCGTCAGCCTGCAACCGGTCGAACTGGGCCCGGTGATCAATGATCGCTGGGTGGTCAGCCATGGCCTCAAGGCCGGTGACCGCATCGTCGTCGAAGGCCTGCAACACGCGCGCCCCGGTGACAAAGTCGAAGTGGACGACAGCCCCGCCTCCGGCCAGCCCGTAAAGGAATAACCCGCCATGCCGCAGTTCTTTATTGACCGCCCGGTCTTCGCCTGGGTGGTTGCCCTGTTTATCCTGCTGGCCGGCTTCCTCGCCATTCCGCAGTTGCCTGTGGCGCAATACCCCGACGTCGCGCCGCCGAAAGTGGAAGTTTACGCGGTGTACCCCGGCGCGTCGGCGCAGACCCTGGATGAAAGCGTGGTGAGTCTGATCGAGCAGGAGCTCAACGGTGCCGATCACTTGCTGTATTTCGAATCCCAGAGCAGCCTCGGCTCGGCCACCATCACCGCGACGTTCCAGCCGGGCACCAACCCGGAAATGGCCCAGGTGGACGTGCAAAACCGCCTCAAAGCGGTGGAGCCGCGCCTGCCCCAGGCCGTGACCCAGCAAGGCTTGCAGGTGGAAAAAGTCTCCGCCGGTTTCCTGCTGCTGGTGACCCTCACCTCCAACGACGGCAAGCTCGACGACGTGGCGCTCAGCGATTACCTGGCGCGTAACGTGATGAACGAACTCAAGCGCCTGGACGGTGTGGGCAAGGCCCAGTTGTATGGCGCCGAACGTGCCATGCGCATCTGGATCGACCCGCAGAAACTGATCGGTTTCAACCTGACCCCGGCCGATGTCAACGCCGCGATCAGTGCGCAAAACGCCCAGGTGTCGGCGGGCAGCATCGGTGACTTGCCGGGCCCCCAGACCCAGGAAATCACCGCCGCGATCCTGGTCAAGGGGCAACTGTCGACGCCGGCGGAATTCGCCGACATCGTACTCAAGGCCAACCCGGACGGCTCCACGGTGCGTATCGGCGATGTGGCGCGGGTGGAAATCGGCAGCCAGGAATACCAGTTCTCCACGCGCCTGAACGGCAAGCCGTCCACCGCCGTCAGCGTACAACTGGCGCCGGGGGCCAACGCGCTGAACACGGCGACCCTGGTGCGCGCGAAGATGGATGAGCTGTCGCGCTATTTCCCGGCCAATGTGGAATACAAGATCCCGTACGACACCTCGCCGTTCGTCAAAGTCTCGATCACCAAGGTGGTCTACACCTTGCTTGAGGCCATGGCGCTGGTGTTTGCGGTGATGTTCCTGTTCCTGCAGAACGTGCGCTACACCTTGATCCCCACCCTGGTGGTGCCGATTGCGCTGATGGGCACCTTCGCCACCCTGCTGTTGCTGGGCTTCTCGATCAACGTGCTGACCATGTTCGGCATGGTGCTGGCCATCGGCATTCTGGTGGACGATGCGATTGTGGTGGTAGAGAACGTCGAGCGCATCATGGCGACCGAGGGCCTGTCGCCCAAGGACGCCACGCGCAAAGCCATGGGCCAGATCACCGGCGCCATCATCGGGATTACCCTGGTGCTGGTGGCGGTGTTTTTGCCGATGGCGTTCATGCCGGGTTCGGTGGGGGTGATCTACCAGCAGTTCTCACTGTCGATGGCTACCTCGATCCTGTTCTCGGCGTTCCTCGCCCTGACCCTCACGCCGGCCCTGTGCGCCACCTTGCTCAAGCCCATCGCCCAGGGCGAGCACCATGCCAAGGGCGGTTTCTTCGGCTGGTTCAACCAGCGCTTCGAGCAACTGACCAACCGTTACGAAGGCTGGGTGGCCTATGCGCTCAAACGCAGCGGCCGTTACCTGCTGATCTATCTGGTGCTGCTGGCAGGGCTGGGCTGGTTGTTCACGCGCCTGCCCGCCTCGTTCCTGCCGGTGGAAGACCAGGGCTACACCATCACCGATATCCAGTTGCCGCCGGGCGCGAGCAAGAACCGCACGGTGCAGGTCGCCGAGCAGATCGAAGCGCACAACGCGGGTGAGCCGGGGGTGGGCGATACCACCATGATCATGGGCTTCAGTTTCTCCGGCTCGGGGCAAAACGCCGCGCTGGCGTTTACCACGCTCAAGGACTGGTCGCAACGCGGCAGCGACGATTCCGCGGCGGCCATTGCCGAGCGCGCCAACATGGCCTTCAGCGAACTCAAGGACGCGATGGCCTACGCGGTGCTGCCGCCGCCGGTGGACGGCCTGGGCACCTCCAGCGGGTTTGAATTTCGCCTGCAGGATCGCGGCGGCGTCGGCCATGCGGCCTTGATGGCGGCGCGTACCGAGTTACTGGCAGCCGCCGCGAAGAGCCCAGTGCTGGCCAATGTGCGCGAAAGCGCGCTGGCCGAAGCGCCGCAGGTGCAGCTGGAAGTGGACCGCAAGCAAGCCAACGCACTGGGTGTGTCGTTCGCAGACGTGGGCAGCGTGCTGTCTTCGGCGGTTGGCTCGGCCTATGTCAATGACTTCCCCAACCAGGGTCGCATGCAGCGCGTGGTGGTGCAGGCCGAAGGCGATCAGCGCAGCCAGGTGGCGGACTTGATGAAGATCAACGTGCGCAACAAGGCCGGCAACATGGTGCCGCTGTCGGCGTTCGTCAAAGCCAAATGGACCCAGGGCCCGGCGCAGTTGACCCGTTACAACGGTTACCCGGCGATTGCCATCAGTGGTGAAGCCGCCCCCGGACACAGCACCGGTGAGGCGATGGAAGAGATTCAGCGCCTGGTCGGCCAACTGCCGGCCGGCCTGGGCCAGGAATGGACCGGCCTGTCGCTGCAGGAGCGTTTGTCGGGTGCCCAGGCGCCGTTGCTGCTGGGGCTGTCGCTGCTGATTGTGTTCCTGTGCCTGGCCGCGCTGTATGAAAGCTGGTCGATCCCGACCTCGGTGCTGCTGGTGGTACCCCTGGGCGTGCTTGGCGCGGTGTTGGCCGTGAGCTTGCGCGGCATGCCCAACGATGTGTTCTTCAAGGTGGGCTTGATTACCATCATCGGGCTGTCGGCCAAGAACGCGATCCTGATCATCGAGTTCGCCAAGGACCTGTATGACCAGGGCGAAGACCTGATCGACGCCACCTTGAAAGCGGCGCGGTTGCGCCTGCGGCCGATCATCATGACCTCACTGGCGTTTATCCTCGGCGTGGTGCCGTTGGCGATTGCCACCGGGGCCAGCTCGGCCAGCCAGCAGGCGATCGGCACCGGCGTGATCGGCGGGATGATCACCGCGACACTGGCGGTGGTGTTTGTGCCGGTGTTCTTTGTGGTGGTGATGAAGCTGGTGCGCAAGCGTCACAAGACAGGCTGACCCGGCGGAACACGATGCAGTTGTGGCGAGGGAGCAAGCGCCCTCGCCACGCGTTATCGGTCACCTTCATCATTGGGTACAACCGTATAAGCTATGGTGCTCTGAACTACCCAGTCGTGAACCACCATGCCCTTGCTCGCCCGCACCCACCCTCGCCTTTCGACCGCCGCCGTGCTCGGCCTTGCCGTGGGTATCCTGGCCCCAGCCGATACGCTGATCAGCAAAATCCTCATCGGCTGGAATGCCGGCGTCTGGACCTACCTGCTGCTGATGTTGTGGCTCACCAGCCGCTCGCGCGCCGACGATGTAAAGCGCATCGCCGAGATCGAGGATGAGAACGCCGGCCTGGTGTTGTTCATGGTGTGCATCGCGGCGATCGCCAGCCTGGCGGCCATCACGCTCAACCTGATAGGCATCAAAGACCTCGACCGCTCCGCACGCCTGCTTCACTACGGTTTCACCGCACTGACGGTAATCGGTTCTTGGCTGCTGATCGGGGTGATCTTCAGCGTGCACTATGCCCGCCTGTTCTACACCTGGGACGGTGACGAACCTGCGCTGCGTTTTGCCGAAGGGTTGCGCACCCCCAACTATTGGGACTTCCTGTACTTCTCGTTCACCATCGGCGTGGCGGTGCAAACGGCCGATGTGGGGGTGGCCACGCGCAGTATGCGCAAGGTAGTGCTGGGGCAGTCGCTGATTGGCTTTTTGTTCAATACGGCGATCCTGGGTTTCTCGATCAATATAGCCGCCGGGCTGTTCAGTTAAAGCTGCATGTTTTTTCGCCGGCAGCGGGCGAACATCATCTTATAAGCAGGGAAACTGTTGAACAGCGCCTACAAAAAAAGCCCTGATCTTTCGATCAGAGCTTTTTGTACAACTTGTTTATTTAGAAGGCATAACGCAGGCCAACGTTCACTGCCGCTTTCTGCTTGATTTTGTCACTGGTACTGGTTTCAACGTCGGCGTGCATTTGCAGATCCTGCGTAAACTTCACCGCCACACCGGCACCATACTTGGTACGCGAGCCCGACAAATCATTGTTAAACGCCTGATTATTGATCAGGACCTTGTTGTTGTCGGCAAACTCGTGGACCACGGCCATACGCAAGTAAGGTTTAATAAGTGTGCCGTCGTCGAGCTGGAACTCATGCCCAACGGTCGCACCGGCCTCGGCTGTCCTTGAGCGGGTACGCTCACCTTCCACTTGCAAACCATTTTTCAGGCTGTATGTTCCGCCCTGAACCACGATGGTCGACAGTCGGCCGTAAGGTTCAATATAGGAACTTTCCCCGAGTGTGATATGACGGCCGAACTCCGCCGACAGACCACCGCCCACATTGCTGTAGTTGCCCTTGGTGGAGGTGTTATCACTGAGGGTTGCCTTGACTTCATTCTGGAACCGGTTGGCTTTGGCAACCGCATCAAAGTAGAAACCGCTTTCTTCATCCATCCAGGTTGCATAAGTACCCAGGAAGTAACTCTTGACCGTACCGGAGGAGCCGCGAACCGGGTTCACGTCGGAATTACTGTGACCACCAAATACACCTACCTTCCATTGGCTATCGCCCAGCGGCATATCGGCACCCAGGGAGAAACCTTGCAAGTTCTGCGTGTAGCCGGTCCCTGAGCTCTGGGATACCTCATATTTGCTGCCGAAACCACGGATCCACAGGCCTGTGCTCTTCGGGGAGTAGCGCAATTCGCCCATCCGCGCGCGCAACGAGCCCTCTTCCGCGGTCATGATGGTCACCGGGGTGTTGAACAATGCCGTCACCACGCGGGCGCTGCGGCTCATGACTCGGGTTTGGGTATCCAGGAACCAGTCATTGCCTTCCTTTTTCAGGTTGTAGGCATAGGCGCCCATGTCAACCGGACCGTCCTTGAGGGCAAAGGCCGCATCACCGCCACCGGTGTGCACAACCTGGGTTTTGACCAATTCGGCACCACTGGCCGACAGCGCCAGGCTGTGATTGCCCGTAGCTTGGCCGGTCACATTGATGAAGTCCGTCTTGCCTTGGTCAAAGTCGGTGCCCATGACGAACGTGCCGTCGCCGGACAGTGTCGAGAGGTTCAGTTGATAAAACTCATTCGGCGCGCCCATGGTCACGGTGCCACCGGCCATGTTAAGCGCACCCACCTGACTGTCACCGGTCATGTTCCAGTTGGAAGCGGCGCCCACGTTCAAGCTGGAGACATTCTGCAATTGGCCTGTCAGCTCGGCGTTGTTCTGCAGGCTCAAATGGACAGTGCTGGTGGCGTCGGCAACCACATTGCCGACCAGATTCCGGCTGTTATCCACATTCATCGTCGCCGTGGCACCGCCAGAAACGCTCAGCAGATTGCCATTGCCGCCCTTCAATGTGGAGCCATTCAACACATCGATGGCTACCACCGGAACTCGGTTTGGCGTACCCCTGACGGAGATAGCCGAACCAATAGCTCCCTCGACCATGGAGTTGTCCAGAACCAGTTTGCCATCTGTTGTATCTGCACGACCGCGGGTGAACGATACCCCATGACCGGCGCCGAGAATGGTGCTTTGGCTGGCTGTCGCCGTGCCCCCGGACAGGGCGAGCCCGAATGCCCCGGTTCCCGTACCCTGCACCACAGTGCCCCGTTCGAAGTGCAACTCGCTGCCGCTGCTGGCTTCCGCGCCGCCAATAGCTCCGCTGATCGTACTGTTGGCGACCTGAACCGATGAACCATTTGACGTACCCAACACACCAAACGCCTGCAAGGCTACGCCGCGACTATTGGTAATCGTACTGTCGTTGATAAAAGCGTTACTGCTTTCAAGACGCACGGCGCCCAGAATAGGGTCGCTCGAAGAAACCTGTGCTGAGTTGATATTGACGGTAGAACCGCGTTCAGCACGAATACTGTTCGCCACGCTGCCACTGTTCATGTTTAACGTGGAGGTTGTCAGGCCAATGTCTGTTGCTGTCGCGCGATTCATATTCAGCGTCGACTGGCCCGACAATTGCCAATCCGTTGACTGCGTAGTGTCATCAATGGTTCTTTGCTCACCGTTACCCACCTGCACCGCCTGTGCCTGACCCTGCAGCGCGGCAAACAAACAGAATGTAACGGTGGGGATTTTCATCATCGCACTCAATGGCTTGAGCTCGAACGTATTCAGTGCCGACATGGTCAATCACTCTTAATATGAGGCCAACAAAATCGGTTCGGCTCGCTACCTGCGAATAGGGCCTTACCTCTGCGGCGCCAGAATAAAAATTAAACGCTTTCTTTTATGTAGGAAAAATCTGCACTCCCACGGTTAAACCGCTGTGAGCGGAGTGATCTATCAAATGCAATATGATCAGAATGTTCCCCCTCCCACGAAAGAAAGGGGGAACCTGCCGCTATCTGACTAACAAGCCCTAAGGACCGACAACTGGAGACAAGTCGCAATAACTCGTCGACAGCGTCGTACGTATGTTGACGGCGGCCTCACCGCGCCCGGTAGTGCCGTCGTCCAACGCCACCGTGACAACCGCCTCCGCGCGCCCGAGGCGAGCTTCTTTAAGAAAACTGAACGGTATATTGAAGGTATGACCGTTGTCCTTGATGACTCTTGTGACAGTCACGCTGTAAGTCTGCTTGCGGTCGTCAATCGGAGTGCCGGTACGAGGTCGGAACAACCGCAGCTCCAGCTTCAATTGTTGACCCTCGGCCATCCTCGTATCCGCCGGCACAAAGATCTGTCCTACAAACGTGTTTGGCGTCGTCAACGGAAGGACCCTTAACGAATCGCAGTTCCATTGTTCAGTTAGCCCTGTTCCCCGGACCCCCAAATATCGAGGCGCTACCAGCGTAGACGTCACGGCGTCTATAACCTCGACCGGTGTATCCGGCGAACGATTGCGGTTATCGGCCGCCGTTGGGACAGGCGTTGATGCAATGAAATAATGGACATTTTTAATGCCGTTCCCTGCCGCAGCTACATAGCTCCAAGGGAATTCCCACCTGACGATTGCGCCTTCTGCTTGAGTGGTAATTTCAAAGGGAGGAGCCACTAAACTGCCGTCGCTCCATACCAGGTGAATCCACATGCCAGGTGCCGGCACGTCAGCGCCGACCCATAACTCAACCTCAGCAGTGACAGGGTTGCCGGCGTGCGCAAATCTCAGCGTGTTGAGCTCAGTCGACCCCTGACCAAAAATCTTCACAGGGAGCAGTCTGGTGTTCGGGCTGCCGGGTGTTCCGGGGTTGTCCGGCCCTGTGACACTGAAATCCACATTGATCGTTGTGGTCGGGCCGTCGATAACCTCACCGTCTCGGCGCAGGTTATATTTCACAGCGGTCGGTTTCGGCCCTTTTGTCGTCCCGTAGTCAGCCAGGGCCAGTGGGGTCAGGAGGGCTTGATTGAGCGTGATGGGGAACTGGGTAACAGGGAACCACTGGCTCGCTGGCTGCCCGCCCCATATGATCTGATATTGGTCTTTGGTCAGGTCGAAGTTTGTGTAGGCTGCAAGGCTTCCCGTAGGGCCTGGGGTAAGGTCGGCAATATTGAGCAAGTTATCAATAAGGTCCGGGGCCTGGTCAATAATGATCGGCTGTAGATTCTCTGGTGCCGGCGCCAACGCTACGGTGAAAGGCCTGGAAGCCACTGATGGCAAGCCGGGCCGGTCCATCCGGTCACTGATTGTATAAATAAGCTTGTATTCACCACTTTGGGTGATAGCACTTGCAGGCAATGTAAAGACGTTACCGGTTTGCAGCATCGGCCGTGGTGGAACGAGCCCTCCAACTTCTTCCGCGTCCAGCGCCGTATCGCCTTTGGTCCAGTAAAAGCGGATGACATCGCCCGGATGCCACTTCCCGCTTTCAATCGCATAAGCGTTGTCGGGAATGCTAAATGGCAGACCGCCCGCCGTGGCGAGGTGAGCAGCCGTAACCGGAGCACCCGCCGGCAATGACCCCGTGTATTGCGGTGCGGGTGGCCGCACCTTATTGCCGATGCTTTCATAGGCAGTATATTGGTCGAACTCCACCTTCACTTCTGGCGAGTACTCCCCCACGTCAGAGGGTCTGTCCACGCTGCCTGGAATGCTCGGGTCCGCAAAGTCGTTAACAAACAATTGATGACGGAGCCGTCTTTTACCATGCGGAAATCCGCCCGAGCCTGCCGGTGCATCAATCACTACAGAAATATTGCCGCCTGCGGTCGCACCGAAAAACTGTACGGGACCAAATATTCTGGTCCAGGCGTCGGGTAGTGAACTGTCCGGGTCTCGCGAGAAAATTTCGATCCAATCACCGTCCTCTGAAAAGTCGCCGGAAGGGCATAACAGCCTCAGGCTGCTAGTCGCCGCCACCCTTGAAACAAGGCCTATGGCAGTATCAATTACATCTTGGACCTCGATAACTTCCAAGGTAGGCGAGCCGCCAATAATTACCGCCTTTGTAGAAATTTTATCTATCATTTCATGTTCTCCATTATCACCGGCATGCTCTGCTCATCGAGCAAATACATACATTCAAAGAGAGTTCGGTTTTTTCATACAAACTACTTGTCAACGCATTTACATACGACACGCATAACACACACAACTCCGGTTACCGCCCGGACGTTCAATACACCGAGGAATACTTTTATTCAGACCCGGTACCCGATGGCCCACAAAAGCCCCCTGCTCCATTCTTGCGGTCAATTGGCACATATTTGGTATCTGAATACCCTATCTCAACACCATTTCGCACCACAGAGTATTTTGCCGACCCTGCGGAATAATCACGTAACGGCTTGATCAGGTTTTCATAGTCCGTTATCTGGAACGTATGAGATGTTTCACCTGCTTGCCATACATGACTCATGGTATGAGCCGTCGAGAGAATGGCATCTTCATTTAGATATCTCCGAAACCCCTGCCATGTCAGCACCACCAGATCCCCTGGCTTCAATACATTCGGCGCCGGATTGACCACCACGTTCACCACCTGCCAAATAGGTGGTTGAGTATCACAATTAAGAAATCTGCTTGAGTGTAGAAACGACTGAGGAAAACTCGGTTTTGAGTAAACAACAGGCGTAATAAGGTTGACCGCAACTATTTGGTCAGGCGACGACTGTTGATTGACGCCATTATCTGTTTGGTAATACACCAACGTTGTCGAATTGCTGCCGGCGGCTTGGATCACCGGCCAGGGAATCGGATTATCAAATTCAACAACCGCCCCTGCTTGATCATTGAGCTTCACGGTATAAGTCGCAACGGGTGCCGCCTGGCCTGGCCAGAAAAGATTTACTTTCTGACCCTCAACCGGTTTATCGAACAACGTGAAGTAAGCTCTCACCGGCCCAACGGAATCGCGGCTATCCAGGACATTGGGAACGTTGGAAACCTGGCCCTGTATGTTAACCAAGGCCAATTGACTGTTCAGCAATGCGGGCGCCAGCGGGTTTTCCTGGCCTGCGATCGTCATGTCCACCGTCACCTGTTTAGGTCGGGAACGCACGCCTTGGCCCGTATCCCCTGCACGGCGAATGTAGTAACGCACCGGTAAGTCAATGATCCGGCGCAGGTTCGCGCCCTTGGCAATTAATACACTCCACGGCACGGGAACCGTGAGAGGCAACGTGTTGACAGGCACGGCAGGAAGCAAGCTACCGTCCCACTCAACCACACACTGGTCATCAGGCATGGCGTTGTCATACTGACGCACCCTGACCGAAACAACAGCGCGTGCATCTGCCCGATTAACCAGCAGATCCGAGTCATACGCCGGCACCTCAGGCATCGACAAATTGGCTGGCGGCGCGGTCAAATCAATTGGTACATAGCCAACTAGCGAATTGCCAGAAGTATTACCGGCGCGGTCCCGTAACTTATAAAATAAATAAAGTATGGGGAAGCCGGCAAACTTCCGAATCTCCGCTACTGGAATATTCACAATCATTGGCCCACTGATGGGGGCAAAGGCTTGCCTGTGAATGTCCAGTCCTGTGGGTGGCGTGTCACTGCCTCTCAAAAAACATAACACGGTGTCTCCCGTCTTGCGATCTAGGTAATCGCCCGGCACTTCCACTTCCACCGACAGTTGGTTGCTTAAGGCGGACTCGGTAATCGGATTAATCAGAAACTTTGCGGGATTCAGGACCTGACCAGCACCCGGTGGATTTTTATCGATAATGATAGTGCGGGTAAATGAAGTCTCGTACACTTGGCTGTCTGAAAACTCGTTTCTGATACGATAAAAAATCTCAACTGTCGCGCTAGTTTGAAAGTAATCTGAAGAAATGAATATTGAGTAAGGAAAATCAGCGTCCGTAATCGGCCCCTTCAACTCCACTGTTAGAAATTCATCACCGGCGGCTCCCTTAACGTCCCAAACGAACGTAATCCAATCACTCGTACCACTAGGAGGCAGCTGCGACCAAGGAGTCGTTATTTGAATCTCCAAGTCCGAAAACAAATATTTTACGGGAAGCAATCCGTCTGGCTGCAAGTTGACAACTTCAAGTGCCGGAAGCGTCGGTGTGTCGTTAGTGTTAATCGCATTACCCGTTGAAGTCGTGTCCATGATTTTCCCGCCGCGTCGGTGAGTCACTATTACGAACTGCGTTAAAACAGAGTGAATACCCAATGCCGCTCTACCGATACTGTCAAAGTTGACAGGTGACGCTGCCGTTCGTCGGGCGAGGGCACCGGCGATTTCCACGTTTTCACGCAAATACACTTGACGTTTTCAGGTTGTTGCGGTTTCCTGAAACCGGTTTCAACGCTTCACAACTTCCAATAAGAAAGGCCTGCCAACGTGACCACTTTTTCTGCCGCCCAGCGCAGCCGTGTGACGATGCTTGATGTGGCCGAGCGCGCCGGCGTATCCAAGGCCAGCGTGTCGCGCTTCATCGGGGATGACCGTGCATTGCTCTCTGACGCCATCGCCCTGCGCATCGAACAGGCCATCAGCGAACTTGGCTACCGCCCCAACCAGATGGCCCGTGGTTTGAAACGCGGGCGCACCCGCCTGATCGGCATGCTCGTGGCCGACATCCGCAACCCCTATTCCATTGCCGTGATGCACGGCGTCGAAACCGCCTGCCGCCAACACGGCTACAGCCTGGTGGTGTGCAACACCGACCGCGATGACGCGCAGGAGTCCCAGCACCTCGCCGCGCTGCGGTCGTACAACATCGAAGGGCTGATCGTGAACACGCTCGGCCACCACCTCGACCAATTGCTGGAACTGCAACGGGAAATGCCGCTGGTGCTGGTGGACCGCAAGGTCGAGCCGCTGCACAGCGACCTGGTGGGGCTGGACAACCCGGCGGCGGTGCGCATGGCGGTGGAACATCTTGAGCAACAAGGTTATCGCGAGGTGTTACTGGTGAGCGAAGCCACCGATGGCACCAGCTCACGCCTGGAGCGCCTGGCCAGCTTCAAGGCTGAAATCGCCGCGCGCCAAGGCTTGAGCGGCGCGGTGTTGGAACTGGATGACGCGCTGCCTATTCATCTGCAGGCTTTTCTCGCAAAACCCGGCGCCAAGGCGTTGTTCTGCGCCAACGGCGTCGCCGCCCTGGCCTGCACCCGCGCGCTCAAAGCCTTGGGCGTTGAGCTGTTTGCCGACGTCGGCCTGATCGCCCTGGATGACCTGGATTGGTACCCGCTGGTGGGCACCGGCATCACCGCCCTCGCCCAGCCCACCGAGGCGATTGGCGCCAGCGCCTTCGCCTGCCTGCTCAAGCGCTTGCGCGGCGACACTGCGCCGACACGCACCCTGGATTTTTTACCGGAGCTGATGATTCGCGGCTCGACTCAGCCCATTTAAATTTTTTGCACAAAAATGAAACCGGTTTCAGAGGTAAACAACAATGCACAAATACCCCGTCTCCATCAGCCTTTCCAGCTACGGCGCCGAGTTGGTTCGCCAGCAAGGCCAGTTGAGTTTTGTCCCGTTGCTCGCCAGCGCCGGTGCCCAGCGCATCGAATGGCGTGAGGAGCTATTGACCGTCGAGCAACCCACTGAGCTGGCCCAGGCTGCGGCCGATCAGGGCCTGGAAGCCGTGTTCTCATCACCGCTGGAGCTGTGGGTGGCCGGCCGTGCCCAGCCGAACGCCGAGCTCGCCGCCACCCTGGATCGCGCCGGGGCCTTCGGCGCGCGCTGGCTGAAAGTCTCCCTGGGTTACTTCACCGACACCAACGACCTGGGCAGCCTGCACGCGTTGCTCAACCGCCACCCGGTGCAGTTGCTGGTGGAAAACGACCAGACCCTGCACGGCGGGCGCATCGAACCGATGCAGCGTTTCTTCAGCGAAGTCGAACGCCTGGGCCTGCCGGTAAAAATGACCTTCGATATCGGCAACTGGCAGTGGCAGGACCAGTCCGCCATCACCGCTGCGCGCCTGTTGGGCCGGCATGTCGACTACCTGCATTGCAAGGCCGTGGCGCGCCGCCCGGACGGCAAGCTGGTGGCGCTGCCGCCCGGCGCCACCGACCTGCATCTGTGGGAACAACTGCTCAAGCACATGGCCCAAGGAATTACCCGCGCGGTGGAATTCCCACTGCAAGGCGACGACCTGGTCGACGTCACCGCGCGACAGGTCGCCACCCTCGCCCGCCTTGGCCAACCCCATGGGGAGAATGCCCATGTCTGAGATCGATATCCTTTCGTTTGGCGAAACCATGGCGATGTTCGTGGCCGAGCAGACCGGCGACCTGGCCCACGTGGCGCAGTTTGATAAACGCATTGCCGGCGCCGACAGCAACGTTGCGATTGGTTTGTCGCGCCTGGGTTTCAAGGTCGCCTGGCTGAGCCGGGTGGGCAATGATTCCCTGGGGCGCTTTGTGGTCGATACGCTCACGCAAGAAGGGCTGGATTGTCGCCACGTGGCCGTCGACCCGCTGCACCCCACGGGTTTTCAGCTCAAGTCCCGCGAAGACGCCGGCGCCGACCCGCAAGTGGAGTACTTTCGCAAAGGCTCCGCCGCCAGCCATTTGTCTGTCGCGGCCATCAGCCCTGCACTGCTGCAAGCGCGCCACCTGCACGCCACCGGCATTCCGCCAGCCTTGTCCGCCGCCACCCAGGAGCTGTCCCGCGAGCTGATGACGCAGATGCGCAAGGCCGGGCGCAGCGTCTCGTTCGACCCCAACCTGCGCCCTTCGCTGTGGGCCAACGAGCAGCAGATGATCCGCGAAATCAACGCCCTCGCCGGCCTGGCCGACTGGGTATTGCCGGGCCTGGGCGAAGGCCGTTTGCTCACGGGTTTTGACGACCCGGCCGACATCGCCGCGTTCTACCTTGACCAGGGCGCCGAAGCCGTGGCCATCAAGCTCGGCGCCGACGGCGCCTACTACCGCACTCACCTCGACCAGGGCTTCGTCGCCGCCGTGCGCGTAGACAAGGTGGTGGACACCGTCGGCGCCGGCGATGGGTTTGCCGTGGGCATGATCAGCGCCCTGCTGGAAAACTCAAGCTTCCCCGAGGCGGTGCGGCGCGGCAATTGGATCGGCAGCCGCGCCGTGCAAAGCCGTGGCGATATGGAAGGCCTGCCGACCCGCGCCGAACTGACCACCCGATCCGTCGCATAACCGATTCCCTGTTGCCACAACTACAACAAGCTCAGGAGCACTCTTATGGAAACCGTGAAACTCGCCACCCGCCGCTGGTGGTACATCATGCCCATCGTGTTTATCACTTACAGCCTGGCGTACCTGGACCGTGCCAACTACGGGTTTGCCGCCGCCTCCGGGATGGCCGAAGACCTGATGATCACGCCGGGCATGTCCTCGTTGCTCGGCGCGCTGTTCTTTCTCGGCTACTTTTTCTTCCAGGTGCCGGGGGCGATCTACGCGCAAAAGCGCAGCGTCAAAAAGCTGATTTTCGTCAGCCTGATCCTCTGGGGCAGCCTGGCCACCCTGACCGGCGTGGTGTCCAACGCCTACATGCTGATCGCCATTCGCTTCATGCTCGGGGTGGTCGAGGCGGCGGTGATGCCGGCGATGCTGGTGTACCTGTGCCACTGGTTCACCCGTGCCGAACGTTCGCGCGCCAACACCTTCCTGATCCTCGGCAACCCGGTGACCATGCTGTGGATGTCGGTGGTGTCGGGCTACCTGGTGCAGCATTACAGCTGGCGCTGGATGTTTATCATCGAAGGTTTGCCGGCGGTGTTGTGGGCGTTTATCTGGTGGCGCCTGGCCGATGAGCGGCCAAAAGACGCCAAATGGCTGAGCGACGCCGAGAAACAGTCACTGGAAACCGCCCTCGCCGCCGAACAGGTAGGCATCAAGGCAGTCAAGAACTATGGCGAAGCGTTCCGCTCGCCCAAGGTGATCATCCTGGCCTTGCAATTTTTCTGCTGGAGCATCGGCGTGTACGGCTTTGTATTGTGGCTGCCGTCGATTCTCAAGGCCGGCTTGAAGATGGACATGGTCGAAGCCGGCTGGCTCTCGGCGCTGCCTTACCTGGCGGCCGTGATCGGCATGCTGGTGGTGAGCTGGGGTTCGGACAAGCTGCAAAAGCGCAAACGCTTTGTGTGGCCGCCGCTGCTGATCGCCTCGATTGCGTTCTACGCGTCCTACGTGCTCGGTGCAGAACATTTCTGGTGGTCCTACACCCTGCTGGTGATTGCCGGGGCGTGCATGTACGCGCCTTATGGGCCGTTCTTCGCCATCGTGCCGGAAATCCTGCCGGCCAACGTCGCCGGTGGCGCCATGGCGCTGATCAACAGCATGGGCGCGCTCGGCTCGTTCGGCGGCTCGTACCTGGTGGGTTACCTCAACAGCAGCACCGGCTCACCCGGCGCTTCGTACCTGCTGATGAGCGGCGCGTTGATGCTGTCGGTGGTGCTGACGATGTTCCTCAAGCCCGGCGCCAGCGACCGCTCGCCGGCCCCCACTCTGGAGTTGAAGGTAAAGACCTCATGAAAAAGTCTGTGGTGTTGTACAAAACGCTCTCCGCGCCGCTGATGGCCCGCCTGCACGAACACGCCGAGGTCACGCTGATCGAGGCACTCGATGCCGGCGGCCTGGCCAAACTGCGCGACGCCCTGCCCGGCGCCCATGGTTTGTTGGGCGCCAGCCTGCGCCTGGATGCGCAATTACTTGACCTGGCGCCGCAGTTGGAAGCGGTGGCCAGCGTGTCCGTGGGCGTCGACAACTACGACATCGACTACCTGACCGGGCGCGGCATCCTGCTGAGCAATACCCCGGACGTGCTCACCGAAACCACCGCCGACACCGGTTTTGCGCTGATCCTGGCCACCGCTCGACGCGTGGTCGAGCTGGCCGACATGGTGCGCGCCGGCCAATGGAACAAGAACATCGGCCCGGCGCACTTCGGCAGCGATGTGCATGGCAAGACCCTGGGCATCATCGGCATGGGCCGCATCGGCGAAGCCCTGGCCCAGCGCGGGCACTTTGGCTTCGGCATGCCGGTGATCTACCACAGCCATTCGCCCAAGCCACAGGTAGAACAACGCTTTGGCGCGCAGTACCGCAGCTTGCAGGCATTGCTTGAAGAAGCCGATTTTGTCTGCCTGACCCTGCCGCTCACCGCTGAAACCGAGAAGCTGATTGGCGCCGAGGAATTCGCGCGGATGGGCCCGGAGACGATCTTTATCAATATCTCGCGCGGCAAAGTGGTGGATGAAGCCGCGCTGGTCGAGGCGTTGCAACACCGCGTAATTCGCGCAGCGGGGCTGGATGTGTTCGAGAAGGAACCGCTGGATCACGGCTCGCCGTTGCTGCGTTTGAACAACGTGGTGGCGACGCCGCATATCGGTTCGGCGACCCATGAGACCCGAGAGGCGATGGCCCGGTGCGCGGTGGATAATCTGCTGGCGGCGTTAGCCGGCGAAAAACCGAAAAACCTGGTGAACCTCGCAGCCTGGAAACCGTAATACCTGAACCACCACAATGTGGGAGGGGTTTGCCCCTCCCACCTTTGGCTGCATTGCAAAGGGTCAGATCACAAACCTGGCCACCATCGCATTCAAGTCCACCGCGAGGCGCGACAGCTCATGGCTGGCCGCGCTGGTCTGGTTGGCGCCCGCCGCCGACTGCGTGGCCAGGTCGCGGATGTTGACCAGGTTGCGGTCCACTTCGCGAGACACCTGGGCCTGTTCTTCCGAAGCGCTGGCGATCACCAGGTTGCGTTCGTTGATCAGGCTGATCGACTGGGTGATCTGCTCCAGCGCCACGCCAGCGGCGCGGGCCATTTCCAGGGTGTTCTGGGTGCGCTGGTTGCTCTGCTGCATCGATTGCACGGCTTCACCGGTGCCGTTCTGAATGCCGGCGACCATTTTTTCGATCTCCTGGGTCGACTGCGCGGTACGGTGGGCCAGGGCGCGTACTTCGTCCGCCACCACCGCGAAACCGCGTCCGGCCTCACCGGCGCGGGCCGCTTCGATGGCGGCGTTAAGGGCCAGCAGGTTGGTCTGCTCGGCAATCGCGCGGATCACATCCAGCACCTTGCCGATGTCACGACCTTGCGTGGCCAGGCCCTCGATCATCGCGGCGGTATTTTGCACATCCTGGGTCATGGTCTGGATCGCGCCGACCGTTTCCACCACCCGATCACGGCCTTCGCGCGCCGCCAGGTTCGATTGGCCCGACGCCTCGGAGGTGGACACCGCATTGCGCGCCACTTCTTCCACCGCCGCGGTCATCTCGTTGACCGCCGTGGCGGCCTGGTCGATTTCATTGTTCTGCTGCTGCAAGCCTTTGGAGGCTTCTTCGGTGACCGCGCTCAGCTCTTCGGCGGCAGAGGCCAGTTGCGTGGCCGAACCGGCGATGTGCCGGATGGTCTGGCGCAGGTTGGCCTGCATCGCGGCCAAGGCACCGATCAAGCGCGCGGGCTCATCCTTGCCATCATCTTCAATGACGTTGCTGAGGTTGCCGGCGGCGATAGTTTCAGCCACTGCCACCGCTTTGCGCAACGGCGTGACGATGCTGCGGGTCAGCAACCAGGCCAGCAACACGGTGAGCAACGCGGCAGCCACCGATACGATGATTACGCCGGTGATCGCGACGTCGTACCCATGGCCGGCATCGGCGTCGGCTGCCTTGGCGCCGGCAGCGTTGATGGCGATCAGCTTGTTCAATTGCTCGCCCATCTGGTCGGTGCCTTCCTTAATGCGGCTGTTGATCAGCGCACGCATCTCATCGACCTTGCCTTGCCTGGACAGGGCGAGCATCTCACTCTGAGCCTTCAAATAGTTCTCCAGCGTGACGCCAAAGACCTTGAACAGCGCCGCTTCTTCCGGCCCGGCAGGCAGCGCGGAGTACGCGGCCTGGGCGGTCTTCACCTTGTCAGTCAGCACGCCTATGCGGGTTTCAGCCTCCTGCAACCCGGCCGGTTCGCGGTTGACCAGTACGCGAAACGACAGGATGCGCATGCGCAGCACGTTCTCCATCATCGTGCCCAGGTTCGTCACGCTGGGCAGTTGGTTGGCGCTCATCGCCATCGACGCCTCGCGAATCAACGTCATGCGGTTGACCGCAAACACCCCCAGCACCACCACTAACAACGCAATAAATGCGAAACCGAGAGAAGCGCGCGGAGCAATATTCAGATGGCGAAGTGACATAAGAGAATTCTCAAAAGTAATGTTTGCGTGCATCCCTGCCGCGAAACGATCAATCGGTGTCAACGCACCGCTCAGACCTTGGTCACCACTGTGATTGCTGATCGGTGGGCCTGTAAGAGCTATCGGCTGGCTCAGGGGTTTTATGCAGGGCATTCATAAATATTTTTTTACACTTCTGACGATAGGCGGTTTCTGGCATCCTGCGCCTCCCTTTTCTGACCCGAGCCCTCACCTTGTCTGACGCTCAAGCCCCGCGCCCCCGCTATAAATCCGAGCTGATCTACGGCCTTGAAGACCGCCCGCACTTCAGCGCGGCGATCTTTGCCGCGTTGCAGCATGTGCTGGCCAGTTTCGTCGGGATCATCACGCCTACCCTGATTGTCGGCGGCGTACTTGGCCTGCAAAGCGAAGTGCCGTACCTGGTGAGCATGGCGCTGTTCGTGTCGGGGCTCGGCACCTTTGTGCAGGCGCGCAAGTTCGGCCCGATCGGCTCGGGATTGCTGTGCCTGCAGGGCACCAGTTTTTCGTTTATCAGCGTGATCCTCAGCGCCGGCTTCATGGTCAAGGCCCGGGGCGGCGGTACCGATGAGATCCTCTCGACGATATTCGGCATCTGCTTTTTCGCGGCGTTTATCGAAGTGGTGCTCAGCCAGTTCATTGGCAAGCTGCGCAAACTGATCACCCCGGTGGTGACCGGCACCATCATTACCCTGATGGGTTTGTCGCTGATCAAGGTAGCGGTCACCGACATGGCCGGCGGCTTTGGCGCCAGCGACCTCGGCGCAGCCGGCAACATGGGCCTGGCGGGCCTGGTGCTGCTGACCATCGTGGTGCTCAACCGCTTCAACAACCCGTTCCTGCGCCTGGGTTCGATCGTAATCGGCCTGACCCTGGGCTTTGTGGTGGCCTGGCTGTTGGGGCGCGTGGACCTGGCGGCATTGCCGCAGGTACCGCTGATCAGCGTGCCGGTGCCGTTCAAGTACGGTTTTTCGTTCGACTGGGTGGCGTTTGTGCCGGTGGCGGTGATCTTCCTGATTTCACCCTTGGAAGCGGCCGGTGATCTGACCGCCAACTCGATGATTTCCCAACAGCCGGTCAAGGGCCCGTTGTACATCAAGCGCATCAAATCCGGGCTGCTGGCCGACGGCCTCAACTCGGCGATGGCCGCCACGTTCAACAGCCTGCCGATGGTGACCTTCGCCCAGAACAACGGCGTGATCCAGTTGACCGGCGTGGCCAGCCGCTATGTGGCGTACTTTATCGCCGGGCTCCTGGTGTTGCTGGGCCTGTTCCCGATGATCGGCGCGGTGCTGCAACTGATGCCCAAGCCGGTGCTGGGCGGCGCGACGCTGATCATGTTCGGCACGGTGGCCGTGGCCGGCATCAAGATCCTCGCCGAAGCCGGGCTGCACCGGCGCAATGTGCTGATTGTGGCGATTTCCCTTGGCATGGGCCTGGGCGTTGCCGCCGTGCCCGAAGTGCTGCGTGAATTGCCCAAGGCGCTGCACAACATCTTCGAGTCGCCGATCACCGTGGGCGCGTTCTGTGCAATCTTGCTGAACATTTTCCTGCCGGAGGCGTTCATAGAGCTGGAGGAAGATGAATTTGATCCGGAGTCCTCTACCCTCAAAGTCATGCAAGACCCGGACGTCACGAAATAGGAGCACCTTGTGTATGCGCACGCTCATGGTTCTATCGCTGTTGCTGCTGACCTTGAGCAGCTGCGCGCTGTTCCCCAACCGTGACCCGGTCAACATCAACGTGGTCGGCATCGAGCCGCTGCAAAGCCAGGACCTGGAAGTGCGCTTCGCGGTGAAACTGCGGATACAGAACCCGAATGAAACGGCGATCGACTACAACGGCGTGGCTCTGGACCTGGAGGTCAACGGCCGGCCGTTGGCGGCGGGCGTGAGCGACCAGGCCGGAAGCATCCCGCGCTTTTCCGAGACCGTGCTGGTGGTACCGGTCAGCGTTTCGGCGTTTTCGGTGTTGCGCCAAACCCTGGGCCTGAGCCAGACCCAGAGCTTGAACAACCTGCCCTATGTGCTGCGGGGCAAACTGGCGGGCGGCCTGTTCGGCACGATGCGCTTTGTCGACCGTGGCACGTTGGACCTGCCGAACACTGCAACCTGGTGAGCACCTTGTTCACACTACGGCGAATGCTGCGCCTTTAGAGCGCGTGCGGTCAGTCAGTGATGAAGCGCACACCGGGCTTCTCGCGCTCGTCCACCACCAACTCAAACACATCCGGCCGGGCATAGTGGCCCACCACGTCGTAGTCATACCTGGCCCGTACCAGGTCATCGGTATTGATCCGCGCGGTCAGCAACCCCGCTTCCCCCAGCAGCGGCCCGGCGAGGATGTCGCCCATGGGCCCGACAATCACGCTGCCGCCGGCGATCAATGGGCGGTCTGAAGGCCAATTGGCAATCGCCAAACCCAACGCCTCGGGCGAGGCCTGTACCTGGCAGGCACTCACCACAAAACAGCGCCCCTCGTGGGCCACATGGCGCATGCTCACTTGCCACATTTCGCGCTCGTCCACGGTAGGTGCGCACCACACCTCGACGCCTTTGGCATACAGGGCGGTGCGCAGCAGCGGCATCATGTTTTCCCAGCACACGGCGCCGCCGATACGCCCCACCGCCGCGTCGATCACCGGCAAGGTGGAACCGTCGCCCTTGCCCCAGATCAGCCGCTCGGTGCCGGTAGGCATCAGTTTGCGGTGTTTGGCGACCAGGCCGCCCGCCGGCTCGAAATACAACACAGTGCAGTACAAGGTGCTGCCACTGCGCTCGATCACACCGAGCACCAGGCTGGCCCCGGTGCGCGCCGACAGGCCGGCCAACGCCTCGGTCTCGGTGCCCGGCACGTCGATGGCATTGGCGAAGTAACGGGCAAAGGCTTCACGGCCTTCCGGCAGGCGGTAGCCCAGCTGCGTGCCGAACGCTTCACCTTTGGGATAGCCGCCGAGCAACGCTTCAGGCATGACCACCAATTGCGCGCCACTGCGCTTGATGTCGTCCTCATAGCCGAGGATTTGCGCCAAGGTCTCAGCCTTGCCGCCCGGCAATGCGCCAATTTGCAACGCCGCCACAGTAGAAACAGGCATCACGATCACTCCGAGTAAGGGGGGTTGCCCATTCTCGCGCCAGCCCGGATCATGAATAAAGCCCACCTCAGTACTGAATGATATGAACCCAATGAATATCGCCCAGGTCGACCTGAACCTACTGAAAACCTTCGAAGCCCTGCATGACGAGTCCAGCGCCAGCCGCGCGGCAGTGCGCCTGGGCGTCACCCAATCGGCCATCAGCGCGGGCTTGCGACGTTTGCGCCAGGTGTATGGCGACCCGTTGTTCGTGCGCACCGGCCGAGGCCTGGCGCCGACGTTGCGGGCCAATCAGTTGAAGCCGGTGATCAGTGAAGCGCTGGAGCGCTGCCGCCAGAGCCTGGCCATGGTCAACCCCGATCACCCGGATTATCAGGGGCGCTCCGTGGTGGTGGGGCTGTCCGATGATTTTGAAATTGCCTATGGCCGTCGGCTGATGCTCGAAATCGCACAGCGCTTGCCGAAACTGCGGGTGATTTTCCGCCAGACCCACAGCCAGATCGTGGCGGGCGCCCTGCTCGACCGCACGCTGGACCTGGCGATTACCGCCGGGGGCTTTGCACAGAGCCGCTTGAGTCGACAGGTGCTGGCCGAAGGCGATTACCGCTGCCTGGTAGACCCCGCCAGCCTGGCCCCGGATCAGCACGGCATCAGCCTGCAAGAATTCGTCGCCCGCGAGCATGTACTGGTGTCATCCGGCGGTTTTATCGGGATTACCGACGAAGGTTTGGCGGCCCAAGGGCTGAGCCGGCAGGTGTGCGCCTCGACCAGCCATTTTGCCGCCCTGCCTTTTTTGCTCACGGGCAGCCAGGCAGTGGCGACCATTCCCGGGCACGCGGCGCTGGCCATCGCGCACATGACCGGCCTGCGTGTATTGGCTTGCCCGCTGGCGCTGCCGCGTTACCCGGTCGAGCTGGGTTGGCGCACCCAGGCCCAGTTGGACCCAATGTTGCTCAAAGTGCGCGAGGCGATTGTGGCGAGCTTTACTTCGCCGCCGCCATCAGTTTGTTGACTTCGCTGCGCACCATGTTGGAAAACTCCGGCGGCGACATGCCGTCGAGTTCAGCGCGAACCCATTCGGCCCACTTGCCCTTGCGCTTGGCGCGCTCACCGAACAACCGGGCAGCTTCGCCCTTGGCCTTGCCCAGGTTGGTTTGCCACAGGTCGTAGAGGCGCGACTTTTCATCTTCCAGCTCGGCGCGTTCGGCGAGGGTCTTGTTGGCGAGATTGAAGCTCATGGTTGAATTACCTGCTGCACAAATAGGCGACATCTTACACTGTAGGTCGAAATTTCCAGATTCGGATTTGGCTCAAGGCCACGCTTGCGCAAAAAAACTGCAACTTTTGCGCACGCCCGATACTCCATTGTTCACTGCCACATTCACCCGCAAGGAGTCACACAATGGCCCGCAAAACCGCTGCCCAAGCCGTCGAAGAACAAATCAAGGATCAAGCCTTCAGCGAACTCACGGCGTTGATCGAAGAATCAGACAAATTGCTCAAGAGCAGTGCTTCCCTGGTCGGTGAAGAAGGCGAAACCCTGCGCGAGCAGGTGGCGATCAAACTCAAGCAAGCCCTGGACTCGGTGTCCAATGTGCGCGAGCGCAGCAAGCCGGTGGTGGATGCCACCGAAACCTATATCGGCGGTCATCCGTGGCAGACGGTGGCGATTTCCGCAGGCTTCGGCCTGGTGGTCGGCTTGTTGCTGGGCCGCCGCAACTGATTGACAGCGGTGGGGGCTCAGAGCGCCCAGTCGCGTAACTGCGCCAGCGCTTGCGCCTCCACCGTGATCCCCTCCTGCAACGACTTCGCCCGCGTGCGATGACGTCGATCCCCCGGCAAGCGCCGTAAACCCGCCGCATGCATCTGCCGCACCAGCTCCTGGCTGCGCTCGGCAAAGCTTTGCCCGGCGGTTTTGCTCGGGTCGATCACGATCAGCAACTGCCCGGTCCAGGGCGTACGCGCTCCCGGATGGTCGGCCCAGTTGAACTCGAAGGAAAAGTTGCCCCCGGTCAGGGCCGCCGCCAGCAACTCCACCATCATCGACAACGCCGAACCCTTGTGGCCGCCGAACGGCAGCAACGCACCGCCCTCCAACACGGCTTTCGGGTCGGTGGTGGGTTGGCCGAGGCTGTCGACGCCCATCCCCGGCGGCAACCGCTCGCCCTTGCGCGCGGCGATCTGCACGTCGCCATGGGCAATGGCGCTGGTGGCCAGGTCAAATACGATCGGTGCGCCATCGGCACGCGGCGCGGCGAAGGCGATGGGGTTGGTCCCGAACAAGGGGCGGTCGGCGCCGTGGGGCACTACGCAGGTCATGCTATTGACCACGCTCAGCGCCACCAGCCCTTCTTCGGCGAAGGGTTCGACGTCGGGCCACAGGGCGGCAAAGTGATGGGAGTTATGAATGGCCAGCAGCGCAATGCCGGCGCTGCGTGCCTTTTCAATTAGCAGTGCCCGCGCCGCCGCCAATGCCGGTTGAGCAAAACCGTTGCATGCATCTACCCGCACGAAGCCCGATGCCACATCCGTGACAACCGGCGTGGCGTTGCCGTCAACCCAGCCGCTGGCCAGCGTGCTGAGGTAACCAGGAATGCGGAAGATGCCGTGGCTATGGGCGCCGTCGCGCTCGGCGCTGGCGCAATTGTGCGCCAGGATCGCCGCCGCCTCCGGGGATGTTCCGTGCTTTACAAACACCGCGTGCAGCAGTCCCACCAGTTCGTCGAAACCAATAAGCGCCGTTGCGTGGTCAATGAGGGAAGACTGGGCAGACATCTGTAGCTCCGATTTTGTAATTGGAAGAGACAACAAGCATCCAGACCGCTGATTAAACAATGCTTCACCTGCCACCTGTCAACGCCCGCTTCAGTTATCTACCGCCTTGCGCGCGGTGTTGCTTCGATTGGGGACGAGCGCCGCTGGCTCGACTCCAAACCGCGGGGCCGAGTTGGCTTCACTGCGCCGCGAACTGCAACAACCCTTTCCACAAGCCCGGCCCGACAAAATGCCGGTTTCATTGGAGCAATGGCTCAAGCCGCGCCAGCCGGCCACCATCACGCCGGCTGAGCTGGACCTGACGGCGCCTGAACGCACGCAACTGCACATCTTCGAAAACCACGAGGTTGCCCTGAACGACCTGGAGCACAGCACGCTGAGTCATATTTACCGGGACAAGAGCGGCGCCCAGAACGTTGTGCCCTTGGCGGGCAAGGTGTACGCGGTAAAAAAAGCCGGTGAGCACTGGCGCCTGAGCAAGGGTAAGCAGCACGGCCCCTATCTGCTGCGCAATGCGCAGGGCCAATGGACGCTAGACCTCGACACGCATCACCCGCGCTACGGCAAAATCTTGAGTCGCTATATGGGTCAGGTGTCTACGTGGCTTGATGAAAGAGACGCCATCAATGTAGAGGCGGTGGGCATGCGCGCAATTACCGCGATGTCGAGTTGGAAAGCCCAATGTATCAATGAAGCACTCAATGTCGCGACGTACTATGCGGTGACCGCCAAACGCCATCTTGAAAACTTTGCGACACTGCGCGGGCCAGACAGTCGTCTGGGGCGCTTTTTCAGCGAACTCTTCGGCGTTATCGCACTGACGCCCGAGCAGGTACAACGAGTCGAGCGGCGGGTGGACGAAGTGCTGGATGAGTTGATCAACCACACGCTGTCGGGCCTGACTCAATGCGTTTTGTCAGCGGCACCGCTCGCGAAACCCAACAGGACACCATTGCGTTCATCCTGCTCAAGGATGCAGAGCATAAAATCTACCTGCTGGACCGTTTTTTCGCCCCCTCCGATAGACATCTATCAAAACTGCTTGAAAAAGCGCGTTGTCGCTCTCTACCCCGGCGAGCATGCTGTTCAGAACGTGGGACTCGTTCACTCAGGAATGGGAGGATTTCGGCTCCGACAGTTCAACCTCAACGCAGAAAAAAACAGTGCTGACGACCACCGGTGCCAAGACCCTGGAGGATGCCCGCGCGATCTTCATGAGCAACAGCGACAAGCGCATCGACACCCTCCTGGCCAATGCCGATTCGGTGGCCTACATGATTAGCCAAGCGGGTCGCGCGCTGGACCCGTGAGCCTGAGCCGCGCGCTGGTGGCTCAGGGCAACCGGGGGTTTCCGCAGATTTTTCGCATGCCATGGCGCGAATGTGCTGAAACTTCAAGGCGCGTCCAAACGAGAATAGCTTCCAATTGATGTGCAATCGCCATGACGGCTGTTCTCGTCGTAGTCCTGTGGGGGTTAGAATGTGCGAAATCAGGATGAGTCAATGAGCGAAAAGCCCCTTTTAGAAGCCGAATATGACGCCATCACCGACGCCGCCGCGCATTGGTGCATGCGCTTGCATGCGAGTGACTGCACCCGCGATGAACGTTTGGCTTTTGAGCAATGGCACGACTCGCATCCGCTGCACGCCTTTGAATACGCGGCCATGCTGGAAATCTGGGACGTCGCCGACCACCTGCCACGCACTGCACCTGTGGCGGTGGTGGTGCCGTTCAAACCCCGCAGCCGGCTGCGCACTTACGCCGTAGCGGCGGCGATCTGCCTCGCTGCGTTGCCGTTGGCCGCCTTTACCGGCTGGGAAGCGGGCTGGCTCCCGAGTTCCTATCAACGCTTCGAAGCGACCACCGGTTTGCGCCAGGTGACGTTGGGTGATGGCAGCCAGGTGGAACTCAACCTGGGCACGCAGCTGGTCTATAGCAATTACAAGGACCAACGCCGCGTCACGCTGAAAAAAGGCGAAGCCTTTTTCAACGTCAGTCATGACAGCGCGCATCCGTTTATCGTGCGTGCCGGCGAAGGCCAGGTACGGGTCACCGGCACGCAATTCAACGTCTGGAAATATGGCGACCAAGTGCGGGTGACGTTGCTAGAAGGCTCGGTGCAAATTGCCAGCGACCCCGTACACGGCAGTGTGCCCCTGACCCCCGGCATGCAGGCCAGCTATCAATTGGGCGACGCCACGCCACGGGTAAAAACGATCAACCCCAATGACAGCGCGCTGGCCTGGCGCCAGGGCAAGCTGATCCTCGACAACCTGGCCCTGGCCGATGCGTTGCCATTGATCAACCGCTACCTGAGCAAACCGGTGATGCTGGCGGACGCCACCACCGGGGCCATTCGGATTGGCGGCATCTACAACACCCATGAGGTCAACAACCTCATCCCCTCCCTGCCCAAGGTTCTGCCGGTGTACCTGACCCAGAACCAGGACGGCAACCCCGTACTCAACTCCATCCCGCGTAAAACCCCAAAAGGCTGAGCCTTGCCCGCAGGCCGGGGTTTACGCGTGCCTGTTGTGTCCATTTTTGAAACACCTCCCCGCCCTGAACCGCACGCCGTGAGCGGATTCATCGTTTTGTCATGTGCAGTGTTACAGCGCTGATACAGACGGGTGAATCGTTTGGGGTGTGACGGTATAAGCGCGCCTGAACGACAAGCTGTATCAGCCATGAAACAGCCGCAACATCACGCGCTACGCAAAAAATCACAAGCCTTTGAATAACAACAATAAATAAAAAACGGCACGGCTTCTGCTCTGTCCCTTACAGCGCTGTTTAGGGTCAGCGCGAACAATAAGGAATGCCGCCGTGACCACACTCACTCAAGGTTCGATGAACGTACTGCTGATCAGCTGTGTACTCAGCGTCGGCATCAGTGCGCCGAGCGTTGCCGGTGACGGCGTGATCGTGACCGGCCGCAACGTGCAGGCGCATATGTACGGCCGCGCCGCCTTTGGCAAGGACCCCTACCCCACCACCGCCAACGCCAATCCCAGCCAAGAAATCATGGCCGCCACCGGCGAACTCAGTGACCGCGATATCGGCGGTGTCAGCAGCGGCTCGAGCATCGTGCGCGCCATACAGACCAGCGGCAGCCTGACCGGCCCGCATGCCACCCAAAGCAGCCTGTCGACCCTGGGGGCCGGCTCAGCCGCCGGTCATGGCAGCGGCAGCAATATGGGCGGGCAGATCAGCGACTCGATCCAACGCGGCATGGCGCCCCTGAATAACATCGGCAGCATGATGGGGGGCAAGTAATGAATCGCTCCCTGCTCATCCTCGCCTTGCTGGCCGGCGCCCCCGCATTCGCCGACGACAGCGCCGTGATCAACAACAGCGGCACACAGTACGGCGGTGTTCTGTCGATCAACCAGGCCGCCGGCAACCAGAACCAAACGTCCAACAGTCGCGCCATTGCCGTTGGTGGCCAGGCCACCAACGTGAACATCCAGCGTATGGACGGCAGCGTCGACCCGTCCCTGAACGCCAAGGCGGCGATCCAGGGCCACGCCTTTACCAGCGGCAACGGTGTACTGGGCATCAACCAGTCGGCCGGGGCCAATAACCAATCCATCAACGCCGTGCGGATCAGCATCAACCCTGGCCCGCAAAGCATCGATGACAGCGTCCTGTTGCAACAGAACACGACGCAGTTGACCGACTCAGGGCTCACCCCCACCACTGGCAGCCGCCTTGTCGTTACCAGCGACCAGGCCTTCACAGGCAGCCGAGGAGTGATTCAGGTGAACCAGAGTGCCGGGGTGGGGAACCGAGTGGCTAACACCCTGGGTATCACTATCAAGTAATCGCTTGGTAGCACTGGCTGGACCGTACCAACACTTAACTCACTAATTAGAAGCAAGGAGAAACACCATGAAACCTCAAATGGCTCTGAAACCACTGGTTTTCGCTCTCGCCGCACTCATGGCTGCCGCAGCTCAAGCAGGTGGCTGGCACCCTGCGCCTCAACCTACCGGCACCATCGCCGCTGTCGTGACGGATGTACAAAACAGCGCGATCAACAAGTTTGACGACACCAAAACCGAAAACAACGCCTCGGCCGATGGTTCGGTAAACGGCAACAGCGGTAACGTTGGGGTCAACGTCCAGTCAGGCAGTGGCAACCAGGCAGACAACTCAGCCGCCATCTCCAGCGCCAAAGGTGATGCCGCCACCGTCTTCGGCGTGGTCGATGTGAACCAAAACAGCGCGGCGAACAGCTTCGTCAACAAAGGCACCCAAAACAACGCTTCGCTGGATAACTCGGTTAACGGTAACTCCGGCAACCTGGGTTACAACGGCCAGGCCGGTCAAGGCAACCAGGGTAAAAACAACCTGGCAATCGTGACCGCCGACGGCAAAAACATCGCCGCGGCCGCCAACACCGAGCAAAACTCGCTCGCCAACAGCTACCTCAACACGGCCGCTACCAGCCACGGCTATGGCCATGGCGGCAAGGCCCAATACGTGTCCAACAACTCCAGCCTCGACAACTCGGTTAACCGCAACTCCGGCAACGTGGGTGTGAACCTGCAATCGGGCTCGGGCAACCAAGGCAGCAACAGCCTGTCGATCGGTCAAGGTTGCACCGTCTGCGCCAGCGGCGTGCGCTTCTGATCCAACGGGGCCTTGGCGACAAGGCCCTTTTTTATTCCCGTGTCCAGCAGGTCATACGATCATGCGCCTCGCGACCCTCACCCTCCTGATGTTGCTCACCGGCCCCACGTGGGCAGGCACCATGGCGATCTCCGCCATGCCTGGCGGTGCAGTGATTTTCAAGAAGGTCGAGAGTATTCGTGAACGCCGGTTCGCCAACCTGGTGGAACAGAAAACCGATTTCAGCTGCGGTGCCGCGGCACTCGCCACCATCCTGCGCCAAGCCTACTGGCTGGACGTCGACGAAGATCACATCATCAAAGGCATGCTGGTCACCGCCGACCAGAACCTGGTGCGTACCCAGGGTTTTTCCATGCTGGACATGAAGCGCTACCTCGAAAGTATCGGCATGCGTGCCCGGGGCTACAAAATTGCGCCAGACACTCTGGTTACCGTGAAGATCCCCGTGGTGGTGCTGTTGGAAATTCGTGGCTACAAGCACTTCGTGGTGCTGCAGCGAGCCGACAAGGACTGGGTCTATATCGGCGACCCGGTGCTGGGCCATAAGCGCTATTCCCACGATGATTTCGTCAAGGGCTGGAATGGCATCGTCTTCGCCGTGCTGGGTGAGGGTTACGACAAGGCCAATGTCTTGCTCGACCCACCTGCGCCGCTGACCGCCAAGAACCAGTTGAATGAGTTCAGGCCCGTAGGCGATGCCGAGCTGATGGATTTCGGTTTCATACAGAGCGACTTCTTTTAAGAAGCGCAATAAGGGGCAGGACGCTCCAGGAGCAGAAGATGAACACTTCCCGTTGGCTGACGGTCATGTGTCTGGCAGCCTCGATGCCCGCTTATGCTTCATCGGCATTCAAACCGATCGAACTCAAGGATTCGGAAATGGCCGACCTGCGCGGCCGTTATGTCATGCCGGGGCGCATCATCAGTTTCGGCATTGTCATGAGCAGCACCTGGACCAATGCCGTGGGCGACAGCATCACCGGCAAGGCGAGCATGCAGGTCGACTCGTCCACCCTCACTCCGCAATTTTATGTGCAAACCACCGGTTCGACCGGCAACGGTACGAACCCGAACACCGGTACCGGCACTGTCACCGGCGGCGCCGGCCTGGGCAGCGGCCAGGGGGTGACGCAAAGCGTGCGCACCGCCGGCGACGGCAACACCGCCTACAACAACGTGGGGATCACCGTCGAGAACGGCCTTGCCCCCGCCAACCTCGCGCAATCGGGGCAGGTGCTGGTGGCCGGCGGTACGGTGACCGGCGACAGCGCGGCTGGCCGTGTAAGCGTGTCGGCCAATAACGGCGGGTTACAGATGGCGATCCAGGCCAACCATAACCAGGGCAACAGCCTGCAACAGATCGGCGGTGGAAACGTGCTGCAAGGCACGGTTTTGACCGGCAACACCAACTTCGTCAACAACATGACCCAACTCAACGTGGTAATGAACAATAACGGTTTGAACAACGGCGCATTGAACTGCAATTTGGATCAACTCAAAGGCCTACGCACCCTCGGTTATTGAACTACGCTGACCCTCGACACTTACGCATTAGAAAAGGACGGCTTATTTCATGCATCGATCGTTATCGCTCCGTGCGGTGGTCTGTTTAAGTACGCTCTTGCCCGCATCCGTTTTGTATGCCGCGCCGGATGCCGATATCGAAACCCTCAAACAGGAACTCCTGGAACTCAAGCAGCGGTACGAAGTGCAGCAAAAAGCCCTGGCCGTGCTGGAACAACGGGTGCGTCAAGTCGAAGACCAGCCGGCGACTCCCGCGCCACGGCGCCTGGCCAAATCCCCGGCAGACTTTCAAAAAGCCAACGGCACCACGGTGGCGGGCACGGGCGCCGCGGCGGCATCCGGCGGCGCCGGTGGCGGCAGTTCCTATGGCCAGTCCCTCAAGGACGATTCGGCCCCCGCGCAAAGTGTGAGCAACTTGTATAACGAAGCCAGCGGCTTTTTCGGCAACGGCAAGTTCAGCTTTGAAACCGGCATCACTTACGCCCGCTACGACGCTCGCCAGTTGACGCTCAACGGCTTCCTGGCGCTGGACTCGATCTTCCTCGGCAATATCAACCTGGACCGCATCAAGTCCGACAACTGGACCCTGGACCTCACCGGCCGCTACAACGTCGATAACCGCTGGCAGTTCGACGTGAACGTGCCGGTGGTCTACCGCGACTCTACCTACCAGTCTGCCGGCGCGGGTAACAACGGCACCGCCACCTCCGAACAGTCGGTCACCCGCGACCCGACCATTGGCGACGTCAACTTCGGCGTGGCCTACAAGTTCCTCGACGAAACCCCTACCCTGCCCGATGCCGTGGTGTCGGTGCGGGTCAAGGCGCCCACAGGTAAAGAGCCGTTTGGCATCAAGCTGGTCAACAAGCCGGGCAACGACAACCTGTACGTGCCGGAAAGCCTGCCCACGGGCAACGGCGTCTGGTCGGTCACTCCGGGGATCTCGCTGGTCAAGACCTTCGACCCGGCGGTGTTGTTTGGTTCGGTGTCCTACACCCACAACTTCGAAGACTCGTTCGATGACATCAGCAGCGACGTCAACCAGAAAGTCGGCGGCAAAGTCAGGCTGGGCGACAGCTTCCAGTTCGGCGTCGGCGTAGCCTTTGCCCTCAACGAGAAGATGAGTATGTCGTTCTCGGTGTCCGACCTGGTGCAGCGCAAAAGCAAACTCAAGCCCGATGGCGGCGACTGGCAGTCGGTGGTATCCAGCGATGCCAACGCCGGGTATTTCAACGTGGGGATGACGATTGCGGCCTCGGATAACCTGACGATCGTGCCGAACCTGGCGATCGGCATGACCGACGATGCGCCGGACTTTACGTTCAGCCTGAAATTCCCTTACTACTTCTAACTGAGGTTCACACAAGGAAAAGCCCCGCAACGATAAGGGTCGTTGCGGGGCTTTTCGGTTTACCCGCCCTAGCGGATCTGGTGTTTGTGCAGCAACCGGTAGAACGTGGGCCGGGAAATTCCCAGCACGCGGGCCGCGACACTCAGGTTGTCGCTGTGCCGGTTGAGTACATCGCACAGCGCCTGGCGTTCGGCGCGGTGCTTGTAGTCTTCCAGTGTAGCCATCGGGGGTGAAATTGCCTGCTCGCCTTGCAAGCCCAGATCAACGGCTTCTATCTGGCGCCCTTCGGCGAGTACCAAGCCACGGCGCACACGGTTGGCCAGCTCACGCACATTGCCGGGCCACGGGTGTTGCCCCATGGCCACCAGCGCGGTTTCGCTGAAGCTGCGGGGCCGACGGCCGGTTTCCTGACTGTAGAAACGTGAAAAGTGGTTGGCCAGCATCGCCACGTCACCATGGCGCTCCCGCAAGGGCGCAGTGACCACTTGCAACACGTTGAGCCGGTAATACAAGTCTTCGCGGAATCGGCCCTTGGCCACCGCAGCCTCAAGGTCGACGTGGGTGGCCGCCAGCACGCGCACATCCACCGGAATGGGTTGGCTGCCACCCACGCGCTCGATGTGTTTTTCCTGCAGGAAACGCAGCAGGTTGGCTTGCAGTTCCATCGGCAGATCGCCGATCTCATCGAGGAATAAGGTACCGCCGTGGGCCGCTTCGATACGCCCGACCTTGCGCTGGTGGGCACCGGTAAACGCGCCCTTTTCATGGCCGAACAATTCCGATTGGATCAAATGTTCAGGGATCGCCCCGCAGTTGATCGCCACAAAGGGCTTGGCGTGACGCTGGGATTGGCGATGCAGGGTCTTGGCCACCAATTCCTTGCCGGTACCGCTGTCACCCCGGATCAACACGGGGGACTCCGTCGGTGCCAGCTTGGACAACAACTTGCGCAGTTCGCGGATGGGCCGGCTGTCACCCAGTAGTTCATGGCCCTCGTCCACCGGGGTATGGCCCTTGCCGCGCAGGCGCGCCATGCCGAAAGCGCGGCCCAGGGTGACCTGCACGCGGGCAACGTCGAAGGGCAAGGTATGGAAGTCGAAAAACCATTCGCACACAAAGTCACCGACGTTTTGCAAGCGCAGCACATCCTGGCTGAGCACGGCGATCCACTCGGTGCCGCTGCGGCCAATCAGTTCCTTGACGGCTTCGGGTCGTTCCAGGTGATAGGGCTGCAGGCGCAGCAGGCCGATATCGCAGGATCGGTCACCTACCGCTTCCAACGCACAGCTATCGACTTCCCAGCCGGCGGTGCGCAAGCCGGGCAATAAGCCATGGCAATCGTCGCAGGGGTCGACCACGAGCAAACGGCGTTGGACGGCGGGCACACCCATGACTGTTCCTTGGCGTCAAAATTGTTAAAAGTATTTAGAAACAACGGTTTGTGATGCCTGGCGCTAACACTAGCAAGCTATTGACGCGGGGCTTGTACCGTTTTGCTATAAGAGTTGGCAAAAAGCCACTTGCGCAGACTTCAGACAAAAAAGTTGCAGGCCTTGGAAACTTTCATTCAGCTTTTAAAACAGCCGCTTACCTGACGCCAATCACAGAAAGTTGAAAATTGTGGCGCTAACATGTGACCCGTACCCCGCCATCGTGCATCAGTACAAGTAACCCACCGCACGGTCCGCCCAACCGCCGGTACTCACTTGAATGGGCATTTAGAGAGAGACCCACATGAACGCCCCGCTCCGCATCAACGAAGCTCTTTTGATCGCAGACCGTGCTTTCCAACCCTTTCAGTGCGTGGCCTGGCACGATGGCAACGGCGCCCTCAGCCTGAGCGTCATCGACCGTACCAATACCCGTATCGGGCGCAAACAACTGTCGTCGCATACTTATAGCGACCCGGCGCAATTGGAAAACTTGCTGTTGCAAGCCCGCGCCGAGCTCGACAAAGATGGCCACCAGTTGCAGTCCTGGGCAATGCCCAAGTAAGTCAACGTGCACACTTTCGATCACTGCAAAACAGTGATCGAAAGTTGCGTCGTATCACTTATGGTGCTCGTCGCGCCGCCAGAATAAACCGTTCAATCGCCTCGGCCGCGCCATCGTCGACATTACTGCCGGTGACCACGCGTGCTTGGCGCTTGACCGTTTCTTCGGCCTGCCCCATGGCAATCGACAACCCGGCCACGTGAAACATCGCCGGGTCATTGCCGCCATCGCCGATCGCCGCCGTTTGCTCCAGTGGTACGCCAAGATGGTGTGCCAAGGTCTTCAAGGCTTCGCCCTTGTTGGCCAACATGGCGGTGACATCCAGATACACCGGTTGCGAACGCGACACCTGGGCCAGCCCCTGCACCTTGGGCTGCAGCCGTGCTTCGAGCTCCACCAGCAATTGGGCGTTGTTGCTGGCCGCGACAATTTTGTCGACCCGGTCCAGGTAGGGCTCGAAACTCTCCACCACCACCGGCCCGTACCCCAGGCCGTCGGCTTCGCGCTGCACCATCGGCCCCGGTGGATCACGGCGCAACCAGTCACCGTCAGCAAACACCCAGACTTCCACCTCCGGCTCGGCCGAAAACAGCGCCAGCGTAATCAGCGCCGCCTCGGCCGGCAGATGGTGGGCAACCAGGATGCTGCCATCCGGGTTGATCAGTGTGCCGCCATTGAAGCCCGCCACCGGAATATCGATGCCGAACGCCTCGACCAAGTGCAGCATGGCCTTGGGCGGGCGCCCGCTGGCCAGGCTGAAAAACACCCCAGCCTCGCGCAGCTGGTGTACCGCATCCAACGTACGTGGGCTGAAGCGGTGATCGGGATGCAGCAAAGTGCCGTCCACGTCACTCAGGATAAAACGGATGGGATGGATCGCGGCGTCACTCATCCGAGCGTGTGCCAGGTACGGCCATCGCGGGCCAGCAACGCATCGGCCGCCGCCGGGCCATCTTCACCGGCCTTGTAGGCCTGGATCCCATCGTCTTGCTTCCACGCATCCAGGAACGGCTGCACCGCACGCCAGCCGTTCTCGATGTTGTCGGCGCGCTGAAACAAGGTCTGGTCACCGGTCATGCAGTCGTAAATCAGGGTTTCGTACCCGGTCGAAGGCTGCATCTGGAAGAAGTCCTTATAGGCGAACCCCAGTTGGATGTTGGCCATGTCCAGGGTCGGCCCGGGCTTTTTCGCCAACAGGTCGAACCACATGCCTTCATTGGGCTGGATCTGGATCTTCAGGTAGGTAGGCTTGAGCTCATCGACTTCGGTGTCGCGAAACTGCGCATACGGTGCCGGTTTAAAGCAGATCACGATCTCGGTGTCGCGCACGCTCATGCGCTTGCCGGTGCGCAGGTAAAACGGCACGCCAACCCAGCGCCAGTTGTCGATCATCACCTTGAGCGCCACGAAGGTCTCGGTGCTGCTGTCAGGCGCGACGTTGGCCTCTTCGCGATAGCCCGGCAAGGGCTTGCCGGCGATTTCACCCGCAGTGTACTGGCCCCGTACCGAGTTGGCCCGCGCATCCTCCAGCGACCAGGGGCGTACCGCGCCGATGACCTTGGCCTTTTCACCCCGCACCGCATCGGCGCCAAACGCCGCCGGCGGTTCCATGGCCACCATCGCCAGCAACTGGAACAGGTGGTTAGGCACCATGTCGCGCAGGGTGCCGGTTTTTTCGAAGAAATTGCCCCGGGTCTCCACGCCGACGGTTTCGGCGGCGGTGATTTGCACGTGGTCGATGTAGTGGTTGTTCCAGAACGCCTCGAACAGCACGTTGGAGAAACGGCTGATGAGGATGTTCTGCACCGTTTCCTTGCCCAGGTAATGGTCGATGCGATAGATCTGCTTCTCGCTCATTACCTTGAGCAGGCAGGCGTTCAAGGCTTCAGCGGTGGCCAAGTCTGAACCGAACGGTTTTTCGATGACCACGCGACGGAAACTGTCATCGGTCTCGGTCAACAGGCCCGCATTGCCCAGGCGCTGCACCACGTCACTGAAGAAACGCGGTGCGGTGGCCAGGTAGAACACCGCGTTGCCGGTGCCGCTTTGGGCGATCTTGTTGCCGATGTCGGCATAGGTGCGGTCGTCGAGGAAGTCGCCCTCGACATAGCTGATGCCCTTTGCCAGTTGCGCCCACAAAGCCGGGTCAAGGGCGTTATCGGCATTGCCCTTGACCTTGCTCGCGGCCTCGGTGCGGATAAACGCCTCGAGCTTGGCGGCGAAGTCGGCATCGCTGATCGCGTTGTGATCGACGCCGACAATACGCAGGCCATCGCCCAGCAAACCGTCACGACTGAGGTTGTACAGCGCCGGCATGAGCAGGCGCTTGACCAGGTCGCCATGGGCGCCAAACAGAAACAAGGTGGTGGGTGGAGCAGGTTCGGCCTTGGGTTTCTTGCCGTTGGCGGTCATTTTTTGGAGGTCTCCACATGACCACCAAAGCCGAAGCGCATGGCAGACAGCATCTTGTCACCGTACGTGCTCTGCTGGCGCGAGCGGAAACGCGCGAACAACGACGTGGACAACACCGGCACCGGCACGGCCTGCTCCATCGCAGCCTCGATGGTCCAGCGGCCTTCGCCACTGTCGGCCACGGAACCGGAGTAGCCGTCCAGTTTAGGGTCGGTGGCCAAGGCGTCGGCGGTCAGGTCCAGCAGCCAGGACGAGACCACGCTGCCACGGCGCCAGACTTCGGCAATGTCGGCAACGTTCAGGTCAAAGCGTTGATCTTCCGGCAGGTTGTCCGAGTTCTTGGTCTTGAGGATGTCAAAGCCTTCGGCAAACGCCTGCATCATCCCGTACTCGATGCCGTTATGGATCATCTTGACGAAATGCCCTGAGCCTGCAGGGCCGGCGTGGATGTAGCCCTGCTCGGCACGCGGGTCGGCAGCGGCCGAACGGTCTTTGGTACGCGGGATGCTGCCCAGGCCAGGGGCCAGGCTTTTGAAGATCGGGTCCAGGCGTTGCACGGTCTCGGTGTCGCCACCGATCATCATGCAGTAGCCACGCTCCAGGCCCCAGACGCCGCCGGAGGTGCCGACATCCACGTAATGCAGGCCCTTCTCGGCGAGTGCTTTTCCGCGACGCACGTCGTCCTTGTAGTTGGTGTTGCCGCCGTCGATGATCACGTCACCGTGCTCCAGCAGCTCACTCAGTTCATTAATGGTGCTTTCGGTGGGGTCGCCTGCCGGCAACATCACCCAGACGGCGCGAGGCTTTTGCAGCCCGGCAACCAGGGCCTGCAAGTTGGCGACGCCGGTGGCGCCCTCCTCGCTCAAGCCTTTGACAAATGCTTCGTTACGGTCGTAGACAACGGTGGTATGCCCATTGAGCATCAGGCGCCGTGCAATATTCCCGCCCATGCGGCCTAGTCCGATAATCCCCAGTTGCATGTGCTGATGCTCCTAACTACTAAAAAATGTGTGACATAGTTTATAGCGCAATGAGGCTAATGAGGGTTAGTCAGGGCCAGATCCGTGTAGTTTCATGGCAAAAAAGTTGCCATCGTTTCACCATCACTGCCACCAAAGTCACACGACCGCCAAAAATAAAAAAGTTCCATTGCCGCGAAAAAGAATTCAGAATTGCTTCCGACTGTTGCCGAGAACCTCGACTCAAGCGTTCTGGCACGCCGCGACACACCGCCTATTTGCGAGGCAAGCAATGAGCACAGCACAGATGACCCGCCCCCCACAGACTCTCTACGTCTCTATCCGTCGCGATGAGTTGCGCCAGTTGAAAGACGAACGCGATCACCTGCAGCAGGAAATCCTGCGCCTGCGCGCGCATATCATCCAGGCCCAACTGGACCAGCCCGCCGGTGTGCAGCCAGCGCTCTGCTGAGTCCCGTCATCACTTTGTAAGATAACGGCTACAAAAATCTCACAAAGTTTTCACACGCTGTTCTCGATACTCCCGCCCCCAAGGGCCATCCCACGCAGGATGGCCTCTGTTGCGTGCACACCTGCGCGTCAACTGACAAATTATCGGGTTGGAGCGCTGGATGGCGATGTTCGAACGCAGCACCACGTCTGCGAAAGGCTTTGATTGGGCCGGTCTTGGCTGGCTATTCCTGTTTTTCTGGTATTTCTCGGGTATCACCCAACTGCTGATCCAGCTCAGCGGCACTTCCGGCTTCAGTGGCTTTCGCCAAGCCTTCTTCATGAGCGCACTTTGGCTCGCCCCCATGTTGCTGTTCCCGCGCCGCACGCGCTTGCTCGCGGCACTGATCGGCGTAGTCCTGTGGGCCTGCTCAATGGCCAGCCTGGGTTATTTCTTCATCTACCAGCAGGAATTTTCGCAAAGCGTCATTTTCATCATGTTCGAGTCGAACATCTCTGAAGCCGGTGAATACGCCACCCAGTACTTCGCCTGGTGGATCGTATTGGCCTTTATTGCCCACACCGCCATGGCGATTTTCCTGTGGACCCGCCTGCGCCCGGTGTACTTGCCCCGTGGCCAGGCCATGCTGGCAGCGGCGGCAATCGTGCTCGCGGTGGTCGGTTACCCGCTGGTCAAGCAGATCGCCACCAACGACAACCTGGAACACGCCATCGACGGTTTCGAAACCCGTATCGAGCCCGCCGTGCCTTGGCAGATGATCGTTGCGTATCGCCGCTACACCGAGCAACTGGACAACATGCAGGGCATGCTCGACAGCGCCAGCCAGATCCCGCCTTTGACTGGTTTTAAAGACAGCATGGCAGACCAGCCTTCGACCCTGGTGTTGGTGATCGGCGAGTCCACCAATCGCCAGCGCATGAGCCTCTACGGTTACCCGCGCAACACCACGCCGGAACTGGACAAACTGCGCGACCAACTGGCGGTGTTCGACAACGTCATCACCCCGCGCCCCTACACCATCGAAGCGCTGCAACAGGTACTGACGTTCGCCGACGAGGAGAACCCGGACCTGTACCTCAAAACGCCGTCGATTGTCAGCGTAATGAAGCAGGCCGGCTACAAGACGTACTGGATCACCAACCAGCAGACCATGACCAAGCGCAACACCATGCTCACCACGTTCTCCGAACAAGCCGATGAGCAGGTGTACCTGAACAACAACCGCAACCAGAACGCCCGCCAATACGATGGCGACGTGCTCGCACCGTTTGCCAAGGCCCTGGCCGATCCGGCTGAGCGCAAGTTCATCGTGGTGCATCTGCTGGGCACCCACATGAGCTACCAGTACCGCTACCCGCCGACCTTCGACACGTTCACCGACCGCCAAGGCGTACCGGCCGGGATCAGCGACGATCAACTGCCGGTCTACAACAGCTACGACAATGCGGTGCTATACAACGACTTCGTGGTGTCAAGCCTGATCAAGGACTACGCCAAGACTGACCCCAACGGTTTTCTTCTGTACCTGTCGGACCACGGCGAAGACGTATTCGACTCGGCCGGTCATACCACGCTGGGCCGTAACGAAGGCAAACCGACGGCACCGATGTACACCATTCCGTTCATGGCCTATGCCTCGCCCAAATGGCGCGAAAGCCACAGTTGGAATTTTGCCGGCGACCTGCAGCGCCCCTACAGCAGCTCGCAACTGATACACACCTGGGCCGACCTGGCCGGGCTGAGTTTCAACGAACTGGACCGTAGCAAAAGCCTGGTAAGTGACAGCTTCAAGCCACGCCCGCTGCTGATCGGCGACCCTTACCAGCGTCAGCAGAAAGCCTTGATTGATTTCAGCCTGATCAAGCCGAAAAAGCCCAATCCGACTGATGTGGTGCTCCAGGAAAAACCCGCTCCGTAACACAAAGATAACAATCATTCTCGTTTAAGCCTAAAGTTCCACCACTCCTTTCGTCTTTGAACCATGGCCTTTCCCTACCGGGAAGGCCGCAAAGACGACAAGGAGTCTCCCGCGATGTTCGTGCCTTCCACCCGTACCATGCGCTTCACACTTGGCCTCTTCAGCGTAGCCCTGAGCCCGGTTCTGCTGGCTGAAGCCACCACCAAAGCCCTTGAACTCGATGCCACCAGCATCACCGCCGAAGGGTTGGGCGCCACTACCGAGCACACCGGGGCATACACCACCGGCTCGATGAGCACCGCCACGCGCTTGAACCTGTCCGTCAAGGAAACCCCACAATCGATCTCGGTGATCACTCGCGAGCAGATGGATGATTTCAACCTCAATACCCTGACCGACGTGCTGCGCCAGACCACCGGCGTGACCGTGCAACATATGGATTCGGACCGCGCGGGTTATTCCGCCCGAGGTTATTCAATCAATAACTTCCAGGTCGACGGCATGCTCAATACGTTCGGGCGCATGAAGTCCGACTCCGACACCATTATTTACGACCGTATCGAGGTGGTGCGTGGGGCCACGGGCTTGACCACCGGCGCGGGCGATCCATCCGCCACGGTCAACATGATCCGCAAACGCCCCACCTCACAGTGGCAGGCCAAGGCCGGCGTCAGCGGCGCCAGCCATGACAATTACTACAGCTACCTGGATGTGGGCGGCCCCCTGGCCTTTGACGGACGCCTGCGCGGGCGCACGGTGTTCGCCTACCGCGACAGCCAGTCCTATCGCGACAATTACGCGCAACAACGCGAGGTGGGTTACGGCATTCTTGAAGCCGACATGACGGACGATACCGTGGTGGCCGTCGGCTTCGATTACCAGAACAAGCACGTCCAGGGCTCCTCCTGGGGCACGCTACCGTACTGGAACAGTGACGGCAGCAAGGCTCGGCTATCGCGCTCGGCGAACCTGGCGACAACGTGGAGTTCCTGGCCGCTGAAAGACCAAACCACCTTCGCCTCGATTGACCACAAACTCACCGCGAACTGGCGCCTCAAAGCGGCCTATACCCACCGGCAAAGCGACAGCGACGGCAAGGTGTATTACGGCGGCTCGGGGTTTCCAAACGCGGACGGCAGCGGCATGACCGCCTGGACCAGCCAGATGGTCGGCACCTCCAAAATGGATGCGCTCGATTTCAACCTTGCCGGCGCCTATTCATTGCTGGGGCGCGAGCACGAGTTAATGGTGGGTTATGGTGAGTCCGCGCAACGGGACTCGTCGCCCTTCCAGCGTTTTTCGACGCCGGCAGGCTATGAAACAATTCAAGACTGGAAACACATGGGCGGCATCGGCAAATTTGCCGATCGCACCACCGGCCTCAAGGGCGAACACAGCAGCAAAAAACAGAAGGCAGGCTACCTGGCCACACGCCTGAGCCTTACAGACAAACTGCACGCGGTGCTGGGCAGCCGATATGGCAGTTGGGAGATCCAAAGCACTTCCCCGGACTACAACCTCGCAAACCAACTGACCTCCTCCAGCAAAACCAGCCAGACCCACAATGATATGTGGACCCCTTATGCGGGTGTGCTCTACGACCTGACGCCCGAATACACGGTGTACGCCAGCTACACCGACATCTTCAACCCGCAGGACGAACGCGACGCCGGCAAGAAATACCTGGAACCGGTGGTGGGCAGCAATTACGAAATAGGCCTTAAGGGCAGCCTGCTGAACGAGCGCTTGAACCTGGCCACCGCGTTTTTCTGGAGCACCCAGGATAACGTGGCGGAACTCGACAACACCGCCCCGCCGGATCCCAAAACCGGCGAGCAGTTCTATAAAACCGGCGGCAAGGGCAACAAGGTGCAGGGTTTTGAAATGGAGATATCCGGCGAGGTCATGCCGGACTGGAACCTCACGGCGGGTTACACCTATACCCATTCACTCAACGGCGAGAAGCAACGCAACAACACCAACTTGCCCCTGAATATGCTGAAGGCCTCGACCACCTATCGCCTGCCGGGTACATGGCGCGGGTTGACGGTGGGTGGCGGCGTGAATTGGCAGAGCGATTTCTTTGAATTTGCCCAACGCCCTACCGGTGGGCGAGACGCCGACGGCAATCTGAACACGCAATCGACAAAGATCACTCAACAGGCTTATACGGTGGTCAACCTGATGTCCCGCTACCAATTCGACGAGCATCTTTCCACTTCGCTGACTATTAATAATCTACTGGATAAAAAATATTACGAGCGTGTCGGTTTTTATAACGGCGTTTATTGGGGAGCACCGCGCACCCTCACGCTCGCGTTGGACTGGACACTGTAAACACGCTCGGCACCGCTAACAAAATAGTTAACGTCGGGTCATCCCGGGGTTAACTCCCACTTAATAAGATAGCCCCATAGTCGCGCCATGAATCTGATCACGACGTGACCGGGTACCTATCACTCTTAATGGGAACATTGCTATGAAACTGTCGACCTTGATGCTTGCCAGCCTGATCACCCTGACCTCCGCCGCAGCGTTTGCCGAGGGCGGCTCGGAGCGTTCCAAGGCGTTCTATAACGACTTCGCCTTCGTCCAGCAAGAACTTCATGGCACCGCCGAACAAATGGCATCCGCCGACGGCAAAACACTGAAGAGCGACACCGCTGATCAGGCACAACCGAAAAGTTAATTTAATACTTAGTTAATCCGCACTCCCCTTTGCCATTCCGCTCCTTTGGCATCGGTACCTCTGGGCGCCATTAAGTGGCGCCCTTTTTTTGCCGGTTATTTATAAAAGCGATTTATTCCAGAACAACATACGCCCGTACGCCGGATCAAATCTTGAATCATCAAAACCAAACTTTTTGTACGCAGACTGAGCCACAGCGTTACCTTCAAGTACTTCCAGAGTGATCTTGCAGCAGCCGCGCTGGCGAGCAATCTCTTCGACTTTCTGCAACATCTTCTGGCTCAAGCCCAGGCCACGAAACTCATCCATTACCGCCACATCGTGGATATTGACCAACGGCCGACAGGCGAACGTGGAAAACCCTTCGAAGCAATTCACCAGCCCCGCCGGCTCACCACCCACAAACGCCAGGACACTGAAGGCATGGGGGCGCTTGGCCAGTTCGCCGGGCAGTTGCGCCAATAAATCAGCGGGCAGGCTATGGCCACCGCCCATCGGGTCTTCAGCGTAGTTATTGAGCACGCGGCCAATCGCCTCGGCATGCACAGGGTTGGTGTAGCTGGCTTGCAGCACCAGGATATCTGGGGTTTCCATTGCCTTCCTCGATCACAACAAGGGAATCGTCTCCCTTTGGGGCCTCGATTGTAAGCGCGGAGTCGGCAGCGGATGAAGGAGATTAACTACAAATGTCGGCCCGAAAGCACGAAAGATACGCCGATAAAAACGCGCCGGCTGCACACGCCCGGTGTTTTTCGCACAGCACTCAGCCGAAACGCTGTAGCTGCATTTCCTGCAAGCGGCTCAGGGTGCGTCGGAAAGGAAACGCCAGGTAGCCCTCGGTATAGAGGCGTTCCAACGGTACCCGCGCTTCGATAAACAAGGGCACCTTGCGGTCGTAGCACTCATCCACCAGGGCAATGAACCGGCGCACACTGTCATCGTGCACCGACAATTGCGGCAATTCGCGGTCGCCCGCCGCTACACGCTGAACGCCATCTTCGGTACCACGGGCAATTCGGCCCGGGCGCTGTTGCGCACTCAGGTCGGGCACTTCACCCAGCAAAATCGCCTTGAAGCGATCACACAGCAGCATAAAGTCCATCGCCGCCAAGGGCTGCTCGCACAGGTCGGCATAGCGGCACCACAGCACGCTGTCACTGGCGTGCACGGCAGTGATGCAACGATGGCCGACGACCACCGGCCCGCTGCCGCCCCCCTGCCCTGCGGCCAATTGCTTGAATACGCCGGCCAGCGCGTCAGGCTGATTCACCCAATAGCGCTGCAGGCCGATGCCTGGATGCAACCGGTGGTCTTCAGCTCCATCCACCGCCACCACCTGCATGTGCCGCGTGATCGCCGCGATACCCGGCAAAAACCGCTCACGGTTGAAACCTCCGGCGTACAGCTGGTCCGGCGGCTGGTTGGACGTGCAGACCATCACCACGCCTTGCGCGAACATCTCCTGGAACAGGCGACCAAGGATGATCGCGTCGCCAATGTCATTGACGAACAATTCGTCAAAACACAGCACACGCACAGCCTGGCTCAGTTCACGCGCCAGGGCCTGCAACGGGTCGGGGGTGCCGGTCAGTTGGAACGAGCGCTGATGCACCCACGCCATGAAGTGGTGGAAGTGTTGACGACGCGCGGGTACCCGCAGGCTTTGGTAGAACTGGTCCATCAACCAGGTTTTGCCGCGCCCCACCGGCCCCCACAGGTAAACGCCGTTGATCGGCGCATGACCTTGATGCAGGGCCTGATGACAGCTTTGCAGGGCGTCCACCGCCCGGCGCTGGGCAGCGTCGGCGACGAAGCCCTGTTGGGCGATGGCGTGTTGATAGGCGGCGAGGGGCGAGTCGAAAGTCATGCCCGCGATTATGACCTACAGCGAGATATCCAGCCGTGAAATCTTGCCCTGCTCGTTGAGACGGAAGGTGTAGCGCAGCTCCAAAGGGCTGCCGGGGAAATTGCCGGAGACCACGTTGCTGACCAACACCTTGCCGGTGCGATGCTGCACTTTGAGCACCTCCACCCGGGGCTGGTAGCGCCGCGCGGTGTCTTCCATCCAGCGCGCAATGGCGGCGGTTCCGACCTGGTGCTGGCCTTCATCGAACACATTGGCGTCGTCGGCAAAACACTGGGCGACGGCCGAGGTGTCATGGGTATTGGTCGCCACGAGATAGGCCGCGATGGCGGGGGCCAATTCGGGAAGGGACATGGCACAACTCCTTGTTGGTGATTTATAGCGCCATGCTATGCCAAGGGTGTGTCAGTTTTTGTCAGGAGTGAACGGCGCGGATTCGTTCTGCTCCATCAGCTTGCGCCAGGCTCGCAACCAGTCGCTACGCCGCCCCGGATAACGCTCGCCCTGAACCTGCGCACTCGCCACACGGTCGGTGCGAAAGGTGCGATAAGCGCCGCGCAACTCACACCACGCCACGATCACCCGCACTTCATTGAGAAAGCCCAGGGCCAGCGGCCAGATCAGTCGCTGGCTCTGGGTCTGGCTGGCGTCCGCATAATCGATATGCAGCTTGGCCTGAGTGCGAATGGCCTCGCGAAACACATTGAGCGGCACGCGGTTTTCCGGGTAACCAAACCCCGGCGGGCCGGGCAACAGCGTCGGGTTGCGCAAGGCCTCCTGGGCGGCGGGGTCAAGTACATCGGCAATCTTGGCCAACGCGTTGGCAGCCGCGCGACTGAGCACCTCGTCCCCACGTTGGTCCACATAACGCAAGCCCAGCACCACGGCTTCGGTTTCCTCGGCATTGAGCATCAGCGGCGGTAAAAACAGGCCATTGCGCAACACGTAACCCACGCCGGCCTCCCCGAAGATAGGCGCTCCCAGGGCGGTCAACTCGGCGATATCGCGGTACAGCGTACGTTCGGACACCTCCAACTGCGCCGCCAGCGCGGCGGCGGTGACAGGACGTTTCTTACCCCGCAGGGCCTGCAGCAAGGTCAGTAAGCGAGCGGTACGCGACACGTTGATCCCACCGAAAAAGCCAAAAGTGCCGCAGCTTAGCAGAGCGCCCTGACAGAAAGTGTCAGCAGCAAGGTAGGCCTTTCGGTTAAAGAACAAAACGGCCTGTCATGACCGTTTTTTCAATAGCTACGCTCATGCAAGCATGGTTATCTACGTATCTCAGGTGCCAGGTTGAGCCTGTGGCGAGGGCACTTGCTCCCGTGACGAGTTGACTGGCGCCCCGGTACTGACCTGATGCACCGCTCCCACATTTGAACCGCTTACTTGTCTTGCAACTTGATCGCCTGCCCGGCCGTCACGCGAGCAAGCGCCCTCACCACAAGTTCAAGTGCATTTACCCATGCTTACGCAAGGCTCTTGCTGACCACTTCGAACACATCACTCGACAGCTCGCCCGAAGCACGAATGCGCTCCAACTCGGCCTTCATCAGCGCCTGGCGCGCGCTGTCGTATTTGCGCCAGCGGGTCAGTGGCGCCAATTGGCGCGATGCGATCTGCGGGTTGAAGCCGTTCAGTTGGATAACCAGGTCGGCCAGGAAGCGATAGCCCGAACCATCGGCCGCATGGAAGTTGATCAGGTTCTGCCCGGCAAACGCGCCGATCAATGCGCGCACTTTGTTCGGGTTCTTGAGGGTGAACGCCGGGTGCTCCATCAACTCCTGCACCCGCGCCAAGCCGCCCGGCAGGGTGCTGGCGGCCTGTACGCTGAACCATTGGTCCATGACCAGCGGGTTGTCCTTGAAGTTCTCGGCGAATACCGCCAGTGCCTTGGCCTTTTCCGCTTCGAACGGCGAGTTCACCAACACCGCCAGCGCGGTCAGGCGTTCGGTCATGTTGTCGCTGGTGTCGAACTGGTCCAGGGTGGCCGCCAACACTTCAGGCTTGCCGCTGAGCATCAGGTACGACAGCGCGATGTTCTGCAACGCACGCCGGGCAAAGTGTTCGGCCGCTGCGACATAAGGCGTCTGCTTGGACAGTTCACGATTGGCTTGATAACGCAGCCACAGCGCTTCGAACAGGTGCTCTGCCAGTTGCTGGCGGGCAAACTCGCGGGCGGCGTGGATGGCGTCGACATCCGCCACTTCGCTGATTTCCGTCAGGTAGGCTTCGCCGGGCAACGACAGCATTTCCGCGACCATCGCCTGATCCAGGCGCTCATCGCTCAACACCGTGCGCAGCGCGTCGATCAAGCGTTGGTCAAGCTTCAGCGGCTGGCCGGCCTGATGCTGGCCAATCAACTCCTGCAACACCTGCACCGCCAGTTGCTGGCCGGCATCCCAGCGGTTGAAGCCATCGCTGTCGTGCTGCATCAGGAACATCAGTTGATCGCGGCTGTACGCAAAGCTCAGTTTCACAGGTGCCGAGAAACCGCGCAGCAGCGAAGGCAGCGGCTGTTCAGCGATATCGACAAAGGTGAAGGTCTGCTCGGCTTCGGTCACCGAAAGCACCCGCGAGGTGCCAGCGGCGGCGGCTTCACCGGCCAGGCGCAAGGCAATGCCCGCGCCCTTCCCGTCCAGCAGGCCCAATTCCACCGGGATCACGAACGGCAGTTTTTCCACCTTGTCCGGGGTTGCCGGGCAGCTCTGGCGGAAGGTCAGGCTGTAGGTCTTGGCCACGGCGTCGTAGGACTCGCTCACCGCCAAGCGTGGGGTGCCAGCCTGGCTGTACCAGCGCTTGAACTGGCTCAGGTCAGCGCCGTTGGCATCTTCCATGGCCTTGATGAAATCGTCGCAGGTCACGGCCTGGCCGTCGTGGCGCTCGAAGTACAGGTCGCTGCCTTTACGGAAGCCTTCGGCACCGAGCAAGGTGTGGATCATGCCGACCACTTCCGAGCCCTTTTCGTACACGGTGAGGGTGTAGAAGTTGGAGATTTCGATAAAGCTGTCCGGGCGCACGGCGTGGGCCATGGGGCCGGCGTCTTCGGCGAACTGGTGGGTACGCAGGTACGCCACATCCTGGATGCGCTTGACCGTCGCTGAGTTCATATCGGCCGAGAAGCCCGAATCACGGAACACGGTAAAGCCTTCCTTGAGCGACAGCTGGAACCAGTCGCGGCAGGTCACGCGGTTGCCCGACCAGTTATGGAAGTATTCGTGGGCAACAATCGCCTCGACGCGCTGGTGCGCGGCATCGGTGGCGGTTTCGGCGCGGGCCAGCACGGCGCTGGAGTTGAAGATATTGAGGCCCTTGTTCTCCATGGCGCCCATGTTGAAGTCATTGACCGCGACGATCATGAAGATGTCGAGGTCGTACTCGCGGCCGTAGGTTTCTTCGTCCCAGCGCATGGATTTTTTCAGGCTGGTCATGGCGTGCTGGCACTTGTCGATGTTTTCCGGCTCGACGTAGATGCGCAGCGCCACCTCACGATTGGTCATGGTGGTGAAGCTGTCTTCGACGCACCACAGGTCACCGGCGACCAGCGCGAACAGGTAGGCCGGCTTCTTGAACGGGTCTTCCCAGGTCGCCCAGTGGCGGCCGTCTTCGCCGGGGCCGCTGGCGATCGGGTTGCCGTTGGACAGCAGCACCGGATAGCGGTGCTGTTCGGCGATCACCGTGGTGGTGAAGGTGCTCATCACGTCCGGGCGGTCGAGGTAATAGGTGATCTTGCGAAAGCCTTCGGCCTCGCACTGGGTGCAGAACATGCTGCCGGACTTGTACAGGCCTTCCAGTGCGGTGTTGCTTTCCGGGTGGATCTTGACCGTGGTGTCGAGGGTAAACGTGGCGCTTTTTGGGTGCACGGTCAGGTGGCTGTCGGTCAACTGATAGTCAGTGTCGGTCAATTCCAGATCGGCCAAATTGACGCTCAACAGCTCCAGTTGCTGACCGTCCAGCACCAGCGGCGGCAAACCGGCGCCGCGCTCGGGGTTACGGCGCATCACCAACTGCGCGTGGACCAGGCTGTGGTCCTCGAACAACTCGAAGGTCAGGTGCGTCTCGTCGATCAGGTAGTCCGGCGCCTGATAGTCCTTCAGGTAAATCATCTTCGGTTGTTCGGTGCGCATGGGTGGCATCCTTTTACTGATGCACGGCGAGCTGGTAGGCCGTGTACTTACGAATATTGATTACGCCGGTGTCGAAGATCAGGTATTGGCCCTTGATCCCCAGCAGCGTGCCTTCGGCAATCGGGTTCTTGTCCAGGTTGAAGCTGACGATCTTGGCCGGATACTGCTCCACCGGGTAGCGGATTTCCAGCGGCTCGATGTCGGTAACCGGTTGGATGGCCTGCAGGCCAAAGCGTTCCTGCAATTGCAACAGGCCATCGGCACAGGACGCGAACAGTTCATCGCGCACCTGTTTGAGGTCCACCGTCGCGGCATCGCCCTTGAGCAGTGCGCGCCAGTTGGTCTTGTCGGCCACCTGGCTGCGCAGCACGTCTTCGACGAAGCCCGATTGCTGGCGCGTGGCCACACGCATGATCGGCAACGCCTGGCTCGCGCCCTGGTCCAGCCAGCGCGTGGGCAACTGGGTGGCGCGGGTGATACCGACTTTGATGCCTGACGAGTTGGCCAGGTACACCACGTGGTCGGTCATGCAAAATTGCTCGCCCCAGCCTGGATCGCGGCAGGTGCCAGCGTCGTAATGGCAACGCTCGGGGCTCATGATGCATAGGTCGCACTGGGCCAGCTTGGTCATGCACGGGTAGCAATAACCCTGGCTGAAGCTGGTCTTGGTCTTGCGGCCGCAATGGCTGCAATGGATGGCACCGAGGTACTCCAGGCGTATATGGGTACCGATCAGCGGGTTGACCGGCACCTCGGTATCGCCCAGACGAAACGCGTATTGAACGGTCGGCTCACCGAGTTGCGCCGACATTTTGCTGACTGCACCGCGACCAATCTCAATCAATGGATCGCATCCGACTTGAACAGGATGTTCGGCACGGTGGTCGATTTGGACTGGCACTCCTGCGGGCCCATGTAGCCGGTGCGCTGGTCTTCCGGCAGGTTCTGGATTTCCCAGGCGATCACCGCTTGCAGCGACAGCTCGCGCTGTTCGGCGGTGAGCTTGCGCCCATCGGACCACTTGCCGATTTCCACGGCGAGCTTGAGGCTCTCATAGATGTCGGGCGTGATGTTTTCGATCATTTCAGCAAAAGAGGACATGCGGCTCTTCCTTATCAAATAGACGACTTGCGACGGTTGTACACACCGCCGAGCAAACCGGTCAGGCAACCGATAGCCAAGCCGCCCACATGGGCCGCGTTGGCGATTTCACCGAAGCCGATCATCGAGACCAGCCCCGACAGGCACAGCACCAGCCACACCAGCATCATCACCAGCACCCCACGGGGCAGGCGGTAAGCCGGGTTGGGCGACAACCATTGAAAAATCCAGCAATGCCCGAGCAGGCCATACAACACGCCGGACAAACCGCCGAACAGGCCAGGGCCGCCATAGGCGTATTGAGCGTAGTTGGAGACCAGACTGAACAACAGCGTCAGGCCCAGCAGGTTGATACCACCCTGGCGACTTTCGATGCGCCGGCCCAATTCCCAGTACCACATGCCGTTCATGGCCAGGTGCAGGATGCCGAAGTGGATCAGCATCGGCGTGACCAACCGCCACCACTGCCCCGACGCCAACATGTCGGCGAACGGCGTGAACTGGATGTACTCCCCCATCACCCGGAATGGCAGGAACGTCAGCCAGGCCATGGCTTGCAGGTTCTCGCCGAGCAGGGTCACCGCGCCGACGATAAGGCTGGCCAGCAGCACCAGCGCCGTCACCGGGCTGTGCCGCACCTGTTGGGCAAAGCCGGGTCGAGTCGACGGCGCCTGTTCGGGAATGTCCAATTGCCGGTCCGGATCACCGGCGGGAAACCGCTGGTACAACACGCGCACGTCATCGCTGATGCTCTCGGGCACCCACAACACTTGTTCCCCCGCCTCCTCACTGACGCGGTGGGGCACTTGCATGCGTTGCAGCAGGCTGACGAAACCACCCAGGTCAACGCTCAGGGGCAAGCGCAATACAGCCACGGTGCTCATTTAATGACCTCAGGCCGCTCAACGTCGACCCATACGAATTTACGCGGGTCCAGGCGGGTTTCCTGGTCCAGTCGATACGCCACCAGCTTGCCGTACAGCACCGCGCTGTAATCCAGGCAGGCCAGGTTCGGGCGGATCGGCGCCGGTGTGCCGCTGCGCCAGTAGTGGCCGACGAACAACAAGGGCTCGTCGACGCCGTAGCGCAGCAGGGAATTTTTTTGCGTCGATGACAACGGCGTACGCGCCACCGGCTCCGGCAATGCATCGGGCTGGAACACAATGTCGCCGTAGGTTTTCGGGTCGTCTTCCCAGAACTTGGTGCGAAAAAACGAACGCGTCAGGCCATCGCCGCCGGTGAGTGTGAGCCCATCGGGCAGGCGCATATCCGTGCCGCGCAGCAGGCGGTCGAATGCGTTACAGGCAAAACTGCCCGGCACGGCGGCGGCTTGCAGGAAGTGCTGGTCGATGCAGCCATCCGGGAAGGTCGCGCGCAGCGGTTGGATGAAGCCCTCATCCCAGCACGCGTGCACCACGCGAAAACGCCCGGCGTCGACAAACAGCGGCATGTCGTAGAACCAGCCAAGGAAGTCATGCCAGTCAGTCGGGTGGTGCTCGAACTGCGTCAGGGTCTCGTGGATCAACCGTTCATGCCGCGGCGTGTGCTCACGCACGAACTGGCGGCCGCTGCCGGGCGGTGCGGGTGTGACCCAGCCCAGGGCGTTGAACTCGTGGTTACCCATGATGCACAGCGCCTGGCCGGCTTCGGCCATGTCATGCACGATGTGCAGCGCCTCGCGGATGCGCGGGCCACGGTCGATGATATCGCCGAGGAACACCGCCATGCGCGACGGATGGCGCCAGGTGCCGCCCTGCTTGTGATAACCCATCTGGTCGAGCAGGTGCTCAAGGGTATGGGCGCATCCGTGCACGTCACCAATCAGGTCGTAGCTACGCGCGGGATCGAGCATCAGTCGCCTCCACCCCCCAAGCGGCTGCCCCAGCCAAGCTTGGTGCGGCACACTTCGTAGTAGTTGTGATCCAGTGGGTGGATCAACCGCAGTTTCTGCGCTTTTTTGCTCACGGTGATGGTGTCACCGGGGGCGCAGGTGAAATGGTTTTGCCCGTCGCAGGAGACTTGCGGGTAGATTTGCATGTCTTTGGACACCACGATTTTCAGCTCACTGTTGCCGTCGACCACAATTGGCCGGCTGGACAACATATGGGGATACATCGGCACAATCACAATGGCATCGAGCTTGGGATGCATGATCGGGCCACCGGCCGACAGCGCATAGGCAGTCGACCCGGTGGGCGTGGCGACGATCAGGCCATCGGCCTTCTGGCTGCACACGAACTGGCCGTCGATATACAGCTCGAACTCGATCATGCGCGTGGATTTACCGGGGTGCAGCACCACGTCATTGAGCGCATCGCCCTGGCCGATGGCTTCACCATGACGGCGCACTTCGGCCTGCAACAGGAAGCGGTTTTCCACCAGGTAATGGCCGTCAAGCACCTTGGCCACTTCCACTTCCAGCTCATCGGGGCGGATATCGGTCAGAAACCCCAGGCTGCCCCGGTTGATCCCCAGCACCGGCACGTTATGCCGCGCCAACGCCCGCGCCGCGCCGAGCAGGCTGCCGTCACCGCCCACCACGATGACCATGTCACAGACTTCACCGAGCATCTTGCGCGACGAGGTTTGCAGGCCGTGGCCGGGGAGAATCTCGGCGATGGTGTCTTCGAGGATCACATGCAGGTGGCGTTCCAGCAGGAATTTTTTCAGCCGGCGGACGGTGTCCAGCACCTGGGTACTGCCCAGGCGACCGATAATGCCGATATTGCGAAATTGCTCCATGGGGCTCCTGCGGGATGTGGGGTGTGGCAAAAAAGAAACGATTATGGGCGAAAGGCCGCTTGAGGCAAAATCCTTTGTCGCCGTGAAGCCTTGATGACAATGGTTCTCAGGGGTCCTGCGGCCTCCGCTCCCGGCTTGAAAGGCTATGCTCGGACCATGACTCTATTCCCCGATCTGCACACCTTGCCCCGCCAATTGCGCCACCCCGAAGTGCGCGACCTGGCGTGGGTGATGCTCGCCCCGCCGATGCTCGCGCACACGCCCTGGCCGCAGCGCCACCCGCTGGCCGGCAGCGACTGGGTGCAGGCGCCCGACCGGCTCGAGCACTGGCTGCGACAATTGGACCAGGACAGCCGCGCCTTGCAGCAGTGGCTGAGCCTGTCACGCACGCGCCGCCTGGGCCTGTATTACGAGCGTTTGTGGCAGTTCGCGGTGCAGCATGCGCCGGGTGTGGAGTTGCTGGCCGCCAACCTGCCGATCCGCCGCGCCGGGCACACCCTGGGCGAGTTGGACATGCTGCTGCGGGACCGTGATGGCGTGCACCACCTGGAACTGGCGATCAAACTCTACCTCGGGCCGCAGAACGGCGACGGCCTGGACACCGCCCAGTGGCTGGGCCCCGGCTGCCATGACCGGCTCGACCGTAAACTGGCGCACCTGGCGCAGCACCAACTGCCGATTTCGGCCCGCCCGGAGAGCCGCGAAGTGCTGGCGGCGCTGGATATCCAGCAGTTCGATGCGCACTTGTGGCTGGGCGGGTATTTGCTCTACCCCTGGCCGGGCCTTGCCACCTCGCCTCACGGCGCCCACCCGCAGCATTTGCGCGGGCGCTGGTTGCATCAACGGGACTGGAAGGCCTTTGTCAGTGCCAGCCCGCCCGGGCGCTGGCAACCCCTGCCCCGGCATGCATGGCTGGCGCCGGCGCATTACCTGGCGGATGAGGTGTGGAGCGAAGAGCGCATGCAGGCATGGCTGACCGATCTCGACCCGATGGCACCCGCGCAGTTGCTGGTACGGATGGTGCGCACCGGCGAGGATTGGCAGGAAGCGGAGCGCTTGTTCCTGGTAGCGGATCTTTGGCCGAATGTGCCGGGGGCGGGCTGATGGTCTTGCAGTGCTTGCCCCGATGGCGGCGGTACAGGCACTACATCTCATCGATATGCCGATAATCCAACTGCAACCCCGCCGCCAACGCCTGGGCCCGCCCCAACCTGATCGGCCCACGCTCGATATCCACCAGCACCCCCGCACACGCCAGTAACGGCAGCCCGCTGATGTCCTTGAGTCGCCCATCGGTAATCACCAACAGCTGTTGCTGCTCGGCGGGATAGCGCTTGCGCCGCGCCGCCAACCACTGCTGCGCCTCGCTCAACGCCGCCAGCAACGGCGTACCGCCGCCGGCACCCAGCTGATCCAGCCAGCCGGTCAAGCTTTTCGCGGCTTTGAGCCCCTGCACCTGCCATTTCGGCGACGGCCCGCTGGCCGTCAGCAACGCCATGCGCGCGCGTTGGCGGTAGGCATCATCAAACAGTTGGGCCAACAAGCCCTTGGCATCGGTCAATGCGCGGTGCCGGCGAGTCGAGGCCGACGCATCGACAATCACCAGCCACAACGCCTGGGCCGAACGACTGCGCAGGTGAAACAACAGGTCTTCACGGGCCTGCGGCCGACCGCCAAGCAAGGTGCCTGGCCAGTTGACCGCCCCCTGTTGTGCGCTGCGGGCCTTGCCCTGCCTGCCAGCATTCAAGCGCCCCGCCTTGGGACGGGCATCCGCCCCCGTGTCAGGCCGGGGGCGGATGCCTAGGGCTTTTTTGGCCAGGTGGGCACATTGCGGCGGGCGCCGGTGGGCAAGGCCGGTGCGGGCATATCGCCCCATTGGCCCTGGCCGGGAGAGGTGTCCGACGGCTTGGGTGATTGCCCTTGTTCTGGCGGGCTGGCCGGTGGCGAGTGCTCCTGGCGGCGATGGCGCAGGGCAAATTCGGCCACGGCCTCGATATCCTCTTCGCCAATTTCATCTGCGCCACGCCATGCCGCGTGAGCCCTGGCGCCGCGCAACCAGACCAGGTCGGCGCGCAACCCGTCGACACCGGCGGCAAAGCAGCGCTCGGTAATCCGCGCCAGGGCCTGGTCGTCCATCGCGACGCCGCCCAAGCGTGCCCGCGCAGCCGTGCACCGTTCACGCAAGGCTGCCTGCGGCGCGGCCCATTGCGCGCAGAACGCCACCGGGTCGCTGTCGAAATCCAGGCGACGGCGGATAATTTGTCCGCGCTCGGCCGGCAAGGTCTGCCCGCCCAGCGCCACATTGAAACCGAAGCGGTCGAGCAGTTGCGGGCGCAACTCACCCTCCTCCGGGTTCATGGTGCCGATCAGCACAAAGCGCGCCGCGTGCCGGTGGGAAATACCGTCACGCTCGATCAGGTTGGTGCCGCTGGCAGCGACATCCAGCAGCAGGTCGACCAGGTGATCAGCCAGCAAGTTGACCTCATCGACATACAACACGCCGCCATCGGCCTTGGCCAATACACCGGGGGAAAACTGTGCGCGGCCTTCGCCGAGTGCCGCGTCGAGATCAAGGGTGCCCACCAGGCGCTCCTCGGTGGCGCCCAAGGGCAATGTCACGAACTGGCCGCTGGCCAACAGGTCGGCCAGCCCACGGGCCAGGGTCGACTTGGCCATGCCGCGCGGTCCTTCGATCAGCACACCGCCGATCTTCGGGTCGATGGCAGTCAGGCACAGCGCCAGCTTCAGGTCATCGGCGCCGACCACGGCGGACAGCGGAAAATGGGGAATGTCAGTCATCAGCTGTCTTCTTCTATATCCAGCAACAGGTTTTCCAAGGCCTCACGGTACGCCCCCGGCTCCTGCCACAGGCCGCGCTGCTGGGCTTCGAGCATGCGTTCGGTCATGTCGCGCAGTGCCGCAGGGTTGTGCTGTTGCACAAACGCCCGGGTATCCGGGTCGAGCAGGTAGGCGTCGGCGAGCAAGGCGTATTGATGATCGTCGATCAGCGCGGTAGTGGCATCGAAGGCGAACAGGTTGTCCACCGTCGCCGCCATCTCGAAGGCGCCTTTATAACCATGGCGCTTCACGCCGTCGATCCACTTGGGGTTCGCCGCGCGGGAACGGATCACCCGGTTCAGCTCTTCCTTCAAGGTGCGGATCTTCGGCAGGTCCGGCTGGCTATGGTCGCCATGGTAGCTGGCGGCCTTGTCGCCGCTCAGGGTCTCCACGGCGGCGAGCATGCCGCCCTGGAATTGGTAGTAATCGTTGGAGTCGAGCAGGTCATGCTCGCGGTTGTCCTGATTTTGCAGCACAGCCTGCACCTGGCTCAGGCGTTGGGCAAATTGCCCACGGGCGGCGGTGCCCTCATCGGAACCACCGTAAGCGTAACCGCCCCAGTTCAGATAGACCTCGGCCAGATCCTCGCGGCTTTGCCACAGGCGGCCGTCAATCGCCCCTTGCACGCCCGCGCCATAGGCACCGGGCTTGGCGCCGAAAATACGCCAGCCGGCCTGTTTCGCGGCCGCGTCTTCGTCCAGGCCCGACAAACGCAAGGCTTCGCGCTCGCTGCGCACCTTGGCGGCCAACGGGTTCATGTCATCTGGTTCATCCAGGGCAGCCACCGCTTGCACCGCCGCATCGAACAGGCGGATCAGGTTGGCGAACGCATCGCGGAAAAACCCGGACACGCGCAGCGTCACATCGACACGCGGGCGGTCGAGCAGGCTGATCGGCAGGATTTCAAAGTCGTCCACTCGCTGGCTGCCCGTGGCCCAGACCGGACGCACGCCCATCAGCGCCATGGCCTGAGCGATATCGTCGCCGCCGGTACGCATGGTGGCTGTGCCCCACACCGACAGGCCGAGTTGGCGCAGGTGGTCGCCGTGATCCTGCAAGTGCCGCTCAAGAACCAGGTTGGCCGACTGAAAACCGATACGCCATGCCGTGGTGGTGGGCAGGTTGCGCACGTCGACCGTGAAAAAATTGCGCCCCGTGGGCAGTACATCCAGGCGCCCGCGACTCGGCGCGCCGCTCGGCCCCGCGGGTACGAAACGACCGCCCAGGGCGTCCAGCAGGCCGCGCATTTCGGCGGGGCCGCAGGCATCCAGGCGCGGGGCCACGACGCTGCGCAGGCTTTCGATCACCGCGTTCACATCCTCCCAACCGGGCGCTTGCAACTGCTCCACCGGGCCTTCCAGCGCCTGTTCGATCAAGCGCGCGGCGTACAACTCCAGGCGCTCGCGAGTATCACCGGCGGTACGCCACAGTTGCGTATCGATCTTTTGCAACACGCCCGGGCGGCGTCCGGTCCAGGGCTCGGCCAGGGCGCAGTCCAGCGGGTCGAAGCCCAGCTCGAACGCCTTGGCCAACACCCGCAGCACGCTCGATTGCGGGCCACGGCCATCCCCACGGGGAATACGCAGCAAGGCCAGCAAGGTATCAATGCGCAGACGGCCTTGGGGCGACTCGCCAAAGATATGCAGGCCGTCGCGGATCTGCGACTCCTTCAAGTCACACAGGTAGGTGTCCAGGCGCGGCAGCCAGATGGCGGCATCGGCATCGGCGTCGCCGTCCAGTTCAAGCTCCTGGTCGATACGGGTTTCGCGCACCAGCTTGAGAATGTCTTTTTGCAGCTCACGGGCGCGGCGCGGGTCGAGCAATTGAGCTTCGTAGTACTCGTCCGCCAACAGCTCCAGGTTACGCAGCGGGCCATAGGTTTCGGCGCGGGTCAGCGGCGGCATCAGGTGGTCGATGATCACCGCCTGGGTGCGCCGCTTGGCCTGGGCGCCCTCGCCCGGATCGTTGACGATAAACGGGTAGATATTCGGCAGCGGCCCCAGCAGCGCGTCGGGCCAGCAGTTTTCCGACAAGCCCACGCCCTTGCCCGGCAGCCACTCGAGGTTACCGTGCTTGCCCACGTGGATCACGCCATGGGCGCCGTAGGTGTGGCGCAACCAAAAATAGAACGCCAGGTAACCATGCGGCGGCACCAGGTCCGGGTCGTGGTACACCGCACTGGCATCCACCTGGTAACCCCGCGCCGGTTGAATGCCGACAAAAGTCAGGCCCAGGCGCAGCCCGGCAATCATCAGGCGGCCATCCCGAAACATCGGGTCGTTGTGGGGCGTACCCCAGCGCTCCAGCACGGCCTGGCGATTGGCCTCGGGCAAGCGCAGGAACATCGCCTCGTAGTCATCCAGGCCCAGGCTTTGATGGCAAGGGCGCAGGTCAAGGCTGTCCAGATCATTGGTGACGCCACCGAGCAGCTCATGGATCAATGCCGTGCCGCTGTCCGGCAATGCATCCGGCAGCGAATACCCTTCGGCTTGCAGCGCCCGCAGGATATTCAGCGCCGCCGCCGGGGTGTCCAGGCCCACACCGTTGCCGATGCGCCCGTCGCGGGTCGGGTAATTGGCAAGGATCAGCGCGATGCGCTTGTCTGCATTCGGTACCCGCGCCAACTCGACCCAGCGCCGTGCCAGTTCGGCGACAAAATCCATGCGCTCGGGCGCTGCGCGGTAGCACACCACGTCAGACTGGCTGCGCTCGCTGCGCCAGGCCAGGTCTTTGAAGCTGATGGGGCGGCTGATGATGCGCCCATCCAGCTCCGGCAAAGCGATGTGCATGGCCAAATCGCGCGGGCCCAGGCCCTGTTCGCTGGCCTGCCAGCCGGGCCTGTTGTCTTGGGCGCAAATGGCCTGGATCACCGGGATATTGCGGCGAAACGGGCGCAGGTGCGGAGCTTCGGGGCTTGATTGAGCAAAGCCGGTGGTATTGAGAATCAGCGCCGCGCCGACCTCGTCCAGCAGGTCCTCGACCACCGTCAGGCAACCGGGCTCTTTCAGGCTGGCCACCGCCATCGGCAACGGGTTCAGGCCCGCCACCTGCAAGCGTTGGCAGAACACGTCGATAAAACCGGTATTCGCCGCCTGCAAATGCGAACGGTAGAACAACACCGCGACCACGGGCCGTTCGGCATGCCAATCGGCCTGCCAGTCATTGAGCCGGGCGTTGGCTTTACGCGGGTGATAGATCGCGGTGCGCGCCAGGGGTTGCGGCTCGGCCCACGGGTAATCACGGCCCAGATAACCGCTGGCCAGGCAGCGATAGAAATCCAGCGCATTGCCCAAGCCGCCCTGACGCAGAAATTGCCACAGGCGCTCGCGTTGCTCGGCGTTGACCGTGCTGAGACCACTGAGTTCGGGGTCGGGACGATCATCGCCCGGCACCAGGATCAGCGTGACGCCGCGCTCGGCCAACGCCACCAGACGTTCGATGCCGTAACGCCAATAAGCGATGCCGCCATGCAACGAAATCAGGATGACCTTGGCGTGGCGCAGCACTTCGTCAACGTAGAGGTCGACCGAGGCGTGGTTCTGCACCTGCATCGGGTTGGCCAGGCGCAGGCTGGGGTAATCCTCGGGCAGTTGCTGCGCCGCTTCGGCCAGCAGCGCCAGGCTCGAATCGCCGCTACACAGGATCACCAGTTCGGCGGGGGTTTGACCAAGGTCGGCAATATTGTCGTCCGCGACGAAACCACCGGGCTGAGTCCTGAGCAGGTGCATGGGTTAAGCGCTGAGCGCGGCGCGCAATTGCGCTTCAAGGGCGGCGGCATCCAGCTCCTGGCCGATCAGCACCAGGCGCGTAATGCGCGCTTCGTCTGCGCCCCAGGCGCGGTCGAAATGCTTGTCAAAACGCGTGCCCACGCCCTGGATCAGCAGGCGCATCGGCTTGTTGGGGATCGCGGCGAACCCTTTGATGCGCAGGATGCCGTGTTGCACCACCAGTTGGGTCAGGGCGTCGAGCAGCAGCGCTTCGTCGGCTTGCGGCAGGTCGATGGAGATCGAATCAAACGCATCGTGGTCGTGATCGTCTTCGCCTTCATGGTGGTGATCGTGATGGCTGTGGCGACCATCGATGTGCTCCTCGGAGCCGGCACCCAGGCCGATCAGCACGTCGAGCGGCAGGCGACCGCTGCTCGCTTCAATGACCTTGACGGCCGGCGGCAGCTCTTCGGCGACTTCCAGGCGCACGCGGGCCAGGTCTTCAGGGCTGATCAGGTCGCACTTGTTGAGGATGACCAGGTCGGCGCTGGCCAGTTGGTCGGCGAACAGCTCGTGCAGCGGCGACTCGTGGTCCAGGTTCGGGTCGAGTTTGCGCTGGGCGTCGACCTGGTCCGGGAACGCGGCAAAGGTGCCGGCGGCCACGGCCGGGCTGTCGACCACGGTGATCACCGCGTCAACCGTGCAGGCGCTGCGGATTTCCGGCCACTGGAACGCTTGCACCAGCGGTTTTGGCAGGGCCAGGCCCGAGGTTTCGATGAGGATATGGTCGAGGTCGCCACGACGGGCCACCAGTTCGCGCATCACCGGGAAGAACTCTTCCTGCACCGTGCAGCACAGGCAGCCGTTGGCCAATTCGTAGACACGGCCGTTGGCTTCTTCTTCGGTGCAACCGATGGAGCACTGCTTGAGGATTTCACCGTCGATACCCAGCTCGCCGAATTCGTTGACGATCACCGCGATACGACGGCCCTGGGCGTTGTCGAGCATATGGCGCAGCAAGGTGGTTTTGCCCGAGCCGAGGAAGCCGGTAACGATGGTGACGGGAAGTTTGGCCAGTGTTTTCATCGGATGCCCTTTTGGGGCGGGCATACGGGACGATTGGCCCTGCGACAGCGCGCAGCAGCGGATTTCGTCACCGGATCACCCCGCCCGGTTGAATTGGAAAATCGGTTGCGAGGCAGGTCTCCTGGCTTGGGGCTTGCGGGCCGTACGACCGGCGCCGGCTGCGCCTTCCCGCCTGATCGGCAGTGGCATGGCAGTCGGTAAACCCTTCACAGTTGCGGGGGCAGCCGCGGCTTGAACCGCGTTCCCTTCTTAGCTTCGGCCTGGGCCGAAGAACCTCGAAGGGTGCAAGGCTACAGGGGCTCGGTCAATTTGACTACCGCCGCTCTGCATGCTTTCCTACAAGCCTTGTTTCGGGTGCCCTTCACAGGGTGAAACGGGAAACCGGTACGTCATATCCGTATGGCAAGTCCGGTGCTGCCCCCGCAACGGTAAGCGAGCGAAGCGTCAGATCCACTGTGCCTGTACGGCATGGGAAGGCGATGCTTTATAGACCCAGTGTCCCTCGCAAGCCCGGAGACCGGCCCGAAAACTTCAGATAACAAACCCGCGGTGGGCGGGCGCTGTTCAGAACCCTGTGGGCCTGGCTCGCGGGGTTTTCATGCGCTCGTTTCACCCTGACACCTGAAAGGGACGCGCCATGTCGATCATCAGCAGCACCTCGCACACCGCCAGCAGCACCTCCACCCTGAGCCAACGCCTGAGCGCCGCTATCGGCGCGTCGATCCTCGGTGCGTGCCTGGTGTATTTCGCCGGTTTCTCGCACATTGAGGCGGTGCACAACGCTGCCCACGATACCCGCCACAGCGCCGCGTTCCCGTGCCATTGAGACCTGCCGACATGATCAAGCGTATTGCGCAAACCGCAGGGTTCAGCGGCCTGTTGGCCGCCCTGCTGCTGACCCTGCTGCAAAGCTTCTGGGTTGCCCCGCTGATTCTGCAGGCGGAAACCTTTGAAAAAGCCCCGGCCGCCACAGAGGTTGTGCATGAGCACGCCGCCGGCGCTGCCGCGCACACCCATGACGCCGAAGCCTGGGAGCCGGAAGACGGCTGGCAGCGCGTGCTCTCGACCACGGGCGCCAACCTGGTGGTAGCCGTCGGTTTTGCGCTGATGCTGGCTGGCCTTTACACCTTGCGCACGCCGACTCGCACCGCCCAGGGCCTGCTGTGGGGCCTGGCGGGTTACGCGACCTTTGTGCTGGCGCCAACCCTCGGCCTGCCACCGGAGTTGCCGGGCACTGCCGCCGCTGACTTGGCGCTACGCCAGGCATGGTGGATCGGCACCGCCGCCTCTACTGCCGCCGGTATTGCGCTGATCGTTTTCGGCCGCAATGGGCTGCTCAAAGTGCTGGGCGCAGCCATCCTCGCGGTGCCGCACATACTCGGCGCGCCGCAGCCGCTAGTGCATTCAATGCTCGCGCCGCAAGCCCTGGAGGCGCAGTTCAAGATCGCCTCGCAGCTGACCAATATGGCGTTCTGGCTGGCCCTAGGCCTGATCAGCGCCTGGCTGTTCCGTCGCAACCGCGATGATCGCTACTCGGCATGACCTACGTGGTCGGCCTGGGCTGCCAGCGCGGTTGTGATGCAGCCACCCTGTTGAGCCTGTTTGATGCGGCCCTCGCCGAGGGCGGCATCGAGCGTCACCGTGTCACGGCACTGGCCAGCATCGACCGTAAACAAAACGAGCCGGGGCTACTCGCCCTGGCCCGATGGCTCGACCTGCCCTTGCGGTGCTTCAGCGCCGGGCAACTGGCCGTTTATGAAGCGCGGCTGAGCCATAAATCCGCAGTTGCCTTCGCCCATACCGGCTGTTACGGCATCGCCGAAAGCGCCGCCCTGGCCCTGGCCGAACAGCTCTGCGGCGGCCCTGCCCGCTTGTTGATCACCCGCCGGAAAACCGCCCAGGCCACCTTTGCGTTGGCCTGCGCCGGCTAAAATCCCGATAATCGCGCTTTCCGATCATGAGCATCCTTCATGCTCGCCCGTTTTTCGACAGGAACTCTCCATGACCGTCTACTTCATCGGCGCCGGCCCCGGCGACCCGGAATTGATTACCATCAAGGGCCAACGGTTGATCCGCAGTTGCCCGGTGATCATTTACGCCGGCTCCCTGGTGCCCGCAGCGGTATTGGACGGCCATCAGGCGGAACAGGTGGTCAACAGCGCCGAATTGCACCTGGAGCAAATCATCGACCTGATCAAGGCCGCCCATGCCAAAGGCCAGGACGTGGCACGTGTGCATTCCGGCGACCCGAGCCTGTACGGCGCGATTGGCGAGCAAATCCGCCAGTTGCGCGAATGGGACATTCCCTTCCAGATCATCCCCGGCGTCACCGCAGTGGCGGCCTGCGCTGCGTTGCTGGAGGCCGAACTGACCCTGCCGGACATCGCCCAAAGCGTGATCCTGACGCGCTACGCCGATAAAACCAGCATGCCGGTCGGCGAAGACTTCGACAGCCTGGCCCGCCACGGCACGACCATGGCGATTCACCTGGGGGTCAATCATCTGGAAAAGATCGTCACCGAGCTGTTGCCGCATTACGGCGCGGATTGCCCGATTGCCGTGGTGCACCGCGCGACGTGGCCGGACCAGGATTGGGCGGTCGGCACGCTCGCTGATATCGCCGGCAAAGTCGCCGCCAAGGGCTTTCGGCGCACGGCGCTGATTGTGGTGGGTCGGGTGCTGGCCAATGACAGTTTCAGCGAGTCATCGCTGTATCGGGCTGGGCATGCGCATCTTTATCGACCTTAGCTTTTTTACCAGATGCGTGTATCAGCCAGCGGTCGAGGCGACTGAGGCACCGCTATCGGAAGCAAGCCCCACACCTAATCTTCCGTCTGAGATAAACAACGTAACCCACTGAATTAAAAGTATAAAAAACGGCGCTCACGGGGCGCCGTTTTTTATTTTCGCAGTGAACGCCTTACTCAGTAGTAGGCGTTTTCTTTCTGCGTATGGTCGGTCACGTCACGTACACCCTTGAGCTCCGGAATACGCTCGAGCAAGGTGCGCTCGATGCCTTCACGCAAGGTCACGTCGGCCTGGCCGCAGCCTTGGCAGCCGCCGCCGAACTTGAGGACAGCGATGCCGTCTTCGACGACGTCGATCAAGCTGACCTGGCCGCCGTGGCTGGCAAGCCCCGGGTTGATCTCGGTCTGCAGGTAGTAGTTGATGCGCTCGTTGACCGGGCTGTCGGCGTTGACATTCGGCACCTTGGCGTTGGGCGCCTTGATGGTCAACTGGCCGCCCATACGGTCGGTGGCGTAGTCGACCACGGCGTCATCAAGGAAGGCTTCGCTGAAGCTGTCGATGTACGCGGTGAAGCTTTTCAGCCCCAGGGCGGTGTCTTCAGGCTTCTCTTCACCAGGCTTGCAGTAGGCAATGCAGGTCTCGGCGTACTGGGTGCCGGGCTGGGTGATGAAGACGCGGATACCGATTCCTGGGGTGTTCTGCTTGGACAGCAGGTCGGCCAGGTAATCGTGGGCGGCGTCGGTAATGGTTATGGCAGTCATGGAAACTCCTCACAGGCTTGCCGGCAGTTTACGCCAAAATATTACGCAGGTACAAAGTCCGAGTATTTTTGTCGGAAAAGCGTCGACCTGCCTGTCAGAGGTTTTCATAACGATTCATGTCCAACACCCCCTCTTCCACAGGCGTTGTCTCGCGGATGTACTGCGACAAATCATGGAAATACTGCCAGAACAGCGGATGGCTGCGGCGCACGCCCCAACGATCAACGATGGCTTCGAACTGCTTGGCGTCCTTGGCCTGTTCCATCTGCGCAACGAATGCAGGCACTTCCCGGGCCGGGATATTGAACATGAAGTTGGGGTAGCTGCTGAGCACGCCCGGGTAAACGGTCAAGGTATCCAGGCCCGACTGATAGCGATAGGCCTCACCCAGCAGGAACGCCACGTTACTGTGGGCACGGTTGCGCAGCAGGCTGTAGACCATGCGCTGGCCGCTGGCGGTCTCGATACGCAACATCGTCGCTTCGGGCAATTGATCGATCACCTTGAGCCCCGCCGCCGGGCGCGAGGTCAGGCGACTGAGGGCCTGTTCCACATCCTGCAACGTCGCGGAGATACCGTTGCGTGAGCAATAGGCGCCCGCGCAACGGTTGATCGGGTCCGGGCTGGCATTCAAATCGCCGTAACGGGTGAGCAACTGGTTGGCAAAGTCGCGCTTGGGGTCTTTTTCATCCAGGTGCAGACCGCTCGGCTTGTCGTCGTCGATGGCTTCGTAGTCCAGCCAGAGTTTGATCTTGCCGCTGTTCTGGTACCAGTCGTCCATAAACCCGTCGCGGGTGTCGGCAGGCATCAGGCGCAGGAAGTTCTGCTCCGCGCCGTTGCGGATCAGGTCGAAGTACAGGCGGGTCTGGGCCTGGTGCGAGACGTTGCCGAACACATCGAAATTCACCGCCAACTGATAATAGGTGCGCTCCAACAGGGGGTAATCGAATAACCACATCGTCTGCGGCACTTCGCCGATCAGGCCCTTGGTCACCGACGCGCTGTCAAAGTGACGGAAGATGCTCAGCAAGGCACTGTCGTTACCCGCCCACAGGCTTGACCAACTCGGCGGTGGCAAATCGGCGTAACTGTCGCGGCGCAGCGCTTCATATTCGTTGCGCTTGTCGCGGTAGGCCAGCCACAGGCTCAGCACGCTGCCCACGTCGTCGTTTTGCCCCGGCATGGCCAACAACGGCGTCGCCTGGCCGCGATACCGCGCATCGGTGATATACAAATCATGGTCAGGGTCTTGGAACAGCGCCCAGAAATTGTCGCGGATCACGTCCGTGGCGATCTGCCCCCGGCACACCGGCCCGCGAATGAAGGTGCGCACGAAATATTCGGCGTTATCCAGCATGAACTGGTAACGGGCCTTGGCCGGGATAGCTTCGAACGTGTCGAACGGGTTGGCCCGACGCCCCGGCCCATAGCCCGGCAAGGCGCTGACCTGCCAGTTGCCGGCGTAGAACAGCGCCTTGATGCGCGCCATCTTCTGCGCACTGAACGGGTAAGTGATGTGGGTTTTATGCACGATCACGCCCTGCACCGGCCACAGGCGGTAATACACGCGGGTGCCGGGGTCGTCATTCGGACGGCGGGTATTGATCAAGTCGATCGGCTGCCCGCTTGGCGTACGCGAGCGCACCCACTGGAAGAAATGCCCCGGCTCGCCGCCCTCAAAGTAGAGATGGGCGAGAAACAAATGCTCGTACAGCCAGCGCGCCACCAGGCTTTCACGGGCGCCTGGCTGGTTGAACAGGTTTTCCCACTGCTGCACTTGCAAGGCTTCGCTGGCACTCGGCGCCAGGCCCTGTTCATCGATGGGCGCGCCGGAGGCCAGCCAGCGTTGCAGGGTTTGATATTGCTGGTCAGTCAGGCCGGTGACCGCCAACGGCATGCCTTCTTTGGGATGGCTGCCGGCGTAGGCGTTGAACTCGGCGGGCATGGCGCACGTGTTTTCGCGATTCAAGCCCAGCACGATGTCTTCGGGCAGCTTGGCGTTGGGTTGCAACGGCGCGTTATGGCCCAACTCCAGCATGCGCGCCATCAGCGCGGCCTGGCTGCCCTGGGCGTCGAGCACCGAATAAAAGCCCTTCTGCCGCCACGCCTGTTTGCCGAAGGCGTCATAGAACAAACGGGTAGTCGGCGTGGCCTGGCTACGCTCGCCGTCGTACACCGGGACTTTGCTCGCGCCGCGCGCCGCCCCTTCGGCGCTGCCCAGGTTGAGCTGGCAGGCGGAGTCGTAGCAGGCGTGACAGGCCACGCACTTTTCGGTGAAGATCGGTTGGATATCGCGGGTGTAGGAGATCGCCGGCGCGGGACCTTCAGCCTGGGCAGCGCTGGCAATCAAGGCCAGGAAGGCGCTGACGATAAGACGAAGTGACATGTATCCGGTCCCGATCAATACGTGCGGTAAAAAAGTGGCGGTGATTCTACCGGGCCATGACTCCGCCCAACATGAGCGATATTCATGCAAAACCCGCACATGCCGCAAATCCGCACAGGTTTGCTATGATCCACCCCCTCCGTAATGCCTGACCAGAGTAGTCCCATGTCCGATCGTAGCGCTCGTCTGCAAGCCCTTCACCACGCCCTCAAGGAACGCATCCTGATCCTCGACGGCGGCATGGGCACGATGATCCAGAGCTATAAACTGGAAGAGCACGATTACCGTGGCAAACGCTTCGCCGACTGGCCGAGCGACGTCAAGGGTAACAACGACCTGCTGGTGATCACCCGTCCGGACGTGATCGGCGGCATCGAGAAGGCTTATCTGGATGCCGGCGCCGACATCCTCGAAACCAACACCTTCAATGCCACGCGCATTTCCATGGCCGACTACGGCATGGAAGAGCTGGCCTACGAGCTGAACGTCGAAGGCGCACGCCTGGCACGCAAGATCGCCGACGCCAAGACCGCCGAGAACCCGGCCAAGCCACGCTTCGTCGCCGGCGTGCTCGGCCCGACCAGCCGTACCTGCTCGCTGTCGCCGGATGTGAACAACCCCGGCTACCGCAACGTGACCTTCGATGAGCTGGTGGAAAACTACACCGAAGCCACCAAAGGCCTGATCGAAGGCGGCGCCGACCTGATCCTGATCGAGACCATCTTCGACACCCTCAATGCCAAGGCTGCGATCTTCGCCGTGCAAGGGGTGTTTGAAGCACTGGGCATCGAACTGCCGATCATGATCTCCGGCACCATCACCGACGCCTCCGGCCGTACGCTGTCGGGCCAGACCACCGAAGCGTTCTGGAACTCCGTGGCCCACGCCAAGCCGATCTCGGTCGGTTTGAACTGCGCACTCGGCGCCAGCGAACTGCGCCCTTATCTGGAAGAGCTGTCCAACAAGGCCAACACTCACGTCTCGGCGCACCCCAACGCCGGCCTGCCCAACGAATTCGGCGAGTACGACGAACTGCCGTCGCAAACCGCCAAGGTCATCGAAGAGTTCGCCCAGAGCGGCTTCCTGAACATTGTCGGCGGCTGCTGCGGCACCACCCCAGGCCACATCGAAGCCATCGCCAAGGCCGTGGCCGGTTATGCCCCGCGCCCGATCCCGGACATTCCCAAGGCCTGCCGCCTGTCGGGCCTGGAGCCGTTCACCATCGATCGCAGCTCGCTGTTCGTCAACGTCGGCGAGCGCACCAACATCACCGGTTCCGCCAAGTTCGCCCGCCTGATTCGCGAGGACAACTACACCGAAGCCCTGGAAGTCGCGCTGCAGCAGGTTGAAGCCGGCGCCCAGGTGATCGACATCAACATGGACGAGGGCATGCTCGATTCGAAGAAGGCCATGGTGACCTTCCTCAATCTGATCGCCGGCGAGCCGGATATCTCCCGCGTGCCGATCATGATCGACTCCTCCAAGTGGGACGTGATCGAAGCCGGCCTCAAGTGCATCCAGGGCAAGGGCATCGTCAACTCCATCAGCATGAAGGAAGGCGTGGAGCAGTTCATTCACCATGCCAAGCTGTGCAAGCGCTACGGCGCCGCGGTGGTGGTGATGGCCTTCGACGAAGCCGGCCAGGCCGACACCGAAGCACGCAAGAAAGAGATCTGCAAACGCTCCTACGACATCCTGGTGAATGAAGTCGGCTTCCCGCCGGAAGACATCATCTTCGACCCGAACATTTTTGCGGTCGCCACAGGCATCGAGGAGCACAACAACTACGCCGTCGACTTCATCAACGCTTGCGCCTATATCCGTGACGAACTGCCGTACGCGCTGACCTCGGGCGGCGTGTCCAACGTGTCGTTCTCGTTCCGCGGCAACAACCCGGTGCGCGAGGCGATCCACTCGGTGTTCCTGCTGTACGCCATTCGCAACGGCCTGACCATGGGCATCGTCAACGCCGGCCAGCTGGAGATCTACGACCAGATCCCGGCCGAGCTGCGCGACGCGGTGGAAGACGTGGTGCTCAACCGCACCCCGGACGGCACCGACGCCCTGCTCGCCATCGCCGACAAGTACAAGGGCGACGGCAGCGTCAAGGAAGCCGAAACCGAAGAATGGCGTGGCTGGCCGGTGAACAAGCGCCTGGAACACGCGCTGGTCAAGGGCATCACCACGCATATCGTCGAGGACACCGAGGAGTCGCGGCTGTCGTTCGCGCGCCCGATCGAAGTGATCGAAGGTCCGCTGATGTCCGGCATGAACATCGTCGGCGACCTGTTCGGCGCCGGCAAAATGTTCCTGCCGCAGGTGGTCAAATCCGCCCGTGTCATGAAACAGGCCGTGGCCCATCTGATCCCGTTCATCGAACTGGAAAAAGGCGACAAGCCGCAGGCCAAGGGCAAAATCCTGATGGCCACGGTAAAGGGTGACGTACACGACATCGGCAAGAACATCGTCGGCGTGGTGCTCGGTTGCAACGGTTATGACATCGTCGATTTGGGCGTGATGGTACCGGCGGAGAAGATCCTGCAAGTCGCCAAAGAGCAGAAGTGCGACATTATCGGCCTGTCCGGGCTGATTACGCCGTCCCTGGACGAGATGGTGCACGTGGCCCGTGAGATGCAGCGCCAGGATTTCCACCTGCCGCTGATGATCGGCGGCGCGACCACCTCCAAGGCGCACACGGCGGTGAAGATCGAGCCCAAGTACAGCAACGATGCGGTGATCTACGTCACCGACGCCTCGCGCGCAGTGGGCGTGGCCACGCAGTTGCTGTCCAAGGAACTGAAGGCCGGCTTCGTCGAGAAAACCCGCCTGGAATACATCGACGTACGCGAGCGCACCTCCAACCGCAGCGCCCGCACCGAACGCCTGAGTTACCCGGCGGCCATCGCCAAAAAGCCGCAGTTCGACTGGAGCAGCTATACCCCGGTTGTGCCGACGTTTACCGGCGCCAAGGTGCTGGACAACATCGACCTCAACGTTCTGGCCGAGTACATCGACTGGACACCGTTCTTTATCTCCTGGGACCTGGCCGGTAAATTCCCGCGCATCCTCACTGACGAAGTGGTGGGTGAAGCCGCCACCGCGCTGTATGCCGACGCCCGCGAAATGCTGCGCAAGCTGATCGATGAAAAGCTGATCAGCGCACGTGCCGTGTTCGGTTTCTGGCCGACCAACCAGGTGCGGGACGATGACCTGGAAGTCTACGGTGACGACGGCCAGCCGATTGCCAGGCTGCACCACCTGCGCCAACAGATCATCAAGACCGACGGCAAACCGAACTTCTCCCTGGCCGACTTCGTCGCGCCCAAAGACAGCGGCATCACCGACTACATCGGTGGTTTCATTACCACCGCCGGCATCGGCGCCGAGGCAGTGGCCAAGGCTTACCAGGACGCGGGCGACGACTACAACTCGATCATGGTCAAGGCCCTCGCCGACCGCCTGGCCGAAGCCTGCGCCGAATGGTTGCACCAGCAAGTGCGTAAAGATTACTGGGGCTACGCCAAAGACGAGCAGCTGGATAACGAGGCGCTGATCAAAGAGCAATACAGCGGCATCCGCCCTGCCCCCGGTTACCCGGCGTGTCCGGATCACACCGAGAAGGCCCAGCTGTTCCAATTGCTCGACCCCGAGGCCCGCGAAATGCAGGCCGGTCGCAGCGGTGTGTTCCTGACCGAACACTACGCGATGTTCCCGGCGGCGGCGGTGAGCGGCTGGTACTTCGCCCACCCGCAGGCGCAGTACTTTGCGGTGGGTAAAGTCGACAAAGACCAAGTCACGAGCTACACCGCGCGCAAAGGCCAGGACCTGGCCGTGACCGAGCGCTGGCTGGCGCCCAACCTGGGCTACGACAACTAAGCCCGCCAGGATTGTCTATGCTGTCCCTCACACACCGGGTGTCGAGGGACTTATGGACGATCCAGTCAATAACAAACCGCCTTCCTTCTGGCAGATGCTGCACAGCGTGGTGGCCGCCGCCTTTGGCGTGCAAAGCGGCAAGAACCGCGCCCGCGACTTTACCCACGGCAAGCCCAGCCACTTTGTGATGCTGGGCATTCTATTCACGGGGGTGTTTGCCCTGACGCTATTCGGTATCGTCAAACTGGTGCTGCACCTGGCCGGGGTTTAAGGCACACAGGCGCACGCTTAACGCATCAACAATTCCAAGCCGAACGGGTAACGATAACCCTCGGGCTTGGCCTGCGCCGAAAGCGCCTTGAAGTTCACGCGATAGTGGTGTTTGGCCTGGAGTTCAAGCAGCTGTCGCGCCTGGGCCGGGTCTATCAGTTCGAACAGCGCCACCTGCGGTTCGTGGTCCCGATGACGGCGGATATCTATGCCCTTGGCATCATCGTTGATCAGCACCATGGCCCACCCGCCCAGGGTGAAATGCCCGGCGACCAGGCTCGACAAGCGCCCGTCCAGGCGCGCCTGCAGGATCTGCGGCGAGCTGTTGACCGCGCTGAACAGGACGTCCTTGCCCGGCGATCGCCCGCTGTCCTCAAGCGCTTGCATGGCACCCAGCGCCATCTGGTCATTGGCCGACCACACCAGCGCGGTCTGCGGATAGCGCTTGAACAGCTGCGTGGCCTGCTCAAAGGCGCGTTCGCGGGTCCACTCGCCGTAAACCAACTGGCGCAGTCGCACCTGGGGATGTTCGGCCAGCGCCCGGCGCAAGCCCTGCTCGCGCAGCTGCGCGCCCGGCGTGGTCTTGACCCCGGAAAACGCCAACAGGTCGAGGGATTCGCCCGGTGCAATGGGGCCGTGCTGACGCAACAGGTCAACGAGCATCAGGTAGCCGGCCCGTTCGTCATCGGCGACCAGGCTGCCGATCACATCAATGCCGCTTTGGGCGCCCAACAGGTGCGCCTGGTCGGTCGTCAGCGTGCTGTTGACCATCAGTAACTTCACCCCGCTGCCCTGCGCCATGCGCAGGACCTGGGGCGCCACGTATTGCTCATTGACCAGCACCAGGTAATCGGGCCGCCGGCCGCCTTGAAGAGCTTCACGCGCCTGGCTCAAGGTGTTCTGGTTATCGCGCTCGGCATAACGCACACGCAAATCCAGGCCGAGGTCCTTGGCCGCGGCCTGCATGAACTGCGTGTAGCCGACCCAGAAGGTTTCCGTCGACGTGCCTGGGTTGAGAAACACCACCGATGTCGCATGGGCCATCAACCCGAAGGTCGCTCCCCACAACCCCACAGACGCAATCAGAACCTTCAACATGCTGGCTTGAACCTTCAAAAGAAGCCGCCATGATAGTGGCAATGCGGCTGTCAATCGAGGTTCAGGCAACCCTGCTTATTGATGGCTGACCCAGAACACAGCGGTTCCCACTACCAGGATGATCAAGAACAGGATGGCCCAGGCGTCCACGGTACTGTCGGGTTTACGGGCTTTAGTCGGATTGCTCATCGCATCGCCTCTTGTCGGTTTTATAGGTGATTGCACTAAGACACGAGCACAGTAAAGTCCAGGATTGCCCGCATGACAAATGTGGGTATCGCGATAAACCTTCTCATTAGTCATTTTGGTTATGTGCATATACTCAAACATCACTTTTGCGCATAAACGCAAACTGGTATCGTGCGCCGGCTCCGTTGGGAGTGCGCGGCCGTGCGCGCAGATTTGCCGAGAACAGGACCTATATGTACGTATACGACGAATACGATCAGCGCATCATCGAGGACCGCGTCAAGCAGTTCCGTGATCAGACCCGACGCTATCTGGCAGGTGAACTGAGCGAAGAAGAGTTCCGCCCTCTGCGCCTGCAAAATGGCCTTTATGTGCAGCGCTTTGCGCCGATGCTGCGGGTGGCCGTGCCCTACGGCCAGTTGACTTCGCGCCAGACACGCATGATGGCCAAGATTGCCCGCGACTTCGACAAAGGCTACGCCCACATCAGTACCCGCCAGAACGTGCAGTTCAACTGGCCGGCACTGGAAGATGTGCCGGACATCCTGGCTGAGCTGGCGACCGTGCAGATGCACGCCATTCAGACCAGCGGCAACTGCCTGCGTAACGTGACCACCGACCAATTCGCCGGCGTTGCCGCCGACGAACTGATCGACCCGCGCCCGTGGTGCGAAATCGTCCGTCAATGGACCACCTTCCACCCGGAATTCGCCTACCTGCCGCGCAAGTTCAAGATCGCCATCAACGGCTCGACCTCGGACCGTGCGGCCATCGAAGTCCACGACATCGGCCTGGAGCCGGTGTACAACGCCGCAGGCGAACTGGGCTTCCGTGTGCTGGTGGGTGGCGGCCTGGGCCGTACGCCAGTGGTCGGCGCGTTCATCAACGAGTTTCTGCCATGGCCGGACCTGTTGAGCTACCTCGACGCGATCCTGCGGGTCTACAACCGCTACGGCCGTCGCGACAACAAATACAAGGCCCGGATCAAGATCCTGGTCAAGGCGCTGACCCCCGAGGTGTTCGCCCAGAAGGTAGACGCCGAGATGGAACACCTGCGCGGCGGCCAGACCACCCTGACCGAAGCCGAAGTGCATCGCGTCGCCAAGCATTTCGTCGACCCCGAGTACAAGGCCCTGAGCAACCAGGACGCCGAACTCGCCGCGCTCGACCAACAGCACCCAGGCTTTGCCCGCTGGCGTGTGCGCAACACCCTGGCGCACAAAAAGCCGGGCTATGTGGCCGTGACCCTGTCGCTCAAGCCCACCGGCGTCGCCCCTGGCGATATCACCGACAAGCAACTGGACGCCGTGGCCGACCTGGCCGAACGCTACAGCTTCGGCCAACTGCGCACCTCCCACGAGCAGAACATCATCCTGGCAGACGTTGAGCAGAGCCAACTGTTCACCCTGTGGGGCGAACTGCGTGAAGGCGGCTTCGCCACGCCGAACATCGGCCTGCTGACCGACATCATCTGCTGCCCGGGGGGTGATTTCTGCTCCCTGGCCAACGCCAAGTCGATCCCGATCGCCGAATCGATCCAACGCCGTTTCGACGACTTGGACTACCTGTTCGACATCGGCGAGCTGGACCTGAACATCTCCGGTTGCATGAACGCCTGTGGTCACCACCACGTCGGCCACATCGGCATCCTGGGCGTGGACAAGAAAGGCGAAGAATTCTACCAAGTGTCCCTGGGTGGCAGCGCCAGCCGCGACGCGAGCCTGGGCAAGATCCTCGGCCCGTCCTTCGCCCAGGAAGCCATGCCCGAGGTGATCGGCAAACTGATCGATGTGTACATCGAACAGCGCACCGAAGATGAGCGTTTCATCGATACCTACCAGCGCATCGGCATTGACCTGTTCAAGGAGCGCGTCTATGCAGCGAATCATTAAGAACAACGAAGTCGTCGACGAAACCTGGCACCTGCTGCCCAAGGACGCGAGCTTCGACGGTATTTCCAACTGCGACGACCTGATCGTGCCGTTGGCGCTGTGGCGCGAACACGGCCACGCCCTCAAGGCCCGTGACGGTGGCCTGGGTGTGTGGCTGGACGCGGATGAAGAAGCCGAAGAAATCGGTGATGACGTGCAGCACTTCCAAGTCATCGCCCTGAACTTCCCGGCCTTTACCGATGGGCGCAACTACTCCAACGCACGCCTGCTGCGTGACCGCTACGGTTACAAAGGCGAGCTGCGTGCGATTGGCGATGTGCTGCGCGACCAACTGTTTTACCTGCGCCGCTGCGGGTTCGATGCCTTCGCCCTGCGCGCCGACAAAGACCCGTACGAAGCGCTGGAAAGCCTCAAGGACTTCTCGGTGACCTATCAGGCCGCAACGGACGAACCGCTACCACTCTTTCGCCGACGCTGAGTAACAAATGTGCGAGGGGGCTTGCTCCCGATAGCGGTGGTTCAGCTACTTATCCGGTAACTGAAACTCCGTCATCGGGAGCAAGCCCCCTCTCACAGTGCAAACTCCTCACGTTCAGGATGGCGGGTTGATCTTGATCGACGCCAGCACCTGTTTCTGCCCCATGGAGCACGGCACGCCTTCCGGCTGCGCCCGTACCGCTTTGATCACGCCCAGCAATTGCGCCTTGTTGTGCGCCAACTGCGCCTGCATCACTTCGATCTGCGCCACCTTGCGCTCCAATGCCTCAATCAATTCCTCGCGCTTGTGCTCGCCGGGAGCCGGCATCAACGCCTTGAGTTCCTGCAAGGTGAACCCGGCCTGTTGCGCGCTCTGGATCAATTGCAGCGTCTGCAAGGCTTCGGGCGCATAGCGCCGATAACCGTTGGCCTGGCGGCCCACCTGGCTGATCAGCCCTTCGGCTTCATAAAAGCGGATACGCGATGCCGCCAGGCCGCTCTGTTTTGCCAGCTCACCAATATTCATCACAACACCTGCTTGACATTAAAGTTAACTTTAAGCTTAGCCTGAGGCCTCCCCCGCTAAGGAGTCAACCCATGTCACCCTTTGAAGCGCTGCAACTGCCCAATGGCCAAATCATTTCCAACCGCATCGCCAAGGCGGCGATGGAAGAAAACATGGCCGATATCAATCAGGCACCGTCCCGCGAATTGAAGCAGTTGTACAAGACCTGGGCGGACGGCGAACCCGGTCTGCTGATCACCGGCAACGTGATGATCGACCGGCGTGCGATGACCGGCCCCGGCGGCGTTGCGCTGGAAAACGAACAACACTTGGACAGCTTTCGCGAATGGGCCGACGTGGCCAGGGCCAAGGGCGTGCACTTCTGGGTACAGCTGAGCCACCCAGGGCGCCAGACCATGGCCAACCTGGGTCAACAAGCCCTCGCGCCATCGGCCCTCGCCCTTGACCTGGGCAGTTTTTCCAAGATGTTCGCCACACCCAAGGCCATGAGCGAAGACGAGATCCAGGACGTGATCCAGCGCTTCGCCACCAGTGCGCGCCTGGCCGAGAAAGCCGGGTTCAGCGGGGTGCAGATCCACGGGGCGCACGGCTACTTGCTGAGCCAGTTCCTCTCCCCGCTGAGCAACCACCGCACCGACTGCTGGGGCGGCACGCTGGAGAACCGCGCGCGGCTGTTGCTGGAAGTGATCCACGCCGTGCGCGCTAGCGTCAGCCCGGCGTTTTGCGTGTCGGTAAAACTCAATTCAGCGGATTTCCAACGCGGCGGCTTCGATGAGGCCGATGCGCGCGCGGTGGTAGAGATGCTCAATCCATTGCCCATCGATTTATTGGAATTGTCCGGCGGCAGCTATGAAGCGCCGGCCATGCAAGGCGAAGCGCGGGACGGCCGCACGCTGGCCCGAGAAGCGTACTTCCTCGAATTTGCCGCGCAAATGGCCAGTGTCGCTCGCATGCCGCTGATGGTCACCGGCGGCATCCGACGCCTACCAATCGTGCAGCAAGTACTCGATAGCGGCATCGCCATGGCCGGGATCGCCACCGCCCTGACCCTGGAACCGCAGTTGATCAAACAGTGGCGCGCAGGTCGCGACCTCGACCCGCAACTCAAGCCTATCGACTGGAAGCGCAAGCCCCTCGCCTCACTCGCCACCCTGGCCGTGGTGCGTGACCAGATGCGCCGCTTGAGCCGTGGCCGCCGCCCCAACCCCAACGTCGCCCCTTGGCTGGCCCTGGCGTGCGACCAGTGGTTTACCGCGCGCCGCACCCGGCAATATCGCGCGGCCATGAAGCAATCTTCACATTAAAGGCGCAGCATTCGCCGTGATCGAACTGTCCCCTATTGATCAGCTGTTCTTAACCTCACTGACGATTGGAGTGCCTCATGGCGAAAATCAACCTGGCCCAGCAACTGGCGACCACCCTTGAACAGGCGGGTATCAAGCGCATCTGGGGCCTGACCGGCGACAGCCTCAATGGCCTCACCGATGCGTTGCGCAGCATGGACAGCATCGAATGGATGCACGTGCGCCACGAAGAAGTCGCCGCGTTCGCCGCCGGTGCCGAGGCCGCGGCCACCGGTGAGCTGACGGTATGCGCCGGCAGTTGTGGGCCGGGCAACCTGCACCTGATCAATGGCCTGTTCGACTGTCATCGCAACCATGTGCCGGTGCTGGCGATTGCCGCGCAGATCCCCTCCTCAGAGATTGGTCTCAACTATTTCCAGGAAACCCATCCCCAGGAATTGTTCAAGGAGTGCAGCCACTTTATCGAACTGGTGACCAACCCCGAACAGATGCCCCACGTGCTGCACCGTGCCATGCGCTCGGCGATCCTCAATCGCGGCGTGGCGGTGGTGGTGATTCCGGGGGACGTGTCGTTGCTGGAAGTCGAAGACACGCTCAAGCCTTGGCCGGTACTGAACGCGCCGCGCACGTTGCCGGCCGAAGCCGACCTGGTGCAATTGAGCGAAATCCTCAAGGGCAGTGACAAAGTCACGTTGCTGTGCGGCAGCGGTTGCGCCGGCGCCCATGCACAAGTGGTGGCGCTGGCCGATACGCTGGGCGCCCCGGTGGTGCATGCCCTGCGCGGCAAGGAGCATGTGGAATGGGACAACCCGTTCGACGTGGGCATGACCGGCCTGATCGGCTTCAGCTCGGGCTATCACGCCATGCTCAATTGCGACACGCTGATCATGCTCGGCACTGACTTCCCCTATCGCCAGTTCTACCCCACCGCCGCGAAAATCATCCAGGTCGACCGCAACCCGCAGGCCCTCGGCCGTCGCGCCACGCTGGACCTAGGGATCGCCGCCGATGTAGGTGAAACCCTCGACGCCCTGTTGCCGCGCCTGACCCGCAAGACGGATCGCCGCTTTCTCGACACCTCCTTGAAGCATTATGAAAAAGCCCGCCAGGGCTTGGATGACCTGGCCCAACCGTCCAAGGCCAATCGGCCGATTCATCCGCAATATGTGGCGCGGTTGCTCAGCGAACTGGCGGACGAGGATGCAATCTTCACCGCCGACGTCGGTTCGCCCACGGTGTGGGCGGCGCGCTATCTGAAAATGAACGGCAAGCGCCGCCTGATCGGCTCGTTCAACCATGGGTCCATGGCCAACGCCATGCCCCAGGCCATTGGCGCGCAGGCTGCGTTCCCGGGCCGGCAGGTGATTTCGATGTCGGGCGACGGCGGTTTCGCCATGTTGATGGGCGACTTCATCTCACTGGCGCAGTTGAAATTGCCGGTAAAAGTCATCGTGTTCGATAACTCATCCCTGGGTTTTGTCGCCATGGAAATGAAGGCCGCCGGTTATCTGGAGGCCGGCACCGAGCTGAAAAACCCGGATTTTGCGGCCATGTCCAACGCCATGGGCATTCTCGGTATCCGCGTGGAGCAATCCGAAGAGCTGGAACCGGCCTTGCGCCGCGCCCTGGCCCATGACGGCCCGGTGCTGGTGGACGTGGTGACCGCCACCCAGGAACTGGTGATGCCGCCGAGCATCAAGCTGGAACAGGCCAAGGGGTTCAGCCTGTATATGCTCAAGGCGGTGATGAGTGGGCGCGGGGATGAAGTGATCGAGCTGGCACGCACCAACTGGCTGCGCTGACTCAAAGCTGATTCAAATGTGGGAGGCCCCTCCCACATTTGGCGCCTGCGTCTGTCAGCCCTTGTGTTTTTCCACCCACTGGCCGTAGGCATCGATGAACGCCTGCAAAAACGGCTTGGTCTTTTCCGATACCTTGCCCGACTCATCAAACACACTGCCCGCGCCACCCAGGTAGGCTTCGGGCTGCTGCATGCACCACACGTCCAGGAATACCAGGGACTGGCGCAGGTGATGGTTGGCGCCGAAACCGCCAATCGCACCCGGCGACACGCTGATGATAGCGCCCGGCTTGCCGCTCCAGGCACTTTGCCCGTAAGGGCGCGAGCCTACATCGATTGCGTTTTTCAACGGGGCCGGTACCGAACGGTTGTATTCCGGGGTCACGAACAGCACCGCGTCGGATGAGCTCACTTGCTGGCGGAAAGTACTGTAGGCTGCCGGCGGTGAATCACCGTCGATGTCCTCGTTGTAGAGCGGCAAATCGCCAATTTCCACAATATTCAATTTCAGATTGGCAGGGGCCAGTTCGGCCAATGCCAGGGCGACCTTGCGGTTGATCGACTGTTTTCTCAAGCTGCCAACCAGGACGGCAATCGTGTAGACCTTGCTCATTGGGGGTTCCCGACGTCTGATTAAAGGAGCTTGTAGTTATAGAGGCTTCGTGGCGTGATCACCAGCAGGTTTTGAGAACCTTTCAGACGTTTGGCTCAGGCTATGCCCTGTAGGAAACGTCCAAAAACCTCAACGAATAGTATTTTTTTTCCGTAGGCAAACTACGCCTCTTTATGACGGTCTACACAACCATATATCGAGTGTTTTATCTCCAGAGGTTCTAAACAGATGGCAGCAGTACTTGTCGGACAGTTCCATGCCAGAGACGCGGAAGGCCGCGTGTATTCCGTGCATGAATTCCAGGAATCCAACCCGGCGCAAGGCGACCTGGCTGGCTCGGCGCCCACCACTACCTACAAGCTGGCCATTGGCGATCGTGTAGAAAAACTGGAAGGCGATGAATTCAAACTGATTCAGTCGGGCACGATTCTTGTCCGCGAGTCGCAAACCACCCTCGCGTCATAAGATCTCGCCTTAACGACCTGCTCAGTCCTGGCCATTGATGGCATTGACTGGGCTGGCGTGATCAGGGATTGCGGATCTGCGTGAGTTCAATGCCCTGCTCATCCTGCTTGAGCGTCACCGTCAAATGCCCCCGCTCCCCTTCCACGGCGTACATCGAACGCGTGTAGCCCGACGTGTTGTACGCGGGGTACGCCTGCACCTGCCTGAGCAGCGTGAGCCCCAACACTGTCCCCACCTGCTCGCTCACCTGTTCCTGGGAACGGATAAACGCTTCAAGCGCGAGGTTTTCCGGCGGGGTGTCGTCTTGATTACGCAAGAGATAAGCAGCCACGCATCCCACGGTCACCAGGACCATCAGTTGCTTGGCCGTTACCCCGAAGAACGTCGAGGGAATCAGCATATGAGACCAGACCTGTTTTTGTTGTATGTGCCGGTACCCGGCATTGGTCGTTGATGATCAGACCCGCCATTTTAGTGGGGTCGCGACCGAACGCCATAGGCTTGAGCGACCCACACCGTCTTTTTTACGCACACTTTTTTTCACAGGCGGGTTCGCGCCATTGAATACCCACCGCGCTGCACATAGACTCCGGCCATGCGTTTACGTCATATCGAAGTGATTCAGGCCATCTTGCAGACCGGACACCTCGGCACGGCCGCCGAATGGTTGCAACTCTCCGTGGGCGATGTGGACGCAGCGCTCAAGGAGGCTGAGCTGCAATTGGGCTTCATGTTGTTCGCCAGCGTGCGCGGACGTTTGCAGGCGACCCGGGAAACCCTGGAGCTGCAGGCAGAAATCGCCCATGTGTACGAAGCGCTGGAGCCGGTGCAACGCCTGGCCGGCCGCCTCAAACACCATCACGCCCCCACCTTGCGTGCCCTGTGCACCCCGCCGCTGGCCAATCAACTGCTACCGCAAAGCATCGCCGTGCTGCGCCGGCGTTTCCAGGACACTCCGTGCAACCTGTCGAGCCAGCCGACCCGGGAAATCGTCAGAAGCCTGTTGTTGCACGAAGCCGATGTGGGCCTGGGCCTGCATGATCCGGAACATCCACAAATCCACAGCACGGTGCTGGCCCAGGGCAAACTGCAATTGCTGGCGCCCCATGGCTGGCTCAAACCCAAGCAGAAGTACATTGCGCTGCCGGACCTGGCCGGGCAGTCGATGATCGGGCTGGAGGGCCACGACCCGCTGAGCCGCCTGCTGGATGCCAAGCTGCAAGCCTTGCGACCGTTGCCGGTGGTGCAGACACGGGTACAGACCTACCAGATGATGCGCAGCATGGTGGAGGCGGGAGAAGGCTTGGCGATTGTCGACCCGTTTACGGCCTTTGGCGCGCGCGAGGCCGGGCTGGACGCGTGCCCCGTGTCGCCGCCGATCATGGTCAGCCTGTATGCGTTGACGCTCAAGGAGGGCGTAGCCTCACCCGCCTTGAATGCGCTGCTGGAGATCGTCACCCAGAAGGCCGAAAGCCTGCTGGTGAGCTAACCCCGGTCGGCTTCGGTCTTGAACAGGCGATACCAGAAAATCGCCACTTCACGGGTTTGCGGGTCGATGCCGCGATAGCGCAAGTGGTCGATGCCGCCCATCACATAGCCACAACGTTCATACAGACGGCAGGCGCCAAGGTTGTTGTTCTGGGTTTCGAGCATCATGCCCGGCAGGTTTTTCTTGCGGCTCCAGAACTGCGCCACGTCCAGCAATGCCTTGGCGACGCCGTGGCGACGCGCGGGCAAGGCCACGGCCAGTTCATCGACATGGGCAAAACCGTTCCAATTGGTGCTGACCACGATATGCCCCACCGGGCAGTCGTCCAGGAAGGCCATGAAGATGGCACTGTCTGGGGCGTCGCGAAAGCTGGCGAATTCCTCCGGGTCAATCCCATAGCACTTGCGGTACGGCACAATGCGTTCCACTGGCCACTTATCGACGCGCGCGCCCATCTGCGGCACTCCATAGGCGCTGACCTCGAAACTGAAATCATTGCCCCACACATAGGCGTCGAAGCCTTCATCGGCGACCCGCACACTGAGCCCTGGATACTTCGGGTTCATTACAGCTTGCATAAACATCCTTAACCCTTGATGCAATCGACGGTGTAACAACGACCACTGCCGTCATCTTCGTGTTGTAGCCCGTGAACGTCTGCGACAAAACCGGGAAAACTGTTATCGAACGTGCGCGCAAACGCCAGGTAGTCGATGATCGAGCGCGTCAACTCGGTAAAGCGCTCGCCCGGCATGATCAACGGGATGCCCGGCGGATAGGGCACCAGCATCACGGCTGCGATGCGCCCTGGCAAGGCATCAATGGACACTGCCTCCACTTCGCCCCTGACCAATTGGTCGTAGGCGTCGGCCGGTTTCATCGCAATGTCCGGCAATACCGTGTACATGCGCTTGAGGTGTTTGGCGGTGGCGTTACTGCGATAACAGCTGTGCAGCTGGTCGCAGAGGTCGCGCAACCCCAGGCCCTGGTAGCGTGTCGGGCCCTGGGCAAACACCGAAGGCAAACAACTGGCCAGGCTGACATTTGCGTCGTAACTGCGCTTGAATTCCAGCAACTCGGTGAGCAAGGTACTCCATTTACCTTTGGTGATACCCATGGAAAACAGCACGAGGAAGGAATACAGCCCGGTCTTTTCCACCACCAGCCCGCGTTCCCAAAGGAATTTACTGACCACCGCCGCGGGAATCCCGCAATCGCTCAAGGCACCACCGGCATTCAGGCCGGGCATCACCAGGGTGACCTTGATCGGATCGAGCAGCACATAGTCTTCGACCACATCCCCAAAGCCATGCCAATCATCCTGCGGCTGCAACAGCCAGTCCGCCGTAATAACGCGGTCGACACCCGCCACCGAGGGCGGCTGCCAGATGGAAAACCACCAGTCCTCGGCGGCGATATGCTGACGCAGGTTAGCCAGGGCGCGGCGAAAGCTCAGGGCTTCGTCGAACATTTCCTGCAGCAACGAACGGCCGGCCGGGCCCTCCATCATCGCCGAGGCCACGTCCAGCGAGGCGATGATGCTGTATTGGGGCGAGGTGGAAATATGCATCATGAAGGCTTCGTTGAAACGGTCACGGTCCAGCTGGCGCGCGCCGCCGTCCTGCACGTGGATCATCGAAGCCTGGCTGAACGCCGCCAGCAGCTTGTGCGTGGAATGGGTGGTGAACACCAGCGGGCTCTCCGGGGTACGCGAAGTGCCCATGCCGTAGCGCCCGGCGAAAAATTCGTGAAACGCCGCATAGGCGTACCAGGCTTCGTCAAAGTGTAATACCTCGACACTGTTGCCCAGTTGCTGCTTGATCAGCTCGGCGTTATAGCACAGGCCGTCGTAGGTGGAGTTGGTGACCACGGCCAGCTTCACTTTCGACGAACGGCCACGGGCCAGGGGGCTGGCGTCGATCTTGGCGCGGATCGACTCAGGGCTGAATTCGCTCAAGGGGATGGGGCCGATGATGCCCAATTCGTTACGCTCAGGGCATAGGTACAGCGGTATGGCGCCGGTCATGATGATCGAGTGCAACACCGATTTGTGACAGTTGCGGTCGACCAGCACCAGATCATCGCGGCCGACCATGGAGTGCCAGACGATCTTGTTGGCGGTCGATGTGCCATTGATCACGAAGAAGGTGTGGTCGGCGCCGAAGTTGCGTGCGGCACGCGCCTCGGCTTCGGCCAGAGGCCCGGTGTGGTCCAACAGCGACCCCAGTTCGGGCACTGATACGGATAAGTCCGAACGCAGGGTGTTTTCCCCAAAAAACTGGTGGAACGCCTGCCCTACCGGGCTTTTGCGATAAGCCACGCCGCCGCCATGGCCGGGGGTGTGCCAGGAATAATTGGAGTCGGCGGTGTGCTGCACCAAGGCCTTGAAGAATGGCGGCAGCAGGCCATCAAGGTAGGTGCGTGCGGCGCGGGCCACTTGCCGGGCTAGAAACGGCACGGTGTCTTCGAACAAATAGAGAATACCGCGCAACTGGTTGAGCTCGCTCATGGCATCGGCCGGAGCGTTTTCCAGGGTGACTTGCTCGCCGAGGGCAAAGATCGGCAGGTTCGGCGCCCGCACCCGCGCAAGGCGGATCAGCTCAACCATGTTTTGCAGCAGGTGGGTATTTTCGCCGGCGCCTTCGGCGGCGATCAGCATGCAGGCCAAACCATGATGGGTGGACGCCACCAGCCGGCCTTCGGCGTAGTCCACGGCGGAAAAAATACTGAAGCCCTCTTGTTCCAACTCGCGGGCGATGCCTCGAACCCGGTCGCCGGCAACGGTGTCGGCCTTGATGTCGCGATGCACAATAAGAACAGGGAACTTCAGGTCTTTGTACATGAGGGCGTGGAGTCCTGAGGGCTATGCACTCAAGGGTAGAAGCTAGGCGCGGATGTGGCGAATGAAGATTTCATCGGCAAGGGAGATCGACTGTGGGAGCAAGCAAGCTCCCTCCCACCGTCTTGACCTCACTCTCAGTGTTGGGTCAGTTGAGTCCAGAGCGCCGGCGCACCCGCCGACTTTGCAATCGCTTCCAACCGTGCCGCGTGCTCGGCCAGGTCCTGCTCACTGGCACGAATGATGGGCGTCGGCTTGCGATCGGCCGGCAAGCGACGGATTTCCGAAGGACGGTTGCCCGAGCCTTCCGCCGAACCCGCGCCGTCGGAGGCATTACCGGCCAGGGACAGGCTGGTCTGCCCGCCGGTCATGGTCAGGTAAACGTCGGCGAGAATCTCGGAGTCGAGCAAGGCGCCGTGGAGTTCACGGCCGGAGTTGTCGACGCCATAACGCTTGCACAAGGCATCGAGGCTGTTGCGTTGGCCTGGGTGACGTTCACGGGCCATCATCAAGGTATCGAGGATCGAGCAGTGCTTGGAGATATCCGCGCGATCGGTCTGCCCCATCAGGGCAAATTCGTTATTGATGAAGCCGACGTCGAACGCCGCGTTATGGATGATCAACTGGGCGCCGTTGATGAATTCGAAGAACTCATCGGCCACTTCGGCAAAACGCGGCTTGCCCTTGAGGAATTCGTCGGTGATGCCGTGGACGCCGATCGCGCCTTCGTCACTGTCGCGGTCCGGTTGCAGGTAAACGTGGAAATGGCGCCCGGTGAGGCGCCGACCCATGAGTTCAACACAGCCGATTTCAATGATCCGGTGGCCGTCGGTCACCGGCATGCCGGTGGTTTCGGTATCGAGTACAACAGATCGGATGGCCATCAGGGTTCAGCTCTCAACGGTGTGGTGTGCAGTGTGGTGTGCGTCAAAGGGCGCGATGTTAACACGTCAGCCGACGTCAGCTCTGCTTGTAGCCCCGCACTTCGTCCACGCCACGGTTGGCGAGTTGGTCGGCGCGTTCGTTGCCGGGATGGCCGATGTGGCCGCGCACCCACTTCCAGGTGATGTCATGGCGATTACATTGTTCATCGAGCAACTGCCACAGGTCGGCATTTTTGACCGGTTCCTTGGCTGCGGTTTTCCAGCCGCGCTTCTTCCAATTGACCATCCACTCGTTGATGCCCTTCATCACATATTGCGAGTCGGTCACCAGCAGCACGCTACAGCGACGCTTGAGTTCTTCCAGGCCGCGAATGGCGCCCATCAGCTCCATGCGGTTGTTGGTGGTATTGGCTTCGCCGCCCCACAGTTCCTTCTCGACGCCCTTGCATACCAGCAAGGCGCCCCAGCCGCCAGGGCCGGGGTTGCCCTTGCAGGCGCCGTCGGTGAAGAGTTCAACGCTATCGGTCATCGGTTACATCCATCAAAGCAGGCAGGTCTGAAATCAGAAAGAGGTTTACGGTTGGCTTTGCTTGCGGTTGACCTTGGCCATCGGCATCGGCACCAGCTTGCCCATGGGCTGGCGCGCGACCTGGCGCACCGGCCGCAGCCCGACCACGATCTTGCGCGCCACCAACAGATAGAAGCCGCCGCCCGACAGCTGCCAGGCGCCAGCGCGGCGTTCCCAGCCGGCCAGGCGGCCCTGCCACGTGGTCGAGGCAAGCGGCGGACGATAGCACCCGAAGCGGCGTTTCTCCAGCGCGAAGCCCAGCAGGTTCAACCAGTCCGCTACCCGCGACGGCGCGATGCAGCGCGCCCGACGCAAGCCATCATGGGCGAACACGCGGCGCAGGCCCCAGGAACTCCAGGGGTTGATGCCAACAATCAGCAAATGGCCACCCGGCCGGACGCTGCTCGCCGCTTCGCGCAGCAAACCGTGGGGCGACAAGCAGAAGTCCAGGCCATGCTGCAACACCACCACGTCGGCCGCATGCTCGCTCAAAGGCCAGGCCTGTTCTTCACAGACGATCTCCACCCCCGGCAATGGCGCGCCCAGGCGCACATTGCGTTGCACCTGCGGCGCAGAGGGCGGCGTTTGCGCGGAAGGGCCGTAATGCACCAGGTAACCGCCAAAGAAACGCTCCAGCTCGTCTTCGAGCATGCGGCGTTCTTCGTCCAACAGAAATTGCCCGACAGGCCCGGACAGCCATTCACGGGCCGCACCGATGAGGGCCAGCCACTCAGGATCGGCCTGGGCGAACGCTTTATCAGTCATTGCATTCTCCAACTCGCCTAGACGTTCTAAGATGCACCAATGTGTTCAGCTTGGCGAATCGAAGAATGATACAGATCAGTGCCCTGCCCGCCTTCACCGATAACTACATCTGGTTGTTACGCAACCCTGCCACCCAACGCTGCGCCGTGGTCGACCCCGGCGATGCCGCGCCGGTGCTTGCCTGGCTGAAACAAAACCCCGAGTGGGCTCTCAGCGACATCCTGATCACTCACCACCACCATGACCACGTCGGCGGTGTCGAACAGCTGAAAAAGGCCTCCGGCGCCACGGTCTACGGCCCGGCCAACGAACAGATCCCGGCGCGGGACGTCGCCCTGCAGGACAACGATCGCCTCTCGGTGCTCGGCTGGAACTTCGACGTATATAGCGTGCCCGGACACACCCTCGGTCATATCGCCTTCTATCACCAGGGCGTGCTGTTTTGCGGCGACACCCTGTTCGCCGCCGGCTGCGGCCGCCTGTTCGAGGGCACGCCGCAGCAGATGCACACCTCCCTTGAGCGTCTGGCCGCGCTGCCCGCCGACACGTTGGTGTACTGCACCCACGAATACACACAAAGTAACCTCAAGTTTGCCCAAGCGGTGGAACCGCACAATGCCGATATCGCCGAGCGCGTCGAAAACGTGCGCCAATTAAGGGCTCGCGGCGAAATGACGCTGCCCTCCACACTGGCCCTGGAATTGCGCACCAACCCCTTTTTACGTACCACCGAAACATCTGTTAAACAAAAAGCGGACGAACGGAATGGGCGCGACAACCGCGCTGGGGCCGAGGTGTTTGCTAGCTTGAGGGCATGGAAAGATACGTTCTAACGGGACGCAATCTGATACGTAATTTCTGAATGGTTGACCGGAACCGAAGCGCTTTCTAGAATCGCCCGACATTTTTGCCCGGAACTTACTTCCAGCCAATGTCGTCATCTATTCGTAAATCCAACCATTCAGACGCATTGACCCGCCTGGCTCAAGCTGTGGCGGTGGGCGTCTGCGCAACGCTGGCGGGCTGCCAATCGACAAATTTCGCCGCACAATCCACCGTGCAACCCAAACCGAATCTTGCCGCCAAGATCAAGCAAAAACCCATCTGGCTCTCAGAGAAGCCTACCCCCGAAGTGCCCCAGGATGTCTGGGAACGCATGCGCCGGGGTTTTCAATTGCAGGACAACCTCGGCGTCAACCCACGCATCGAGCAACAGCGCCTGTGGTTCGCCAGCAACCCGTCGTTCCTGGAAAACGCAGGGGAACGCGGCAGTCTCTACATCCATTACATCGTCGAACGCCTTGAAGAACGCAACATGCCCCTGGAGCTGGCACTGCTGCCGGTGATCGAAAGTGCCTACAACCCAATGGCCTATTCGCGCAGCGATGCGGTCGGCCTGTGGCAGTTCATCCCGTCCACCGGGCGCTACTTCAACCTGCGCCAGACCCGCGCCTACGACGGCCGCCGCGATATCACCGCCTCCACCACCGCCGCCCTGGACTACCTGACCCGTCTGCACGATATGTTCAACGGTGACTGGCTACTGGCGCTGGCTGCCTATAACGCTGGCGAGGGTACGGTGAGCCGGGCCATCGAGCGCAACGAAAAGCTCGGCCTGCCTACCGACTACTGGAACCTGCCCCTGCCCCAGGAAACCAAGGACTACGTGCCCAAGTTCCTGGCGCTGTCCCAAGTGGTGTTGGCGCCCGAGGCCTACGGCGTCAACCTGAACCCGATTGCCAACACGCCGTACTTCGAAGTGGTTGAAGTCAAGCAAAGCATGGACTTGTCCAGGGTCGCCGCGCTGGCGGAAATCGATGAGGACGAACTGTTCCAGCTCAACCCGGCCCTGAAACAACGCACCACCCTGGATGGCCCGCAGCATCTGTTGGTACCCAGTTCCAAGGCACAATTGCTCACCAGCACGCTGTCGACGATGAAGCCGGAAGAATTGCTGGCCATGCGCCCGAAAAAACAGGTGTTCGACGAAGTCGAGAACGCACGTGTGGCCGGGCGTACCCGTAGCTACAAAGTGCGCAACGGCGACAACCTCACGCTGATCGCCAAGGCCAACAAGGTCGACGTGCATGACCTGCAACGCTGGAACCAGCTCAACGGCCAGGCACTCAAGGTCGGCCAGACCCTGGTGATGCAGGACACGCGCCGCGCCGCGGCCAGCAGCAAGAAACCGGTGCAGTACAAGGTCAAGAAAGGCGATTCACTGTACATCGTCGCCAAGCGCTTCAACGTCGAGATGCAACATCTCAAGCGTTGGAACCCGCGTACCGGCCAGGCATTGAAGCCGGGCCAGATGCTGGTGGTTTCCGGGCCGCGCTAAGACTTCGAGAACACTGGCGAGCTAATGTGGGAGGGGGCACCCCGATAGCGGTGTATCAGCCAGCGAATCTGGTGACTGACAAACTGCTATCGGGAGCAAGCCCCTCCCACATTGGACCTACATCGTCCCACCGGCTTTTTCCAACCGGAACAAGCTGTTACTGTACCGATCACAAAGCCCAAGCCGCCTGGATCGGATCTCTGACTTGAAGCGTCCCCTCCTTCTACTAATAAGTCTGGCCTTGAGCTTTTGCGCGAACGCGACGATTACCGAGAGCCACGGTTATACGCAGTTCGGCGTGCTCAAGTACCCGGCCAAATTCACCCACTTCGATTGGGTTAACCCTGCGGCGCCGAAAGGCGGGACTTTGCGGGTCATGGCATTTGGCACCTTCGATACGCTCAACCCTTACACATTCAAGGGCTCCAGCCCGGTTTCCACGCCCAATTTCCTGCAATACGGCGTGAATGAGCTGAACGAACCGCTGATGGTCGGCACCGGCCAATACGCGCCCTCGGGCGATGAGCCGACGTCCAGTTACGGGCTGATCGCGCAGTCGGTGGAATACAGCGAAGACCGCAGTTGGGTGGTGTTCAACCTGCGCCCGCAAGCACGCTTTCACGACGGCAAGCCGATCACCGCCGATGACGTGGCATTTTCCTATCGCACCTTGCTCACCGAAGGCCATCCGCAGTACCGCACCAACCTTCAGGAAGTGGCGCGGGTGGATGTGCTCAACCGTCACCGTATCCGCTTTGTGTTCAAGCGCGCCGGCAACCCGCTGCTGATCCTGCGCCTGGGCGAGTTGCCGGTACTACCCCAGCACTACTGGAAAAACCGCGACTTCAAGGCCACCACCTTTGAGCCACCGCTGGGCAGCGGGCCGTACCGCATCAGCAAAGTCACCCCCGGCCGGCAGCTGGTGTTCGAACGGGTCAAGGATTATTGGGGCAAGGACATGCCAGTCAACCAGGGCTTCTACAATTACGACAAGGTCGAAGTCGAGTTCTACCGCGACAGCGACGTGGCCTTCGAAGCCTTCAAGGCCGGTGAGTTCGACATTTACATTGAGCACCAGGCCAAAAACTGGGCCAACGGCTACAACTTCCCTGCGGTCAACCGTGGCGAAGTGATCAAGGCGCAGATCGCGCACCAGATCCCCACCCAGAGCCAGGGCCTGTTCATGAACACCCGGCGGCCCACCTTCAGCCAGACCCAGGTGCGCGAAGCCCTGGGCATGATGTTCGACTTCGAGTGGACCAACCGCACCCTGTTCAGCAATGCCTACAAACGCACGTTGAGCTACTACCCCAACAGCGAGTTCTCGGCGACTGGCGTGCCGGTGGGCCATGAATGGCTGATGCTCTCGCCCTACCGCGAGCAACTGCCGGCCAACCTGTTCACCCAGCCGTTCAGCCTGCCCCAGACCGATGGGCGCGGCATTCCTCGCGAAACCATGCGCCGTGCCCTGGCCCTACTGGGCGACGCAGGCTGGAAGCTGTCGGGCCAGCGCCTGGTCAATAAAGAAGGCCAGCCGCTGCGCTTCGAAATATTACTGGTCAACCCGAACCTGGAGCGCATCCTGCAGCCCTACGTCGAGAACCTGATCAGCATCGGCATCGACGCGCGCTTGCGCACCGTCGACCGTGCGCAGTACAAACAACGCCTGGATCAGTTCGACTTCGACATGATCCTGATCACCCTCAACCAAACCTTGAGCCCCGGCCTTGAGCAGTGGCAGTACTTCCACTCCAGCCAGGCCGCGATCAAAGGCAGCAAGAACTACGCAGGCATCGCCAACCCCATCGTCGATCACCTGCTGGAACAACTGCTGGCGGCGCAGACCCGCGAAGAACAACTGGCCGCCGGGCGCGCCCTGGACCGGGTGCTGCTGTGGCAGCACTACAGCATTCCCAATTGGTACCTCAACTATCATCGCCTGGCGTACCGCAACCGGTTCGCCTTTGTCACCACGCCGCCCTACAGCCTGGGCCTGAGCGCGTGGTGGCTGAAAGCTTCGGAGAAAGCCCAATGATGTATGTGCGCAACGCTCTGATCAGCACCCTCTTGCTGTGCGGCGCGGCCCAAGCGGCCCCGCAGCATGCGCTGACCCTATACAACGAACCGCCCAAATACCCGGCCAATTTCAAGCACACCGATTACGTCAACCCAGACGCCCCCAAGGGCGGTACGTTTCGCGAATCGAGCCTGGCCGGCTTCGACAGCTTCAACCCGTTTATCAGCAAAGGCGTGCCTGCCGACAATATCAGCCTGATCTACGACACCCTGGCCACCCAGAGCCTGGATGAACCCTTCACCGAATACGGCCTGGTGGCCGGCAAAATCGAAAAAGCCCCGGACAACAGCTGGGTGCGCTTTTACCTGCGCCCCGAGGCGCGCTTCCATGACGGCCACCCCATACGCGCCGACGACGTGGTGTTCAGCTTCCAGACCTTGATCAAAGATGGCACCCCGCTGTACCGCACCTATTACGCCGATGTCGACGAAGTGGTCGCCGAGGACCCGTTGCGTGTGCTGTTCAAGTTCAAGCGCACCAACAACCGCGAATTGCCGCTGATCCTCGGCCAACTGCCGGTACTGCCCAAACATTGGTGGGCCACGCGCGACTTCACCAAGGGCAACCTGGAGTTCCCCCTCGGCAGCGGCCCTTATAAAGTGGCGCAGGTCCATGCCGGGCGCTCGGTGCGCTACGAACGGGTCAAGGATTACTGGGGCAAAGACCTGCCAATCAATAAAGGCCTGTACAACTTCGACCAGCGCATCACCGACTACTATCGCGATGCGACCGTGGCCCTGGAAGCGCTCAAGGCCGGGCAGTTCGATTACTGGGCGGAATTCAGCGCGAAGAACTGGGCGAATGCCTACAACGTGCCCGCCGTGACGCAGGGCCGCCTGATCAAGGAAGAGATCCCCAACGGCAACCCCACCGGCATGCAGGGCTTCGTGTTCAACATGCGCAAGCCAATGTTCCAGGATGTGCGCGTGCGCAAGGCCATCAGCCTGTTGCTGGACTTCGAATGGAGCAACAAGCAGCTGTTCAACGGCGCCTACACTCGCACTCGCAGCTATTTTGAAAACTCGGACATGGCCGCCACGGGCTTGCCCGGCCCCGACGAGCTGAAGATTCTCGAACCGCTGCGCGACAAAATCCCGCCGCAGGTGTTCACCGAAGCGTTCGAACCGGCCAAGACCGACGGCAGCGGCATGATCCGCGCCCAGCAGCGCGAGGCGTACCAGTTGTTGCAAGAGGCCGGCTGGAAGATCGTCGATGACAAGATGGTCGACACCACCGGCAAACCGGTCACCATCGAGTTCCTGCTGGCCCAGACCGAGTTCGAGCGCATCCTGCTGCCGTTCAAGCGCAACCTGGCGGACCTGGGCATCGACCTGGTGATCCGCCGGGTGGACGTGTCGCAATTCGTCACACGCCTGCGGTCGCGGGATTTCGACATGCTCGTGGGCAGCTTTCCGCAGTCTTCGTCGCCGGGTAACGAACAGCGCGAATTCTGGACATCCACCAGCGCCGACAAACCCGGCAGCCGCAATTACATGGGCCTCAAAGACCCGGCCGTCGATCAACTGGTGGAACAATTGATCGATTCCGACACCCGCGCCAGCCTGATTGCCCACGCCAAGTCTCTGGACCGCGTGCTGCAATTTGGCTACTACGTGATCCCCAACTGGCACATCAAGACCTTCCGCGTGGCCTATTGGAACAACCTCGGTCATCCAAAAGTGTCACCGCTGTACGACGTTGGCATCTCCACGTGGTGGAGCAAGCCCGACGTGCCCCCCGCAGTGGCCCCAGAACCCCAGACGAGCGCCGACACGGCGAGCGGAGGCGATTAAATGCTGGCCTATATTATTCGCCGCCTGTTGCTGATCATCCCTACGCTGTTCGGGATCCTGTTGATCAACTTTGTGATCATCCAGGCCGCCCCCGGCGGGCCGGTGGAACAGATGATCGCCAAGCTCGAAGGCTTTGACGGCGCCACCAGCCGCATCGCCGGAGGCGGTGCCGAAGTGGCGGTGGCCGGTTCCAGCTACCGCGGCGCCCAGGGCCTGGACCCGGCGCTGATCAAGGAAATCGAAAAAATGTACGGCTTCGACAAATCGGCGCCGGAACGTTTATGGATCATGGTCAAGAATTACGCCCGGCTGGATTTTGGCGACAGCTTCTTTCGTGACGCCAAGGTGATCGACCTGATCAAGGAAAAGATGCCGGTGTCCATCTCCCTCGGGTTATGGAGCACGCTGATCATGTACCTGGTGTCGATCCCCCTGGGCATCGCCAAGGCCACGCGCCATGGCAGCCATTTCGATGTGTGGACCAGTTCGGCGATCATCGTCGGCTATGCGATCCCGGCGTTCCTGTTCGCTATCCTGCTGATCGTGGTGTTTGCCGGCGGCAGTTACTTCGACTGGTTCCCGCTGCGCGGGCTCACGTCCAACAACTTCGACGAACTGAGTTGGGGCGCCAAGATCCTCGACTACTTCTGGCACCTGGCCTTGCCCATCACGGCGCTGGTGATCGGCAATTTCGCAACCATGACGCTGCTCACCAAAAACAGCTTTCTCGACGAGATCAACAAGCAGTACGTGGTCACTGCCAAGGCCAAAGGCCTGACCAACCACCGCGTGCTGTACGGCCATGTATTCCGTAACGCGATGCTGCTGGTGATCGCCGGTTTCCCCTCGGCCTTTATCGGTATTTTCTTCACCGGTTCCTTGCTGGTGGAAGTGATCTTTTCCCTCGACGGCCTGGGCCTGATGAGCTTTGAAGCGGCGATCAACCGCGACTACCCGGTGGTGTTCGGCACGCTGTTTATCTTCACCCTGCTGGGGTTGATCGTGAAACTGATCGGCGACCTCACCTACACCCTGGTCGATCCGCGCATCGACTTCGCCAGCCGGGAGCATTGAGATGAACCTGTCCCCCCTCAATCGCCGCCGCTTCGAACGTTTCAAAGCCAACAAGCGTGGCTGGTGGTCGCTGTGGCTGTTCCTGACGCTGTTCGTACTCAGCCTGGGCGCGGAGCTGATCGCCAACGACAAACCGCTGGTGGTGCACTACGACGGCGGCTGGTATTTCCCGGCGCTCAAGCGCTACCCAGAGACCACTTTCGGCGGCGAATTCCCGTTGGAGGCCAACTATAAGAGCCCGTATATCCGCGAACTGCTCAAGGCCAAGGACGCCTGGACCCTGTGGGCGCCGATCCCGTTCAGCTACCAGAGCATCAACTACGACTTGCGCGTGCCGGCCCCGGCGCCACCTTCTTCGGTGAACCTTCTGGGCACCGATGACCAAGGCCGCGACGTGCTGGCTCGGGTCATCTACGGCTTTCGCGTGTCGGTGTTGTTTGCCCTGACCTTGACCGTGCTCAGCTCGATCATCGGCGTGATCGCCGGGGCCTTGCAGGGCTTTTACGGCGGCTGGGTCGACCTCGCCGGGCAGCGCTTCCTGGAGATCTGGTCCGGCTTGCCGGTGTTGTACCTGCTGATCATCCTCGCCAGTTTTGTGCAGCCCAACTTCTGGTGGCTGCTGGGGATCATGCTGCTGTTCTCATGGATGAGCCTGGTGGACGTGGTGCGCGCCGAGTTCCTGCGCGGGCGCAACCTGGAATACGTGCGCGCGGCACGGGCGCTGGGCATGCAGAACGGCGCGATCATGTTCCGCCATATCCTGCCCAACGCCATGGTCTCGACCATGACCTTCATGCCGTTCATTCTCACCGGCGCCATCGGCACCCTCACCGCCCTGGACTTCTTAGGCTTTGGCTTGCCCGCCGGTTCACCGTCACTGGGCGAACTGGTGGCTCAGGGCAAATCCAACCTGCAAGCGCCGTGGCTGGGCATGAGTGCCTTTGCCGTACTGGCGATCATGTTGAGTTTGCTGGTGTTTATCGGCGAGTCCGCTCGCGATGCGTTCGACCCGAGGAAATGAGATGAATCAGGACAATCTGATCGAAATCCGCGACCTCAGCGTCGAGTTCGTCACCGGCGAGCACGTCCACCGGGTCGTCAATAACGTCAGCTTCGATATCAAGCGCGGCGAAACCCTGGCCCTGGTCGGCGAAAGCGGCTCGGGCAAGTCGGTGACCGCGCATTCGATCCTGCGCCTGCTGCCCTACCCGCTGGCCCGCCACCCCAGCGGCACCCTCTCATACGCTGGGCAAGACCTGCTGACGCTCAAGGAAAAGACCCTGCGGCATATTCGCGGTAACCGCATCGCGATGATCTTCCAGGAGCCGATGACCTCGCTGAACCCGCTGCACTCCATCGAAAAGCAGATCAACGAAGTGCTCGGCCTGCATAAGGGGCTCACCGGCAAAGTCGCGACCCTGCGCACCCTGGAACTGCTGGAACTGGTGGGTATTCCCGAACCGCACAAACGTCTCAAGGCCCTGCCCCATGAGCTTTCCGGTGGCCAGCGCCAGCGAGTGATGATTGCCATGGCGCTGGCCAACGAGCCGGAGCTGCTGATCGCCGACGAGCCGACCACCGCCCTCGACGTGACCGTACAACTGAAGATCCTGGAGCTGCTCAAGGAGTTGCAGGCGCGGCTGGGCATGGCGTTGCTGCTGATCAGTCATGACTTGAACCTGGTACGGCGCGTTGCCCATCGAGTGTGCGTGATGCAACAGGGCTGCATCGTCGAGCAGGCCGACTGCGAGACGTTGTTCCAGTCGCCGCAACACCCTTACACCCAGGAACTGCTGGCGGCCGAACCCAGCGGCGGCCCAGCCGATACCCAGATCGGGCCGCCGGTGCTGGAGGTCGATGACCTGAAAGTCTGGTTCCCGATCAAGAAGGGCTTTTTGCGCAGCACCGTCGACTACGTCAAGGCGGTGGACGGCATCAACTTCAGCCTGCCCCAGGGGCAGACCCTGGGCATCGTCGGCGAGAGTGGCTCGGGCAAATCTACTCTGGGCCTGGCGATCTTGCGCCTGATCGGCAGTAAAGGCGGGATCCGCTTCGAAGGTCAGCAACTGGACCGCCTGACCCAGCAACAGGTACGCCCCCTGCGCCGGGAAATGCAGGTGGTGTTCCAGGACCCGTTCGGCAGCCTCAGCCCGCGCATGTGCGTCAGCGAGATCGTCGGCGAGGGCCTGCGCATTCACCAGATGGGCACCCCGGCCGAACAGGAAGCGGCGATCATTGCCGCGCTCAAGGAAGTGGGCCTGGACCCGCAATCCCGGCACCGTTACCCGCATGAATTTTCCGGCGGCCAGCGCCAGCGCATCGCCATCGCCCGCGCGTTGGTGCTCAAGCCGCGCCTGATCCTGCTCGACGAGCCCACCTCGGCGCTGGACCGCACGGTACAACGCCAGGTGGTCGAATTGCTGCGCAGCCTGCAGGTCAAGTACAACCTGACCTATCTGTTTATCAGCCACGATCTGGCGGTGGTGAAGGCGCTGAGTCACCAGTTGATGGTGGTCAAGCATGGGCAGGTGGTGGAGCAAGGCGACGCGCGGACCATTTTTGCTGACCCACAGCATGCGTATACGCGGCAATTGCTGGAGGCGGCGTTTCTGGCACCCACCGGATGAAACGGCGGGAGGAGCCTGGCCCTGGCTGCCTCCTGCCGAGTTGACTGACACAAGCCACGCCATTGCAGGAACCACCTGCTACTGACGCACCGGCATCTCGCGGGATCATCGGGGTTTCCTCAACACGGAACCCCCTCATGGATGACTTTCAGCCCCTCGCCCTGGCGTGGGACGTCTCAAGCAAGGCGCGCAGCTGGTGCAGACGCTTATGGATGAAAACGACCCCGAGTCTTCAAACACACCGGCAACCGGGTATTTCGACCATCAACTGAAGGTCATCTATGTCATGGCGCCCGACTACGCATACCGGCGCAAAACCCTCATGCCTGTCGCCTCCGATACGCGCTGGTCGCGGCTGGCGCTGCTCGGCGAACACCTGGCGCTCGACATCTACGCCGATCAAAGCCTCAGCGTGTTGAGTGCATTGCAGGCCTACGCCATCAAGCGCCCGCGCAGCCAGATGCAGATCCGCGCGCTGGTCAAACGCCTGCGCCAATGGCCAGCTCCGGCGACGCCTGTCGTGCTGCCCACCGCGCGTTCGTTTAAAGAGCTGTACCGCTATCGACAGCATGTCGGTTATGGCCGGCGAACTGGATGCCACCTCCAAACACTGGCACTCCTCGGACAGGGCTATCAAATACCGGGAAATGGCCAAGCGGTTTCATTTGTTGGGGCAGATCAATACGCTGTTTTCCAACGCGTTCAATCAGAAACTCGAACAGTTGAAAGCCGCTTACAGGGAATACCTCTGTCAGGGCATGTCTCACCTGCCCCTGCGTTGGCGTGAAGCGCTGGAATACGGTTACGTGCAGTTTTTCCGCTTGAAAATGCGCGGCTCGGGGCCCGGCGATCCCTCCACTGTGGGCCGATATGGCGTGCTGGTGTACGTCTCGTATTACAGCGACAGCGCCTTCTATGAGTTCTTCCCCAGACGCCTATTGATCCGCAAACGAGCCGACCTCGACTACACACAACTCCTGCACGCCGTCGACACCGTCACCAACCAACCGTGGATGCGCTTCGACTGGCCAGCCTATGCATTCGGCTCCGAGCCGGCCGAATGGGCGCAGACTTCAGCGATAACCGATCTGTTGATCGACAACCTTGGCCACGAACTGGGTGAAATCGCCGACCCGCCACCCCTGGATGCCGCAGGGCGACGCGTGCCACGGACCTTTGACTCCCCGCGCTCCCATGCCCTGGCGAATGTCATCTTGGAGCAGCATATGTTGCTCGACAGCCTGGCCTTACAAGCAAAAGCCAAGCAACCGCTCACCCTGCAAGAAGCGGTCAGCGGCAGTGCCCCCTGGGCCGATTACCTGCGCAACGCAGCGCTTGAGCCCGACTGATACTTGAACAATCACGGTTTTTATATAAGGCTGGCTGTCCGCTCATCGCCTGGACGCCCCGCTCATGACCGCCGCCACCGCACCGCTTTTCTGGCGTGACCCTGCGCTGGCTTTTGTCGAAGCACGGACCATTGCCGACGGGCGCAACGTGACTTACACCCGGCATGCCCATGAGCATTTTTCCATCGGGGCAATCACTCGGGGGCGCAGCTATTACCACCATGGCACCCAGACGTTCGAGATCAGCGCCGGCACGCTGGTATTGATGAACCCAGGCGATGTGCATGCCTGCAACCCCATCGAAAACGAGCATTGGTCCTACCACATGCTCTATCTCGACACGGCCTGGCTGACCGACCTGCAATACCAACTGGGTTTCAGCACCGAGCAGGGCTACCGCCCGTTCAACACCCCCCATACCCGCGACCCGCTGTTGTACAACGGCTTGCTGGAGCTCTATCGGATGCTGGTGGATGAGCAGGCTGAACTCCTGCAAAAACAGAGCGCGCTGGTGAGTTATTTCAGCGAGCTCCAGGAGCGTCTGAACCCGTCGCCTGCGCCCGTGCGGGAGGTCAACCACAAGCTGGAGCGGGCCGCCTGTTACATCCGCGAGCACTGCACTCAGGCGCTGAAACTGGAGGACATCTGCCTGGCGGCCGAGCTGTCGCCGTCTTACCTGATCCGCGCCTTCAAACAGTATTACGGGCTTACACCCCATGCTTTCCTGGTGAACCAGCGTATCCAGTTTGCCCGCAGCCAACTGCGCCAGGGCGAGTTGATCGCCGAGGTGGCGCTGGCCGCCGGCTTTGCCGACCAGGCGCACTTCCAGCGCACCTTCAAACAACACGTCGCCGCCACGCCGGGGCAATATCGCGACCGGCTCAAGCCATCAGCAAATACCCCACACTGGCCACCAGCAACGCGGCCATTGAACGGTTGAACAACCGCACGCCCTTCGGGTTGCTCAGGTAACGACGCAGAAAGGTCCCGGCGTAGGCCCAGCACGCTACCGACCAGTAGCAGATCACCAGGTAGAGGCCAGCAAACAACCAGACTTGTGCCGCATCGCCATCGGCGACAAACAAGCCCATCCCCGCCACACACGCCAGCCACGCCTTGGGGTTGAGCCACTGCATGATCGCGCCATAGAGCATCGACGGCGCGGTGGCGCTGCCATCGGCATCCAACTGGCCATTGTCCGCGGCCAGTTTCCAGGCCATGTACAGCAAAAAGGCGACCCCGCCCCACTGGATCAATTGGGTCAGGAGGGGCCAGCGCACCAGCACTTCATGCAGGCCCAGGCCGATCAACACCAGCAGCAGGGTAAAGCCGACGGCGGCGCCGAATACGTGTTTTTGGCTGGCGACAAAACCGAAGCGGGCGCCGGAACTCAGCGCCACCACATTGACCGGTCCCGGGGTGATGGAGGTGGCCAGTGCGAAGGCGGCCATGGAGATGATCAAGCTCATTGGGGTTACCTTTTTTTATGAGGAGCGTAAAGAGGTCACCACGGTATAGGGCTAGGCTGGAAGGGTATTGAACAAAATTGCCCTGGGTTAGGTTGACGAGTCTGTCGACGGAGTACGGGGCGTTTTTCGAGCGAGAGAGCTTGTTTGCGTGGCGGCTTTAGGGCCGACCATGTACTTGGGTTGGGGTGAGTACATATCCGTTGCTGCGGTAACGGCGGCTATGGGGTTCCGCTCTTACAGCGGGTCACTTTTGGAAAAGCGCCAAAAGTAACCAAAAACGCTTCGCCCCACCACTCGGCACCTCGCCTAGGCTCGGTGTGCCCGTAATCCGACAGTGATTTGGGGGGCCGCCGCCACGCGCCATCCATGGCGCGGGGCGGCTAAACCGGCATCCCTGCCGGTTTACCCCCCAAATCACTGTCGAATTCCGGCCAGCGTGGTTAACGGGGCGCTCCAGATCAAAAACAAAGCGAGGCGGCCTTAGAGCCGACCTGACCGTTGAGGCGTACGCGGTGCAGCTTCTACTTCCTTAACTGCTGACGAAGTCAGCAATCTTTTGATCTGGCTTTTGCTTTTGCTTTTGATCTTAGGCGCCCCGTTAAACACGCTGGCCGAACGCAGGCTTGAATCCGTGGGTAACCCGGCAGGACGCCGGGTTAGCCGCCCCGCGCCATGGATGGCGCGTGGCGGCGGCCCACGGATTCAAGCCTGCGTTCGGGCACACCGAGCCTAAGCGAGGTGCCGAGTGTTGGGGCAAGAGCCCTTTTGGTTACTTTTGGGGCTCTTTTCCAAAAGTGACCCGCTGTAAGAGCGGAACCCATAGCCGCCGTTACCGCAGCAACGGATATGTACTCAGACCATTAAAGTACAAATGCCCGCCCCTTCCCCCCGGCACGCAAGTCTGGCGAGTTTCATTGGTATGCCGATAAGACCCCATCGGCCCATCGCCTAACTCACCCTGTTGAAGCACCTGAACACAATGACACTGGCGCAATTGGCCAAAGATTTTAATGAGCACTATCGCCTGGCGATGCTGCCCTAACGCTGCGCAGGAATGCGGATATCACCCTCACGGCATTGGGTTTTCACACTGCGCGGGCACCCAGCAAAGGCCAGGTCCTTGGTCAGACACACCCGCACTTCCGACAACACCTTGCCTTTGCAAATCACCGCCAGCCCATGGTTGCCCATACGCGGGTTACTCTGGCGAAACAGCGCCTCGATCTCACGGGCCGGCAACGCAGGCGGGGTATTGAATGGCTGCAATTGTGGCGGAATGACCACCGCCCCCAGTGCCGCGTCGGTTTTTTCCAGGTACGCCAGCGGTTCAAGCCCACTGCAGGTGCCGTGCTTGGCCCATTCGTGCTTGAGCAGCGAACGCGTGGGGAACAGCGTGGCGCCCTTGTCTATCGCCTCACCCGACAAGCGCGACTGCGAATCACAGGAGGCCGGCCACCCGCCCCGTGCGTATTGCGGCCATAACCCGTGCAGTACGAAACCGTAACCCTTGCCTGAACACTGTTCGTTGTCGGGGTGCGTCAGGCAGAACGTCGGCGACCATGACAACGACAACACATAAAAATCAAACTCCCCAGGCGCACCCTGGTTGCGCGGGGCAGCCATTGCGCTGGTAGCAACTACGAGCCACAACGCGATCCAATATTTCATCCGTCCAATTCCTTGAAAAAAAACCAGCCAACCACGACTACCCAGGCAAATAGGGGTTACGTTGCAGCACCTTGTCCAGGATCCGGTCGGTCTTCAGCGCTTCGATCGCCAGCGACGGATGCTCGGCTTCACCGCGAATATGCGCGTTCATGGCCACCACATGGTGCCACTGGATATGGGCGTGGCATGGCACTTCCAGCACTTCGTGGGTCTCGCCTTCCAGGTGCAGCGGTTGGTCTTCGAACACCGAAAAGCGGATACGCCCGCGACTGCCGACCAACTCGACCCAATCCTCACGGCGATCCGCGACAAAGTTCCAGCAGCCCATGCCCAACGCGCCGGAGCTGAACGTCCAGCACGCCGTCACCGCGTCTTCGGCGGCATAGCGTCCGGCCTGGCGCGCGGTAAAGCCCGAGACTTCAATGATGTCTCCGGCCAGGTACTGGAACAGGTCAAAGCCATGGCTGGCCAGGTCGGCAAAGTAGCCACCCCCGGCAATCAGCGGGTCGGTGCGCCAGTTGGCGGCGCTGGCATCCTCGGCAGCCGGCGGTTTGCATAAGGTCCAGGTGAGGTGGCGCAACTCGCCGATGCGCCCTTTGCGCAGCCACTCGCGCACTTGCTGGAAACGTGGAAGCGAGCGGCGATAGTAAGACACAAACAGGTGCAGGCCGGCGCGCTCAAAGGTGCGTTGCATCAATGCGCTCTGTTCGGCATTCAGCGCCATCGGCTTCTCGACGCAGCAATGTTTGCCGGCGGCCGCCACCATCAAGCTGTATTCCAGGTGGCTGTCAGGCGGCGTGGCGATGTACACCGCGTCCACTTGAGGGTCGTTGATCAGTGCCTGAGCGTCGGTATAGAAACGGGCAATGCCATGGCGTGCAGCATAATCGCGCACTGCGGCCTCACGGCGCCCCATCACCGCTACCAGGGCCGAACCTGGCGCTTTGTAGAAAGCGGGTCCACTCTTTACCTCAGTGACACTGCCACAGCCGATCATGCCCCAGCGTACGGTGCTCATCAGTTTTCCTCGTGCGTTTTGGTCCGTCGGGCAGTATCCACATACAGGCGCCCGCGCGCCATAACCACTTAGCATGACAATTGCATTACACTTTTGTGACACTCATCCCGCTGCGGGGGCACAGACGATGAAAATCAGGGCAACGGTTATTTGCGAAAACGAGGGGCATATCCTCTTCGTGCGCAAGGCCAGATCGAAATGGGCCTTGCCCGGCGGCAAGGTCGAACGCGACGAACGCCCGGTGGGCGCCGCCGAGCGCGAGTTGGAAGAAGAAACCGGGCTGAACGTTGACGGGTTGCTGTACTTGCAAGAGCTGAAGGCGCGCGACACGCTGCACCATGTGTTTGAAGCCTCGGTAATCAATATCGACGAAGCGCGGCCTTGCAACGAAATCGTCGACTGCCAGTGGCATGCCTATAACGCCCTGGAGCAACTGGACACCACCGACGCCACCCGGCACATCGTCAAATCCTTTCTACGACGCCTGTAGTTCAGCGCTCTGCCCGCTGCCCAGCAACCCTCGTTTCACCTCACCGTTGGCTTTTTGCCGTTCGACAAAGGAATTGACGAACGCGGCAGCCGCCGCATGAGCCACCGGTACCGCCATGGCTTGGCGGATGGTCATGAAGTCATCCTCCAGCAGGCGCCATTGCTCCGAAACCCGGGTACGCAAGAAATCCCGCACACCGGCTGCCGCCTCCAGGCGCTGTTCGATAAACCAGTCCACCGCAGCCGCGGACGTCGGCGCACGCGCCAGTTCGGCGTGTTGCAGCGTACGGCTCAGGTACAAATCGTAGGCGGCCCCCTGGCCCACGGCGATACGCGTGCCCGGTGCGTCCAACTGCGCAGCGTGGGTCAGCGGCGAATTGGCCGGCACCAGGCAGGTTCCCTTGATCGCTACGTACGGCGTGCTGAAGGCGATCTCCCGTTCACGCACCGGCTCGATGGCGAGGAACGCCACGCGCCACACATCATCGGCCAACGCGGCGAAGACCTTGCCCGCCGCCTCGAAGGTGATCAATTCCAGCGTGACACCCAGCGCCTCGGCCAGTGCATTGGCGAGCACCACGCTGACGCCCTGGGGCTCGCCATGTGGACCGCGTTGGGCGAGTACCGGGTTACCGAAATTGATGGCGGCACGCAGCACGCCATTGGGGGCCAGTTGGTGTAGGACTTGGGGATCAATCATCGGGGCTTCCTTGTCAGGTTCGTGGCGCGGCATTGGGTGATCGGGCCGATTATGCCCTGCAACGCGGCGTCTACCCAGCCGATCAAACCGCCACGCCTCGCCCAGCCCTTTCCAACCCCCGCCACAGCCAGCCGGGCAGCACGTCGGGGTCCAGACTATCAATCAGGTTCTTCAACCCCAGCCCCAGCTCCGTGTCGCCTTCGATCACCAAGCGTCGCCGAAAAAACAACGTATCCGGATCCTCCTGCCGGCTGGCCAGCAACAAAAACTCGCGCCAGTTGCCACGGATAGTCACCTGCGCCTCAGCCTGTTGCGCGATGCGCAGCCCGTCACGCCCGAGGGTCAGGTACCAGCACAACCCCAGGTCCGGAATGCGTAAACACAGCCAGCGCCCACGTAGCAGGTCGAAGCCGCCCTCGCGCAACGGCTCGGCCAGGCAGCGGTTGAGGGCCTGTTGCAAGGCCAGCCGCTGCATGCCGAACGGCACACGGCGGATCAGCGGCAACACGCGGTCCGCCCCCTTGAGCAGCCATTGTTTGCGACTTAGCACAGCCCCACCTCCTCGACCCGCAGCATGCCGGCCTGGCCATGCCAGTAGCCGTTGCAGCCTTCGACAAACAATGGCGGCGTGGCGCCCTGGCGCACCTGGTCGAAGGCGCGTACCACCTCGATCATGCCTTCGGCCCGCGGGCTCAGGCGCAGCAGGTCGGCGCCGCAATGCACCAACGCGGGATAATCAGCCAGCAAGTTGGTGACGTCGGCGGACAGGGTCTGTATGCCGTTCAGGGTAAACAACGGCTGCCCCTCCTGACTGGTCAGGGCCATGCCGTCGGGGTAGTTGAGGCAGCAGAACTGGCAATCGTCCTTGGGGCGGTTTTCGGCACGGGCGGTAAAGCAGCGCGCCGAGTAGGCCAGGGGTAGATGGCCGTAGGCGAAGATTTCCACCTCGGGCAACGGCCGGCCCAGTTCGCGCACTTGCGCCAGCACATCGGCGATCAGGCCTTGGGAACATTCCACCGGCGGCACCCAGCGCTGCATGCCGGCATCGAGCAGTTGCACCAGGGCGTGGCCGTTGTAGAGGTTGAGCGCCGGGCCACCGACAAAGGGCAGGTTGCGTTCGATCAGCAATTGCACCGCGCCCATGTCGTTGGCCTCCACCAACAATTGGCCGTTGTCGCACAGGCGGCGCAGGCTGGAGAGTTCCGAGGCGGCTTCGATCAGGGTCAGGCTCGACAGCACGATTTGCGCCGAGCTGCACGCCTGCAGCTCACGGCCCAGGCCCAGCCAATGGTCCAGGGAAAACGCACGGCGCTTGGAGCACACGGTTTCGCCCAGGTAGATCACGTCCAGGGGCAAGCCGGCCATGTCGGCATAAAAGCGCCCCAGGTGGTCCTTATCCCAATAAAACAGCACCGGTCCGAGGCTGAGTTTCATCGATTTTTCCTCATTGCCATGCACGGTGGTAAGCCCCCAGAGTGGTCTGGCTGCCTTCGGAAAGCCCGGCGAGCGCGCGTCGCCACGGCTCCTGCACCACAAAGTTGGCCGGGGCGCCGCGGTACGCGTCGAGCGCCGCGCGCCACACGCGGGTGACTTGCTCCACATAGGCCGGGCTGCGTTGGCGGCCCTCGATTTTTATCGCTGCCACGCCAATCGCACTGAGCTCGGGCAACAGGTCCAGAGTGTCGAGGCTGGTGGGTTCTTCCAAGGCATGAAAGCGCTTGCCGCCAACCAGGAAGCGGCCCTTGCACAGGGTCGGGTAGCCGGCGGGTTCGGTGGGGGTGTAGCGGTCGATCAGCACTTCGCTCAGACGTGCGCTGAGGCCCTCGGCGTCGTCGCTCCAGCGCACCGCCTTGGCCGGCGAGCATACGCCGCACAGGTTGGGCGACTCGCCGGTGATGTAAGAAGACAGGTGGCAACGCCCTTCCGCCATGATGCACAGGCTGCCAAAGCCGAAGACTTCGATGGGCACCGTGCTGCTGGCCGCCACTTGCTTGACCTGCGCCAGCGACAGCACCCGTGGCAACACCGCGCGGCGAATACCGTAGCGCTCGGCGTAGAATTTGAGCGCCGCCGCATGGGTGGCCGAACCCTGCACCGACAGGTGCAACGCCATCTGCGGATGGCGCTCGGCCGCGTAGCCGAGCACGCCGGGGTCGGCGGCGATCAGCGCATCCACGCCATGGTCGGCGGCGCGGTCCACCGCACGTTGCCAGCGCGGCCAGATCTTCGGTTGCGGGTAAGTGTTGACCGCCACGTAGAGCTTGCGCTGGTGTTGGCGGATATGCGCGACGGCGGCGTCGAACTGCTTGTCGTCCATGTTCAACCCGGCAAAATGTCGGGCATTGGTGTCATCGCGAAACCCCACGTACACCGCGTCGGCACCTTGGCGCACAGCGGCTTTGAGGGCGGGCAGGTTGCCTGCCGGGCAGACCAGTTGCATCACAGCTCCTTATTCAAAATCGGCAAACGACACGAACGCGACCGGCGCGCCCTTGAGCACTTGTTGCTCGCACTCGATTATCACCAGGCCATCGGCCCAACACGCCGCCGTGAGCATCGCCGAGCTTTGCTGGGGGTGAAGGATGGCGCGCAATTGCCCATCCACGCCTGGTTTCAAGCGGGCACGCAGGTATTGGCGACGCTTGTTGGGCTTAAGCCATTCAAAGCCGGCCATCACGTTGACCGGCACCGGCAGCACCCGCTCCGCGCCTTGGGCGCGCAGCAAAAACGGACGCACCACCACCAGCGCGGTAACCAGCGCGGCGGTGGGGTTGCCGGGCAGGCCGATCCAGGGTTTGCCGGCCACGCGGCCAAAGGCCAGGGGCTTGCCGGGCTGGATCGCCAGGCGCCAGAAATCCACATTGCCCAATGCCTGAATCGCCTGTTTGAGATGGTCCTCCTCGCCCACCGACACGCCGCCCGTGGTCAGCAGCAGGTCGCACTCGGACGACGCCAGCACCAAGGCGTCGCGGCTGGCCGCCAGGGCGTCGGCCATCACGCCGTAGTCATGCACCTCCACGCCCCAACCGCGCAGTAACGCAGCGACCAGGTGACGGTTGCTGTTGTAAATCTGCCCCGGCGCCAGCGGCTGGCCAGGTTCGCGTAGTTCATCGCCGCTGCTGAGCAGGCACACCCGCAGCGGCCGGTAGACCTTGACCCGCCCGATGCCCGCCGCCGCCAACAAGCCGATTTCCTGGGCGCGCAGACGCCTTCCGGCACTCAACACGCGCTGGCCGCGTTGCAGTTCTTCGCCACGCTTGCGCACGTGTTCACCCAGGCGCAACGGCGGGCACCAGATGCGCTGGCCATACACACGGCAACGCTCTTGGGGCACGACACTGTCAGCACCAGGCGGCAGTGGCGCACCGGTAAAGATCCGCACGGTTTGCCCGGCTTGCAACGGCACATCGCTGCTGTGACCGGCGGCGATCCGCCCGGCCAGCATCAGGTAACCGCCCTGCTCCGGCACATCAAAGGCACGCAGGGCGTAGCCGTCCATGGCGCTGTTGTCCCAGCCCGGCAGGTCCAGAGGCGAGAACACCTCTTCGGCGGTCACCCGGCCAAGGGCCTGGCCCAACGCAATGACTTCGGTGGACGGTGGCGGCGGCGCCTGGGCCAGCAACTGCTCGATGGCGGCGTCCACCGCCAGCAAGTCGCCGCTGTCGCACACGCTCATGACCGCGCCTCGCAGACGCCGAGTACTTGAGCGGCCTGCGGTTTAAGGTGCGGCACGAAATTGCACGGGCCGGTGCGACTGTCCAGTTGGCTGAGCAGGATCTGGTCCCACGCGGTGCGACAGGCGCCAGGCGAACCGGGCAGGCAACACACCAACACGCCGTTGCTCATGCCGGCCAGGGCACGCGATTGCAGGGTCGACATGCCGATCTCGGCCAGCGACACCTGGCGGAACAGCTCGCCAAAGCCGTCGACCTGTTTATCCAATAACGCCAGTACCGCTTGAGGCGTGTTGTCGCGCGCCGTGAAGCCGGTGCCGCCGGTCATCAGCACCACTTGCACCTCAGGGTCGGCGATCCACAGGGAGACCTGCGCGCGGATCTGGTAGATATCGTCCGTCACCAAACCACGGTCCACCAACACATGCCCGGCGCCCAGCAAGCGGTCCACCAGGGTCTGGCCAGAGGTATCCGTGTCGAGGGTGCGGGTGTCGCTGATGGTCAGTACGGCGATGTTCAGGGGGACGAAATGCCGTTGTTTCAAATGGGCCATGATGGAGGCTCCAAACGTCAGAAAAGTAGTCGTCAGCCTGCACCGCAATGGGCGCAGGGCCTATTCCTCGGAGGAGGTATGCCGTTAGGGGGCGAGGCGTGTGCGCTGCCATGCGCCATCGTGCAGGCGATAGTCGAGACGGTCATGCAGGCGGTCGGGGCGGCCTTGCCAGAACTCGATGCGCCGCGGTTGCAGGCAGTAGCCACCCCAATGCTCGGGCCGTGGCGGGCGATGGCCGGCGAAACGCTCGGTGACCTCGCGCAAGCGGCTTTCCAGTTCGCTGCGATGGCCAAGCGGCTGGCTTTGCGGCGAGGCCCAGGCGCCCAACTGGCTGGCGGCGGGACGGGCGTCGAAATAGTCGTCCGACAGCTGCGCATCCGCCCGTACCACCGGGCCTTCGACGCGCACCTGGCGCTCAAGCCCCGGCCAGAAAAACGTCATGGCGGCGTGGGGATTGCTCGCCAGCTCCTGGCCCTTGGCGCTCTGATAATGGCCAAAGAAGAAAAAACCGTCAGCGCGAAAGCCCTTAAGCAACAGGATGCGGCAATGGGCATGCCCGTCACGGTCGACCGTGGCCAGGGCCATGCTGTTGGCCTCGGCCGGGGGCACTTCGGTCTTGCGCGCCTGATCGAGCCACTGGCCAAACAGTGCCACGGGATCGTCCTGTACCAGGTCGTCCCTCAAGCCATACAGGGTGTAGTTGCGGCGCAGTTGTGCAAGAGACAGGGGCATGGCGCGGTCCTCCAGAAAGTTCGCCACAGTGTGGGAACTGCCGCTGCGTTATCCCTTGATCGCGATCAACATTCGTGCGCGGCATGACGCCGCACAACCGCTACCACAACGACTTGGCCAGGATCACGATCAACACCATATGCAGCAGGATGCTGCGCCGGATCCACACCGCGCGCCGGGGGCTCAGGCGTTGGTGGGTCAGCCAGTACGCCAGCAACACGTAATGGCCGATGATGCTCAGGGCCAGGGTGATTTTCAGGCTCAACAGCAGCGCAAAACGTCCGGTCCACGGCATGCCCCAATAGTGCCAGGCCAAACCGATGCCCGCGCCGTACAGCAGCACCACCACGCCATGCAGTACCTGGCGTGAACGCCGGGCAATTGCCTGCTCGGCGGTGAACTGCGCCGACCAGGCCAGTTCTTGCCGGGCGCTGTGCCAAATCACCACTTCAAAAAACAGCGTGCCGATAAAGGCGACGGCCGCCAGCAGATGCACAATCAACAGCCACGAATACAGCATGGGGTTCTCCTAACCGGGGTGCCCGTCGACGCGCGCCTGCCACAACATCGGCCCATAACGCCACAGGTACAACCCCAGGCCGACGGACCAGCACAGGCCGGCCAACCACAACGCCGCCACCGGCCACACCGGCACCATCAACACCCGGCAGACACACGCCAGGTTCAGCAGCACAAAGGCCAGGGTCATTCCGCTTGGCGGCTGCAAGGGCCGGCCGGTGTGGCCCAGGCTGACCCGCGCGATCATCGCCAGGATCAAACCGCCCATGGCGCCTACGGTCAGCGCATGCACCGCCAGGCTCGGGTTGAGCGGCGCCCCCAAGTGCCACAGCGCCATGCCCAGGCACGCCAGTGCCAGCCAGGCATACGCCAGGTGCAACGACCACAGCAGCGGCACGCGCCACAGGCCACGATCATGCCAACGCGCCAGGCGCAACAGATGGCCAAGGCCCAGGGCGGCGAACAAGCCGCCAAGCCACACTCCGGGCGCAGCCGCCAGACCTGCGGCATAGGCCAGCGCCACCAGGATCGCGCCGCCCAATAACAGGCGATCAAGCCAGGGCCAGGGTTTTACCGCCTCGACCCGGCCCAGCCCGCGCTGGGTAAAAAACGGAATCACGCGGCCGCCGATCAGGCCCATCATCGCCGCCACCAGCCATAACCCGGTGAGCACCGACTGGCGCTGCCAGCCATCGTCCTGACGCAACAGCCCGTACAGCGAAATCCCATCCGCCACGGCCAGCAGCACCAGCACCAGCACAATCGGGTAGTTACGCTTCTGCCGTACCTGCCACAGTGTCCACCCCATCACCCCGGCCACGGCCAGCGGGAAACTCAGTTCCAGCAGCGCCAGCAACGGCCATGGCAGGTTCAGCAACCAGCCCAGCCGCGCCGCCAGCCACAGCCCGGCCAGCGCCGCCAACGGCCCGCCGCTGAGGCCGGGGCGACCGGTCCAGGTCTGCACGGCCGTGAGCAGGAACCCGGCGATCGTTGCCACGCCAAAGCCAAACAGCAACTCATGCCGATGCCACGCCAGCCAGCCGCCGGCCGGCTGCCAACCGCCGGTGGCGCCACCCAGGGCCAGCAACCACAAGGGAATCGCCAGCGCCGCCAACAGGCACGCGCCGAGGAAAAATGGCCGGAAGGCCAAGCGAAACAACGGGGTAATCGACATTGCCTTGCGCCGATCCAGTACGTGCATGCCACGGCTCCTCCACTCATCATTGCGCGAATTTTGCGCCGGTGCGCGGGCGTTGCCCTTGTCGCAGATCAAGCTGCGCCAAGGCGCCCTGGATTAACCTTGAGCCCCTTCCCCCCCTTGTGTACCGAGGTAATGATGGTGCTCCATCGTGTCCATCACCAGATCCTGCGCAGCCATCACCTGTTCGAGCCCATGGACGAGGCCCAACTCAATGAGCTGATGAGCAGCAGCCAATTGCTCAGCGTCGACAAAGGCGAGCCGTTGTTTCGCCAGGGCGAGCCCGCCGACGCGTTCTATTTTGTGATTGCCGGCGCGGTGAAGATCTACCGTCTGACCCCGGACGGCCAGGAGAAAGTGTTCGAGGTCATCGGCGAGCGCCAGACCTTCGCCGAAGCGATGATGCTGATGGACACCCCCAACTACGTGGCGTGTGCCGAAGCGGTGTGCCCCACCCAGCTGTATCGCCTGTCCAACGCCACGTACATGCGCCTGCTGCAGAGCAACAGCCGCCTCACGTTTGCCCTGCTGGCCAAGTTGTCCGTGCGCCTGCATCAGCGGGTCAATGAGATCGAAACCCTGTCGCTGAAAAACGCCACCCACCGCGTGGTGCGCTACCTGTTGACCCAACTGATGCACCTGCACGCCGACGCGACGCGCTTCGAGTTGCCCATGGCCAAGCAATTGATCGCCGGGCACTTGTCGATCCAGCCGGAAACGTTCTCACGGATTATCCGACGCTTGATCGACGAACGGATCATCACTCAGGACGGTCGCCACATCGCCATACTCGACCGCCCGCGCCTGGAGCAATTTGAGTGAAAAAGTGCCTGTATTGCCAACAGCGCAATGCCGAGCAGCGCGACACCTGCGAACGCTGCGCGATGCCCCTGCCCGCCTCCGAAGCCGTCACCCAGGCGCGACGGCTGAGTCGCTTCCAATGGTTTTGCCTGGGCCTCACGCTGTTTTGCATCGCCATGTTCTTTTGGCTGCCGCGCAGTTTCTACTGACGCTCGGTGAGTTGGCGGTACAGCTGCGGCAAGCGCTGCGGTAACTGTTCGGGCTGGCGGATCAAGGTAAAACCGTGGGCGCCGAACATGTACGGCACATAGTCGCCGGCCTGTTTGTCGATGGTGATGCAAAACGGCACCAAGCCTTGGCGCCGCGCCTCCAGCACCGCCTGGCGGGTGTCTTCCACGCCATAGCGGCCTTCGTACAGGTCCAGGTCATTGGGTTTTCCGTCGGTGAGCAGCAACAGCAATTTGCGCCGCTGCCGGCATGCGCCCAGCAGGTTCGTGGCCTGGCGAATCGCCGCGCCCATGCGGGTGTAATAACCCGGTTTCAGCCCTTGGATCGCCCCGCGTATTTGATCATCGTAAGGTTGCTGGAATGCCTTGAGCGCCTGCAGGCGCACCTGGTGCCGACGCAATGATGAGAAGCCGTACAGCGCAAACCGATCCCCCGCCCCCGCCAGGCTTTCAGCGAACAGCAGCAGGCTGTCGCGAATCACGTCGATGACCTTTTGCGTATCGTTCAAGTGCGCATCGGTGGACATCGACAGATCCGCCAGCAGCAGGCATGCCAGGTCGCGGTGGGTGTGGCGCTGCTCCATGAACAGGCCGCGCTCGGCACAGGCACCGTGCTGACGCTGCACGTGAAAATCCAGCCAGGCTTGCACGTCGAGCTCTGTGCCCTGGGGTTGCTGGCGTTGCCACTGGCGGTCAGTGCGCAAGTGCTGGAATTGCCGGCGCAGCCGCCGGGCCTGGGCAACCAGACGCTGCGGCAACGGCTGGGGTTGCGCGTCGCGCGGTTGCATCAGTTGCAGGTTGACGAAGCCGTCTTGCAGGCGTTGTTGACGGTAGTCCCATTCGGGCAATTTGATGCCCTCGCCCAGAGGGATATCGTCGACGTCGGCCGGTGGCAGGTCCAGGTGCAGTTTCAGGCCGCCACTCTTGCGCACGCGCTGGCGCGACAGGCTCAACTGGTCGAGGTCTTCGGCGACGCGTGCGGCGTCCGGGTCCTGGCTGTCGTCGGACCAGCGATCAAGGTCGATGTGCTCGGTCCAACTGAACAGGTTTTCCAGGCGCACCACCAATAGGCCGCCGTCGCGGCTGTTGTCGTCCAGGCGCGTGGCGCGCTTGGGGGCGCCGGTTTGTTGGCCTGGCGGGGTCGCCAGGTCTTCGCCGTCGTCATCCAGGGCGCCGCCCTGGGGCGTGTCCAGTTGCAAGGGCGGGTACAACCACAGGGGCAACGGCCAGGCGGCCCGCTCGCTGCGCGGCACATGGCGCACGCTGCCGGGCTCGCGCAGGGCCTTGCGCAAGGCTTTTTCCACGGCCGCTTCGTCGGGGGGCAAGCTGGCGGGTTCAGGGCGCAGGGCAATGTGCGCGTCCACCAGGCGCCGGTAGCTGGGCCGCAGTGCCGGGTAACGCTGCAACAGCAGCCAGGTCCAGCGCTGGTTGTCGCGTGCCCAATGTGTCATCGGCCCCGACTGCGCCGCCAGCAGCGCCAGCCACCGATAGAGTTCGCGGTTCAGCGCGGCCTGGGGGAACACCGCGAGGCTCGCCGGCAGGCGCAGACGACTGCCGTCACAGCTGGCCAACGGTGCTTGCTTGCAGGTGCCGGCGATGCGCATCAGCACATTGCGCCGCAGCAGCAGATCGCGCTCGGCGGCGGCTTCCAGGGTGATACCGGCGGCACCGCCGAGGGCGCGAAACAGCAGGGCGAGGCTGCGCTGGTGGTCGGCCAATTGAACCTGCGCTTCGGGGAAGGCCACACTGGCGCGGCGCGTGATGAAGCGGTGCCAGGCGCTGCCGACCCACTCTTCCAGTTCCAGGGTAAAGGCCATTGGGTGTGCTCCGATTGTTGGGAGGGGTTGCGTGGCGGCCTTAGGGCCGACCAGGTTCTTGGTTGGGGCGAGTACATATCCGTTGCTGCGGTAATGGCGGCTATGGGTTCCGCTCTTACAGCGGGTCACTTTTGGAAAGAGCCCAAAAGTAACCAAAAGGCTCTTGCCCCAACACTCGGCACCTCGCTTAGGCTCGGTGTGCCCGAACGCAGGCTTGAATCCGTGGGCCGCCGCCACGCGCCATCCATGGCGCGGGGCGGCTAACCCGGCGTCCTGCCGGGTTACCCACGGATTCAAGCCTGCGTTCGGCCAGCGTGTTTAACGGGGCGCCTAAGATCAAAAGCAAAAGCAAAAGCCAGATCAAAAGATTGCTGACTTCGTCAGCAGTTAAGGAAGTAGAAGCTGCACCGCGTACGCTTCACTGATCAGGTCGGCTCTAAGGCCGCCTCGCTTTGTTTTTGATCTGGAGCGCCCCGTTAACCACGCTGGCCGGAATTCGATAGTGATTTGGGGGGTAAACCGGCAGGGATGCCGGTTTAGCCGCCCCGCGCCATGGATGGCGCGTGGCGGCGGCCCCCCAAATCACTGTCGGATTACGGGCACACCGAGCCTAGGCGAGGTGCCGAGTGGTGGGGCGAAGCGTTTTTGGTTACTTTTGGCTGGTCCGGCATTCCGGCTTTTCCAAAAGTGACCCGCTGTAAGAGCGGAACCCATAGCCGCCGTGACCGCAGCAACGGATATGTACCCGCCCCAACCCAAGAACCTGGTCGGCCCTAAGGCCGCCACGCCCCCCTCAACCCCATCTGAATCGCAGCACCCTCAGTAAACGATCCGCACCGCTGCTTCAGCCACCCGACCACGCTGCCGAAAGCTATACAGGTAACAAAGCAACCCCACCAAAAACACCACACCACTGCCCAACCGCGCCCAAAACAACACCTTCAGATGATCCATCGTGGCCATAAACGGCAGCGCCACACCGTCCACCGGCCAGCGTTGCAACCACACCTGCACGGCACCCGCGGCGGTGAGGAACAGGGTAATCATCACCATCGACAACACCATCATCCAGAAGCCCCACACCTCAACCGTCTGCGCACGCGCATCCGGCGCTTCACCCAGCCCCCGCAGACGCGGCATGGCGTAGCTGATCAGGGTCATCACGATCATCGCGTAGGCACCGAAGAACGCCAGATGCCCGTGAGCCGCCGTAAGTTGGGTGCCGTGGGTGTAAAAGTTGACCGGTGCCAAGGTATGCAGAAAGCCCCAAACCCCCGCGCCGAAGAATGCCGTGACGGTGGTGCCCTTGGCCCACAACGTGGCCGCACGGTTGGGGTGCTGGCGCCGGCGGCGTTTGACCATAGTGAAGGCGAACATCACCATCGCCAGGAACGGCAATGGTTCGAGGGCCGAGAAGATCGAACCGACCCACAGCCACACCTGCGGTGCGCCGATCCAGAAGAAGTGGTGGCCGGTGCCGATGATGCCGGTGATCAAGGCCATGGCGATGATCACGTACAGCCATTTCTCCACCACCTCGCGGTCGACGCCGGTGACCTTGATCAACACGAACGCCAGCATCGAACCCATGATCAATTCCCACACACCTTCCACCCACAGGTGCACCACCCACCACCAGTAGAACTTGTCCCGCGCCAGGTTGCCGGGGTTGTAGAAGGAGAACAGGAAGAACACCGCGAGGCCGATCAGCCCGGTCATCATCACCATGCTCACGGTGGTCTTGCGGCCTTTGAGCAGGGTCATGCCGATGTTGTACAAAAAGCCCAGGCACACCACCACAATGCCCATCTTGGTGAGCGTCGGCTGCTCCAGGAACTCACGCCCCATGGTCGGCAGCAGTTCGTTGTGGGTCAGCTTGGCCAGCGCCGCATAGGGCACCAGCAGGTAGCCAAGGATGGTCAATACGCCCGCCACCGCAAATACCCAGAACAACAGGATCGCCAGTTTGGGGCTATGCAGTTCGCGGTCGGCCTCTTCAGGCACCAGGTAATAAGCCGCGCCCATGAAGCCAAACAACAGCCACACGATCAGCAGGTTGGTATGAACCATCCGCGCCACGTTGAAGGGGATCAGCGGGAACAGGAAGTCACCCACGACGTATTGCAGGCCCATGATCAGGCCGAACAGCACTTGGCCGACAAACAGCATCAAGGCAAACACAAAATAGGGTTTGGCCACGGCCTGGGATTGGAATTTCAGATAGGGATTGGCGCTGCGCATGGCTCAGCCCTCCTTGTTCGGTGGCCAGTTATTGGTATCGATCTTCGAGCTCCACTTGAGGAACTCCGCCATGTCGTCCACCTCCTGGTCGCTGAGGTTGAATTGCGGCATGGCCCGGCGTCCTGGCACACCCAGAGGCTGCATCTTCATCCAGGCATGCAGGAACGGTTTGAAGCCCTCTTCACCGCCCCGGCGCTTGAACACATTGCCCAGCTCCGGCGCAAAGTACGCGCCTTCGCCCAGTAAGGTGTGGCAGCCGACGCAGTTGTTGCGCTCCCATACGCCTTTGCCGCGCACCACCGCGTCGGTCAGTTGGTCAACGTTGCTGCGGGCGGGAAAGGTTTGTTCGGTGTGATAGGTCAGGGCCAGGAAAATCAGGAAGAAGAACACGCTTCCTCCAAAGTAAATATTCCTGGCCATGCCTTTGGTGAAGGTCTCTGACATGCTCGCTTCCTCATGGCTTGGCGGTGGCCATGATAGGAAGGTGGGGAGGCAAAGCTGCTTGATGGCGATCAAGAATTGTTGATCGAAGCGCTGGGATATTTTCGCCGCTCAATGCACCGCTTCAAGCGCTTGCTGCGCCTTGCCTTTGGCCTGCCCGCGCAGATACAACGCCTCCACCAGCTTTTGCCGCTCATCCTGAGGCAACCCACTGGCAAACTGCGCCAACGTCGTGTCCACCAACGCCCGGAGCGCCGCATCCGCCTCGCGCGCCTTGGCCAGTTCGGCCACCAGTACGTCGCGGTCCAGGGTCGGCGCCTGCAGTTGCCTGATCACGCCCATGCGCGCCTCACGCCCGGCCATGACCAGCGGCTGGCTGTCGGCACGGTTGTGCCGCAGCAGTTGACGCAATTCCTTGCGGCGCTGCGGCGGCAACTTGAACATGGCCTGGCGCAACCCATGTTGGTTGACCATCGCTTCAGCCGGCTCGGCAACGGTCATCCAGTGATAAAGGCCGCCCCCTACCCCACCGATCAAAAACACGTTGAGCAACACCGACACGAACAACCAAGGCTTAAGGGATCTGGCTGTCATTGTTCGGCTTCCTGCGCGTTGACGTTGAAGACGACCTGCGCATCGCCCTGATCAAAGACACTGGGCAATATCTCGGCTGGCAGGCTGGGCAACGGCATGCTCAAGGACGCCACCAACATCCCGGTGACGACACCGGCGATGCCCGCGCCAACAAGGCTCGCGGGCGAGAGCCAATCGGCATAGCGCGACCAGAAAGAGCGGCGTACGGTTGCCGACTGACGAATCCGCCGGGCCAGCGCCGGGGCGGCGCATGCCGGTTGATGGCTGTCCAGTTGCCGATCCAGCCAACCCGCCGTCGCCAGGGTCTGGCGCGCGTGAAGGTTGCCGCTGTCCAGCAGGGCTTGGGCCGCGTCCTGTTCAGCGGCAGGCCAGCGCCGCAGATCGGCGCCGTAGGCATCGGCCAGGTAGGCAAAGCGTTCAAGTGTCATGTGGTTCCCCTTCCTGGGCGGGCAAGCCCGGGTGTGTCGGCAAGTTGGCTGCGCAACTGGCGGCGGGCCCGCGACAGCAGGCTTTCCAGTGCCTCGACGCTGATATTCATCAGGGCTGCGGCGTCAATGTTCGACAGCTCCTGGTAGTACTGCAACACAATGGCTTCGCGCTGGCGCTCGGGCAACGCGGCCAAGGCGGCAGCCATGCGCGCGCTGCGCTCGGCGGTTTCGAGTTGCTCATCGGCCGATGGCGCACTGTCCGGCAGCTCAAGCACGTCTTTATCGTGCAGAGCTCGCTCTTTGCGCCGACGCAAACGGTCGTGGCACAGGTTGAGCGCCACCCTGTGCAACCACGTATCGAAACGCGCCTCGCCGCTGCGCCAACCGGCGGCGTGCCGCCAGATGCGCAGGAAACTTTCCTGGGCCACGTCCTTGGCCTCGTCGGCATCCCCCAGCAACCGGCTGGCGAGCGCCAGCAAACGCGGGAGCTTGCGCGTGACCATCTCGTTGACGGCGGCAGGTTCGTTGTTGCCGATACGCGCCAGCAGCTCAACGTCCGGATCAATGTCTTTCAATCGGGCAGTTCCAAAAAATCAGCGGACCCAATGCCCTTCACGCCAATACCAATTGGGGCCATGGGCTTCCCAGTGGCCAGGCTCCCAGCGTGCGTTTCGCATCACCGGCTGCCAGTGGCCCGGCACCCACGCATACCCCTGCCCTTCCCAGCGCCAGTGCCCCCGGTCCCAGGCGTAACCGGGTCGCTCGACCGGGACCACTTCCACACGCTGCGGTGGCGGTGCCTGGCGAATGATGATCTCGGTCTGGGCAAAGGCCGGCGTGCTGACAAACGCGGCAAAGGCCAGTGGAGCAAGCAAGGCATAGCGCAATAGCGTCAGGACTTTCATGGCAACTCCTTCATCGACGTGTACCCGTACACGCCTCTGTAGGGTTGAACGGCGGGTAGCGAGAAATCCGTCGCGGCGGCATGGATTTTTCTTCGGGCAGGGGGTCGAGGGCAGTATTGCCTGGGTGTTGGCGGGACTTGATGAAATATTTGAAAGGATCGCGACGGATTTTCCCCCGTGGCGGCGTTCAAGGAATAACGCTGCGCACACCAAGAGGAAATACCATGTCCCGTCGTCTATCCATGCTGGTTGCCGCCCTGTTGATCGTCAGCCTCAGCGGCTGCGTGATCGTGCCCGAGCATCGCCATTGCTGCTGGCGTTACTACGGCGCAACCGATGCCCCCACCAGCACCGTCAACGGCTAGCTCAGCACCGCAAACCCGTGGCGCCCGGCCTTGATCTCGGTGCGCAGTTCGCCAATGAGGTTCGATATGGCATGGATGCCGTCCAACCCCTCGGGGGCTGCATGGTCAGCAGCGGCAAAAGTGCCGGAGCGCAAATCGCAGGCAAAAAAAATCCCAAGTAGCTGATGGAAACTTGGGATTTAAAAATGCATAAACCGTGGGAGGTGAACGCCGGGCTATAGTAACCACTGCAATAACGTGTAACAAGATTATTTTGATCCTTTCGTCGGATTCTAAACGCTGTAAGTCCTTCAATAACCACATGTTTTTTAAGGTAGTGAAACCTATTTATGCCACTTTTTGGTGCAACTACCGCCTATATACCCGCTTACATATGAGGGTTATTAACTCAATAACCAGGCGCTATTTACGCGCCACTTTGTAGCGCACGCAGTCTTGATAGAAGCTCTGGCGGATCGCTTCGGGCTTGAGTCTTGAACGGCTGTCGTACGTCTGCTCGGTGATGCCCATGGCCATCATGCGCATCCACGATTTATTGAACTTAAGGGTCTGGATCTTCTGCCGGGCGGCGTACAGCGACACCCCCGACAGCTTGAGTTCCTGGGCCCTGGCGGCGGTGCCGGCGCCCCAACTGCACATGTACTTGTCGCCCTCGCGCAGCTCCCTTGCCTGCACACCGGCCGCGCCGCCGGCCAGGGAGCAGGCGATCAGCATGATTCCAACATTACGCATTTGCATCCCCACCTAACCACCTGAAAATGAACGCGATTCTGGCGAGGATTTTGTTACAAAGGGGCCATTAAATTGCCTTATCGGCGCGTCATTACCATTGGTAGGTCGCGCTCGCCTGCACCGTGCGCTGGGAGCCATACCAGCACCACGAGTACGAGTAACACGACGCGACGTACTCTTTATTCGCCAGGTTGCTGGCATTGAGCGCCAGGCGCAGGTTGTCCTTGAGGTTGAGGAGGTGCTTGATGTCGTAGTGCACCGCCGCATCGAACAAGGTGTAACCCGGTACTTTCAAGGTATTGGCCGTGTCGCCCCACGAGGAGCCGATATAACGCGCACCGGCGCCCATGCCGAAGCCCTTGAGGTTGCCGTCATGGAAGGTGTAATCCGCCCACGCCGAGGCCGTGTGGCGTGGCACCGCGTAAGTGGTGGTGCCCTCGGCATTGATCGCCGGGCCTACGCCGATGTCGCTGATGGGCGCATAGCTCACGGTACTGTTGGATTGGCTGATGCGGTTATCGAGGTAAGCGTACGCCGCGGTGATATCCAGGTTGTCGTTGAGGCTGGCCTTGCCTTCCAGCTCAAAGCCACGCGATTGCACCTCGCCGTCCTGGCTCTGGCAGCGCCCGGTGCCGCACAGGTGGGTGGGGTCCGGGTCGGTGGTGAGCACGTTGGTCTGGCGCAGGTCGAAGATCGCGGCAGTGATGAAGCTATTGCTACCCGGCGGCTGGTACTTGATACCGACCTCATACTGCTTGCCTTCGGTCGGCTTGAATACCGAACCGCCATACCCCGTACCCGACTGCGGGTTGAACGACTCCGAGTAGCTGGCATAAGGCGCCAGGCCGTTATCGAACAGATAGACCAGACCGACCCGGCCGGTAAAGGCCTTGCTGTCCAGGGAGGACTGGCTCTTGCCCCCGGTGCGCAGGGTTTTGGTGCTGCTATCGGTGCTGGCCCAGTCATAACGCCCTCCCAGCAGCAGCACCCATTTGTCCCATTTGAGCTGTTCTTGCAGGTACACGCCGGTCTGTTCGCTGCGCGACGTGCCGTCGGTGGTGTACGCCGGTACCGCAACGGCCGCGCCGTAGACCGGGTTGAAAATATCCAGGGTCGGCCCGGCGGTGTAAGTGCCTGAGCCCGACAGGGTGTCGGTGCGGGTGTTCTGATAATCGAGCCCCATCAACACAGTGTGCTGCAGCGGGCCGGTGTCGAATGTGGCCTGCACCTGGTTGTCGAGGGTGTAGGCGTCCATGTCCACGTCGGTGGCGATGGTCGAGCGGCGGATGGTCCGATAATCCGCCATCAGGTAGTTGTTGTAGAGGCTGCGGTACTGGCCTTCGCTGCGCAGGTAACGCGCATTCTGGCGCACCGTCCAGACCTCATCGAAGTGATGTTCGAAGGCATAGCCCAGGGAGTAATACTCGCGGTCACTCTTCTCGAAGCTCTTTTCGCCGTCGTAAAAGTCCACATCGATGCTGCGCCCCGTCGGGCTGCGCAATACCGAGCCCCAGGCCGGCACCGAACCGTAGGACGCACCCTTGGGGTCTTTTTGGAAATGCCCGAGCAAGGTCAGCGAGGTGGCGTCATCAGGGCGCCAAGTGAAAGCGGTGGACAGCGACTGGCGGCGGGTCTGCGTGTGCTCGACCTGGCCGTCCGCATCATCGAAAAGCCCGGCAACCCGGTAGGAATAAACACCCTGATCGTCAATCGGCCCACTCAAATCGAAGGTGGTGCGCTTTTTGTCAAAGGTGCCGTATTCGACGCCCACTTCATGAAACGGCGTGTCCAACGGGCGCTTGGTGACCATGTTGATCACCCCGCTCGGCGTGCCCTGCCCGTACAGCACCGACGCCGGGCCGCGCAGGACTTCAACGCGCTCCAGGTCGAAGGCGTCTTTTTGCGGCAACGCGTCACGGCTCGATGGCATGCGCAGGCCATCGAGGTAGGTGGCCGGGGAGAAACCACGGATGGTCAGTTGGTCCAGGCGCGAAGCCGTCGCGCCACGGGTTTCCGGGACCACGGCAGCGCTGTAGCGCAGGATCTGGTTGAGGCTCTCGGCGTTCTGCGCGCGCATCTGGTCTTTGGTGACAATAGAGATCGACTGCGGGGTTTCGATCAACGCGGTGTCGGTCTTGGTACCCGACAGGCTGCGCGTCGCCACATAACCGGACACCGGCCCAGTGGGGCTTTCGGCCTGGTAGGCGCCGCTGATGGTAGTGGCCTGCAACTCCATGGCGCCGCCGTTATCCGCAATGGCCTCCAGGCGATAGCGGTCGGCGGAGATCTTCAAAGCCTGCAGGCCACTGCCGGCCAGCAACTGGTTCAGGGCCACATCAATGGCGTATTCCCCGCTCAGGCCATCGCTGCGTTTGCCTCGGGTCAAACGTGCATCAAATGCCAACACCAACCCCGCCTGCTCGGCCAGGCTATTGAGCGCCTGGCTCAAGTCACCGGCCGGGACCTGAAAGCTGTGCACAGCCTGGGTGCTTTCTTCGGCGACGGAAGTCTGAACAGTCAGCAACGGCACAACAGCAAAAGCCATCGCCACTGACAGGGCCAGTGGATGCAAGGGACGAGCGAGGCGCGACATGGGAAATCCTGCGTAAGGGAGGTTCTATTAACCATGACGGCCAGGTCGGAAAATCGGGTAAGGATGAGAGCGATTTTTATTTGAGAGTGTTTTTTCAGCCCTTGCTGCAATCAGTCGGGTCGTTTTTTCGTGTAGCTCGTTGAGGCGGGTTCAGGCGTTTTTTCCCCGTCGTCGGTCAGCTCATTCTGATTTTTCCAAGCGTTCATCCAGCCGCTTTTTGCTGCGGCAGACTCCGACGCCTTGCCTTCTGCCGAGACGTCACGGATGACACACGCCTCCCACATTGCCTCTATCGAACATGAGCTGGATGGCTTTCATCAGAGCCTGGTGATTTATCGCCAGCAGATGGGTGCCTGGTATTCGCGGGCGCTGGATTCGGTGAGCCACGCGGCAGATATACCGTCCTTGTTGGGGATGGATCGGGTGGTGCGGGTCGGGGACTCGCAGCGTTCGGTAAGTATTTCCGATGCGGATTTTTCCACCGTGGCCCGCTGCCGTGCGGGCGGCGAGCTGAAGATCGAGAGCAAATTCGAGTCGCTGTATGACGTGCCGATTGGCGGCATTGCGGTCGAGGTGGTCGGGCTGGATGACGGCAGCTCCACGCCAGTCATGCTGGATGAGCACGGCAAGGGCTCGCACCACTGCGCTGCCGGCGGGCGCTATCAAGTGCGGGTGCAGGGCGGCGTGTCGGCAGAACAGGTCGATGCACTGTTTACCTCCTATGCCGGGCTGACAGCGGACCTGGAGCAGTGGCTTCGCGAGCAGTGGCGAACCTTCAAGCCCTATTGGGAACAGTCCACCGCGAGTGCGATTGGCAGCGGCGTGCTGGCGGGCAGTTGGGCCGCGATCATGGACGTGTGGGACAGCGTCAAGCGGGTGCAGGCGGTTCTTGAAGACCCGCTTAAATACGTCGAAGAGCTCGGTGATCAGGCCGCCAAATTGGCGCAGATCGCCACCGACGCGCCCAAGGTCATGGAACAGGCGATGTTGCTCGCCAGTGACGAGGCGGCGCTGTTTCTGCTGGTGCGCACAGCGATGATCTGGCTGGACGCATTGCCGCCCAGTGAGATTGCGCAAGTGGCCGCTGGGTTTGTGGTGTCGCTGCTGATTGACCTTGTGATTGGCGCGGTGCTGACCATCGCATTGCCGGCGGCGGCTGTGGCGTATCTGAGCCTGCGGCTGGCCAGGTACGGCGCGCAGATTGTGAAGGCGGCCGTTGGTTTTGTTCAGAGCGTGCTGGCGATTCTTGCGAAGTTCATGCAAGCGGTGGATCGCTACAAAGCGGTGGCGGTGCGCGGGGTCGTCGGTGGGGTGAAGCAAGGCACGCTGCAGATGCGCTGGCGGGCGCGGCAGAACGCGGTGCTGAAGCAAAAGGAGCATGTCGACGATGTGCCTGTTTCGGGGAAAACCCCGAACGGAGATGCGGCGGCTTCGGCGGACAAGACCGTCACCAATGGCTGCCCGGTGTCGATGGTCACCGGGGAAGAACTGCTCACCCTCACCGATGGCGTTTTAGACGGGATTTTGCCGTTTGAGTGGACACGGTTGTACCGCACCAGCGCGGTGGACGTGGATGTTGGGTTGGGGTTTGGCTGGAGTCATTCGCTGGCGCAGCGGCTTTCTGTTTCGGGCGATTCGGTGGTGTGGACCGACCATGAAAACCGCGCTGTTTCGTTTCCACTGCCGACTGTTGCGCGACCGGCGATCACCAACAGCCTGGCTGAAGCGGCGATTTATTTGGGATCTTCGCCGGATGAGTTAGTGCTGGCCCAGGCGTCGCGGTTTTATCACTTTCGCGACGGGGTGCTGGTCTCGATCAGCGATGCGTATGACAACCGCCTGCGGATTTCGCGGGATGTGTTGGGGCGTATTGCACGGCTGGATAACGGCGTCGGGCGCTCGTTGTGTTTGCGCTATGAACTGGGCCGCATGGTGGCGGTGGATTACCAGGTTCAGCGGGCCAAGGGGTACGAGCCTTACGAATGGATCACGGAACAGAACGTTGCTTCCTACGCCTATGACGACGCGGGACGACTGCTTTCGGCGACCAACGCCGTCGGCGAAAGCGAGGTTTATCGGTACGACGAGCAGCATGTGATTCTTGAGCGGGGCTTGGCCGGTGGCGCGAGCTTCTTTTGGGAATGGGAGCGGTCTGGCAAGGCGGCGCGGTGTGTCCGGCACTGGGCCAGTTTTTCGCAGATGGATACGCGGTATGTCTGGGAGGACAACGGCCGCGTGGTCGTGCATAACGCCGATGGCAGTCAGGAAGAGTATGTCCACGATAACCGCGCACGGCTGGTGCAGCGCATTGATCCGGACGGCGCCCAGCACTTCAAATCCTACGATGACAAGGGTCGACTGACAGTCGAGCAGGATCCGCTGGGGGCGGTGACGGCGTATCAGTACGACGATGCCGGACGCTTGGTGGCGGTGTTTCCCGGCGATGACGAGCCGACATCCTACGAGCATGACAACGGTTTCGTACGGGTCGTGCGGCGTGGCGAGGCGGTTTGGAAATATGAGCGTAACGATCAGGGCGACGTGACGCGCAGGACCGATCCCGATGGTGAGGTGACGGACTACAGCTACAACAAATATGGGCAACTGACGGGGGTTTGGTATCCCGACCACAGTTGTCACCGCCTGGTGTGGAATGAACGCGGTCAGCTCATTGAAGAACAACGGCCCAATGGCGGCGCCAAGCGCTATCGCTACGATGATCTGGGCCGCCAGATTGCCCGCGAGGATGAACAAGGCGCGCTGACCCAATACCAATGGGACAGCGTCGGCCGGTTGATTCGCATCGTGTTGCCAGGCGGTGCCACGCGAGAATACAGCTACAACCCCTACGGAAAAATCACCACCGAACGCGACGAACTCGGCCACGTCACCCGCTACGAATACGCCGACGGCCTGCACCTGATCAGCCGCCGCCTCAACGCCGATGGCAGCCAGGTCAACTACCGCTACGACAACGCTCGGCTGTTGCTCACCGAAATCGAAAACGAAGTCGGCGAAACCTACCGGCTCAACTACCACCCCAACGGCCTGATCCAGCAGGAAATCGGCTTTGACGGCCAGCGCACCGCCTACGTCTACGACCTTAACGGCCACCTGCAGGAAAAAACCGAACACGGCGACGATGGCCGTCAGCTAGTTACCGTTTACCAGCGCGACCACGCCGGCCGACTCGTACGAAAAACCTTACCCGACGGCAATACCGTTGATTACGCCTACGACCGCCAGGGCAACCTCCTCAGCGTCGACGACGGCCACTGGGCGCTGGCGTACGAGTACGACTCGCAAAACCGCCTCACCGGCGAGCATCAGGGCTGGGGCACTTTGCGCTATGGCTACGACGCCTGCGGCCAATTGCAACACCTGCGCCTGCCGGACAACAACCGACTGGTTTTTAGTCACGGTAGAGGCGGCGACCTCGCTACCGTCGAACTCAACGGTGCACTACTGACTTCTCACCTCTTCAAATCCGGCCAAGAACACCAACGCCAACAAGGCCAACTCCTCAGCCACTACCACTACGACGACCAACACCGCCTGCACGCCCACACCATCACCCAACAGGAAAACCACCTCTACCAACGCCACTACGATTACGACAAATCCGGCAACCTCACCCGCCTGAACGACACCCGCAAGGGCGAACACCACTACCGCTACGACCCGCTAGCCCGCCTCACCCGCGCAGACCATTCGCAAGACCTGCAAGAACGCTTCGGCCACACCCCTGCCGGTAACCTGCTGATGCACGACCGCCCCGGCCCGGACATCGTCGCCGGCAATCGGTTGATGATCCAGGGCGACCGGCACTACGACTATGACGCCTTCGGCAACCTGATCCGTGAACGGCGCGGCAAGGGCCATCAACTCGTTACCGAGTACCGCTACGACTGCCAGCATCGATTGATCGGCCTCACCCAGCCCAACGGCCAAACCGCGAGTTACCGCTACGACCCGTTTGGGCGACGCATCAGCAAAACCGTCGATGGCATAACGACCGAGTTTTTCTGGCAAGGCGACAAACTGATCGCCGAACACCATGCGGATCGGCATCGCAGCTACCTCTACGAACCCGATAGTTTTAGGCCGCTCGCCCTGCTGGAAGGCTTCGGCCCACAAGACACCAAGCCCTACCACTACCAACTCGACCACCTCGGCACGCCCCAGGAACTCACCACTCCAGACGGCGAAATCGTCTGGTCCGCCCACTACCGCGCCTACGGCCAAATCAGCCGTCTCGACGTAAAAAAAGTCGACAACCCGCTGCGCTTCCAAGGCCAATACTTCGATCCGGAAAGCGGACTGCACTACAACCGCCATCGCTACTACAATCCGGACATTGGTCGCTACCTGACGCCGGATCCGGTGAAGCTGGCGGGTGGGATCAACGCATACCAGTACGTGCCTAACCCTACGGGGTGGGTGGATCCGCTAGGGCTAAGCAAATGCCCTGGCAACTGTGATCCGGCTAAAAGCTCTGAGAGTTTTTCGAGCAGCGCGAAAGCGAATGAAGGTCAACCACCGCTCCCTTCTCCTGAAGATATTGAATGGACGGCCCATGGCTATAAGCACAGTCCTTCAAAGAAAATACCTTGGAAAGATATTTTGGCAACGACAAAATCTGGTCCGGCAAAATACAGGCCAGGGATAGATATTGAAAGCCTAGAGAGGGAAGCCTATAAAAACGGCAGGATGACTACGAATGGCAAACCTTGGAAGGTCATGGAGTACGCTGAAAGCATCGGCGCAAGCGAGGGGGCTCCAAGTCGCTGGATCCGGGTAGAACTAAGCTCGAAAACGATTCACGGCCACCCCATTTCAGAGCAAGAATTCCGGAGATTAATCAAGTGATTTCATTAGACTTCATACAAGGCAACATCACCTACGATGATCTTTCTTTGCTGGAAGACTCCGCGATTGAAGATCAAGTACACAACTTGAAGGAGGATATGCTTCAGGTGGTGTACCCAGACGGACTATTACTTGACGTAGGCTGGTTTCCTTCATTCGATGTAAAAGGACACTTTCAAATAAAAGTCGTCAAAAACCATGACTGGGACTCCCCTGTTTTAAAGTTTACCGCGCAATCAATTAGGGCTCTGATTAAGCAGCTTCTGCTCACACAATCTCAATTAATGCAGCGCTAAAAAAACGCCAAAATTATAGCCCACGCTCCCCTTAAACTACCCTGAGGAGACCTGAACACCAGAGCTTAAAAGCACCACGATGATGGCTGTAAAGGCAGGTTTTGTTGAGATAAGCCCAATAAGAATCCAGCTCTATCCCACACATATGTGAACGCCACTCAAGTCAGTGCAAACAACAACCACCCACTCAAGGGCTGCTTCGCAGCCCCACACAGCGCAAACCCGCTCTCCACAAGCCAACAACCCGATCAACCGAATTTGCCGATTCACCACCCCTCTTTCAACATCCGCAACTCCAAATGCTGCAACAACATAATCGTCTTCCCATCCACAATCTCCCCGCTCTGCACCATGCCCAGCGCCTGCTCAAACCCCAGCTCCAACACTTCGATATCCTCGCCCTCTTCTTCCAGCCCACCACCGCTGCCAACTCGATCCGCCGGCTGATACTCGCCGATAAAAAAATGAATTCGCTCAGTCACCGAGCCCGGGCTCATGAACGCGGCATAGATTTTTTCCACATGCCCCACGCGGTAGCCCGTTTCTTCTTCCGCCTCCAGGCGAATACGTTCCTCGGGGCTGGCATTGTCCAGCAACCCGGCCGCTGTCTCGATCAGGTAGCCGGGGTAGTCATTGACGAACGTGGGCATGCGGAATTGGCGAATCAGCAACACCGTACGCTGCTCGCGGTTGTACAACAGGATGGTCGCGCCATTGCCACGGTCGTAGACCTCACGGGTCTGGGCCTGCCAGCTGCCGTCGCGGCGGCGCAGGTCGAAGCTGTATTTCTTGAGGAGGTACCAGTTGTCCGAGAGGGTTTGTTCGGCGGTGATGCGAACGGGGCTGTTGTCCATGGTCAGGCCTTTTGTTCAAAGTGGGGAGCATTGTCAACGCTGTAACACTTTGCAAGCAATCACCCTCAACGGCTGTCGAATTTATACCTGTGGGTGTAGGCCATCTGGTAAAACCCCTGCTTCACCTTCACCTGGGTACCTTCATGTCTTCTCGTTTTCTGCCGCGCCTGCGCCTGCGCTGGCTGCCCTTGCTGTGCATGGCGTTGTTGATCGTCGGCCTGCCGGTGGGTTGCAGCGTGTTGCAACAAAAGGAGCGTGAGCTGGTGTTCCGCATCGAGCCGGGCACCGCCAGTTGGTACAGCGGTTTGCCCAAGGCCGTGCAGGAATTCGAACTCAAGCCCGCCAGTTTCAAGTCGGGGCAGAACATTCACGGCTGGTGGTACCCGGCGGGCAACAAAGATGCACCGGCAGTGCTCTATCTGCACGGCGTGCGTTGGAACCTTACCGGGCAGTTGTTTCGCATCGAGCAATTGCATGCACTCGGCTATTCGGTGCTGGCCATCGATTATCGCGGCTTTGGCCAAAGCCAAGGTGACCTGCCTTCGGAAACGACGGTATACGAAGACGCGCGCATCGCTTGGGAACGCTTCAAGCTGCTGCAGCCGGACCCGAGCAAGCGCCTGATCTACGGGCACTCGCTGGGTGGCGCGGTGGCCATCGACCTGGCCGTTGAACTGGGCCAGCAGACGCCGCTGCCGGTGCGCGGGCTGGTGATCGAATCCACCTTCACGTCCCTGGCGGATGTGGCCACGGCGGTGGCCAACACCTCGTTGCCGGTCCGTTGGCTGCTGTCGCAGAAATTCGACTCCATCGACAAGATTGCCGACATCCATATGCCGTTGTTGGTGGTACACGGTCTTGATGACCGCTATGTGCCGCCGCGTTTCAGCCAGCAATTGTTTGAAGCCGCCGAGGAACCCAAGCGGTTGTTATTGGTGCCCGGCGCCAGCCATAACAACAGCATGAGCCTGGCCGGTCGCAGCTATCGCCAGGCACTCGACCACCTGATGCAGGCCAGGATGCCGGCGCAGGTTGTCACGCACTCCACAGGCCGTAAAGGCGACTCATAAAGTGCTTTTCGGCACTGGCTTCGCGCTTGGCTGTCAAGCGCAAACCCTGCCCATGCTGGCCCAAATCGAAAGTTGATCAAATATTAACCGTAGGTTAAATCGCCAAGCCAGCCGGGCGTTCGCAAAGTTATCCACAGAGATACCCACGGTTTTCGTGGACAACTCTTTTTATTTTTTTACGATTTTTTTGCTCATCCGTTGCTTTCTGGATATGTCCCCGGCAACAAAATCTGGCGATTCACATCGCGTATATCGTTATACCCACAGAGCGCCATCGACACGTCCAACTCCCGAGCGATGATCTCCAGGGCCTTCGTCACGCCCGCCTCGCCCAAGGCACCCAAACCGTACAAATGCGGCCGACCGATCATGGTGCCCTTGGCCCCCAAGGCCATCGCCTTGAGCACGTCCTGGCCGGAGCGGATGCCACCGTCAAGCCACACTTCAATACGCTCGCCCACCGCGTCGACAATCGCCGGCAACTGGCTGATGCTCGACGGCGCGCCATCCAGCTGACGGCCACCGTGGTTGCTCACCACCAACGCATCCGCGCCGCAATTGGCGGCCAGGCGCGCGTCTTCCACATCAAGGATGCCCTTGATGATCAGCTTGCCGCCCCAGCATTTTTTGATCCATTCCACATCGTCCCAGCTCAGGCGCGGGTCGAATTGCTGGGCGGTCCACGCCGACAGCGAACTCATGTCCGCAACGCCCTTCACATGCCCGACGATATTGCCGAAACCACGGCGTCGGGTACCGAGCATGCCCATCACCCAGCGCGGTTTGGTCGCCATGTTGAGGATGTTCGGCAGGGTCAGTCTGGGCGGTGCCGACAGGCCGTTGATCAAGTCCTTGTGCCGTTGCCCGAGGATCTGCAAATCCAGGGTCAGCACCAAGGCATCCACGCCTGCGGCCTTGGCCCGTTCGATCAACTGTTCGATAAACGCGCGGTCGCGCATCACGTACAACTGGAACCAGAACGGCTGGCCGACGTGTTCGGCAATGTCTTCAAGCGAGCAAATGCTCATGGTCGACAAGGTGTAGCGCAGGCCAAACGCGGCGGCGGCGCGGGCGGTGAGAATCTCGCCGTCGGCATGCTGCATGCCCGCAAGGCCGGTGGGCGCCAGCGCCACCGGCATGGCCATGTCCTGGCCGAGCATGCTGGCGCGGATCGAGCGTTCATCAATATTGCGCGCCACCCGCTGGCGGAATTTGATCGCGGCAAAATCGCTTTCATTCGCCCGGTAGGTACTCTCAGTCCAGGAACCGGAATCGGCGTAATCGTAGAACATCCTTGGAACACGTTTTTGCGCCAGCCTGCGTAAGTCTTCGATGGTTGTGATCAACGACATCTAGGTCACCTCTCCCTGAACTGAGCCCAGAGAGTAACCGGCCAACGGTCGCCCAACCAGCCATTGCGTTTATAGCGACGGCAGACTAACCTCGCACAAACCCGCAAAATAGCGCATAAACATGCACAACTCCCATCAAGCCATTGACCTGCCTTCCCTGCGCAAACAGAAGATCCTATTGCTGCTGGAACGCGACGGCAAAGTCACCGCTGCACAATTGGTCGAGCACTTTGCCGTGTCCCAGGACACCATCCGCCGTGATCTTGGCGAGCTTGCCGCCGCCGGCCTGTTGCAACGGGTCCACGGGGGCGCTTTGCCTCGGCCCAAAGATACCGGCAAGGACTTCTTCACCCGCGTCGGCGAGACCAACGCTGCCAAGCGCCACCTCGCGCAACTGGCGGCAAACCGAGTCGAAGACGGCCAGATTGTGCTGTTCGATTCCGGTTCCACTACGCTGCAGATCGCCCAGTCACTACCGCACTCCATACGCCTGACCGTGGTCACCGCTTCGCCGATGATCGCCATCGCCCTGGCTGACCATCGTGACGTGAAGGTGATTCTGGCTGGCGGCCAACTCAACCCGGCCACGCTCTCCACTGGCGGCCATGACGCCATACGCCTGATCCAGAGCATCAAGGCCGACCTGCTGTTTACCGGCGTGTGCGCGCTGCACCCGCAGGTAGGCATGAGCTCGCTGCATTTTGATGAAGTGGCGGTCAAGCAAGCTTTGCTCGATAGCGCCTCCCACGTGGTGGCGGTAACCATGGCGGACAAACTCGGCGCGGTAGAGCCGTTTGTGGTGGCGCCGTGCAGCCGTATTCACACGTTGATTACCGAGTGGCATGTGCCGAACGTGCAGGCGTATGAGCAGTTGGGGCTGGAAGTGCTGCGGGTTGAGGTCGAGTAGCTAGACGTGGCGGTGGCGCCGATCCCCCTCAGTGGCCCAGCTTGCGCTCAGCCTTGGCGGCTTGCTCTTTGATCGCACCGGCCTGGCGCTCAGCGTCCTTGATCGACGTGGGCGTCAGCACCTTGTCGACGCTTTCCGTGTTCGGATCTGGACGCTCCAGCGCCTGGTCCTTGTCGGGGGTGCCGGCGCCTTTCTGGGCTTGTTCCGAGCTGATGGGGTTGGATGTTTTGTCGGCAGTTCTGTGATCGGTCACGAAGTCTCTCCAGGCAATGAGGCGCAAAAAAACATGCGCCGTTGTGCAGCAGAGCCCTGGGGTATTTCGATAGTTCAAGGAAATTGCAGCCGCGAAATCAACGCAAAAAAAATTTAAACCTTTTGCCCAGGCATCCGCTCAACAGTCAGGTAACGGCATCCCACCACGTTCAAGGAGAACCACCATGACTACTCTGCTGATCAAACAGATGGGCCTGACCTTCGCACTGGTCGCCGGCGCAATGTCCACCGCCATGGCCGCCACCTCCAACGACTTCGTCGACAACGCGGCCGAAGGTGGCATCACCGAAATCGAGGCCGGCAAACTGGCCCTGGAAAAAAGCAGCGCTGGCGACGTGAAGACCTTCGCCCAACACATGGTCACCGACCACACCAAGGCCAATCAGGAACTGATGACACTGGCGAAAAAGCTCGATATCCAAGTGCCGGATGATGCCGCCCTGACCGACAAGGCCAAGAAAGCCATCCTGGAAATGCGCGACGAGTCGTTCGATAAGGCTTACGCCAACAACCAGGTGGCGGCTCATGAAAAAACCGTCGAGCTGTTCAAGAAAGAAGCCGCTTCCTCGGATAACGCCGAGCTGAAAGCATTCGCCACCAAGACCCTGCCCACCCTTGAAGCCCATCTGAAAATGGCCAAGGAGCTGCAGGCCAAATACGACCATTAATCCCCGACCAGGAGACCCTCGACCATGAGCTCGCAACTCAACGGTAAGAAAATCCTCATCATCACCTCCAACACCGGCATCGAGCGCGATGAGCTGGTCAAGCCGCTGCAAGCACTGCGCGAGTTTGGCGCGACCGTGACCCACGGTTCGAGCAAGGGCGGTACCACCCAGACCTTTGTCGGTGATACCGAAAAAGACAAGACCGTGGAATCCGACGTGCAACTGTCGGATGTGCTGAGCAGCGATTTTGACGCGCTGGTCATTCCCGGCGGTACCGTCAACGCCGACACACTGCGCCAGGACGCTGCGGCGCTGCGCTTGATCAAAGAGTTCGCCGACGCCGGCAAGACCATCGCGGCCATCTGTCACGGCCCCTGGACATTGATCGACGCGGGCGTGGTCCAGGGCAAGACGCTGACCTCGTATAAAAGCGTGCGCATCGACCTGGAAAACGCCGGCGCCGCCGGTTGGGTCGACGCTCAGGTCAAGGAATGCAAAGCCAATGGCTGGACCTTGATCACCTCGCGCACGCCGGATGATCTGCCTGCGTTCAACACGGCGATTGCCCAGGCGCTGGCCGGCTGATTGCGGCGCCCCTGAACGCAAACAGGCGCCCCATGGGGCGCCTGTTTGCCAAAGGCTTCAACCCTCAGCTTTTACGCTGTTGCGCCATCTCGCGCTTGGGCCCGAACATCGCCCAGGCGATCAGCCCCAACAACGGCACGAAAATCAGAATCACCAACCATAAGCCTTTGGTCTCCCAGCCGCCGGTGCTGCGCAACACCACATTGATCGCCCACAATTCCAACAGCAGCAGAATCACCGCCAACCCGATCCAGACATATTCTATTTGCATGCTTCACCTCCTGAGGTCTATGGGTTAAGTCAAGCATCTGCGCCAAGGGTTCCATCGGATTTACCAAGGGGCGTGGTGGCTGCCCACCGAGGGCATCAAGCGCTCAGGGTGTAATGCAATCCGCTGCGGCCACGACCATGCAAGCTGCACGATCCCAACCCGCGCAGAACCTACTTAACCCATTGATAAACATACGATTTATGTAATCGCTCAAGTTGGTACAGCTGATGCAATCTTCTACCAGACGAGGCGCGCACTTCGACGCGCCCGAACCCAGTCTGTGAGGTTTCATCATGAATGCCATCGACCTTCTCAAAGCCGACCACGAACGTGTAAAAGCGCTGCTGACCCAACTGAGCGAGTCCACCGAGCGCGGCGTGAAAAAGCGCACTGAACTGCTGGCCAAGCTGGAGATGGAAATCACCCTGCACACCAAGCTTGAAGAAGAGATTCTCTACCCCGCCTTCCGTAAAGCCGGTGGCAAGGAACAGGACATCATGTACCACGAAGCCAAGGAAGAGCACCGCACCGTCGACACCCTGGTGCTGCCTGACTTGAAGCAGACCGAGCCCTCCACCACCGAGTTTTCCGGGCGGGTCAAAGTGGTCAAGGAGTTACTGGAACATCACATCGAAGAAGAGGAAACCGAGATGTTCCCTCAAGCGAAAAAACTGCTGGGCAAAGCGCAACTCGAAGAGCTGGGTGCCGAAATGGAAGCCATGAAAGCTGCGTATAAAAAAACCATGAGCGCCAAGTCGATAGCGGCCTGACGCTGCTTGTCGCCTGGTTCCGCCACCGGGGCCGGTTGTTGGAAAGGCTCCGGTTCTTGATCAAGAGGAAGAGGATTGAACCATGAAGTACGTGCAAAGGATGCTGCTTGCTCTGTGCCTCACAGCCCTGTCCGGTCCACCCGCCCTCGCCGCGTTTGGTGACAACCCCACACGCGCGGCCAACACCTTGGCCGGCGACAGCGCTGCCGGTTCTGCCCTGCCGCCGGGGACTTACCCGAGCAGCCCTTCCGACAGCGACAAAAAAACCCAGGACACCGACAAACAACAGGAAAAGACCTCCAAACCTGCCGATTCCGATAAAGAACCCCAGAAAAAACCGCGCTCAGGCAGCTGACGGCTCATCCGCACTCGGCGGCTCGGGCGCCAGCCCCCAGTCGCCGTGTTCGTACCAGTCGTCGCCGAGCATCTCGGCCGGGTGCATGGTGCGGTCGGCGCCATTGCCGCACGCCAGGTCGGCGGCGCCGCAGTAGCGATCACAGCCCCAGCAGATGCGTTCGGGGTGTTTGGGGTGCAGCGGAAAAGGCTTGGCCATTGCAGTGCTCCTTACCGAAGGGCGACCTCACCACCCTAGCCCTGATACCCGCCCCCAGCCTTGACCGATATCAAGCCTGGCACGCATGAAATATCGTGCGAACTTGACAAGAATCATTATTGTTTACGCCAGACCTTCCTAGACTCGGGCTCTCTTTACTTACCCGTCTGGAAGCCCCTATGCGTACCCTCCCCCTGCTCCCCATCGCCCTGCTGTTATCCACCTCTGCGGCGCTCGCCAAGGAGTACCCCATCGGCGAACCGCAACAGTGCCCCGGCCTGGAAATCGGCGCGGTGTACCTGCAACCGATTGAAATGGCCCCGGCCGGCATGATGCGCGCCACCGCCGACTCCGACGTGCACCTGGAAGCCGATGTGCGGGCCACGGCGGACAATGCCCAGGGCTTTCAGGAAGGCAGTTTCGTGCCCTATCTGAACCTGTCGTTCTCGCTGAAAAAACAGGGCAGCGATACGCCAATCAGCGGTGACTTTCACGCCATGGTCGCCAACGATGGGCCGCACTATGGCGATAACGTCAAGCTGCAAGGCCCCGGCAAATACACCCTTACCTTCAGCGTGCGGCCGCCCACCGGTCACCACGCCCTGGGCCGTCATACCGACAAGGAAACCGGCGTGGCGCCCTGGTTCGAACGCTGCGAGGTGCATTACGAATTCGTCTATGCCGGTATCGGTAAAAAAGGCGGCTACTGATGCGCCGCGCCCTGCTGTTGGGCGGCTTTTTGCTGAACGGCGCGGCGTGGGCGGCAGCGCTGCCCACCTATGAGCTGAGCCTGCAAGACGGTCATTTCACCCCGCCGCAATTGGTGGTCAAGGCCGGCGAGCGCTTCAAGATCGTGCTCAAGAACACGGGCCTTGGGCCTGCCGAATTCGAGAGCACACCGCTGCGCGTGGAGAAAGTGCTGTCACCCGGCGTGACCACGTTTGTGGTGATCCATCCCCTGCAACCCGGCGTGTACCCGTTTTTCGATGAATTCAACCCACAACTGCCCGAAGGCAGCATCCGCGCCGATTAGGAGCCGTTGATGAATCAAGCGATGTTTATTGTGTGGCGCGAAAGCGTCGAAGCGCTGTTGGTGATCGGCATTTTGCAGGCCTGGATCAGCCGCCAGAGCGGCCATTCGCGCCTGGCCCGTTTCCTTTGGGCCGGGGTGTTGGCGGGGTTGCTGGGTTCGGCGGGCCTGGCCGGGTTGATGCTGTGGGCCGGCGACACCATGACCGGCGCCGAGGGTGAATGGCTGCAAGCGCTGATGACGCTGCTGGCCAGCGGGTTGATGGTGCAGATGGTGTTCTGGATGCACCGCCACGCGCCCACGCTCAAGCACAGCCTGCTACGCGAAGCCGACCAGCGCCTGGCCCATCAGGGCGGTTGGGGGCTGATGCTGCTGGCGCTGTTGGCGGTGAGCCGCGAAGGCAGCGAAACCGTGGTGTTCCTGTACGGTGCCGGCGCACGGCTGCACGATACGGCGCTGGGCTTGTTCGCCATCGGCGGCGTGCTGGGCCTGGTGTTGGCCGGTCTCACGGTGGTGTTGTTGCGCAGCAGTCGGCGTTTTATCTCGTGGTCGCACTTTTTTGCCCTCAGCGAAGCGCTGTTGCTGCTGTTGGGCGGTGCCTTGCTGGTCGCCGCCGTGGACCGCATCAGCGGGCAACTGCTGGCCATGGACATGCCCGACTGGGTCTACAGCGCTGTCGGCGAAAGCCGCTGGGACAGCAGCGCCCTGCTCAGTGACAGCCATGGCCTGGGCGCGCTGCTCGCCGACTTTGCCGGCTACCGCGCCGCACCCAGCCTGATCACCTTGCTGGTGCTGCTGGGCTACTGGTTGGCGGTGGGCAACGGCTTGCGCCGGTCACGGCCATGAACTGGCTGCAGCCCCTGGGCGATGGTATGCGCCGCCATGCCCGGTTGATCCGCGCCGTGCAATGGGTGGTGGTGCTGGCCTACGCCGTGCTGTTGGTGGTGCCCGCCCTGCTGCCGCTACCGGACAGCCAGGCGCGCCTGCTGGACAACCTGACGCGGCTCGCACAATTTCTGTTCTGGGGTGTCTGGTGGCCGTTCGTATTGCTGTCGATGGTGTTATTCGGGCGCCTGTGGTGCGGCGTGCTCTGCCCGGAAGGCTCATTGAGCGAATGGGCCAGCCGGCATGGCCGTGGCCTGGGCATTCCACACTGGCTGCGCTGGGGTGGCTGGCCCACCGTAGGTTTTGGTCTGACCACCCTCTACGGCCAGTTGATCAGCGTGTATGACTACGCTCAGGCTGCGTTGCTGATCCTCGGTGGCTCGACCGTGGCGGCGGTGATCGTCGGCCTGCTGTTCGTACGCGGCAAACGCGTGTGGTGCCGCTACCTGTGCCCGGTCAGCGGCGTATTCGCCCTGCTCGCCCGCCTGGCGCCCGTGCACTTTGCGGTGGATGAACAACGCTGGAAAGCCAATAGCGCCCCGCGCCTGCCATTACCCAACTGCGCGCCACTGCTGGACATCCGCCGCCTGCAAGGCGCCAGCGAGTGCCACGCGTGCGGGCGCTGCAGCGGGCAACGGGGGGCGGTCCAACTGATCGCGCGCTCGTGCAACCAGGAAATCCTCCAGGCACCGCGCCAACCCGGCTCGGTGTGGGATGCACGGCTGCTGCTGTTTGGCGTGATCGGCTTGGCCATGGGCGCGTTCCACTGGACCATCAGCCCGTGGTTCATCGCCCTCAAGCAGGGCCTGGCCGAATGGCTGGTGAGCCATGATTGGCTATGGCCGCTGCAAGACAATGCACCGTGGTGGCTGCTGACCCATTATCCGCAGCTCAATGACAGTTTCAGTTGGCTCGACGGTGTTTGCATCGTGCTGTATCTGGCGGGCAGCTCATTGCTGCTCGGTGGCGGATGCTGGCTGCTGCTGCGCCTGGCCGCGCGCGTAGCGGGTGATCGCGCACTGTTTCGGCCCCTGGCCCTGACCTTGACGCCCTTGGGTGGTGCGGGGTTGTTCCTGGGCTTGTCGGCGACCACGGTGAAGTTGTTGCGCTATGAGGGGTGGGTGTTGGGCTGGGTGCAGCCGGTTCGCGCGGCGATTTTGCTCGGCGCGATGGGCTGGTGTTTGTGGTTGGGGTGGCGGCAGCTGGGTGGGGTGCAGTCGCGGTGGGCGGCTTGGTTGTGTGTTCTGGTGAGTAACGGGGTGGTGGGATTTGGAGGGTGGTTGCAGTTTTGGGGATGAGTACCCATCCGTTGTTTGGGTAACGGCTCGCGTTTGAACGGCGCAACAGACTGAGGTCCACCCGATTTAGGCAGATCCACCTGTGGAACTGTGATCGACGAACAATACCGGTGAGAGTGTCAGATTTTTTGTGTTCGGGCCGGTTAAGGCCTGCCGTCAGGCAGGCCCTATCTTTACCAGGTCGGCCTGATAAATCGATCTCCGTACAGAATCGCAAATTGATTCATTGCGTTCTTCCAATCATGAGCCGCACTGCCCCAGTTCGCGGTGATATTTCGTAATGCCAGCCAGATTAGCTTTGTCGCGGCCTCATCCGTTGGGAAGTGGCCTCGCGTTTTGATGACCTTGCGCAACTGGGCATTGATACTCTCGATGGCATTGGTTGTGTAGATCACTTTGCGTATTGCCGGGGGAAACACGAAGAACGGTATAACTCGATCCCAAGCACGTTTCCAAGCCGATACGACTGTCGGATATTGCTTACCCCAAGGCCCGGCTTCGAAAGCCAGTAGCGCTTGTTCTGCGGCGTCAGCATTGAGTGCTTGATAGATCGGTTTCAGTGCCTTGGCCAGCTCACGGCGCTTATCCCACGGGGCGTAATCGAGGCTGTTACGGATCAGGTGGACGATGCAGGTCTGCAACGTCGTCTCAGGAAACACAGCACTCAGCGCTTCGGGCATGCCTTTGAGACCGTCAGTTACGGCGATCAAGACGTCTTCGACGCCTCGGGTTTTCAGGTCGTTAAAGACCTTCATCCAAAATTTGGCGCCTTCGGTTGTTTCAATCCAAATGCCCAGAATATCTCGCGTTCCGTCCGGCAATACTCCCAGTGCCAAGTAGATCGCTTTGTTGCGAACCAGGCCTTCGTCGCGAATTTTGACTCGCAATGCATCGAAGAAAATTACCGGGTACATCGGTTCAAGCGGTCGCTGTTGCCAGGCGGTAACCTCCTCCAACACTGCGTCAGTGACTGAGCTGATGAAATCGTGAGAGACGTCTGTTCCGTACTGTTCAGAGAGAAACGCCCGGATTTCGCGAACCGTCATGCCTCGGGCATACATCGCGATAATCTTGTCATCGAAGCCGGTAAAACGCCGTTCGTGTTTGGGGATCAGAATCGGAGCAAAGCTTCCATCACGGTCTCTGGGAATGTCCAAACGCAGCGGACCGTCATCGGTTAGCACCGTTTTTCCGCTCTTGCCGTTGCGCTGGTTACTCGATTCCTCAGGGCGCTCCGCGCCCTGAGGGTAGCCAAGGTGGTGGCCCACGGCACCAAGAGCTCGCTCGATCAGCGCCTTTTTGAACGCCATCGAGGCATCCTGAATGGCTTCGGCACTCATCGGGCCGCTGACGAACTGGTCGATCAGCTCTTGGGGAATGGATGGAAGGTCTCGCGGGGCCTCACGGGCCGGTTTCTTTTTGGTCGGCATACATGCACCTCTATCAACATGTTATGCCCGAACACAAAATTTATGACAGGCCCATCCGTTGTTTGGGTAACGGCTCGCGTTTGAACGGCGCAACAGACTGAGGTCCACCCGATTTAGGCAGATCCACCTGTGGAACTGTGATCGACGAACAATACCGGTCGGTTACTAGACCTTGAACCGCGCCACCATCTGATGCAGCGCCCCCGCCATCCCCGCCAAGTCGTGCCCTGCCGTCTCTGTATGCAATGCGCCCTGCAATACCTGCTGGGACAAACTACGAATCCCCACCAGGTTACGATCCACCTCCCGCGCCACCAGCGCCTGCTCTTCGGTGGCGCTGGCAATCAGCATGTTGCGCTCGTTGATCTGCGAAATAGACCGAGTGATCTCCTCCAACGCCTCCCCCGAACGCTGCGCCACGCCCAAGGTGGTCTGCACCCGCTCACTGCTGCTGTGCATCGCCGCCACCGCGTGTTCGGTGTCATGGCGAATGTTGCCGATCATCTGCTCGATCTCCTGGGTCGAGGTTTGAGTGCGATGGGCCAGCGCACGTACCTCATCGGCGACCACGGCAAAACCGCGCCCGGCGTCCCCGGCGCGGGCCGCTTCGATGGCGGCGTTGAGGGCCAGCAGGTTGGTCTGGTCAGCAATGCTGCGGATCACCTCCAGCACGCCGCTGATGTCCTGCACGCGCACGGCCAGTTGCTGGATGCGTTCGCAGGTTTCCACCACGCCGTTGGCCAGGGTGTTGATCGACGCCACGGTTTGCTGCACCTGGGCCTGGCCGCGCTGGGCGGTCTGCTCGGACAGACGCGAGGCCTCGCTGGTGCTCACGGCATTGCGCGCCACTTCATCGACCGCGGCGGTCATTTGATTCACCGCCGTGGCGGCCTGTTCGATCTCTTGGCCCTGGGCCTGCAAGCTGCTGCTGGTCTGGCCGCTGACCGCGCTCAACTCCTCGGAGGAGCTGGCCACGCCGTCCACCGACGCCGCGATGTGCCGCACCATCTGGTTCAGGTTCTGCTGCATCCGGTGCAGGTTGCGCATCACGCTGCCCTCGGCACTGTTGCCCACGGGCACCACGATGGTCAGGTCGCCCTCGGCGATATGGTTCAACACCCGCGCCGCTTCAGACGGCTCGCCGCCCAAGGGCCGGAGCACGCTGCGGGTAACCATCACCGCAGCCGTTATCACCAGCGCCAGGCACAGCACGAACAGCCCGAGCATGTTGCGCCGCGCCTCGTCATACAGGCTCTGCGCCGCCTGCCGGCGCTCGGCGAACACCTGGCCCTGCAGGGTCATCAGGGCATCCAGGCTCTTGAACACTTCCAGTTCGGCCGGCATCACCTGTTGCTTGAGCTGCGCCAGCCCCTGCTCGCGGGCGCCCTGTCTGATCAGCGCCTGCACCTGGGTAAACGCGGCCACGTAGGCTTCACGATGGGTTTTCAAGGTGGCATACGCGGCCTTGCCCTCGGCGGTATCGAGCAGCGGTTCGAGGGCGCCGAAAGCGTCGGTGATGCGCTGGCGCGTAGTGCCGATGGCGGCCTGGGCCTGTGGGTTGTCCTGGTCGATCAGCAGGTCGCGGGTGTTGCGCCCGTTATCGCGCACACCGGTGGCAATCACCATGATCGGCGCGATTTTCGGCCAGTCCTGTTGCACGATCTGTTCCGATTGCTGCTTGAGGGTTGCCAGGTCGTGCAGGGCGTAAAACACCAAGCCGACCAGGGCCAACGGCGCAATCGCGAAACCGATGACAATGCGTTGAGCCGTGGTTAATTGCTTCATTCTGATATCCCTGATGAAAGCCTGCCCAACATGGGCAGCATCTATAAAAATCCTGTTGAGGGCGTGCATCACCCTCGCAGTACAAACGCGGGGAATAACGCCCGCAGTCGGCCCCATAGCTCGGGCAGTGCCGCCTGTACCGGCGCGCGCGCCAAGTGCGGGTCGAGCATGCTGGCCGTGCGCACCAGCTGCACGGCGAAACGCGTTACGCCACTGGCTTGCAAACGCTGGGCCAGCAGTAGCAGGCGGGCGGGGTCGATCAGGTGCCAGTGCACCGTGGTGCGGCATTCGTAGTCCACGCCACTGGCCAGCAAGGCCTCCAGGCTGCGCCAGTTGGCGGCGCCGCTGCCCTTGACCTGGGTGATCGAGCGGCAGTCTTCGGCCAGCGCCTTCACATCAAAACCGACCCAATCGGCATGGCGCAGCGCGTTGGCAAAACCGGTCGGTTTGATCCCCGCGCTGTGCAGGCCGACCCGAAACCCCATCGCGCGCACTTCATCCATGGCCGCCGGCAAGCCTTCCTGCAAGGTCGGTTCGCCGCCGCTGAACACCACGGCGTCGAGCAAATCCTGACGCCGTTGCAAAAACAGCAACACCCGGCGCCAATCCACCTCAGTGCTTGCGCGCGGCGGGATCAGGTCCGGGTTGTGGCAGTAACGGCAGCGCCAGGCACAGCCCTGGCAAAACAGCACGCAGGCAAGCATGCCGGGATAGTCGAGGGTGGTCAGGGGCACCAGGCCCCCGACCCGTAGCGCTCGACTCATTGGCGCCCGGCCACGGCGGCCGCTTCAGTGAAATGCACACGCTCCTTGTGCTCGGACTGTTTGCCGGGGTTGAAGGCCGACACCGGCCGGTGGTAACCCATCACCCGGGTCCAGACTTCGCAGCGCTGACGTTGTGGCTGGGATGTTTGCATGGTGTAGCTCCTTGAGGGTTGAAAAACGCTTTATCGCGCAGCGGCCAGGGCGAGCACTTCGTCGCACTTGGGGCAGAACTCATGTTCACCGGCCAGGTAGCCGTGCACCGGGCAGATCGAGAACGTCGGGGTGATCGTCAGGTACGGCAGGCGGAAACGTCCCAGGGCTTTGCGCACCAACTGCTTGCACGCCTGGGTCGAGGAAATCCGCTCGGCCATGTACAGGTGCAATACGGTGCCGCCGGTGTATTTGCATTGCAGTTCATCTTGCAGCTCCAGCGCTTCGAATGGGTCCTGGGTGAAGCCCACCGGCAATTGCGAGGAGTTGGTGTAATACGGCGCGACATCGCTGCCGGCCTGCAGGATGTCGGGGTAGCGCTTGCGGTCTTCCTTGGCGAAGCGGTAAGTGGTGCCTTCGGCCGGCGTGGCTTCGAGGTTGTAGAGGTGGCCGGTTTCTTCCTGGAACCGCAGCAACGTGGCACGCACATGGTCGAGCAGCTTGAGGGCAAACGCGCGGCCCTGCTCGGTGTGCATGCCCTGCTCATCGCCGCTGAAATTGCGCAGCATCTCGTGCATGCCATTGAGGCCAATGGTGGAGAAGTGATTGCGCAGGGTGCCCAGGTACCGCTTGGTGTAGGGGTAGAGGCCGGCGTCCATATGGTGCTGGATCACCTTGCGCTTGACCTCCAGGCTTTCCATGGCCATGTCCATCAGGCTGTCCAGGCGTTGCAGCAGGCCCGAGGTGTCCCCCTTGAACAGATAGCCCAGGCGCGCGCAGTTGATCGTCACCACCCCCAGACTGCCGGTCTGCTCCGCCGACCCGAACAGCCCGCCGCCGCGCTTGAGCAACTCACGCACGTCCAGTTGCAGGCGACAGCACATCGAGCGCACCTGGTTGGGCTGCATATCGGAATTGAGGAAGTTCTGGAAATACGGCAAGCCATAGCGCGCGGTCATCTCGAACAGGCGGTCGGCGTTGTCGCTGTCCCAGGGGAAATCGTGGGTGATGTTGTAGGTGGGAATCGGAAAGGTGAACACCCGCCCCTTGGCATCGCCGGCCTGCATCACTTCGATATAGGCGCGGTTGATCAGCTCCATTTCGGCCTGCAGGTCGCCGTAGGCAAACGGCATTTCCTCACCACCGATCACCGGGATTTGCTCACGCAGATCCTCCGGGCAGACCCAGTCAAAGGTCAGGTTGGTAAACGGCGTTTGGGTGCCCCAGCGCGACGGCACGTTGAGGTTGTAGATGAACTCCTGCACCGCCTGACGCACCTGGGCGTAGCTCAGTTGGTCCTTGCGCACATAGGGCGCCAGGTAAGTGTCGAACGAACTGAACGCCTGGGCGCCGGCCCATTCGTTTTGCAGGGTGCCGAGGAAGTTGACCATCTGCCCCAGGGCGCTGCTCAGATGCTTGGGCGGCCCCGCTTCGACGCGCCCGGCAACGCCATTGAGGCCCTCGTGCAACAACGAACGCAGCGACCAGCCGGCGCAGTAACCGGCGAGCATGTCGAGGTCGTGAATATGCAAATCCGCCTCACGGTGCGCGCGGCCGATCTGCTGGCTGTAGACCTCATCGAGCCAATAATTGGCGGTGACCTTGCCCGACACATTGAGCACCAACCCGCCGAGGGAATAGCCCTGGTTGGCATTGGCCTGTACGCGCCAGTCTTCTCGGTCGAGGTATTCGTTCATCGAGGTGGCGACTTCCACCAGGGTCTTGCGGTCGCGACGCAGGCGCCCGTGTTGTTCGCGGTAGACGATGTAGGCGCGCATGGAGAGGAAGTAGCCGGCGTCCATCAATACGCGTTCGACACTGTCCTGGATTTGTTCGACGTCCAACTGCTCGATGCCCTTAAGGCGCGCGAGGACGGCGCCCAGCAGCAGGTCGACGTCGGTGGGTTGATATTCGCCGGTGGCGGTGCCGGCGGCGATCAGCGCCTGGCGGATTTTTTCCGGGTTGAAGGGGGCGAGGCTGCCGTCGCGCTTGTGTAGGCGAGTGCTGAACAGCGGGGTGAGCGTGGGTTGCATTTTCAGGGCTCCAGGCACCACATATAGTGATTTATTAATGAGTAGACACAAGATGCAGTGAGATTACGGAAAACGGGGTGGGCGCCCCTTGATTGGGGTCAAGGTTTTTTGATTGGGGTATATCCGTTATTTAGGTAACGGCCGCCTATGGTTCCGCCCTTACGGCGGCTCACTTTTGAACAGCGCAAAAGTAAGCAAAACGCTCTTGCCCCAACACTCGGCACCTCGCTTAGGCTCGGTGTGCCCGAACGCAGGCTTGAATCCGTGGGCCGCCGCCACGCGCCATCCATGGCGCGGGGCGGCTAACCCGGCGTCCTGCCGGGTTACCCACGGATTCAAGCCTGCGTTCGGCCAGCGTGTTTAATGGGGCGCCTGAGATCACGATCAAAAGCCAGATCAAAAACCAAAGCAGACTGAGGCCTATCTGATGTATGGAGATCAAAAATGTGGTAGGGGGCTTGCTCCCGATGGCAGTGGGTCAGCAACCGATGCATCAACTGACACGCCCTCATCGGGAGCAAGCCCCCACATTGAGGCACCGCCCTACCCCCCACTCATGTTCATAAACCGCACCACCTGCACCTCCCCCGCCCCGGTAAAGTCATGCCGCAACGGCTTGCCCTTCAACCCACGAACCAACGCCTCGACCAACGGCCCATCGTCCAGCGGATAGCGGCGCAACAACCCCCGAAAATCCACCGCCTGCTCCTGCCCCAGACACAACAACAACTGCCCCTCCACCGTCATGCGCACGCGGTTGCAACTGCCGCAGAAGTTGTGGGAGTTGGGCGAAATAAACCCGATGCGCGTTGCCGGATGCCTTGCCAAGCGCACATACCGCGCCGGTCCGCCGCTGTTCTCGGTGCTGTCCACAAAACCATGTTCACGGGCAATCACCGCGCGCACTTCATCGCTGGAACAAAACGTCTCCCCGCGCGAGCGCCCCACATCGCCCAAGGGCATTTCCTCGATAAAGCTGATGTCGATACCTTGATCGATGGCATACCGCACCAACCCCGGCACCTCATCAAAATTGCGCCCCTTCATCACCACGCAGTTGAGCTTGACCCGTTCGAACCCCGCCTCCCGGGCCGCCTCGATACCGGCCAGCACCTGGCGCAGATCACCGTTGCGGGTGATCGCGCGAAAGCGTGAGGCGTCCAGGCTGTCGAGGCTGATATTCATGCGCTTGACCCCCGCCTCCACCAACGGCCGGGCCAATCGCGCCAACTGCGAGCCATTGCTGGTCATCACCAGTTCACGCAGCCCCGGCAACGCGGCGATGTTGCGGCACAAGCCGACAATGCCCGGGCGGATCAGCGGTTCGCCGCCGGTAAGGCGGATCTTGCGCACGCCCTGGCCGACGAACAACGCAGCCAGGCGCTGCAGCTCTTCCAGCGTCAACACCTGCTGGCGCGGCAGGAAGGTCATGTTTTTCGCCATGCAGTACACACAGCGAAAATCACAGCGGTCGGTCACCGACAAGCGCAGGTAATCGATGGAGCGACCCACACCATCCACCAGGCTCATGTCACTGCACCAACGGCGAGTCGGCACCCTGCAACGCGATGCCGCGAATGTCCGCCGCGCCGATCAGGGTTTGCAGGTACTGCACCAACGCCTTCTGCCAGACACCCTGTTGCAGTTGGGTGCGAATGGCCACCGCCACCGCTTCGTACGGCAGCGGCTGGCCTTCGACGCGCTGGTCGACGTTGATCACGTGCCAGCCATAACGGCTCTCCAAAGGCTTGGCGGCCAGGCCCGGTGCCAGGGTGAACAACTGGCGCTCCAGCTCCGGCACAGTCTGGCCTTTGCTCACCTGGCCCAACGAACCACCCTGGGCCTTGGACGGGCACGCCGAGTATTTGAGGGCCAACTCGGCAAACTGGCCCGGCTGCTCTTCCAGGCTCAGCAGCAAGACTTCTGCCTGGCTGTGCGCCAGATCGCGCGCCTCGCTATCGTCCGGCGCGCATTCGAGCAGGATGTGCCGCACCGCCAACAACGGCGCACTGTGAAAGCGCCCACGGTTGTTATCGAAGTAACGCAAGCAGGTGGCCTCGTCGCACTCGGGCACCGTGACCTCGCGCTCCAGCAACAAACGCGTGGCCGCTTCTTCTTGGTTTTCGCCGGGGGCAATGTCCCCTGCCAGGCCCAGCTCGGCAATCCGCTGCTGCAACAGCTCGCGGATCACCAGCGCACGGGCGGCCAGGTACACCGCCGCCTCGCGGCTTTCGGCCGGGTGATACTGCAACTCCAGGGCCATCGCCTCGGGCGTGACCGGCACGCCGTTGACGCTGATGATCGGCCATTCCTGCTCACTGCTGGCGATCAACTCAGGCTCAAGCGGCACTGCGACTTCAACCACCGCCTCTTTGGCCGACGAACCGCAACCGCCGCTGCCGCCATTGCCGCCACCACATCCGCATCCACTGCTCATGCTGTTCTCCTCACTTTTGCCGCACGATTTGATAACGACGCCCCAGGTACCAGATCGGTGCGCTGACCATGTGCACCAGGCGGGTAAACGGGAACAGCACGAACAGGGTCAGGCCCAGCGCCACATGGGCCTTGTAGATCAGCGACACCGGCGCGATCGACTCGGCCGCCTGCACCGGCCGCAACAGCACCACGTTCTGTGCCCAGTCGGCGAGCATCACCATCACCGAGCCCTCCATATGGCCGGTGGAGGCCACGATGGTCAGCAAGCCCAGCAGCAATTGCGCCAGCAGCACCAGCAGGATCAGGATGTCCGACGGGCTCGACGTCGCGCGCACCCGTGGGTCGCTCAGGCGCCGCTTGACCAGCATCAGCAAGCCCACCAGGCACAGCAGGCCGAAGAAGCCGCCGGAAACCATCGCGAGCAGTTGCTTGTTTTCGGTACTGATCACATGGTGGTAGACCGACGCCGGGGTGAGCAGGCCGACAAAATGCCCGGCCAGTACGAACAGCACGCCGACATGGAAAAAGTTGCTCGCCACGCGCATGCCACGGTTATTGAGCATCTGGCTGGAGCCGGCCTTCCAGGTGTACTGCGAGAGGTCGAACCGCGCCCAACTGCCCAACAGACAGATGGCCAGGGCCACATAGGGGTAGACCCCGAATACCAGCAAATTCCACTTAGACATTACCCACCTCCCCGGCCGGCACGCTGGCCTGGCCTTCTCGCTGAAAATCCACCCAATGCAACGGCACCGCGCTTTCTTCGCGGGCCTTGCCCGGCGCGCTCGATAGCGAACTGCAGCGGTCCTGCTGTTCGGCCTGCATAAAGTCCACCGCTTCCTCTTCCCAGATTTTGTCCAGGGCTTCGAGGGAGTCGTCGCGCGGTTCGGCGGCGACCTGGGCGCGCACCTCGGCCACGGCCTGGTGCGGCTCGGCGCCGGCGATCTGCAACAGCGCACGCAAGCAACCGGCATAAGCGCTCTCACGCTCTTCCAGACGCGCGGCGAGCAATGCCAGCAGGTGCGCCACATCCGCCAGGCCCTCGCGGGCCTCGATGTCTTCGCGGGTGGACAAAAACTCCAGATACAGCGGGATATAGTCCGGCAGCTCCTTGACGCCGATGGCAAAGCCGGCCGCTTCGTACTGGGCCATCATGTCGACCATGGCCTGGCCACGATCGCGGGACTCACCGTGCACGTGTTCGAACAACAACAGCGACAACGAACGCCCCCGGCCAAACAGCGCGCCGTAGTGTTCCTGGCCGTCCATCAGGTCGTTGGCGCAGATCAGCTCCAGCAGCTCAAACAACGCGCCGCGCTGCTTGGGGCTGATTTCCCGCGATTCGATGATCGCCTGTTCCAATTCGTCGCGGCCGTTCACCAGGGTCTCGGTGGGGTAATCCAGCAGCAGCGAAATCACTTTGAGAATGCGCATGGCTCAGTCCTCCCAGATCTGTACGGTTTTGAGCACGTCGCGGCGGTTGGCCTTCTTGGCGCCGAACATGTTGGTGTCGGAGCTGCCGCTGCAACCGCTGCCGAAGCTGAACCCACAACCGGAGCGCTCGGCGAACGCGTCGCTCATGGCGTCTTCACGGTGGGCGCTGGGCACCACAAAACGGTCTTCGTAGTTGGCGATGGCCAGGTAGCGGTACATCTCTTCCACCTGTTCTACACTCAGGCCGACGTCTTCGAGCACTTGCAGGTCTTCGACGCCGTCCACTTGCTGGGAGCGCTTGAAGGCCCGCATCGCCAGCAGGCGCTTGAGCGCTCGCTTGACCGGTTTTTCATCGCCGGCGGTGAGCATGTTCGCCAGGTAACGCAGCGGAATGCGCAGGCTGTCGACATCCGGGATTACCCCGTTCATGCCCACGGTGCCGGCGGCCGCAGCGTTCTGGATCGGCGAAAGCGGCGGCACGTACCAGACCATCGGCAAGGTGCGGTATTCCGGGTGCAACGGCAGTGCGAGTTTCCAGTCCACCGCCATCTTGTAGACGGGCGAACGCTGGGCCGAGTCGATCACCGACTGCGGTACGCCATCGGCCAGGGCCTGGCGGATCACCGCCGGGTCGTTCGGGTCGAGGAAGATTTCCAGCTGTTTCTCGTACAGATCCTGCTCACTGGCGGTACTCGCCACCTCGCTGATGCGGTCGGCGTCGTACAGCAACACGCCCAGATAACGAATACGCCCCACGCAGGTTTCGGCGCACACGGTAGGCATGCCGGCTTCGATGCGCGGGTAGCAGAAGATGCACTTCTCGGACTTGCCGCTTTTCCAGTTGAAGTAGATTTTCTTGTACGGGCAGCCGCTGATGCACATGCGCCAGCCACGGCATTTTTCCTGGTCGATCAGCACGATGCCGTCTTCTTCGCGCTTGTAGATCGCGCCACTGGGGCACGAGGCCGCGCACGCCGGGTTCAGGCAGTGCTCGCACAGGCGTGGCAGGTACATCATGAAGGTGTTTTCGTACTCGCCGTAAATGTCGGCCTGGATCTGGTCGAAGTTCTTGTCCTTGCGCCGCTTGGCGAACTCGGTGCCGAGGATTTCTTCCCAGTTGGGGCCCCATTCGATTTTCTGCATGCGCTTGCCCGACACCACCGAACGCGGGCGGGCGGTGGGCTGGTGCTCGCCCAGGGGCGCGGTGTGCAGGTGCTGGTAGTCGAAGTCGAACGGCTCATAGTAGTCGTCCAGGCTCGGCAGGTCGGGGTTGGCGAAGATGTTCGCCAACACGCGGAATTTGCCGCCGATGCGCGGGTTGATCGAGCCGTTGGCGTTGCGCACCCAGCCGCCCTTCCACTTGTCCTGGTTTTCCCACTCTTTGGGGTAGCCGATGCCCGGCTTGGACTCGACGTTGTTGAACCAGGCGTATTCCATGCCTTCGCGGCTGGTCCACACGTTTTTGCAGGTGATCGAGCAGGTGTGGCAGCCGATGCATTTGTCCAGGTTCAGCACCATGCCGATCTGTGAGCGAATCTTCATCTCAGTTCTCCTCGATATCGGTCGGCAATGGGCGCGGCAAGTCATCGCCGCTGGAGCCATCGAGCCAGTCGACCTTGGCCATCTTGCGCACCACGACGAATTCGTCGCGGTTGCAACCGACCGTGCCGTAATAGTTGAAGCCGTAGGCCTGCTGGGCGTAGCCACCGATCATGTGGGTGGGCTTGAGCACCACGCGGGTCACCGAGTTGTGGTGGCCGCCACGGGTCTTGGTGGTTTCCGAACCGGGTACGTTCACGATGCGTTCCTGGGCGTGGTACATCATCACCATGCCTTCCTTGACACGCTGGCTGACCACCGCGCGGGCGGTGAGCGCGCCGTTGACGTTGAAGCATTCGATCCAGTCGTTGTCCTCGATGCCGGCGCGCTTGGCGTCGATTTCCGAGAGCCACACAATCGGCCCGCCACGGCTCAAGGTGAGCATCAACAGGTTGTCGCTGTAGGTGCTGTGGATGCCCCACTTCTGGTGCGGGGTGATCCAGTTCAGCACGATCTCGGTCTCGCCATTGCTGCGTTTGCCCTTCACGCCTTCGATGGTGCGGGTGTTGACCGGTGGCCGGTAGCTCATCAACTGCTCGCCGAACGCCTGCATCCACGGGTGGTCCTGGTAGAACTGCTGGCGGCCGGTGATGGTGCGCCACGGGATATTTTCATGAACGTTGGTGTAGCCGGCGTTGTAGCTCACGTGGTCGTCTTCCAGGCCCGACCAGGTGGGGCTGGAAATGATCTTGCGCGGCTGCGCCTGGATGTCGCGAAAACGAATCGCCTCGTGGGCCTTGGGCAGCGCCAGGTGGCTGTGGTCGATACCGGTGAATTCCGACAACGCCGCCCACGCCTTGACCGCCACGTGGCCGTTGGTTTCCGGCGCCAGGGACAGGATCACCTCGGCCGCATCGATGGCCGTGTCGATTTTCGGCCGGCCGTGGCTGATACCGGCGTCGCCTTCGTGGTGGTTCAGTTCGCCGAGGAACTGCACCTCATCGTCGGTGTTCCAGTTGATGCCCTTGCCGCCATTGCCGAGTTTTTCCAGCATCGGGCCCAGCGAGGTGAATTTCTTGTAGATGTTCGGGTAGTCGCGCTCCACCACTGCCATGTTCGGCGCGTTCTTGCCCGGCACCGGCGCCACACCGGCGCTTTTCCAGTCGGTGCCGCCGAACGGCTGGGCCAGTTCGCCGACGCTGTCGTGCATCAACGGTACGGTGACCAGGTCTTGCTCCACGCCCAGGTGGCCGACCGACATGGCCGAGAACGCCTTGGCGATGCCCTTGTAGATTTCCCAGTCCGAACGCGACTCCCACGCCGGGTCGATGGCCGCCGACAACGGGTGGATGAATGGGTGCATGTCCGAGGTATTCATGTCGTCTTTTTCGTACCAGGTGGCGGTCGGCAAGACGATGTCGGAATACACGCAGGTGGAGGACATGCGGAAGTCCAGGGTAGTCACCAGGTCGAGCTTGCCGATGGCGCCGTCGTCGACCCATTCGGCTTCGGTGGGCTTGCTTTCGCCGCCAAAGCCGATGTCTTCGTTCATCACCCCGTTCTTGGTGCCCAGCAGGTACTTGAGCATGTACTCGTGGCCCTTGCCCGAGGAGCCAAGCAGGTTGGAGCGCCAGATAAACATGTTGCGCGGGAAGTTCACCGGGCTGTCCGGCTGTTCGCAGGCGAAACGCAGGCTGCCGTCCTGCCACGACTTGACCACGTAGTCTTTGGGGTCCATGCCCGCCGCTGCCGCATCACGGCAGATATGCAGCGGGTTGGTGTTGAGTTGCGGCGCGCTGGGCAACCAGCCAGCGCGTTCGGCGCGGATGTTGTAGTCCAGGGCATGGGTGGGGAACTGCGACTTGTCGGCCAGGGGCGAGAGCACGTCGTGCATGTTCATCTTCTCGTGGCGCCACTGGGAGCTGTGGCCGTAGAAGAAGCTGGTGCCGTTCATCTGGCGGGGTGGGCGGCTCCAGTCCAGGCCGAAGGCCAGGGGCAGCCAGCCGCATTGCGGGCGCAGTTTCTCCTGGCCGACGTAGTGGGCCCAGCCGCCGCCGGTCTGGCCCACGCAACCGCAGAGCATGAGCATGTTGATCAGCCCACGGTAGTTCATGTCCATGTGGTACCAGTGGTTCATCGCCGCGCCGACGATGATCATCGAACGGCCACGGGTTTTGTCGGCGTTGTCGGCGAACTCACGGGCGATCTGGATGGCTTTTTCGCGGCTGACGCCGGTGATCGCTTCCTGCCACGCCGGGGTACCCGGCACGCTGGCGTCGTCGTAGTCTCTGGCCACGTTGCTACCGCCCAGGCCACGGTCGATGGCCAGGTTCGCGGCAGACAAGTCGAACACCGTGGCGACCTTGGCCACCGTGCCGTCGGCCAGGGTCACGCTGTGTACCGGCACGCGGCGGAACTGCACCGCATCGCCGGCCACATGCTGGAAATGCTCGTGGGCTTCACCGGCAAAATACGGGAAGGCCACTTCGGCGACGTCATCACCGATCAGGCTGAGTTTGAGGTCGATGGCGCGGCCTTCACCGCCCTCCTTGGCGAGGATGTTCCACTTGCCCTTCTCGCCCCAGCGGTAGCCGATGGAGCCTTGTGGCGAGACCAACGCGCCGCTCTCATCGAGGGCGATGGTTTTCCATTCCGGGTTGTTGTCCTGGCCGAGGTTGCCGGTGAGGTCCGAGGCGCGCAGGAAGCGGTCGGGCTGGAAACCGGCGCCCGGTGCGAAGCCGCTCATGGGCTTGAGCATCACCAGCACCGGCAGGTCGGTGAAGCGCTTGGCGTAATCGGTGAAATACGCGCTCGGTTTATCCAGGTGAAACTCTTTGAAGATCACATGGTTGAAGGCCTGGGCCAACGCGGCGTCGGTGCCCTGCTTGGGGTTGAGCCACAGGTCGGTGAGCTTGGCCACTTCCGAATAGTCGGGGGTGATGGCCACGGTCTTGGTGCCCTTGTAGCGCACCTCGGTGAAGAAGTGTGCGTCGGGGGTGCGGGTCTGCGGGACGTTGGAGCCCCAGGCGATGATGTAGTTGGAGTTGTACCAGTCGGCCGATTCCGGCACGTCGGTCTGCTCGCCCCACACCATCGGCGAGGCCGGTGGCAGGTCGCAGTACCAGTCGTAGAAGCTCAGGCACACACCGCCCAGCAGCGACAGGTAACGCGAGCCCGCCGCGTAGCTGACCATGGACATGGCCGGGATCGGCGAGAAGCCGACGATGCGGTCCGGGCCGTATTGCTTGATGGTGTAGACGTTGGAGGCGGCGATGATCTCATTCACCTCCTCCCAGTTGGAGCGGATAAAACCGCCCATGCCGCGCTTGCTCTTGTACGACTCAGCCTTGACCTTGTCCTCGACAATGCTCGCCCACGCTTCCACCGGCGGCAGGGTCAGGCGCGCTTCACGCCACAACTTGAGCAGCGGTTTCCGGATCTTGGGGTACTTGAGCCGGTTGGCGCTGTAGATGTACCAGCTGTAGCTGGCGCCGCGCGGGCAGCCACGGGGCTCGTGGTTGGGCAGGTCGTTGCGGGTGCGCGGGTAGTCGGTCTGCTGGGTCTCCCAGGTGATCAGGCCGTTTTTCACGTAGATCTTCCACGAGCACGAGCCGGTGCAGTTCACGCCGTGGGTGGAGCGCACGATCTTGTCGTACTGCCAGCGCGAACGGTAGACGTTTTCCCAGTCGCGGGACTCTTTGCGGGTCTCGCCGTGACCGTCGGAGAATTCATTTTGCTTGCGGTTGAAGAACCGCAGTTGATCCAGTAAGTGACTCATGGTGCTTTCCTCATCAGGCGTGCCGTGGGGTGCGTTGCCCCGCGAATTCGTGGTCGATCAGCAGGGTGTGGCGCAGCCTTTGCGGGCGTACCACCACCAGGTCACGACAATGCAGCTCAGGTAGAAACCGACAAACATGTAGAACGCCATGGCCGGGCTGCCGGTGGCGGCCATGGACGTGCCGAAGGACTTGGGAATGAAGAACGCGCCGAACGCGCCCATGGCCGAGCTGAAACCCAGCACGGCGGCCGATTCCTTGCCGGCGTCTTTCAGGGCTTGCTCGCGCACCGCCGCAGGTTTGCCGGCGCTGGCTTGTTCATGCTGGGTACGGAAGATCACCGGGATCATGCGAAAGGTCGAACCGTTGCCCACCCCGGTGGTGATGAACAGCAGCATGAACATGCCGAGAAAGCCGTAGAAGCTGCCGCCCTGCCCGTTCTGCGGCAGAAAGTGCAGCACGCCGAACACCATCACGATCATCAGCACGAAGTTCCACAAGGTCACCCGCGCACCGCCCAGTTTGTCTGCCAGCCAGCCGCCCAGCGGGCGTACCAGCGCACCGACCAGCGGGCCGAGGAAGGCGAACTTGAGTGCTACCACATCCGGGAACGAGGTTTTGATCAGCAGCGGAAACGCCGCCGAGAAGCCGATGAACGAACCGAAGGTCGCCAGGTATAGCCAGCACATCAGCCAGTTGTGTTTGCGCTTGAAGATCACCGCCTGTTCGCTGAACGAGGCACGCGCACTGGACAGGTCGTTCATGCCGAACCAGGCCGCCACGGTAACGGCGAGAATGAACGGCACCCAGATAAACCCGGCGTTCTGCAACCACAACTGGCTGCCATCGGCCAGCGTCTGCGGTTGCCCGCCCATCAAGCCGAACACGCCGAACGTGATCACCAGCGGCACGCAGAACTGCATCACGGACACGCCCAGGTTACCCAGGCCGGCATTCAGGCCCAGCGCGGTGCCCTGTTGGGCCTTGGGGTAAAAAAAGCTGATGTTGGACATGCTCGAAGCGAAGTTGCCGCCACCGAAACCGCACAACAAGGCGATGAGCACGAACACGCTGTACGGGGTGTTGGGGTCTTGCACCGCGAAGCCCATCCACAGCGACGGCAGCAGCAAGGAGGCGGTGCTCAGCGCGGTCCAGCGACGCCCGCCGAAGATCGGCACCATGAACGAGTAGAACACTCGCAAGGTCGCGCCGGACAAACCCGGCAGCGCGGCCAGCCAGAACAGTTGGTCGGTGGTGAAGCTGAAGCCGATGGCGTTGAGACGCACGATCACCGTGCTCCAGACCATCCACACGGAGAAGGCCAGCAGCAGCGCGGGAATCGAAATCCACAGGTTGCGGGTCGCGGTCTTTTTACCGCTGGCACCCCAGAACGCCGGGTCTTCAGGGCGCCAGTCGTGGATCACCGGGCCCGAGTCGGGCTTTTGCGCGATGGACATGTTCATTCTCCTTGGAGAGGTTGGGCGGTCTTGCCCATAAGCGGTTGCTTGCGAACTTCGCTGAAGTACATCCAGGCCAGGGACACCCAGACCACGCCGTACATCAACATGAAGCAGGAAGAGCGCACGCCGGTGAGGTCCACCAGGGCGCCGAACAGGATCGGCAGCACAAAGCCGCCCAGGCCACCGGCCAGGCCGACGATGCCGGACACCGCGCCCATGTTTTGCGGGTAGTCATTGGCGATGTACTTGAACACCGAGGCCTTGCCGAACGCGAAGGCGATGCCCATCACAAACAGCAGCACGGTGAACAGCGTGGCGTTGAGGCCGATATGAAAATCGAGGGGGCCGTTGACCGTCATGACCTGCAGTTGGGTCTGCGGGTAGCTGAGCAGGAACAGGCAGATCCAGCTCACCCACAGCACCCACCAGGTCACGCTCTGGGCGCCCCAACGGTCGGACATCCAGCCGCCTACCGCGCGCAATACGCCGCCGGGCAGGGAGAAACAGGCGGCCAGCAGCGCGGCGCTTTGCAGGCTGAAGCCGTATTCCTGCACGTAGTACTTGGTCATCCACAGCGCCAGGGCCACATAGCCGCCGAACACAATCGAGTAGTACTGGCAGTAGCGCCACACCGCCGGGTCCTTGAGGCACAGCAACTGCTGGCGCAGGGTGGCCCCGCCGGCGCTGCGGTGGGTTTTGTCTTCGCTGGTGAGGAACCAGAACAGCAGCGCGGTGATAAACAGGATGGCGCCGAACACCTTGGGCACCAGATGCCAGGTGCCCAGGGCGATCAGCGCCGGGGCCAGAAACTTGGTCACTGCCGCCCCGGCATTGCCGGCGCCGAACACGCCCATGGCAAAGCCCTGGTTGCCCTTGTCGAACCACTTGGCAACATAGGCGATGCCCACCGAGAACGAGCCGCCGGCCAAGCCGACAAACAACCCCAGCACCAGGAACTGCCAATAAGCGGTGGCGTAGGTGATCAGGTACAGCGGCAGCACGCAGGCGAGCATCAGCAAAAAGAACACGATGCGCCCGCCGAAGCGGTCGGTGAGCAGGCCCAGGGGCAGGCGCACCAGTGAGCCGGTCAGCACCGGCGTGGCGGCCAGCAGGCCGAACTGGGTTTCGTTCAGTTGCAAGAGTTCTTTGATCGGCACGCCCAGCACGGCGAACATCATCCACACCATAAAGCAGACGGTGAACGCCAGGGTGCTCATGCCCAGCACCAGGCCCTGTCTCATACGGGGTTGAGTCACGGTATGCGCTCCAGAAAGTGATTCCATGAGCGCAGGTTAGGGGCGACACCCCCGTGGAACTTGACCCAGATCAACGTCGACCCAGGGGGTATGGAGCTATGCTGGCCCCGTCTACCTCCAAGGAGGTAGCCGCAACAACAAGAGAAAGCCTTTATTTATCAATGGATTGGTCTCTTGTGCCGGCTTTTATCCGTGGGAGGGTGCGCCGGCAACTCTTTAGAGGTAGGACGCCAGGGAAGGCCGTGTTCAGCCCTTTTTCCCATGCCCGGTACAACCATGCTGCTCGCCTGCCCCCTTCGATTACGCCGCCATGCTTGACTGGCTGCGCAGCTCCCTGCCGGCCCGCGCCGGCCTGGCCGTTATTCTGATCGCCGTCCTCGCCCTGGCCAGTTCCCTGAGCGCCGGCCTGATCGCGTGGTTCAGCCAGGGCGACGCGGCCGCGATCAACACCGCAGGTTCGGTGCGCATGGAGACCTACCACCTCAGTTGGAAACTCGCCGCCGGCGCACCGCCCGGAGAAATCGAGACCATCACCCAGAGCCTGCAAGGGCGCCTGGACAGCCAGTCCCTCAAGGCGGTGCTTGAAGACGGCCCGCGCAGTGCCCTGTTGCAGAGCTACCAGCAGATCCAGCAACGCTGGCACGACGATCTGCGCCCGGCCTTGGCAAGCGGTAACCGTGAGCTGTTCCAGGCCAATGCACCGGCCTTCGTCGAACAGCTCAACCGGTTCGTCAGCCTGTTGCAGCAACACAGCGAACAAAAGCAAAGCTGGCAGCAAGGCATCCAGGGCCTGGCGCTGTTCAGCACCTTGATCATCCTGCTGCTGGGCCTGTACGAATTGCAGTACGGCGTAGTCAACCCCCTGGAAGAACTGGTGCACGCCACCCGGCGCTTCCGTGACGGCGACCTCAAGACCCGGGTCAACCACCGCTCCGAAGATGAGCTGGGGCAGTTGGCACTGAGCTTCAATGCCATGGCCGAGACCATCGAGGCGTCCCACCGCACCCTGGAAAGCCAGGTGCAACTCAAGACCCTCAACCTGCAACAAGCCAACGCCGCCCTCGAATTGCTCTACCAGAGCAGCAGCAGCCTGGCCACGCGCCTGGCCAACGCCGAAGGCCTGGATGAACTGATCCGGCGCTTCCAGACACGCCTGCCGGGCCTGCGCCTGTCGCTGTGCCTGCAAGGCCACTTCCTGGCACCGGCGCAGCAGATGCTCGCCCTGCACGGCGAGCACAGCCGCAATATCTGCGCGATTGGCGATTGCGCGACGTGCGAGCGTCACCACGTTGCGCCGCCGCAGGTGTTCAGCATCAGCAACCAGGGCGCCGAACTGGGCGAACTCAAGGCGCACTTCCTCGACGGCCACGCGCCCCAGGATTGGGAACAACAGTTGATCCAGGCCCTGGCCAACCTGATCGGCACCTCGCTGTCGCTCAAGCGCCAACGCGAGCAGGATCACCGCCTGCTGCTGCTCGACGAACGCACCATCATTGCTCGCGAGCTGCATGACTCCCTGGCCCAGGCGCTGTCGTACATGAAGCTGCAAGTGAGCCGCATGCAAACCCTGATCCGCCGTGGCGAACCGGTGGAGACCCTGGCCACCGTCACCGGCGAACTGCGCGATGGCCTGAACAATGCCTATCGCCAACTGCGCGAATTGCTCACCACGTTCCGTCTGCAGATTCACGACGCCGGGCTGGTACACGAGCTGTCGGACACCGCCGAAGAGTTCTCCCGACGCGGCGAATTCCAGGTGCACTTGCACGTGGAGGCGCTGGCCTTCCAGCTGTCGGCCAGCGAACAGATCCATGTGTTGCAGATCACCCGCGAGGCCTTGTCCAACTGCCTGCGCCATGCCCATGCGCAGAACGCCTGGCTGCAACTGCGCCAGGTCGGCGAAACCGTGAGCCTTTGCATCGAAGACGATGGTCGCGGCTTCTGCGGCGACGTCGACCGCCGCGAACACCACGGCTTGACCATCATGGACGAACGCGCGCGCAGCCTGCACGGCGACCTCGAGATCAACCCACGAGCGCCCCAGGGCACTCGCGTGCAATTGCGTTTCCAGCCGGAATTTCTCGGCCACTCCTTACAAGGCACCGCCCCATGAACACCGCCCCGCGCCACCGTATCCTGCTGGTCGATGATCACCCGATGATGCGCCACGGCATGCGCCAGATCCTCGAACTGGAAGACGACCTTCAGGTCGTCGGCGAAGCCGGCAACGGCCAGGAAGCCCTGGACCGGATCGACGCCCTGCAACCGGACCTGGTACTGCTGGACAACAACATGCCGCACATGAACGGCCTGGAAACCCTGCGCCGCCTGCGCGCCATGCACTATGGCGGCAAGGTGCTGCTCTTTACCGTCTCCGATGCCGAGGACGACATCCGTGATGCGCTGCGCCTGGATGCCAACGGTTACCTGCTCAAGGACATGGAGCCCGAGTTGGTGGTGGAGTTTATCCGTGATGCGCTGCACGGCGCCCTGGTGATCAGCCCAGGGCTGACCCGCGTACTGGCGCAGGCCCTGCGTTCGCCGCAACCCCATGCGGCGGTGGAATTGACGGAGCGCGAGCGCCAGGTGTTACGCACGATCGCCAGTGGGTACAGCAATAAGGTGATCGGGCATAAGCTGGGCATTACCGAGGGCACCGTGAAGGTGCATGTGAAGAACCTGCTGCACAAGCTGGGGTTGCGCTCGCGGGTGGAAGCGGCGGTTTGGGCGATGGAGCATTTGCGGCAGGTGGGGTGAGGCTTTTTGCAAATTTCACTGGGGTTATGCGGTGTTTGAACTGGCCCTATCGGGAGCAAGCCCCCTCCCACATTTGCCTGTATTCACACATCAAAGTGTGGGAGGGGGCTTGCTCCCGATAAGGCCCTTGCTGTCACAGACGACTGACTGCGCCGGCCATATGCTCGGAAATCCGCGCCCGTAACCAGCGCTCCGCCGGGTCGTTGTCATGCACCCCGCTCCACACCATCGACAACTCCGCCGCATCAATTGCAAACGGCGGGTCCTCGGCACGCAACGCCGTGCCCTCGGTCAAGGCACACGCCGCGTAATCCGGCACCGTCGCGATGATCTGCGTGCCGGCCAGCAGCGCCCGCAACCCGCTGAACTGCGGCACGGCCAGCACCACGCGCCGCGCACGGCCGATGCGCGCCAAGTCGAGGTCGATATTGCCGCTCAAATCGCCCGAGAACGACACCATCGCGTGGGGCCTCGCGCAGTAATCGTCCAGGCTCAGCGGTTCGAGGCCGTCATCGCCACGCAGGACCTTGCACGGGATGTCCCGCAGCTTCTTGCGCTTGGCATTCGCCGGCAGCTCAGTGGTGTAGCTCACCCCCACCGAGATCTCGCCGCTGGCCAGCAACGCCGACATCAGCAGGTAGTTGGCGCGGCGCACCACCACGACGATCCCCGGTGCTTCTTCGCGCAGTTGGCTGAGCAACGGCGGGAACAGACCGAATTCGGCGTCATCGGACAGGCCGATGCGAAATACCGCACAGCTGGTAGAAGGGTCGAAATCCTTGGCGCGGCTGACCGCGCCTGAAATGGTGTCCATCGCCGGCTGCAACTCCTTGAGTATCGCCACGGCACGCGGCGTGGGCTCCATGCCCCGCCCGTTGCGCAACAGCAACGGGTCGTCGAACAGATCGCGCAGGCGCCCCAGCGCCGCACTCACCGCCGGTTGGCCCATGAACAGCTTTTCGGCGACCCGGGTCAGGTTCTTCTCGAACATCAAGGCTTCGAAAATCACCAACAGGTTCATGTCGACGCGGCGCAGGTCGTTGCGGTTCATGGCGGTATCCAAACGGTTATCAAGCCGCCAGATAAGCACGCATGACGCGGCGGCGATTGCACGCCTGTGCTGTCTTTTCCTGCACCGCACCTGGCGAAATTAACAACGATTAACTCGTCAGCCGGACGGTCGGGCAACAAGATAAGCACGCTCTACACTGGATCCATTCACCGGGAACGCTCCCATCGACTGCGGATATCTGTCATGGCCCGACTTGAGTACTGTGCCCCCCGTTTGCCCACCACCGGCGGGCTGTGCCCCCGACGCGAACGCATTGCCAAGCAATTGATCCTGGCCAACCTCGGCGAAAGCCTGGCCATTGCCGACTTGGCCCAAGCCTGCGCGCTGTCGCGCAGCCATTTTTCCCGCGCGTTCAAGTGCACCACCGGGCTGTCGCCCCAAGAGTGGATTCGCCAGCAGCGTATCCAGCGGGCCAAGGAGCTGATTACCGGTTCCGAACTGAGCCTGACGCAAATCAGCCTGGAGTGCGGATTCTGCGACCAGGCGCACTTTTGCCACATGTTCACCCGCAGCGAAGGCGTCAACCCGATGACCTGGCGAAATCACCAATTACGCAACAAGCCCCAAGTGATCGCCGCCTAGTGGTCTGCATGCGCCTGGCATATGCTGGCCGCCTACTGTCCCCGGAGCATGGCCACCCATGAGTGACCTCAGCGACCAAGCCGTGCATTTCGGCCCCTACCGCGTGCATCCGCGCCAGCGCCTGGTGCTGGAGGCCGGGCGCCCGTTGCGCCTGGGGCGGCGGGCGGTGGATATCCTGCTGGTCCTGCTGGAACAGGCCGGCAATGTGGTGAGCAAGCAGGACCTGATCGCCCGAGTCTGGCCCAGAAGCGTGGTGGAAGACGGCAACCTGCGCGTGCACATGGCGGCGCTGCGCAAGGCATTGGGCGATGGCCAGGCCGGGCAGCGCTATATCGTCACGGTGGCCCAGCGCGGCTACAGTTTTGTTGCACCACTGAGCATCGAACCGATGACGCTACCCACCGAAGGCGTGCCGCAACGCCCGAGCCATAACCTGCCGTTGCGGCGCACCCGCATGATCGGCCGCCAGGCCCTGATCGACAGCCTGGTGCAGCAGTTGCCCGCGCAACGCTTCATTACCCTGACCGGCGCCGGCGGCATCGGCAAGACCACCGTCGCATTGCGCGTGGCGGAATTGCTGATCGGCAATTACCGCGATGGTATTCGCCTGTTGGACCTGGCGCCGCTGAGCACGCCGTCGATGATCCTGCCCAACCTCGCCAGCCTGCTCGACCTGACCCACACCGAACACGCACCGCTGGTGTCCTTTGCCCGCAGCCTGCACGAGCGCCAGTTGCTGCTGGTGATCGACAACTGCGAGCACCTGCTGGACGACATTGCGCTGATCTGCGAAACCCTGCTGCGGCATGCGCCCAGCGTGCATATCCTGACCACCAGCCGCGAAGCATTGCGGGCCGAAGGCGAATACGTGCAGCGCCTGGAACCGCTGGCCTGCCCGCCCACCACCGGCAACCGCGCCCAGGCCCTGGGTTACCCGGCCCTGCAATTGCTGATCGAACGGGCGATGTCCCATCAGGACAGTTTCGCCCTCGGCGAAGCCGAACTGCCCCTGGCGATTGACATCTGCCAGCGCCTGGACGGCATACCCCTGGCGATCGAACTGGTGGCGGCGCAGATCGAACGTTTCGGCCTGCCCGGGCTGCTGGTGCAGATGGAAGACAATTTCCGCCTGCTGACGCGGGGCCGACGCAGCGCCCTGCCCCGCCACCAGACCTTGCGCGCCACGCTGGATTGGAGCTTCGACCTGCTCACCGGCTGCGAGCAGGTCTGCCTGCGCCGCCTGGCGGTGTTTCGCGGCGGGTTCAGCCTGGCCAGCGCCGCGGCGGTGATCGCCGGCGAGCAGATCGCGCCCGCCGAGGTACTCGGCTCGATCACCCAACTGGTGGCCAAGTCCTTGCTTAATGTGGAGGCCGCCGATGACGACATGGTGTACCGCCTGCTGGACATCACCCGCACCTACGCCCTGGAAAAACTCAGCGTTGCCGATGAGCTGGACGCCACCCGCGAGCGCCACGCGGCGCGCTGCCTGGCGTTGATGGAGCAAGCCCAGGAGGATTGGCACCAGACCGCCACCCAAGCCTGGATCGACCGCTATGCCCCGTTACGCGAAGACGTGCGCGCCGCGCTCGACTGGGGCCTCGCCGAAGGTGGCGAGCACCTGTTGGCGATCCGCCTGACCGTCAGCGCAATGCCTTTGTGGCAAGAACTGTCATTGCTCAGGGAGCACGGGTTGTATGTGGGCAAGGCGCTGGCACTGCTAGGCACGGTGATCGCGCCGTGCCCGCGCTTGAACATGCAACTGCAGTTGGCGCTGGGCAGCCTGTCTTATCACGCCGTGGGTGGCGCGGCGCAGACCATCGCGGCGTTTGTCGACGCCCGGCGCCTGGCCGATGAGCGCCAGGATCTTTCCGGACAATTGCGCGCAGTCTCCGGGCACATGGCGGTGAACCTGTGTGCCGGCCTCTATCGCCAGGCGCTGGAACAGAGCCTGCAATTCGATCACCTCGACCCGCGCACCGATCCGCTGCTGGACCTGAGCGCCCAGCGCCTGCGCGTACTGGCCCAGCACTTCACCGGCAATCAGACGCTGGCCCGGCAGAACGCCGAGCAGGTGATCCAGCGCATGGCCCAGAGCGGCCACCTCAACCGGTTTGGCCACAGCATCGGCGTGCAATACGACCAGAGCGTGGCTTCGCTGACAGTGCTGGCGCGGATCCTGTGGCTGCAAGGCTTTCCCGAACAGGCTTCGCGCACCGCCAACCAGGCGCTGGAACTGGCGCTGCAAATCAATCACGGCACGTCCATCTGCTACACCCTGGCCCTGGCCGGCGTGGTGATCGCGCGCCACAACGACGACGCCAACACTGCCCACACCTTGCAAGCGCTGCTGCTCGAACATGCCCACAAACATTCGGTGCAGTTGTTCCAGACGTGGGCGGGGCATTACGCAGGCATCCTCGGCCACCGCGATTTGCAGGGCATGGGGATTGTCCAGGACATCCTGATCACGTTGGGCGTGCATGAAGTTGACATGGCCGGGGTCGAACGCGCTCGCCAGGGTGACGCCGGCTGGTGCGCCCCGGAAGTCCTGCGGGTGTATGCCGAACACGCTCTGGCGGACGACCCCAGCGGCGCGCAGGCACTGCTGCTCGAAGCGCTGGACCTGGCACGCCAGCAAGGCGCGCTGGCCTGGGAGCTGCGCTGCGCGGACTCATTGGCAAGGCTATGGCAAACCCAGGGTCGCGTGCAGGCGGCGCGCGATCTGCTGAGTGCGGTGTATGCGCGATACACCGAGGGTTTTGCCACGCGCGATCTAGTCCGCGTACGCAGCCTGCTCGATGAGCTGCAGGACAAACGGCCGGCCTGAAAACGGCCCCGGGTAATGCCCGTCGCCCTGCTGCAGGCGCGCCACTTGCCGGGGGTCACGCAGTTGCGCCAGGGCGTAGCTGCGCATGCAATGCAGCAAGCGATAACGTTCGGGGCCAAGGCCAGGCTCCACCGCCAGCAACGACATGTCGACCAGCCGCCCGAGCACATGCGCCAAGTCGGCATGCTCAAGCTCGGTGCCCGCCACCAGTTGGCTCAAGGTGGGCAACGTCACCGCCATCTTGAACAAGCCCAGTTGCAGGAACAGCCAGCGCTGCGGCAGGCTCAGGCGCTCGTAGCTCCAATCCAGCGCCGCCGTGAACGATTGATGACGCTCCACCGCCGTGCGCCGCCCCCTCGTCAACACTTGCAGGCCTCGGCGCAGTTGTGCCTGCAAACCATGCACGCCCAAGGCGTGAACTTGGGCGGCCGCCAGCTCAAGGGCCAAGGGGATGCCATCCAGCCGTCGACAGATATCGCGCAACGGCGCCAGCTCCTGGGGCCGCAACACAAAGCCCTGCTGCCCGGCACGCGCCCGCGCCACGAAAAGTTGCACGGACGGGCACGCCAGCGCGTGCTCGACGCTGCCCAACGCCGACGGTGCCGGTACTGCCAAACGCGGTACGCGTTGCACCCATTCGCCAGGCGCATGCAAGATTTCGCGGCTACTGAGCAACACCGTGACCTGGGGGGCGTTTTCGCGCAGCACGCGCAGCAGATGCCGGCAGGCCGCGAGCAGCAGGTCGGCACCGTCGAGTATCAACAACAGTTGGCGCGGGGCCAATTGGCGGCACAGTTCGGTGGCGTCGGTGCATGGCGCCAACTGCAGCGCGCTTGCAACGTGCCGCAACATCGCAATCGGCGCATGTACGGTGGCCAGATCGACCCACCACACACCGTCGCGATAACGCGGCAATACGCGCTCGGCCAGCGCCTGGGCCAGGCTGCTCTTGCCCACGCCGGCGCAACCGGTAAGCGTCATCAGCCGTTGCCCGGACAGACGCCGTACCAGCACGCCCAGCAGCTCGTCGCGGCCGAGCACCGGGCTGAGGCGCGCGGTCAGATTGTGTGGCGGTATCACGACCGGCACCTGCCCGTGTACGGATGCGGCGAAGCAATACCCTCGCTGGGGGTCGTTGATGATGAAGCGTTGCCCGCCAAGGGCACGGCGCAAGGCGGCAATGTGCACGCGCAGATTGCCTTCCTCCACCACGCTGCACGGCCAAACCCGTTCGATCAGGGTGGCCTTGCCGACAAATTGTCCCGGTGCTTCGAGCAGCACCGCCAGGATATCCAACGCCCGTCCCCCCAAGGGCACCGGCCAGCCCGCCTTGCTGACCAGCCGTTGTTGGCGGTGAAAGGCATACGCCCCGAAACGCAGCGTGCCTTCAGCGTCAGTTGCCTGGGGGTTGTTCATGGCTGCAATCGCGCTGAAACACCCGGTCTTGGGCGTCCGCGCATCCTTTTCCGTGGGCTCGCCGTTATCTTGCCAGTTACCAAAGACAGGGCAATGCTGGCACGGGGAGCGACACGGACAATCGAGTGCGCGAGACGGACATCCTGTCGCTAACTGAACTGTTGTCGGTATTGAGTGGGGTTCAGGCCGAGCTTTTCACTGAACAGGGCACGCATATACCGCACGCTGCCGAAGCCGGCATGGAAGGCCACTGTCTTGAGCGGCAGGTCGGTGCTTTCCAGCAATTGCCGCGCGCGGTCGATACGCGCGCCTTGCAAAAAGGCCATGGGCGTCATCCGCACCTCGCGGGCGAACAACCGGGCGAAATGGCGTGCGCTCATGCCGGCAAGTTCAGCCATGGACTCGATGGTGAACGACTGTTCCAGATGGGCCAGCACATGGGTCTGTACGCGGGTGATCGGGGTTTCCTGGGGCGCCACCGCCGCAGTCATCGGGCTGAACTGGGCCTGGCCGCCCTGGCGCTTCATCACCACCAGCAGCACCTTGGCCACGTCCACCGCGACTTGCTTGCCGTGGTCCTGGGCCACGACGGACAACGCCAGATCGATACCGGCAGTGACCCCGCCCGAGGTGATCAAGCGCCCGTCCTGCAAGTAGATGCGATCGGTCTCGACGTTGGCCTTGGGGAACGCCTTGATCAGCCGCTCGGTGTAGTGCCAATGGGTGGTGACGCGGTGATCGTCAAGCAACCCGGCATGCCCCAGCACAAACGCCCCGGTACAGATCGAACCGAAGCGCCGCGCGCGCGGGGCGGCCGCTTTGAGCCAGGGCAGCAGATCGGGGTGGCACTCGTTATAGGCCCCCGGGCCGCCAGGCACCAGCAGCAGGTCATAGGCGCCGTCGGCCTGTTCCAGCAGCAGGTCGGCCTGCACCAGTACGCCATTGGATGCGCGCAGTGGGCCGGGCTCGGTGCCGATGATGAGGATCTGGTAATGCGCCGCAGCCGGCAGGTAGCGGTTGGCAATGGAAAACACTTCGAGCGGCCCGGCCATGTCGAGCAGCAGGAAGTCCGGAAACAGCGCCATGGCCACGGTTTTCATAGCGGGAAGTCCATCGGAAGGAAGAAGGCGGCGGGCAGTATGACACGTCCAGCACTGTCAACCTCAAGGAGACAGTTATTCAAATTCCAACTTCTTAATGAATACCCCGATAACCAGTAACCTTCTTCTCAACGCAAGCGCCCTGCATTTCGCAGCCCACGCTCACTTGAGGACACCACCATGCTGACCCTTCGCAAAGCTTCCGAACGCGGCGCCGCCAATCACGGTTGGTTGAAGTCGTTCCACACCTTCTCGTTCGCCAACTACTGGAACCCTGCCGAACAGGGCTTTTCCGACCTGCTGGTGATCAACGATGACCGCGTCGCCGCCGGCAAAGGCTTCGGCCAGCACCCGCACCGCGACATGGAGATTTTCTCCTACGTGCTGGAAGGCGCGCTGGAACACAAGGACACCCTGGGCACCGGCTCGGTGATCCGCCCAGGTGACGTGCAACTGATGAGTGCCGGCAGCGGCGTGGCCCACAGCGAGTTCAACCACAGCCAAAGCCGTGGCGTGCACTTCCTGCAAATCTGGATCGTGCCCGCCGTGGCCGGCGCCGAGCCGCGCTATCAACAGGAGCACTTCAGCGAGGCGCAAAAACGCGGGCGCCTGCAATTGATCATCTCGCCGGACGGTGCCGACGGTTCCTTGAGCGTGCGCCAGGACGCTCGGGTGTATGCCGGGCTGTTCAACGGTGACGAGGCCGCCACGCTCGACCTGCCGCCCAATCGCCATGTGTACCTGCATGTGGCCCGGGGCGGCGTGGAAGTCAACGGCCAACGCTTGCAGGAAGGCGACGGTGCGCGCATTCGCGATGAACAACAGGTCCGCCTCAGCCACGGCGACGATGCCGAGGTGCTGGTGTTCGACCTGCGCCCTCAAGAACTGCCGCAGATGCCATGAAGTGCGCCGCGATGGCCCCGCGAAATGGGCCATCGCTGACGTCGATAGTCACCATCAGCGCAATGAAGTTCTCTTAAAAAATGCAACGCGTAACATCAAACCCATACCCGGCAACACCTACTTAAAACACTTGGAGCACACCCTCATGAAACGCCAAATCTTGCTTAGCCTTGCTTTCTCGGTACTCGCTGCCAACGCATTTGCCCACCCTGTCGTTGCAGAAGGTGGCGCGGATCGCCTGATCGAAAGTCGTGTTGCCGAAGGCGGGGCTGATCGCCTGCAAGGCAACCGTATAGCTGAAGGCGGCGCGGATCGCTTGCAGGAACGTGGCCTGGCTGAAGGCGGTGCGGATCGTCTGTTGGACAACCACGCATAACCCGCCCTGTTCGCGGGGCACCCCAAACCGGCCTGATCAGCCGGTTTTTTTTCGTCTCGGATTTAATGCAGGTCGCGGTCCAGCCGCACCACCGCCTTGCCGATCTGTTGTCGCGCTTCGATGCGCGCATGCACCTGTTGCACGGCGTCCAGGGTGTAGTGCTCCTGCGTATCCACCACCAATGCCCCTTCCAGCATCGCGGCAAAGACTGCATTGGCACGTCGCTGCACCGTCGGGCCGTCAGCCATATGATCCGCCAGGCGCGGCCGGGTGAGGAACAATGAGCCGGCCTCCCCCAATTCAATCGGGTCAAGGTCGGTCAGCGAGCCCGAGACATTGCCATAGTTGACGATCAAGCCGCGCTGGCGACAGGCACGAAAGCTGTCACGCAAGGTGCTTTTGCCGAGCGAATCAAACACCACGTCCACCCCCTGCCCGGCGGTAGCCTCCAGCACGCGGTCGGCAAACCGGCCGTCGTCGTACACCCAGGCCTGATGAGCGCCACGCTCACGGGCAATCGCACATTTTTGCGCTGAACTGCCGGTGGCCAATACCGTGGCGCCGATGTGCCTGGCCATCTGTACCAACAGTTGGCCGATGCTGCCGGACGCAGCGTGGACCAGGCAGGTGCTACCCGCCTGCAACCGCGCCACATCTTCAATCAAGTAATGCGCGGTGCAGCCCTGGAACATCGCCGCAGCGGCTTGATCGAAGGCGATGGCATTGGGAATCTGCGCAACCTTGTCGGCGGGCACCGAGGCATATTCAGCGTAAGCGCCCCACGCGATGCACCAGGCCACGCGATCGCCGACGGCCAAATGGCTGACCCCCGCCCCCACCTCCACCACCACGCCTGCGCCTTCCATGCCCAAGGTACAGGGCAAGCGTACCGGGTAGGTGGCCGAATGGGCGTACTTGCCCTGGCGGGTATGCACATCCATGAAGTTGATGCCGGCGCAGGCGACTTTGATCAACACGTGACCCGCCGTGACCTGAGGCGTGGGAACGTCATGGCGCACGTGGACCACTTCAGGGCCGCCGTAGGTTTGCAGCGTGATGGCTTTCATCGAGGGAACAACTCCGTTTGCACTGGGAAGCGGCCATGGTAAAAGCATGGGCTCAGTAGGAAAATTCCCCAATACTTCACACCCTCCGTGCGGAAATAACCCGATGTTCGATTGGCAGGATCTGTATTACTTCACCGTACTGGCCCGTACCCAATCCCTGTCGGCCGCCGCCCGCGAGCTGCAGGTGGAACACGCCACGGTAGGCCGGCGCGTAGATGCCCTGGAAAAAGCCCTCGGCGTAAAGCTGGTGGACCGTCTGCCGCGCAGCCGCCCGCTGACCGCCCAAGGCCTGGCACTGGCCGAATTGGCGGCGGGCATGGGTGATATGGCCACGCAGGTGATGCGCCTGTCGCGCGTGGCCTGCATTGAAATGGCGGGCACGGTGCGCATCAGTTGCCCGCCGTCCATCGCCAACTATTGCGTGGCGCCCCAAGTGGCACGCCTGCGCGCCCGGTTCCCGCAAGTGAACCTGGTGCTGCTGCCCTCCACTCAACTGGCGGCGCTGGACAAAGGCGAGGCCGACATTGCCCTGCGCACCGTACGCCCCGACGATGAAGCGCTGGTGCGCCGCAAAGTCGGCGTCGTGCGCTTTGGGCTGTATGGCCCGGCAACGTTCCTGCACCTGCCCGCCGAACAGTGGGCCTTCATTGCCTACGACAGCAGCCGCGATCACTTGCCCCAGCAGGCCTGGATGCATCAGGTGCGCGGCCATCGAGAAATTGCATTCGCCGCCAGTGACTTGAGCACCCAGCAAATGGCGGCGCGGTCGGCCATGGGCGCGGTGGTGCTGCCGACCCTGGTGGGCGATCACGACCCGCTGCTGGTGCGGCTCCCCACCGCCACCGAAGGCCCTTTGCGCGATATCTGGCTGACGGTGTACCCCGACATGCGCCGCTCGCCATTGGTCAAGGTGGTGATGGAGTTTCTAGTCGACTGCCTTGAGAGCCAGGCGCAGTTACGCCGCTGACTCAACTGGACGTGGCGAGGAAGCGCTTGCGATACGCCGCCGGCAGCAGCCCCACCCGCTGCTGGAACAGGCGGCGGAACGAGTTGCTGTCTTCATAGCCCACCGCATACGTGATGCTCTCCAACGTCATGCGGGTGGACTCAAGCAGGTGTTTGGCCCGTTCCAGGCGCAGGGTTTGCAGATAACCGATTGGCGTGCAGTCGGTCGCCTCCTTGAAACGGCGCTTGAAGTTGCGCACGCCAAAACCAAAACGCCGGGCTACGTCGTCGATCACCAGTGACTGGGCAAAGTGCTGCTCCAGCCAGTACTGCACCCGCAGTATCTCGCCGTCGCCGTGATGCCTGGGCAATGACCACATGGCATACACCGACTGCTCGCTGCGCACGCCGTCGACCAACAGGTATTTGCCACAGGTATGGGCCAGTTCGGCTGAGCCAAAGCGGCGAATCAGGTGCAGCATCAAATCCATCGCCGCGCTGGCGCCCCCGCAGGTGATCACGCGGTTTTCCTCGCAGAGTATCTGCGCGTCGTCCAGGTGAACCTGCGCATAACGTCGGCGAAACAGGTCGGCAAACGCCCAGTGGGTGGTGGCGCGCAGGCCTTGCAACACCCCGGTTTCGGCCAGCAGGAAGGCGGCGGTGCACATCGACGCCAGCACCGCGCCGCGCCCATGTTGCTCGCGCAGCCAGGGGCCGTAGGCGGGAAACGCCGGCAATGCGTCTTTGAGCGTAAAAAGAAAGCCGGGGATGAGCACCAGGTCGGTCTGCGCGATCTGCGTGACTGCGCAGTCCACTTGCAGGCGCTGCCCGCCCCAGGTCACCACTGCTTGGCCGTCCAGGGAGGCGAGCACGATTTCGAACGGCGGGCGCTCGGCAAACTGGTTGGCCGCGCTGAGCATTTCCACCGCCAGGGTGGCGCTGGCGGCAGAACATTGATCAGCCAGAAGCAACGTGATGTGCATGAAAGGAACCCGATTGCGCTTTTCGCATGAAATAAGTCATTTGCGCACCTACCTTAGCGGATTCCCGGTCCTTACAGTGCTGCCATTCATCATCCATTTGGCGCTCCCCTTATGAACCTCTGGTTTCGTCTGCTTTCTATGCTGTGCCGTCGCCCATGGCGCACACCCGCCCATGGCCTGGCCACCACCGTGGTGCGCATGCGGGTCTGGCCCCTGGACCTGGACATCAACCGGCATGTCACCAATGGCCGCTATTTTTCCCTGGCCGATGTCGCACGGATGGATTTCGTCTTGCGTACCGGGGCCTTTCGCGTTGCGCTACGCCACAAGGCACTGCCCATCGTCGGCGACACCTGGGGCAAGTTCCGTCGGGAATTGAAGCTGTTCGAAGCGTTCGAAGTACACACCCGCATGCTCGGCTGGGATGCCAAGTGGAGCCTGATGGAACACCGTTTTGTCAGTCGCGGCCGCGTCGTCGGCGTCGTCGTGATGCGCGGGCTGTTCCGCTCGGCCAAGGGCACCCTGCCCCCTGCTGAGTTTGTACGGGAACTGGGCTTGGACCCGACGTCACCGCCGATGCCGCAGTGGCTCAAGGACTGGGCGCAAAGTTGCGAGGACATGAGTGCGCACTTACGCAAAGAGGAGCAGACCTGAGAGCGCCACCACCCTCGCGTCGATCATCACGCCCTTCCCATTCCTGCACCGCGATGAGGCAAGGCTTTAAACCTTGCCCCAATGCCAAAAAAATCGTTGGGGCTAAAATACTTACCGAGCCTTACGAATTTGCACTAGCCTATGTCTAAGTTCAGCTAAAGAACCTCGCAACATCCCCCAACTCCCCCGCCGCGCCCTCAAAAATAACGTGACGAATGTTAAAATTTGTCACGTTTTACCGTATTCAATTCGATTAGTATCTAAATGCTAGCAGCGATTGAACTGGTGGCCTTGCATGCCAGAAAAGGGAGTAGGTTATGCATTTTTCCAATGTGCTCGCTATCGCACGAACTCAATCGAAATCGGAGGACTTTCGGGCGCTGATAGTTCGCACTGTACCGAATGATTTAAAAGTCGATACACGTTGCTACGGGCAACTAATCGAGGCTCATGAAAATCACGCACACTACCGTGCCGTCATTATAGAAATTGATACGCCCTCTGCGATAAATCAAACGCTGGACATTATAAGAAAGACCCGGAGCGACAACCCGGCCTGCACAATATTCGTTGTTGTGACGTTTGCCTCCACCCTGAGCAAGACAAAATACTACCTGGCCGGTGCTGATTATTGCGTCAAGGTGGTAGAAACCTCCCCCGACAAAAAACTAAGCCTGTTTGATGCGTTCCTAAGCGAAAGCGCGCGCCTGAATTGCTGCGGTTTGATGCTCGACCAAGATCGTATGTGCCTGTATGGCGCCGGCAAAAAGCTGGAAATATCCTTCGTTGAAATGAAAGTACTCGAAGCGCTGATCCAGAACAGACTCCTGAGTCACAATGAAATTGCCGAAGTCATGGGCCTTAATACCAAGTATTACGACTCCCGGGCGCTGGAAAAGTCTATCAGTCGCCTGCGCAGTAAGATCAAGGCGCACTACGGCGATAACATCATTCAGAACATTCGTGGCTATGGCTACAAACTCAGCCGAGGGTTTATTCACGCCAACCATTGCCACGCCATCGAGGAGAGTTCGAACCGTGAATAGTGAACAACTATCCGCCGCCGACGTTATGGAACTCACGATGACCCGGCAGGCCATCGTCGAACGCAGTCAAGCCCTGTGGGGCAGTGAAATCAGCGTGGTGGGCAGCGGTGATCGCGAGCAACTTGACTGGGCCTACGGCGAAGCGCTGCGTCGCACTTTACCGCGCCGTAAAACACTTCAGGTGATCGCTCACAGGTTTGTCAAAGTCGATCAGGCTGCGTTAATGAACGATACCCTCATTCAAAACATCGTTCAGGTGGCGCACGCACTGGAAAAACAAGGCCACACCTTAACGCTCAGCATTGATAACCCGCTCGACGCGCTGCCAGGTCCCGTAGAGCGCAGGGCCATGGTGCGCCAGCTGTATAAACTCAAAGACCAGAGCGGTATCAAGTTGGCCTACAACCACTACACACTTGATACAAAACCCGGCGACCTGTTAATCGACCTGAAACTCTACGACTACATCAAGATGCCCTTCCCGGACTCAGCCCTGCGCCTGAGCCTGAATACGCGCTCCGGTCTGTTCGATCGGCTCTACGAGCGCATGCTGGAATTGATCAATGCCGCCCGAGTGCGCTTCATTGCCGAAAATATCGAGTTTTCCGATAGCGCAATGTTGGCTAAAAACTTGCCATTCGAATACTTTCAGGGCGGCTATTACTCACCTGCCGACCGTTTATAAAACCCTGCCTCTTCCCTGATATCGGTGGACACTATGAGCTCCCTTAAAAAACACGCCTTCACCCCGGCGCCTCCCGCTATTGCCCTGCATGACTTCACGCCCAATGCAGAGCTGTTCCACTACGACTTGAACGCACTGGCCACTCACGTGCTCACCTTTTCGCAGCCGTTTAACAGTGCGCGCCAGGAATCAAGAATGCCTTCGCCCAAGATCGCTGATAGCCCGCCGCATAACCACACTCGCCCTACGGATAACCAACTCGAAACACCCCACCCGTCTGCCCAGGACGTCTGGCTGCTGACCCAACATGATCGAATACTGGTCAAAGGTGATCTGCGTATTTCACTGACCAGTATTGAGTCGGCGTTAATACAAAAAATGCTGCACCACGAAGAACGCGTGGTCAGTAAGGAAGAGTTGATCCGTAATATAGGCCGCGAGCCTGACCACTACCGTGGCCTGGAAATGTGCCTCAGTCGTTTGCAGGAAAAGTTCAAGCGCGCCAATGAGGGCGAACGCTTGTTCCGTGCCGTCAGAAACCGTGGTTATTGCCTCACGCAGAAAATCAAGAAGCCGTTAGAGCTGACCCCCGCGCGTCGTTAATATAATAATAAGCTCCAGGCCTTATCACACACCCTGCCTATTACCAGCCTTTTATACCTGCCCTTTTATAACATCACCCTAACAACATCGCCGACACCTTGTTATAAGTCGTCAGCCAATGCCCCCGGCCGTTCATTACTATCCATGGGTACGCGCTTGCGCGTGCCTGTCGTTTAGTGCGGCTTATACCGCGACTTGATTAAAGCCTGCCACTACGTGCGTGGTCGCCACCGGGAGCAGAACTATGCTGAACAATACTAGAATGCATCGCAACCTGACCCCCAAGGGTCTAACGTTCTGGGGCCAATGGACGCTGGCGTCAAGTTTGGTCGTTGCCGTGTTGTTTATGTTGGTATTTTTAAAAACGGGCCAACTTGAGCATACCTATCGAGTGCTCGCCGCTTTTACCATACTGGCCTCTCTTCCGGCGTATAGCCTGTGCGATGTCTACAGTAAGAAAGATGATTATGCCGTGGGCTTGGGACGGCTGTTCATGGGCTGGCTGTTAACGGTGGGCATATTGTTTGCCGTGGGGGTGGTGTGTGACGCCGGCGCACTGTTCCCGTTGGAAACGTTATTACTATGGGCAGCGTTGAGTTATCCATTATTGGCACTGTGTTATATCCCCCTGCACAGCCTGTCCCGCTATTACCATCGCCAACTCCATGAACGGCAAAGGTCATTAATCGTGGGTACCGGCAAACTCGCCGTGGACTTGGCCCGAACACTCTCGCGCCAGAAACGCTCGCCATTGGTGGGGTTGGTCGGCAGCCGCGCCGAAGCGGTCGAAGGCGCGCAACCGCAGATACTCGGCGAGCTGCCGCACTTGCCGCAATTGATCCGGCAACACGGCATTCGTCGGCTCTATATCACCCACTCGCTGCAGGAAGCCACGCACATCGAAGCGTTGTACCTCAACCTGCTCGACATCAGCGTGGATGTGATCTGGGTACCCGACCTCAATAACATGCTGCTACTCAACCATTGCGTGGCCGAAGTGGATGGGCTGCCGGCGATTTTCCTCAATGAAAGCCCGTTGACCAGCCGCCCCACCGCCGCCCTGAGCAAGTCGCTGCTGGACAAGAGCATCGCCTTGCTGGCGATCATCGTGCTGAGCCCGGTGCTGTTGCTGTTCGCCCTGCTGATCAAGCTCACCTCGCCAGGCCCTGTGATTTTCAAGCAGGAACGTCATGGCTGGAATGGGGAGGTGATCAAGGTGTGGAAGTTTCGCTCGATGCGCGTGCATGACGACCATGAAGTGCGCCAGGCCAGCCGCAATGACTCGCGGATCACCCCGGTAGGCCGGTTTATCCGCCGCACCTCCATTGATGAGCTGCCGCAGTTGTTCAACGTGCTGCAGGGGCATATGGCGCTGGTCGGCCCACGGCCCCACGCTATTGCGCACAACGACTACTACTCGGGGAAAATTCTTGCCTACATGGCCCGCCATCGGATCAAGCCCGGCATCACCGGCCTGGCCCAGGTCAATGGCTGCCGGGGCGAAACCGAGACCCTGGAGAAGATGCAGCGGCGCGTCGACATCGACCTGCACTACATCAACAACTGGTCGCTATGGCTGGATATCAAGATCCTGGTGAAGACGCCGTTTACGCTGCTTTCAAAAGACATCTACTGATAACGGCCAAAGGTGGGAGGGAGCGTGCTCCCTCCCACCTTTTTTTATCCGCGTTATCCGCGCGGCAGGCTTGCTCGCTTCAGCCTGTCTACTCGGTGATCTTCTCGAAGTTGTTGTAGAACCGCCCGCTGTCACGCCCCTCTGTCATCGTGTGCAATGAGTAGGCACGGTTGAGGCGTGCCCCGCCATCGCGGGTCAGCGGTGACCAGACTATATTGGCGCGACGCATCGTCGAGGTACTCATGAATTCGTCGAACGGGATGGAAATATAGATCCCTTTGTCGAAACTGCCCTCGCCGTAGTCCGCCTTCGAGGCGGTCGTGAGTGTGACCCATGCGCCAAACCTCACGCCGTTCTTGAACTCGCGCGACAGATCCACGGTGGAGCCCCAATCACGCGCCAGATAACGCCCGACACTGACTGCCGCCTGCACATCACCCGGCAGCTCGGTGTAGCTGGTGACATGGCCGGTCAGCGTTTGATAGTCACGCAGCCCGAACCCCTGGTTGAAATCACGCTGGCGCACCACGTTCACGTCGGCGCCCACTGACCAGCCTTGCCCCACGGGCCGATAAAGCACTTCGCCGCCGACCCCGGCGAACATGGATTCCAGGTAACCGCCGTAGACCATGCCATACAGGTTCTGATCCAACTGCACGGCATGGTTGAGCTGGAACGTCGGCATCGTTACGTCGGAGGTGGTCAGGTACTTACGCAGGTCGGTGCGCACGCGCGGCAGCCCGCTCGGCGCATCGTAGGTGAACTTGTCATAGTTGTTGTACAGGTTCGCGCTGAGCATGCCGCTCCACCAGATATCGCGGGTAAAACGGTACTGCGCGTCGGCATCGGCGGTGAACTGATAGAGCAGCCCGTCAGGGCCGCCGATGTTCTGTTTGTAGCCCAGGCCAACGCCATAAGTGAACGGGTCCAGGGCCTGGGTATAGAGGGTGGTCTCCCGATGGGCGAGCGCCGGATTGACTTCAGTTGCGCGGTGGAGATCCTGCAGCGGCCGATCATTCTTGAGCACCGCGCGGAAGGTGCCACGCGGCACACTGGTCTCTTCTATCGACATGTCGTAACGCTGATCGACCAGGGTGAACCATTCGACGTCCTGGTTAACGCTGTTGTCGAGAATTCGGCTAGCCCGCCCTACCGTCTTGGCCGGGTTGAAGTAACGGGACTGTTCGCCATACACCAACAACTCCGGACCACGCTGGGCAATGCGCTTGACCTGGTAGCCGGCGTTTTGCTGCAACCGGCTGGACACATTCGCCCAGTTCACCTGGTCCAACGGGGTCGACGGCACCTGCGGCGGCAGCGGTTCGGCAGGAGGGTCATAAGTTTTGACGGGGGCCTTGCGGCTGACAAAGTTGGTGTGCAACGTAATGCCGAACATCGCAGTATTGCCGCGTTCCCAAGCAGCGCTCAGGTCGACGCTGTCGGCCAACTTGTAGACGACGCCGACGTTGATCGGCAGGTCTTGCTTGATCGGGTTATCCAGCGGCTCATTCTTGTAATCATTGCCTTCGTATTCGAGCTTCAGGCTCAGCGGCTCCCAGGGGGTCTGATAGGCAATCCCGCCAAACAACGAGGGGTGGCCCCTGAAGTAAGCGTTGGTGTTCACTTCGCCCGCCCTGGCCACATCCGCATCGCTTTGCGGCCGGTCGTTGAATTGGCTGCCCACTATCGCCAGCGGGTTGCTCAAATCGCCCCGGTTGCCCAAGTAACCCCAGGCAAGACCCAGGCTGAAATCAAGGTCGCCGTAACGCTTGTTGGCGACGAAATATTCGCTGGAGAACAAGCCTGTCCCGCCGATGTCACGGGCGCCGATTGCGACTTGCGGAGCCCAGTGGCTCTCATCCCAAAGCCGCGCTTTCACATCGATGGCCTTGTCCTTGAAGCTTTGATTGCCGCTCAACGCCTCCGGGCCGTACTGCCGGTTAGTGATCGCGGTATAGCGGAACGAACCCTCCAGCCAATCAAAGGGCTGGAAGGAAAAACTGTAGCGCGAATAGGGGTCTGTACGACTGGCGGTAGCGCTTAATTCCCCGACAGGCGCCATGCGCGCGGTGGGTGTCTGCAACAGACCGACACCGCCAAAGTCATTTTGGGTGTAGCGCGGTTCGCCATGAACCAGCCCACACGGCAAGAGCAATGCAGCAGCAAAACGTAGCTTCAAGGGGCCACCTCAGCCAAGGGTTGAGTGGCGAGAAACTCGGCCAACTGTTCATTGAGTTCAGGTGTCGGCGATTGCAGATCATCACTTCGGATGGGCACCAGGATCCGGCTGCCGGGGGCAGGCATAACACCTTGCTCATGGTTCCATGGCGCCACGCCCAGGCGCCTCACGTGGCCATCGGGCTGAATCAACCACACATAATCGCTTTGGGCGTCGCTGAGAATCGCGCAGCGCCGGGCGTACACCCAGGCTTCTTGCGCTGCGGCATAGGGCACCTGACAGGTCTGCTCCACCGCTCCCAACACTTCGACGGTGGACGGCCGGGCCGGATAGATCAGGCGGTCGCCCTCATCGAGCGGGCTATCAAGCGCAAACCCTACCTCCAGGGCGATCGGATCAAGCACCGCAACCTGGCGCCCGGTAACCGGCAACCGCTCCACTTGCTTATACAAACGCGCGCTCAATGCAGCGCGAGTGTCACGCCCCTCCAGCAAGGCGACTTGCTGCAGCAATTTCAGATCGAACAACACCCCGGCCTTCAAGCGGGCCTGCGGGCCTTCCAGGGAACGGTGCAGCCACGCGGCGCCCAACCAGTAACTTTCGGCGTTGGGCTGGGTTGCAAGGATCACGTCCCGCAGACGTGTGCCGGGTTGGATGGCGAGGTTGCCGGGGCTTCGGACATCGCCGCTGACGGTGATGTCGGCCTGGCTTAGCCCCGTGGCGAACATGCACGCGCCGAGCAATAAAAGGCTTGGATACTTCACCGGACAGCCTCCCGATCAGGGCGCAATTGCACTATTTTCAGAAAAATCTGCGGCGTCAGGTGCTGCTCGCTTTGCATGATGAAACCGTCCTGGGGGTCCACCCAGTAACGATTGGTCGCGCGAAAATCCAGATCGGGTATCGCCACCTGCTCGTCGATTCGCAGCAAGGCGTAGTCCCTGTTCAGAATCCGGATAGGTTCGATGTCGTGCCTGCTGAAACGGCTATTGACGCTAAGGCCGACGCGGTAGCCTTGGTAGATATCGATCCAGCGCGTGCTGGTATGCCCGTCGTGCAGATGCTGCAGACCGCGCTTGAACGGCGACTCTCCATCAAAGCGCGTGCCATCGAGCGACACCCCCAGCCCGACCGTGCGCACCACCAGGCCGTCGCGCATCAGCAACACCTGGTTGCCGGATGCGAGCCAGAACTGCAGGTCGCCACGTCGACGCGCCATGGCCATCACGCCCTCGCTGGTAACGGTCGTCACCAGAATTTGCGGATACGGCACGGCCGCTACCTGGGCCGGAGTCAACTCCAGCGAGGCAGGCCCCTGGGCGGACGCTTTGAACGTGTCCCATGAAGCCTTCATCAAGGGGTTGCACCCACACAGCAGTAGCGCCGTCGTCAGAACGGCACCGGTATGCAAAGTTTTCACGGATTGACTAAGCCTTATCTGCTGTTGGCTTCACTGAGATTGTTGACCGAGCTGGCCCCGGTCCCGAGGACACTGGCCGTAGGCAGAAGCTGGCTGATCAGGCGGTTCCAGCGGGTCACGCCGGCCGGGCCGACATACACGATATCTTGCGGTTGCAGGTCGAAACGAGTGGCCAATACCAGGGCGGACGGCGACTCGGCATTCAGTTGGAACACCTGGGCCGGCTCGGTTTCCAGATTGCCCGCGCCTCGGATCACGTACACCGCGTTGCCATTGGAGGTGGTCTGGTTCAAACCGCCCACGGTGCCCAACGCATCAGACAAGTTCATCGACTTGCTCTTGAAGCTCAACGCCCGGGGTTGGTTGACCTCCCCCATCACGTAGATCCGTTTGAGGTCGTTGTAAGGCAAGTACAACTGGTCACCGCCTTTGAGGTAGACCTTATGCAGTGGCGAGTCCCGGCGGTTGAGGGTGTCCAGGTCCAGCGTGTACTCGCGACCATCGCGCGTCAGCGTCAGCCCCGAAAGGTCAGCATTCATCGGGTCTACCCCAGCGGCGCCGATAGCTTCCACCACGCTCAGCGCATTGGTAGTGATCGACTGTTGACCCGCTTTTGCCACGGCACCGGAAACCACCACTACCTGGCTGGCAAAGCGCAAGACACTGACATCCACCTGAGGGCTTTCTACAAACTGTGACAGTCGCTCGGCGATATACGCCCGTAGTTCTTCGATGGTTTTACCGGCGGCCGGGACATTGCCGATATAGGGGTAAAACAGCGTGCCATCCGGCCGCACCAGACGGCCGTTGGCATCCAGTTGTTGTTGCGGGCCGGAAGGCGCCGTCAACTCGGGGTGATCCCACACCGTAATAAACAACAAGTCATTGGCGCCGACGCGATAACCGCCCGGAATATACGACAGCAGTTCGGGGGCAACCGTCTCGCGAACATGCAGGGCGGCATCCATGGCAATCAGCTTCGGCGTGATGGGTATAAGCTCCACCCGGCTACTCTCGGGAGAGCCGTCACGTGTCAATTGACTGGTGTCCATATGTTGGCCAGGGGAAAACATACAGCCGTGCAAGGTAATACTTGCCAGCGTCACAGCAAAAAGCCTTCGGGTCATAATGGCACTACACTAGTCGGGGACAAGTCCAAACAAGATCACCCAGAAGGTTCTGAGTGATCTTGAACAACACACTTCGCAGGGGGTTCAACGGGTACCCGTAGTTCCGGTGGTGCCCGAGGTCCCTGTGGTTCCGCCATTGGAGCTTCCTCCGGAGCTTGATGCCGCCGCCACGGCGCCGGCGACCACCACCGCCGCCACCACGGTCTCACCGACCGTGACAGCGCCTACCACCGGGGTGCTCAAGCTTAGGGGCTCTTCAGCCGCCCATACGGTGGTGCTCATTAAAACCAGCAAGCTGGCGGTAAACAGTTTCTTCATAGCAGACTCCTCCTCAACATCAACAAGTTGATATTAAGAGACGGTGATGGAACAGCAGGTATATAGACTTAGGCGTATCAGCCGAACACACTCGGCTAAGCGCCAGTCTCGTTTGGAGCATGTCATTTATAAGTGCTGCATGCCATACAACAGCACTTTCCATGTGTCACGCACAGGCCGCAAAACTCGTTGCAAACATTGAACACGTTTAAGGATATTTGCGGACATTCAGCGCCATAACAGCGATGTTACGCACAATGTTGCAGCCGCCAGCGTCCGAGCCAACCGCCCCACTGTTATTATTCGTCAGCCTTACCGAAACGGCGTTCTGTTAAATAATGATATTCACGCGTACCGCGACAGAAAATAACATTCGCCCGTGAAAACCCAGTATTAACAGGCGCAAGTATCACTGCCCTGACCGGGCAGTTTAGATAACGAGTGATGCACTTCCCAGTTGTTGCAATACCTGTTGCAGCTCTACCTTCCAACTGCGCGTCGACACCCCATAATCCTGTTCGAGGGTCTGGCAATCCAGCACGGACCAGCCCGGACGTTTGGCTTGCGTCGGGAACTCGGCGGAGGTAATCGCCTTCAACCGAGGTTTCTTTTCAAGCAGCGCCTCGGACCGCGCCTGGTTGAAAATCTCATCGGCAAAGTCATACCAGGTGCAAGCAGGCGCACCGCTGTAGTGGTACACGCCCCATTTGAGCATGCCGTCGCGGCGAAAAATCGTCGCCAGCGCCCACAGGGTGTCGGCAATACTGCCGGCGGAAGTCGGGCAACCACGCTGGTCCGCGACGACGGCCAGCTCATCGCGTTCACGTCCAAGGCGAAGCATGGTTTTAACAAAGTTGTTGCCATGCGCGCCGAACACCCAACTCGTTCGCAAAATCACATGGCGCGAACAATGCTGCTGCAGCTGCTGCTCACCCGCCAGCTTGCTGGAACCATAAACACCTGAAGGTGCGGTGACGTCACCCGGTGTATAGGGGAGCGTGTGGTTGCCATCGAATACGTAATCGGTAGAAATATGCAGCACGGCAATACCCTGTGCCTGCGCTGCGCGCGCCAGGTGCGCAACGCCATCGCGGTTCACCGCATAAGCCCGCTCGATATCGCTCTCAGCCTTGTCTACAGCGGTATAAGCCGCCGCATTGATCAACAGTTGCGGCTTGATCCGCGCCAGGACCTCCTCGACCTGAACCGAGTCACTGATATCCAGCTCACCCGAACCATAGCCAATCACGTTGAACCCGGACGGTGCCCTGAGCAGCAGCTCGCGCCCGACCTGCCCCTGTGCTCCGGTGACGATTACACGCATGGTCATTCTCCGCTCAGCAAGGCGCGCAAGCGCGGGTGGCGCTGATCTTTTTCCGATAACAACGGCGAACCCAGAGGCCAGGCGATGCCCAGGTCCGGGTCATTCCAAAGAAGCCCACCCTCGTCTTTCGGGTCATACAGATCGGTGCATTTGTATTGAAAGTCGGCGGTATCGCTCAACACGCAGAAACCGTGGGCATACCCCGGCGGTACCCACAATTGGAGATGGTCCTCGGCGGTCAATTCAACCGCCACGTGTTCACCACAGGTCGCAGACGCCGGGTCGATGTCTACGACCACATCGTAGACCGCGCCTCGGGTCACCCGCACTAACTTGCCTTGAGGACGGCTGCGTTGGAAATGCAGCCCACGTAACACGCCCTGTGCGGAGCGCGAGTGGTTATCTTGCACGAACGGCTGTTCAATCCCAATGTCGCGATAACGCTGCTGCTGGTAACTCTCCAGGAAGAACCCGCGGGCATCACCATAAACGCGGGGTTCGATAATCAGCACACCGGGCAACCTGGTTTTGATGACATTCATTTCGCAGGCTCCGAAGCGAGTACCTGTGCCAGGTATTGGCCATAACCGGTTTTGCGTAAATCCGTGGCTTGTCTATCCAGTTGCGCCGCCGACAACCAGCCCTGGCGGTAGCCCACTTCCTCAAGGCAAGCCACTTTCAGCCCTTGGCGTGCTTCCACGGTCTGAACGAAATGCCCGGCCTCCATCAAGGAGTCATGGGTGCCGGTGTCGAGCCACGCGAACCCACGCCCCAGCACGCTGACGTGCAAATCCCCACGCTGCATGTAAGCGTTGTTCACGTCGGTGATTTCCAGCTCGCCACGCGTTGAGGGCTTGACCTGCCTGGCAATGTTCACCACGTCGTTATCGTAAAAGTACAGGCCCGTGACCGCGTAATTGGACTTGGGACGCTCAGGCTTCTCTTCGATGCTGATCGCCTTGCCGTGGCTGTCGAAGTCGACCACGCCAAAACGCTCGGGGTCGCTGACACGGTAGCCAAAGACGGTAGCGCCGCTCTTGCGCTGGGACGCTTCATGCAGCAACGCGCTGAAGCCGTAGCCATAGAAAATATTGTCGCCCAATATCAGCGCAACATTGCTGTCGCCGATAAAGTCTTCGCCGATGATAAACGCTTGCGCCAAACCATCCGGGGACGGCTGTTCGGCATAACTGAGCTCAATGCCGAAAGAAGAACCATCGCCCAGCAGGCTTCGAAAACTGGGTAAGTCTTGCGGCGTCGAGATAATTAATATCTCGCGGATACCGGCCAGCATTAAAACCGACAACGGGTAATAGATCATCGGCTTATCGTAGATGGGCAGCAGCTGTTTGGAGACGCCGCGGGTAATGGGATGCAAGCGCGTGCCGGAACCGCCCGCCAGAACAATGCCTTTCATGGAGTGCTTCCTTTTTGAGAATGTCGATGGGTGAGGCAGTGTTTAACCAGTTCAAGCGTTCTGACCCAGGCGCTCCGGCCGGTACTGACCATTGAGTACGCGTTGCCACCACGTCTTGTTTTGCAAATACCACTCAACAGTTTTGCGTATACCGCTTTCAAACGTTTCGTGAGGCTGCCATCCCAGCTCACGCGCAATCTTGCCGGCATCGATGGCGTAACGAAGATCATGACCTGGCCGATCTTTAACAAAAGTGATCAAGTCACGATAACGTTCCACGCCGGCCGGTTTGTCGGGCGCCAACTCTTCGAGCAGCGCGCAAAGTGTTTCCACGACTTCAATATTGGTTTTCTCGTTGTGGCCGCCAATATTGTAGGTTTCGCCGACCGCGCCCCGGCACAGGACTTCACACAGCGCACGCGCATGATCTTCAACAAACAGCCAGTCCCGCACCTGCAAACCATCGCCATATACCGGCAGCGGCCGGCCATGAATGGCATTCAGAATCACATGGGGGATCAACTTTTCGGGGAAGTGATAAGGACCGTAGTTATTTGAACAATTGGTCACCAGCACGGGTAAGCCATACGTACGCTGCCAGGCCCGAACCAAATGATCCGAACTGGCCTTGGACGCTGAATAGGGCGAGCTGGGCGCATAAGGCGTGGTTTCCGTGAACAGGCTATCGGGGCCGTCCAGGTCGCCATAGACCTCGTCTGTCGAAACGTGGTGGAAGCGAAACCGGTTTTTTGCGTCAGGCGCCAACGCACTCCAGTAGCGCCGGGCCGCTTCAAGCAACGTATATGTCCCGACAATGTTGGTCCGGATAAAGTCAGCGGGGCCATCGATAGAACGATCGACATGGGATTCCGCCGCCAGATGCATTACCGCATCCGGGCGAAATGTCATGAAAATCTGGTCCAGCGCCGGGCCGTCCCCTATATCGGTTTTAAAGAACTGATAGCGCGACGAGTTTTCGACACTGGCGAGTGAATCGGTATTGCCCGCATAGGTCAGTAAGTCGAGGTTCGCGACGCTATGGTTTTCATTTATCAGGTGGCGGACCACGGCTGATCCAATGAAACCGGCGCCACCGGTAACGAGGATTTTTTTAAACATGAGTGAAGATCCTGAGGGTGGAATAAAACTCGATCGAGCCCCGTTATTGATCAGCGGATCGCCGGCGCTCACGCTCGGCCATATTTATCTTCAAAGCGCACGATGTCGTTCTCACCCAGATAGGAACCGGACTGTACTTCGATCAGTTCAAGCGGGATCACGCCCGGGTTTTCAAGCGCATGCACCTGACCGATAGGGATGTAAGTGGACTGGTTTTCAGTGACCAAGTAGGTCTTCTCTCCATTGGTCACCTTGGCCGTACCGCTCACGACGATCCAATGTTCCGCCCGGTGATGATGCATCTGTACCGAAAGCTTGGCGCCGGGTTGCACAGTGATACGTTTGACTTGGTAGCGGTGGCCTTTGTCTATCGAGTCATACATGCCCCAGGGGCGATAGACCTCGCGGTGATTGACGTACTCGTGCCGGGCGGATTGCTTGAGCCGCTCGACTATTTTCTTTACGTCCTGTACCTGGTCTTTGTGTGCGACCAGGATCGCGTCATTGGTTTCGACAATGACCAAGTTCTCGACACCGACCGTTGCAATCAGGCGGCTGTTGGCGTGAACGTAGGTGTTGAACGTGTTCTGGGCAACGACATCGCCCTTTAATACGTTGCCTTCGGCATCTTTGACGAATGTATCGGCGAGCGCGGACCACGAGCCGATATCGCTCCAACCGGCGTTCATCACGACCATGACCGCGTCTGCGGTGCGCTCCATCACCGCGTAGTCAATGGAGTCTTCGGGGCAAGTAGCAAACACATCACGGTCAACTCGGGTGAAGCTCGAATCCCTGGAACCGTTGTTCAGCGCCTCACTGCAAACAGAAAGGATCTGCGGGCAGAACTTCTGCAACTCCTCCAAATAACGGCTGGCACGAAACAGAAACATGCCGCTGTTCCAGAAGAATGTTTTGGCCAACAGGTACTGTTGAGCCAGATCCAAGTCCGGCTTTTCGACAAAACGGTTCACGCGAAAGCCGCACTCGCCGACAGGTTCGCCCTTCTCGATATAGCCGTAGCCGGTTTCCGCATACGTCGGAACAACGCCGAAGGTGACTAACTTACCGTCCAGGGCCAATGGGAGGGCGCAGTTGATACTTGCTTGAAACGCTTGCACATCCTTGATGGTGTGGTCCGCCGGCAAGATCAACAGCAAGGGGTCCTCCCCATCGGCAGTGGCCTGCAATGCCGCCAATGCCAGCGCCGGCGCCGTATTACGGCCGACGGGTTCAAGCAATATATTCGCGTCTTCCAGCCCCAACTTGCGCAGTTGTTCAGCGGCCAGAAAGCGATGTTCTTCGTTGCAAACAAGCCTGGGTGTCCGTACATCCAGCCCCTTCAACCTCTGGATAGTGGCCTGAAGAAGAGAGATGTCAGTGTCCACCAACGATAAAAATTGCTTGGGGTTTAATTGACGCGACAACGGCCACAGGCGCGAACCCGTGCCTCCAGATAAAATCACCGGAATCATGTGACACCTCATCGAAAAGTAAACGTCAGGATCAGCTTGAAATGATCAACGGCTCAGGCGGGATACCATTCAATTAACAGCTGTTCATAGGCACTCAACACCTGCTCCCACTTGAAGCATTCGGCAAACCTGGCCGCACCGGCTTGTTTCAATGCCAGGGTGCGTTGTGGGTCTTCCAATAGTTCATCGAGTAATCGAGAAAGCGCCTGGCTATCGGAAAAATACGCAGCGCCCCCACCCACTACCCAGCGGTTGAAGGGGTTGTCGTGCGCAATGATTGCGCAACCGGCGCCCAACGCCTCGACCAGAGAGGGGTTGGTTCCGCCGACACGATGACCGTGCAGATAAAAACGGCTGAAATACCTCAGCGCCTGGACGACTTTGGCGTCGTAGATAGCCCCTGGAAAGACCACTTCAACGCTGGCCGCTTCCATCACTTTCTTATGGTATTCGTTGGTACTCGGCGTGAAGTTTCCAAGCACCACCAGTTTGTGCTGCCTGACGCTCGCACTGAATGCCTGGACCATCTCATAAAAAGAATTTTCCGGTTCGGGCCTGGCGATAATAATCGAGAAGTGATTTGGCTCCAGCGCAAACGTACTTAACACCTCAGCCGCCGCCGACGTCACTTCATCTCCTCCGTAGGGAATCATGGTGATCTTGTCGGCACTGACCCGCGTCGCAAGATGTTCCTTAATCCTTGGGTGGTCGGCCACCAAGTGGTTACCGATCCAGCAACCGGCTCTTTCGTTCAACCAGAACCACGCCTTGGCTATCTTCCCCCACTTCTGCCGATGCCACTCGATACCGTCCATATTAATAATATTCACTTGGCCTTTGAGCCGCTGAAGGCTATTGAAAACAGCGGTGTTATAGCCCAGCGTCAGAAACAGGCCGCGCTCACCCAGCGCGTGCCAAACAGCCTTCAAGTCGAATATAACCGTGCCCAACGCACCCTCCCGAGACACCGGGATATGAACACGGCGGATACCGTTCCACTCTGTTTCAGTGACGCTGCCCGTGCCGCTTTCCTGGCAGTAAACCGTGATGCGCCAACCTTTAGCCTGCAAATACACCGCTAACTTTTCGGCAAATGTCTCGAAGCCGCCGTGCTGCGCCGGGATACCTCTTATTCCAAGAACCAGCAAATGCCTACTCATAGTTTTCGAACACCTTAATATGCTGACGCGCGACCAGTGACCAATCATGTTTTTCAACCATCGTGGTGCGAGCGCGCTGCGAAATGTGCCGCGCAGTGCTGGAACCCAGCGCGTTGATTATTTGTTGCGCCAAATCGTGCGGGTTATCCGTTTCAAACAGAAACCCGTTTTCATTTTCGTCGACAACCTCGACCATCGGCGGTAACCGTGAAGACACCGTAATACAGCCATACGACATGGCCATCAGCAGTACGCCACTTTGATAAATCTTCTTATAGGGAAGGACCACAATATCGGCGGCAGAATAATAAAAGTCGACCTCCTCATCCTTGATGTATCGAATATGCGGAATAACCACGTCAGAGATGTTGTTCGATTTTATTAAACTCTCATAACCCTGGAATGAATCCTTCCACACCTTGCCGGCAATCAATAGCACCGCCTGGGGCTCACGCTTGGCGACGATCTGCATCGCGTTCAACAGTACATCCAACCCCTTTACTTTTTTTATCTGGCCAAAAAAAAGTATGATTTTCTTATCTTCAGGCAGCGCCAGACGCCGACGCGAAATGACGCCCTCGCGCCGTTTCACGAAGGGCAGATAATTACCATGGGGAATGACGGTGATGTTCGTCTTCAGACCTTGAGCAGCCAGCACGCCCTGCAACTCGCGCCGCGAGAATTCGTTATGCACGATAAATTCCCGCGGGGCCCGCAGAATGGCCGCATGGGTGCGGGTCAGAGACGCGCCTGCAAAAGACTCGACATCATGAATGGTTGCAATGATTTTTATCCGGCTCAAGCGCAATAACCTGCAGGTGATCAACTCCAGTAGCGCATATTGAAAAAAATGCAGGTGGCAGGTTTTTCCACCCTTTTTCTTGATATCCACGATCGACCTGAGCAAGGCAACGATGAAGCGAGCGAACCTCAGGAATTTATTGGACTGACCATACACACCCTTGAAAAACTTATTGATCGTGAAATTGTTCGAACTCTGCTCCTGCGACTCGGGACACGTATACAGATTGACGCAGGCGTCATTCCAAACCAGCCCTTGTCCGAGGCCGGTATTGTAGTAATTCATTCCGCCATGCCCGCCAACCGGTTCAATGATGAAATAAGCCAATTGCCCCATGAGAAAATCCTTATCCGCTTAATTTAACAACCGATATATTTCGCTGATCGTCGACTGCGCCCGTTGCCTCTGCGTAGTGGCAACCGCACTGACACCCACCGTGTAAGTCGGCATAAATTCGTCTATCGCACCGCGCTCAATCAAACACGTCTCGGTCTGAGTCTCTGCGGTAAATTTCTTATTTTTGTCTGAGTAGTTGTATAGGGAAAACGGCGTACCTAACGAATACGCAACCACGGCGGGATGCAGCCGCGCCGTCAGTATGTGCCGCGCCCCTTTTATATACGCCATGGAGCGATCGATATCCGAACCGGCGATGTTGAAAACCGTAAAGCCACGGTCTTTCAACTCGCTTTGTGCGTACCGCGACACACCGGTATCAACCTCTGCATCCGCATTGAATATGCCGATCCGGTTAATACGCAACCGCCAGCAAATCCTGATGGATACGTCTAGCAATTGGCTATAAATGTCGCCGCTGGATTGCTCGCCATACCCTTGCAGATCGCGCAGACACACAATGATGTAGTCCCCTGCACTCTCCAGTTCGCCCCCTGCGCCGGCGTCGTCAGTACCCAGCGCGTAGGCCAGGTCCACGGATTGTTTGATTTTTTCACGGCGGGCCCAAGGGTTGATTTTCCTCACCGCCAGCAGCGAGGCTGAATCGCGAATATAAAAGGCTGTGGCCATGACGGTCGCAAAAAATAAAATCAAACGGGTTTTCAGCTTTTTATGATTGTCGACGCCAATACCTGCGTAGATGACATGAGCACCGAACAGGCGAGCCAATGCCATGTATTTGACCCCTCCGGTGCCGCCCTCATCCATGAAACATGTTCCGCCACCCCACACGATGGCAGAACACTTAATCACTGTTTTGTAGGCAAGCCAGCGGTTGGCCTTGTTGAGTTCCACCACAGTAATCGCGCCTTGGCGAATGAAACCCTGTTGTTTAAGTGCTTCGCCATCGCCGTAGGTCAATACCGTATACACCACACCCGCACGTCGCTCAGACAACAGCGACTTGAGCATGAGCAGATCACCAAAGTTATTGCCATAGTAGCCAATGATCACAATGTTCATGCACGCATGCTCTTTTTATAAAGAATGTAATACGAGACGGCAATAAAGCATTCGCTGGCCACAATACTTGCGCCAATACCGTTCGCCTCAAAGGGCATCAACACAACAAACAAGCCCACTTGCAACGCCACGCCAACACTGGCGACCATTATTTTTTTGCTGACCCACTCTTCGCTCAATAACGCCGCCCCTAAAGGTGTTGCGAAAAACCTGAAGCCAATGGACAGCGCGGCGATTTGCAACACCTGCGCGGCATACACATAGTCGCCACCAAATACCAGGTGCACGAGGTCATGGGAATACACACTCAGGCCAATGCCAACCAGCGCCCCCGCGCCCAATGAATACCGCGCATGCTGTAGCGGCAGGTTTTTTTCAGCGCCCGAAAGTGCGTGGTACTTTTTTATAAGGTAGGTGTTAAAAATCGTATTGGGTGCGATATACAGCGCCGTGAGCAGCGTATTACAAATGGCTAAATACCCGGAATACGTCGACCCATAGATAAGCCCCAGCAACGAAATGGGGATTTGCAACTGGGCTATATTCAGCGCGCCATTCAACGAATATTTAACGGAGTCTTTCAGGAAGCTTCGCACCTTCAAAGCCGCCTGTTTGCCGTGCCGTGTCATCAGCATCAAACACAACATCGCACATGAAACGTTGGCAACCCCCAGGGCCATGGCGGTGTTCGCGAGGCTCGGAGTCAGCGCATAAAAAACCCCTGCAACCGCTATGATCCGGAATACCGGTACCAGCACTTGCCCCACGGAAATCCGCAGCGGGCTGCTCCTGAGCTGGCCTTGAGTGATGACGATCGCCTGCGCCGCCAATGCCGCCACACCCGTCGCCAGTGCAACGGCCACGAATCCATCCATTCCCGAACCACATAACAGCAACACACTGACTGCAAAGGCCGCTAGCGTATTGATCGACAGGCAAACATAAGCAACCCGCATCGACGGCGCATATTCGCCAGGTGCTCGGCTGACACGCCTCAACAGCAAACTGTTCACACCGCTGAACGCCAAAGCGCCGAGCGTGATGGTAATAGCGTTGGCATATGAGACCAGACCAAAGCTGGCAGCATCCAAGGCTCTACTGAGGATGACCTGAAGCAAGAACGTTGCGCCCGCAGCGCCAAACGATGAGATCAATAATTGAATCGCCTTCAAGGAAAAACTCCTGCACGCCCTCAGTCGGAGCTCTGAAATCGATCGTTCAATTTGAAATAGCGCTTCAACAGCACATATTTTTTAGAGGCTGAATCGGGGGCCAAGCCGGTGTTTGTCAGGGTAACCTGAGGGTTCCAGATATCCGCTTCTTTATAAGCGTGATAAAACCAACTCCAACGCTTTTGCTCGAACAGATCGATTAATGTCTGCATATACAACCCCGCATCGTCCACCGGGCTGTAATTCGATACGCTGAACTCCCCAACGATCACTGGTCCCGGATGTTTCAGCACCTGGGACAGTGTCTTCTTGAAGTACATACTCAAACCGCCCTCGCCTCTCAGTAAGAAGGGCAACCGTTGATCCGCCGGAAAACCACGCACGCCCTGATGGGTAAAGTTGCCAGGGTCGTAATAGTGCAGGCTTCCTATTATTGAGTGGTCGTCTATCAACGGCGTGATTTCACTCCAATTGGACCGTTGCCCATTGGGAATACCATTGGGTTGGACCGTAATACGCGGCTGGATAAGCACAACCTTGTCCGGCGAGATCTGCAACAGGGTTGCGCTGACCTTCTTTATAAAATCCAGATAAACGCCGCGCTCGATGGGCGCCGGTTCGTTGACGATGTCATAGCCGATAACCATGCTTTCATGTTTGTAGCGCTGCGCCAGTTGCGCATAGCTGGCAATCAGGTTTCCCATGAGTTCGGCGTCACGCCAATATGCGTCTTCAGTTGACCCTGAATATTTCTTGACGTTGCCGGGAAAGGTATGAACATCGACCAGAAGTAAAATATTGTACTGCTTCGCGTAGCGTACATAGGTATCAAGCACCTTGACCGCGACATCATCAAGCCCGCCCCTGTCGTCAAACAGTGGGTGGGAGGCAAACGCCACGCGCACGGCGTTCACGTTCAAGCCGTCCAACTGTTTGAAATCCTCTTCGTTCAAATTCAAATCGATATTGAAACCGCGTAACTGCTTGCCCGCGTTATAGGTGTCGGCCTGTTGGGTAGAGGCCTGGGCAACGAAACTGATCGCCAACAGACAGAGGCACAGGAAGTATCGTCTACACATGCTGTTTTGCCCTATCGTTGAGGCCGCAGATGATGCCGAAATTTATCCAGATAATCGCTTGTATACTGTCCGCTCGAAATGACCAGCCCTGAATACCGGTTATCAATATCGCGATGATCGAAACCAGCGCCGCCGCGGAAGCATTGTTAATCGACACACCGACATGCCTTTTTATCGTATTTTTGTGCAGCTTGTAGACACTCCATATAAGCAGTAAATAGCTCACAATGCCCAGCAACCCCGTCTCGGACATGACCAGCAGGTACATATTATGGGCGGGGTACCTGAAGCTCTGCGAGGCGCCGAACTCATCGTATTTATCCATCACATCAACAAAATTATTCCACCCCACGCCAATAATCGGATGGGCGACAAACATATTCAGGGCAATCTTGGCCAAAATCAGCCTGGAGGTGGTACTCGACTCTGGCGCATCGAAAAATCGGGCGTAGAGATTTTCCAAGTTATAAATGGCACCGGCCATGATGACCAGGGCAAACACCAGCGAGGTATAGATGATCTTTTTGTTTCTTAAAATAGAACGTCCATTGGGCCGCTTGAAGTAGAACAGGCACAGCCCGACCACAAAAAAATACAACACAATTTGAGTTCTGGAGTAGGTCAGGCAAATCACCACAAAACCCGCCGCGATGGCGCTTATATACAGCAACCTGCCGCGCCCATTCACTGCGCCATACACGCAAAATGGCAACAACAGTACCGTGAACAACGATAACAAGGCGGGGTGTCGTAACGTACCGGTCACTCGGGTAATGCCGTTCTCCACGAACAGTTCTTTGACCTGTTGAGCATCCTCGGTCACATCTCCGGTTGCCAACTGATAAGCCGCATACAGCGTCTCAAACAGAATTAACAGCGCCGCCACCCGGGTGAATTTATCCATCGATTTCGCATCATGGAAAACCGACCGCACCACCAGAAACAAAACAATGATTTTCCAATGGCGAACGATTTCGTACAGCGTGAAACTCACCGCTTGCGAATTAATGATCGACACAGAAGACAGCACCACAAAAAAAATCGCCAGGGTGGTGATTCTGTCGATCTTGATTTTCTCCAGATTGATTTTTTTACTGAAAAAAACAATGGATACCAAAATCAGCAAAAGAAAAATATCGTAAGGCGCAACCGACAGTTCGGCACCACCCAGGTGTATCTCCGCCCCGGTCAGCCGATACCGCAAGTTAAATGCCGTAGCCACCAAGAGCAGCGGAAACAAAAAATAATTTATCAGCGCGGTTACTCGCATTTCAATGCTCGCGAATAAACGGACCCGGACAATCTTTTACCTATCTCAATACACGGCACTTCAAGCCATTTATGAACCGCCCATGAAACACCATACGTCAGCCCTATCGAGAGCAGGATCAACACCCCCACCCGATCATTACTGAGATAACCGCATTTCCTCGCCACTATCAGCACCCCATCGATAATCAGAATATGCATCAGATAGGTGGGGTATGACATCCCGCCCAACCTGAGCAACACAGGGTTCCTAAACGGCATTTTAAACAGTGCCAACCACCGGCCGAGCACTGGCGGGTTAAGTTTGCCATTCAACTTGAACGCTATCGCTACTATTGCCCATAACGCAATCGAGGCAAAACTGGCGAACGAACGGGTAATCAGACCCACCGACACTACAATGCCCATGATCAACATCGCGTTACGCCATTCGCCCTCATCGCGACGAAACAGATCGTGGGTCAACATGCCGATCATGAAAACCGGTAACTTGATTAATATGAAACTGCCATAAGAGAAGGTCAGGCCGGAATATGCCAGCAGTAAAAACGCCAACACCGCCACCGTCACCAGCAGTTCCTTGGCGCGCCCAAATGCAAAAGCGGCGACCAACACAGGGGCGATCAGATAAAACTGCCATTCGAGGGTGAGGCTCCAGGCCGGCGCCAAAAACGCATCACCTGCGTGGGGCAGCCATTGATCCGGGATCACGCCCTGAAGCAGCACCAGACAAGGCAACAGGTACGCCGTGATATTACCCGCGATACTTGCCCAATACTGTTCAACTGCCGCTGCTTGGGCTGGCGTGTTCCACGGCAGGTCCATGCGGACACTCATCCGTTCATTGAATAACAGCGCGGCAAGCGCGATGGCCAATAGATAAATCGGGATGATCCTGAACGCACGTCGAATAATGTAAGAACGGTAGCCGTTGCTTTTGCCGCTCAACGCCATCGCGATAAAAAAACCGCTCAAACAAATAAAGATATCTACCGGGATAGCGGTCGCCAATAGAACCTTATCAATCAATGCAGGAACGTGCCCCATGGCGGGACGAAAGCAAGAGTAGAGGTGCCCAAATACAACCCACCACGCCATCACCCCACGAATGGACTCGAGTTCTACGTAGAAGCCCTGTTTATTTGCTATGGCCATCTTTCTCTCAACTATCAATCGGATAAAAACTACCTGTATTCAACAAAACACAGGCCTGTCTCTCTTCCGTGGCCAGGTCCCAGGCGCAGACAGTGCGTCATACAAACTTGAAAAACCCACGCTACCGCCCCAGGGTTTAGCGTCATTCCCTGAGAACCCCATATTCATGACGGCGTGTCTTTATATCAGCCCGCCCCACAGGCCTTAATTAACATCCGACTTATATTCATACGTATAGTAACCATACGCACCGTACCCGTATTTCGCCGAGGCTCTTTTTTCAATACCGTTCAAGATAGCGCCTTTCAAGTTAACCCCATTCTGGGCGAACCGACGCATGGTGAGTTCTATTTCCCGGGCGGGGTTAAAACCGAACCGCGCCACAATCAAGTTCGTTCCTGACTGGCGCCCTACAATCGCCGCATCGGTGACCGCCAACAATGGAGGGGTATCCAGGATGACCAAGTCATACTGTTCACTGACCTGCGATAGCAGTTCCGTGAAGTTTCGATGCATGAGCAATTCCGACGGGTTAGGCGGTATTTGCCCACGGCTGATAAAGTCAAAATGTTCGATCGCAGTTTTATGAATGGCCGTTGTCAGATCGCAGCGCTTGGTGAGCACATCGGAAAGCCCATTGGCGCTGGAGGTTTTCATGACTTTATGGATGTAGCCTTTTCGCATATCAACATCGATGACCAACACGCGCAGGCCTGTCTGAGCGATCACGGCTGCCAGATTGACCGACACGAAGGTCTTGCCCACTTGTGGGCTCGGACCGGAGATCATCAGGCGATTGTTGCTGGCTTCGTGCATCGCAAAATGCAGGCTGGTGCGCAAGCTGCGCAGCGCTTCAATCGCCAGGTCCGTGGGATGGTTGATGGCCAACAACCCGCCACTGCGAGCAGGGCGTTTTTGCGTAGCGGTAGGTTGTTCTTCCAGGTCTTTTTGAAGCGTGCTGTAGGGTATGGAGGCATAGACCGCAAGCCCCAGTTTCTCAATAGCCTCCGGGCTTTCTATGCCTCTGTTCAAGGCTTTGCGCAACAGCACCAGCACCACCGCCAGGAATAAGCCCAGGAACGTTGCGACCAGAACAATCAACACTTTCTTGGGTTTGACCGGTTTGATGAGGTTCACATCCGCCGCATCGATCAAACGCACATTACCCACCGTGCCCGCTCGCATCACGTCGAGTTCCTGGGACTTGTTGAGCAGCTGCGTATAGATCGCCGTGCCGACCTCGACATCGCGGTTCAGGCTGAGCAGTTCTTGCTGTGTCGAAGGAAGGTCCTGGACCTTCTCGGACAGCCTCTGTTGCTTGCTGCTCAACTCACCGATCTGCGCGAGCAATGCACGATAGGCCGGATGCTGGCGGGTGAATTTGCGGTCCATCTCGGCTTGCTGGAGTTTCAACTGAGAGATGGCCGTATCCAGCGACACAATCTGGTCCAGGATCGCTTTGGTTTCCAGGCTGATGTCCACCGACTTTGTGCGCGTCTGGTAGGCGTTGAGCGCATTGCCGGCCTTTTCCAGGTCACTTTTGACCTGAGGTAATTGCTCTTTCAAAAACTCCAGGCTTTGCGCCGCCTCAGCCGAAGTACGTTGCACATTCTGTTCGACATAGAGCGCAGAAATCTTGTTGAGGATTTTTACCGCGAGTTCCGGCTCGGTACTCTCTAACGCCAACCCGATAATGCCCGATTCTTTTCCGCGCTCAGTGACATCCAGCGCCTCCTGATAATCCAGAATGCTGGTCAATCGAGGTTTGCGCACGATGCTGAACCGAGTCCCCGGATTGGCCTGTAGCGCTTCAACGAAGAGCGCAACGCCATGCTGCTCGACAGCCTCGCCCACCTGCCCTTGCGCCAGAAGTTCATCATCGTCATCGAGCAATGTGAACGCCCCGCCCTCACCCGTAATGAAGGTCAGTTTTTTGGCGAGCAAGTTGGGCGGCAGGTCCAGGTGGGTTATTTTCAGCAGCTCGCCTCCCCACGCGTAACGGGTCAGGCCCAACCATGGGCTGGAGACTTCACCCGGGTTGGTATTTTTAAAACGCCGCGCAAGAAAACCGCCGATCACGGGAAAGTACTCAGGCTCGATCAGGATGGCGAGTTTGAGTTCGTCCACGGTCTTGCCGATCACTGCACGTGACTTGATCAGTTCAATTTCGGTCGCGGACGGCGACTCTTTTCCGAGCATGCTGCTGACGTCGGAGAAACCCAGCAAATCGTTCTTTTTGGCCTCGACCTGCAACAACGCATTCGCTTGGAAAACCGGCGTCGCCAGCACCGCATAGGCCCCCCCCGTCAGCATAAACGCGCCCGTAATCGCTGCAATCAACCCTTTATGGTCGATCAGTGTTCCAAACAGACCAAGGAGATCAATCTCGTCGGCGTCGTCTTCTCGTAGGGTGGCTACTGGCACTTGCTGCATAAGTCGGATTCTTTGCCTTAATACGATTCAAGAAAGGGGGGTTGTCACTTTGCTAGACGCAGCGCCCACGCGTTTACCGCTTCTTCGATCAACGCATACGCGTGTACAAAGGCAGGTTTACCTTGACGGTAGGGGTCTCTGATCTCTCGGTCGCTTTGCCACTTCCCCAGCATCAACACCTTGCCTCGCGCTTCGGGGGCCATGCCGAGCACGCCGCGGATGTGCTTTTGTTCCATCACCAGAATCAGATCAGCCTCGGTGATCGCCTGGGGCGCGAGTTGAGTCGCCTGGTGCACGTTGGGCGCATGACCATGCGCCGCCAGCACCGCAAGTGCCGTCGATTCGATGGGCTCGCCAACCAATGCGGACAGGCCGGCGGAACTCACTTCGATATCGGAACGAGTGAGCGCCTCACGCAACAGATGCTCCGCCATGGGGCTGCGACAAATATTGCCGACACAGACAATCAACACTCTTTTAAGCAAGATAATTTCCCCGTCTTTTCAACTTTGGCGGTGACGTCGCACTTGCCGAACATAAGAGTCTTTAACCACGCACAGGCCTGCCCATCGACAGGCACAGAAACAGCAAAGCCCGCTTTACAACTTCAACGCGGTACTTATTTATCACGCCCCTTGGGCAGCACCCAAGTTTTTAAACGGACAAAAAATAACACGGCGCCTGCTCGGGCACTTATTTGCTATTAATACCCGCCACCGACAATTTCTAACATTCACGCACTGCCGGCGTTAGTTCGATCAACATGACACGACGAACAGTCAATAAATAACGCAACGCGTGGCATCCGAGTGCCGGCTGAACAGGCTCACCGCCATAAGGACATCCCATGACCGCAACGATAGAATTCGCCGCCAAAGCCTGGTATCTGGTTCAGTGTAAAGCCAGGCAGGATGAACGCGCCGAAGCGCATCTGCAGCGCCAGGGCTACACCTGCTTTCGCTCCATCTGCACACGTGAGCGCCTGTTAAAAGGCGAGCGTCGGGTCATGACTGAATCGCTGTTCCCCGGTTATCTGTTTATTCAGTTGAGCTCGCAGGACAGTTGGAGCCCTCTGCGCTCCACGCGTGGGGTTTCGCGCATCGTCGCATTTGGTGGCGATCCACTGCCGGTGGGCGATGAACTGGTCGACGAATTGCAGCGACGCAATCACCAGCCCCTTGTGACACCGCTGTTGGCTCCTGGGGAGAACGTGCGTATCAATGAAGGGCCATTTGCTGAACTCGAGGGCGTATTCCTGGGTATGACAGGCGAGGAACGCGCGATTGTGCTGATCAATCTCCTGCACCGCGAGCACCGGGTCGGCTTGCCGCTCAACGCAGTCAAAAGCCTTGACTGAACGCCCACCATCAGCCATTTACAACCACACTTCGTCAACTTCAAGCGTGTGTCGTACACGTCGAAAACAACCCGAGTCGGCCTAGCCGACTAAAAATAACATTCCAGTACTTTTTTACCCTCGCATAATAAAGTGCCTCCTGAATGCAACAGCAAGGGGACGGCCATGAACACATCAAAGTTACTGGTAGAGCGTATTGGCCTATTCCCTTCTTCGGGAAATATTCATGTCGAGGTCAATAACTCGACGCATGTCGTTGAACGCATGCACGTGTTATATGCCGACAACTCCCTGGACAGCGATGAGTCGTGCACGGGCTTGTCCATGGTTTTTGCCGACTGGCGTTTCAAGTTGCAGGTCAGTGACGCCCTGTCTGTATGCCTGTGCGTGGAAAGTCGCGGCGACAGCCACTACCTGCAGGTCAAGACCGCAGAGTTGCTGGCCCACATATCCGACACCCGGGAGCGCACATGAGCGTCCAGGGTGGGCGACACCCTTGCCGGCATACACGCTAAATGCATTTATCTGATCAAATGGCGCCTACATGATTCTATTTTTTAATAATGAGGATAGAACCAAACGGCATTTTACACAGCCACTCGCTGCCCCTACCTTGAACGAGCATGACCGACCCCCTACCCGGCGGAGGTGTTGATCACCCTACTCGACAAGGACAGACCATGAGCATCGAATTCATCGGCTATATCGGCGGCCACCATGCGTCCGAGATCCACCCGCGCAGCGGCCCTACCCTGCAACCGGATTACGTGGAAACCGTGGCCCGCGCCCACGAAGAGGCCGGTTTCGACCGCGCGCTGGTGGCCTTTCATTCCAACAGCCCGGACAGCACGTTGATCGCCGCCCACGCCGCCAGCGTGACGAAAAAACTGCAATTTCTCATCGCTCACCGTCCGGGTTTCGTCCAGCCGACCCTGGCGGCGCGCCAGTTCGCCACGTTCGATGTGTTCAACGGCGGGCGTACCGCCGTGCACATCATCACCGGGGGCGATGACCGCGAACTGCGTGCCGATGGCAGCCATATCGGCAAGGACGAACGCTACGCGCGAACCGACGAATACCTGAGCGTGGTGCGTCAGGAATGGACCGCCGAGCAGCCCTTCGATTTTGCCGGCACTTACTACCAGGTCGAAGGCGCGCACTCCACGGTGAAGTCGCCGCAGCAGCCGCATATTCCGTTGTATTTCGGTGGTTCTTCCACTGCCGCGATTGAGGTGGCCGGCAAGCATGCCGATGTGTACGCGCTGTGGGGCGAGACCTATGAGCAGGTGCGCGAGGTGGTGACCCAGGTGCGTGCCGAAGCGGCCAGGCATGGGCGCACGATTCGCTTCAGTTTGTCGCTGCGCCCGATCCTGGCCGAGACCGAAGAATTGGCGTGGGCGCGCGCCGAGAACATCCTGCAACGGGCCACCGCGCTGGCCGAGCAGAATGGCTTTGTACGCCGCGAACCACCGAATGAAGGCTCGCGCCGTTTGCTCGCGGCGGCGGCACAAGGCGCGCGGTTGGATAAGCGTTTGTGGACAGGCATTGCCGGGCTGCTCGGGGCGCAAGGTAACTCCACCTCACTGGTGGGCACGGCCGAGCAAGTCGCTGAGGCGCTGGTGGATTACTACGACTTGGGAATTACCACGTTCCTGATCCGTGGGTTCGATCCGCTCAATGATGCGATTGAGTACGGCAAGCAATTGATCCCCCTCACCCGCCAGTTGATTGCACAACGCGAACAGGCCAGGCAAGTCGCGTAAGCAAGAACACTACAAACCAATGTGGGAGGGGCGAGTCGAATCGTCGCACCGCCCCTCCCACTTTTTAACTGCATTTCAAGGTTGGGATTTGAGGAAGGTGGCGATCAGTTGATTGACCCGCTCCGCCGCTTCCAACTGCACCATATGCCCCTGCCCCGGCACGATCTCCACCTGGGCCGCCAGCCCCTCGGCATGCCCGGCCGGGATGATTGCATCGTCACTGCCCCAGATCACCAGGCTCGGTTGTCGGGCCACCACGGCGCGCAGATCCAGGCGCTGCCGCCCACCCTCAAACAGCTGGGAATTGAGCTGCTGCAACGCCTGATCCACCCCTTCCAACCGTTTGAATTTGAGCATGTCCTCCAGCATCTGCCGGGTGACCAGCGCCGGGTCGCTGAACAGTTGGGTCAGTTGCGGCTTGAGCGCATTGCGGTTATTCGCCGCGGTAAAACCTTGCAGGTAATCGCCATTGATATCCGCGCCAAGCCCGGCGCTGGCGATCAGGATCAAGGAAGCAACCCGTTGCGGCGCCTGGCTGGCCAGCGTCAGGCTGACCAGCCCACCCATGGAGTGCCCGGCCAGGTGCACGCGGTCGAGCTTGAGGTGATCAAGCAACGCCAGCACCGCCTGGCTCAGTTCTTCGGCATCACCCGTTTGCAACTGCTTACCCGACTCGCCATGCCCCGGCAGGTCCAGGGCGATCACCCGGCGCTCGGCGGCCAGGGCCGGTTGGTTGAACAGCCAGTTGTTCAAGTCGCCACCAAACCCGTGTACCAGCACCAACGGCGTATCGCCTTCGCCCAGGTCCAGATAGCGCAGCAAGCGCCCGCCTATCTCGACCTTCTGCGCGCTCGGGCCGCTGGCTTCGGATTCGGCGGCGGTGGAGACGAACCCCGCGTTGAAACTGTCGATCACCGCATCAATCTCGGCGTCCGTGGCCTCGCCCTCCACCACGATCCCGAGCAAGGCACCCACCGGCAGGGTTTCATCGCTCAAGGCCAACACCCGGCGCAACACGCCACTGAACGGCGCCTCGACGCTGCTGGAAATCTTGTCGGTTTCCACGTCCAGCACTTCTTCGCCCTTCTCTACCCGATCACCGGGTTGCTTGAGCCAGACGTCGATGCGACCTTCGGTCATCGACAGCCCCCACTTGGGCATGGTCAAGGTGTGGATCATGCGGCAGTCCTCTTGTCGGCGATTTTCAGCACGGCGGCTTCGATCTTCGCGGCATTGGGGATGTACAGGTCTTCCAGGGCATCGGAGAACGGCACCGGCGTGTGCGGCGCGGTGACCATCTCGATCGGCGCCCGCAGGAATGCAAAGCCTTGCTGCGCCACCAGCGCACTGATGTCGGTGGCGATGGAGCAGCGCGGGTTGGACTCGTCGATCACCACCAGGCGCCCGGTTTTCTCCACACTTTCCAGAATGCTGTCTTCGTCCAGCGGGCTGGTGGTGCGCAGGTCCAGCACTTCGCAGTCGATGCCTTGGCGCGCTAGGTTGGCGGCGGCTTCCAGGGCGATATGCACCATGCGCCCGTAAGTCACCAAGGTCACGTCGCGGCCTTCGCGCACAAAGTTGGCTTCGCCGAACGGCACGGTATACAGCTCTTGCGGCACCTCGCCTTGCAGACTGTAGAGCATCTTGTGTTCGAGGAAGATCACCGGGTCGTTATCGCGGATCGCCTGGATCAACATGCCCTTGGCGTCATAGGGCGTGGACGGGCACACCACCTTGAGGCCGGGAATGTGCGTCCACATCGACGTGAGCATCTGCGAATGCTGGGCGGCGGCGCGCAGGCCGGCACCGTACATGGCGCGGATCACCAGCGGCGTGGTGGTCTTGCCGCCGAACATGTAGCGGAACTTGGCGGCCTGGTTGAGCAACTGGTCGAGGCAGCAGCCGATAAAGTCGACGAACATCAATTCGCACACCGGGCGCATGCCACGGGTGGCGGCGCCGACGGCCATGCCCACGTAGCCGACCTCGGACAACGGTGCATCGAGCACGCGCTCGGGAAACTCCGGGTACAGGCCCTTGGTCACCCCGAGCACACCGCCCCAGGCGTCCTGCTCGCCGGGGGAACCGGTGCCGCCGGACACGTCCTGGCCGATGATGAACACGCTCTGGTCGCGGCGCATTTCCTGGGCCAGGGCTTCGTTGATTGCCTGCTGATAGCTGATTTTGCGAGCCATGAAATTCTCTCCGAAATTTATTGTTATTAGCGGTAGGCGACGTAGACGTCACTGAGCAGGTCGGCGGCCTGGGGCTTGGGATCGGACTTGGCCAGGCGCACCGCGTCTTCGATCAACTGGGCGACCTCGCCGTCGATGCGCTCGAACTGTCCGGCGTCAAGCCAACCTTCGGCCTGGCAACGCGTGCGAAACAGCACCAGGCAATCCTGGGATTCACGCAGTTTTTTCACTTCGTCCACGCCGCGATAAGTTTGCGCATCGCCTTCGAAGTGGCCGTAGAAGCGGCTCAACTTGACCTCCACCAGCGTCGGCCCCTCGCCGTTGCGCGCACGTTCTACCGCAACGCCCAAGGCTTGGTGCACGGCAAAAAAGTCATTGCCGTCGACGATGACGCCGGGCATGCCAAACCCCACGGCGCGCTCGGCGATGTCCTTGCACGCCACCGACCAGCCGGAGCCGGTCGCTTCGGCATAGCCGTTGTTCTCGGCGACGAACAGGCACGGCAGTTTCATGATCGCGGCCAGGTTCATCGCCTCGAACACCGCACCTTCGTTGGAGCCGCCGTCGCCGAAAAACGCCACGGCCACGCCCTGGCTGCCCTTGAGCTTGGAGGCCAGCGCTGCACCGGCGGCCAACGGCGCACCGGCACCGACAATGCCGTTGGCGCCGAGCATGCCCTTCTCCTGATCGGCGATGTGCATGGAGCCGCCCTTGCCGCCGCACACCCCGGTTTTCTTGCCATAGATTTCGGCCATCATGCCGAACACGTCCACGCCCTTGGCGATGCAATGGCCATGGCCACGGTGGTTGGAGGCGATACAGTCGTCATCGTTGAGGTGGGCCATGACCCCGGCGGCACTGGCTTCCTGGCCGGCATACAAGTGCACGAAACCGGGGATCTCGCCGGTGGCGAACTCCACGTGCAGGCGCTCTTCAAAATCACGGATGGTGCGCATCACGGTGTAGGCATGCAGCAATTGATCGGTGGACAGGTGAGTGGACATCTTGTTGTTCTCCGGTTGTCTCGACACACAGAAGGCTGGCTGCGGCCAGCTGTAAGCCCCTCAGCACAGCCTGTGCCAAATCATCAAAAAACCTGGCAAAGCCTTGATCCAGAGCAGTGCCGCGCGGTTGTGCGCAGGCTGCGCCACAGCACAGAATGAGACCGGCCATTGCAGCGTGCAGGCTGTGTCTCAGCGCGCGTGAGACGCAGCGTCTCACCCCGAGCCCTTGGTCAGGGCGCTCTTGTTCCGCTGTGCCCGTGGGCGCTTAATGGCGGGCATAACAACAAAGATCGAGAACCGGAGGCCTTATGCTCGCCGTGAACTCCAGAGAGCACGTCGACTGCGTCAGTCGCGTGGTCCGCAATGCCGAACGCCTGCCCCAGGCGCCGGTGCCGTCGTTGATTTTCGATTCATGGCGCCGCTCCATGGAACAACACCATCTGGACCCTGGCTCGCTGCAAGGGCCGCGCATCCTCACCGAACCCCTGCTCAAGGAATGCCGCGAACGCGCCGAGCTGTTCATGCGCATTGCAAGCGAAGCCGTCGGCCAATTGCACCACCGCGTGCGCCAGGCCGATTACTGCGTGATGCTCACCGACGCCCAGGGCCAGACCATCGACCACCGCGTGGACACGGCGATTCGCAGCGACTGCCGCAAGGCCGGCCTGTACCTGGGCACCTGCTGGTCGGAAGCCGAAGAAGGCACCTGCGGCGTAGCCACCGTGCTCACCAGCAAAGCCGCCGTGACCGTGCACAAGCGCGACCACTTTCGCGCGGCGTTCATCGGCCTCACCTGCTCCGCCGCGCCGATCTTCGACCCGCAGGGCAACCTGTTGGGCGTGATGGACGCCTCGGCGCTCAAATCCCCGGATGACCGGCGCAGCCAGCACCTGGTGCGGCAAATGGTGGCGCAGAGTGCCCAGGCCATCGAGAACGCCTTCTTCATGCACAGCGCTCGCCAGCACTGGGTACTGCAGGCGCACAGCACGCCGGGCTATGTGGACAGCCAGCCCGACCTGTTGCTGGCGTGGGACCAGGACGGACACCTGCAGGCCTTGAACAGCAAGGCGCGCCAGGCCCTGCGCCTGCGCTTTGGGCAAGTGCCGGAGCATATCGGCGAGGTGTTCGACCTGGACGCGTTGCGCGCGGTCACCGACCAGTCGACCCGGCAACTGTGCTGGCGGGGGCAATCGCAAGCCCTGCACGTACGGGTCAACACGCCACGGCGCGCACAAGCACGAGCACTGCCGAACACGGAGGTCGACCCGCGTGTGGATGAGCATCTGCGCCTGGCCGTGCGGGTCAAGGACCGTAACCTGCCGGTGCTGGTGCAGGGGGAAACCGGCGCGGGCAAGGAAGTCTTCGCCCGCCAACTGCATGAGCGCAGCGCCCGGCGGGACGGCCCTTTTGTGGCGGTGAACTGCGCGGCGATTCCCGAAAACCTGATCGAAAGCGAGCTGTTCGGCTACGTGGCCGGGGCCTTTACCGGCGCGTCCAGCAAAGGCATGCCGGGCCTGTTGGTGCAGGCCGATGGCGGCACATTGTTCCTGGATGAAATCGGTGACATGCCCCTGGCCTTGCAAACGCGCTTGCTGCGGGTGATGGCCGAGGGTGAAGTGGCGCCGCTGGGCGGGGCCAAGACCCGTACCGTGGATATCCAGGTGATCTGCGCCAGCCACCGCGACCTGGCGGCGCTGGTCAACGAGGGGCGCTTTCGCGAAGACCTGTACTTTCGCCTCGGCTGCGCGAGGTTCTGCCTGCCGCCCTTGCGCGAGCGCACCGACAAACTGGCGTTGATCAACCGGCTGCTGGAGCAGGAGGCGCGTACCAGCGGCGTGTCGCCGGGCATCAGCCAGGCCGCGCTGGAACGACTGCTGGGTTATGCCTGGCCGGGCAATGTGCGGCAACTGCGCCATGTGTTGGCGTATGCCTGCGCGGTGTGTGAGGGCGGTACACTGCAACTGTCAGACTTGCCGATGGAGGTGCGGGGCGAGTTGGTCGAGGCGCCGGCAGAACCGAGCGTCAGCCCGGAACGCCAGGTGGTGCTGGATGCGTTGATTCGGCATCGTTGGAAGCCGTTGCCGACGGCACAGGCGTTGGGGATTTCACGTGCAACGCTTTACAGACGGGTGAACCAACTGGGCATCGACATGCCTGGCAAGACCACCTGACACAACGCGGTCAACCCTGTGGGAGGGGCGGTGCGACGATTCGACTTGCCCCCGATAGCCATAGGTATCTACACAACTCCCGATGAGCGAAAAATCTATAGCCAAGATGCTGTTGTGGTGAGCGGGCTTGTCCCGCGCTGGGCTGCGCAGCAGCCCCAACAAGGACGCTACCGAATGTCAGGATTAACCGAGGCGCAGGTTTTAGGGTAGCTACGCAACCCAGCGCGGGACAAGCCCGCTCACCACAGAGAGGTTTTTCAGCTTTTAAAAGTTGTGTAAATACCTATGCCCGATAGTGGTGGGTCAGTCGATGTATCCCGTACCGACACACCGCGATCGGGGGCAGCCCCGTCCCACAGTGCCCCAGGGAACTTGTAAAAGTGCACGCGAATGCCTAGCTTATGCGCCCCCTGCCCCTGCGCTTTAAGGCACTGCTCCCATGGTTTTGCGTTTTCGTCCTGTCGTCACGTCACGTTTGGCCCTCGGCCTGCTGCTCAGCGGTGGGATCGGCAACAGCCTCGCGGAAAGCCTCGAACTGCCGGCGGTGAACGTCCAGGGCCAGGATGAATCGGGTTATCGCGTGGACACCGCCTCCGTCGGCGGCTTCAATGAGGCGCCACTGCTGGATACCCCGGCGTCGATCACCGTGCTCAACGCCACCCTGATCAAGGACCAGCAGGCGCGCCTGCTCAGCGAAGTGCTGCGCAACGACGCGTCGGTGGGCGACAGCTACGCGCCGATTGGCTACTACGAGAACTTCGTGGTGCGCGGGTTCTCGCTGAACGCGGCCAGCAGCTACAAGATCAACGGGCGCACCATCACTGGCGAGCAGAACGTCGCCCTGGAAAACAAGCAGCAAGTCGAAGTGCTCAAGGGCCTGGCGGGCCTGCAAAGCGGGATTTCAGAGCCCAGCGGCGTGATCAACTACGTGACCAAGCGCCCGGAAGATGTGCGCTCGGTGACGGTCTCCAGCGATGATCGTGGCAGCGGCTATATCGCCACCGACGTTGGCGGCTGGTTTGGCAGCGAGCAGCAATTGGGCTTGCGCGCCAACGTGGCCCATGAGGACCTCAATTCCTACGTGGAACACGCCAACGGCCAGCGCGACTTTGTGTCCCTGGCCTTCGACTGGAACATCAGCCCGGACGCCGTGCTGAAACTCGACGCCGAATACCAGAACAAGCAGCAACGCTCGGTGCCGGGTTACCAATTGCTCGGTGGCACCGAAGTGCCCCATGACGCCTCACCGAAGAAGCTGCTGGGCCATCAGAGCGGGTCCAAACAGGTCGGCATCGACTCGCTGAACCTCAACGGCAGTTTCGAGTACCGCTTCAGCGATCAGTGGAAAGGCAGTGTCAGCGCGGCGCGCAGCAAGGTGGTGATTGATGATTACAGTGCGTTTGCGTGGGGCGGTGACACCAGCGGTGTCGGCAATACCTTCACCCCGCAGGGCAATTACGACATCTACGACTACCGCAGCCCCGACGACACCCGCCGCGACGATGAAGTCCAGGCCGCCATGACCGGCCTGTTCGACACCGCCGGGCTGGGCCATGAACTGACCTTCGGCACCAGCGCATTTCGCCGGGTGATCGACAAGCGCAAGGCCGTCAACGAGTGGCTCGGCAGCGGCAACATCGACGCCGACGCGCCGACGTTTGCGCCCGCCGACGTCCTGCTGAACCCAAGCCACCGCAGCCTCGACAGCCGCCAGTACGGCCTGTTCGTCACCGACCGCATTCGCTTCAACGAGCAATGGCAAACCCTGCTCGGCGGCCGCGAAGTGCGCCTGGATGAACAGGCCTTCGACAGCACCGGCGACGAGACCCGCCATACCCGGCAATACGTGTTCCTGCCCCAGGCGTCGTTGATCTACAAGCCGATTGAGAGCATCTCGCTCTACACCAGCTACAGCAAGGGCCTGTCCCTGGGCGGTACCGCGCCGTGGTTCGCCAGCAACGCGGACGACACCCTGGCGCCGACCACCTCACGGCAGATCGAAGCCGGGGTCAAATACGACTGGCGCCGCATCAGCTTCGCCGCTGCCGTGTTCCAGACGCGCCAGGCTTACCAGTACGCCAAGCCGGATGGCGCCGGCAACTTCACCTATGTGCAACAGGGCGAACAGAAAAACACCGGGCTGGAACTGTCGGCCAACGGCTGGGCCACCGAGCGTCTGCAGATCGCCACCAGCGTGGCGGCGATTCGCGCCCGCGTGAGCGGCAGCGGCACGCCGGCCTACGAAGAACACCAGGCGATCAACGTCCCCAAGCTGCGCGCCAGTGTGTACGCCGACTATGCCCTGCCGTGGTTCAACGGCTTGGCCGTGCTGGGCGGCGTGCAATACAGCGCCAAGAAGTACGCCAACCGCAGCGGCAATGTGGAGGTGGGGGATTATGCCGTGGTGAATGTCGGCAGCCGCTACACCAGCCGCGTCGAGGGGTATGAGACGGTATTTCGCCTGAGCGTCGATAATCTGTTCGACAAGCGCTACTGGCGCGACGCGGGCGAATACATGGGCGATGATTACCTGTTCCAGGGCGCGCCGCTGACGGCGCGCCTGAGTGCCTCGGTCAACTTCTGAACACACGCGGCGTTGCCAGGCACAGCGCCGTCATTGCGCATACCAGCAAGCTCCAACCCAGATCTTGCGCCCATGCCACCAGGGTCAGCCCGCCGCCAATCGCCAGGTAATACAACAAACCGAACACCGCTGCCGCCGTGCCCAAACGGTCGCGATAGGCCATCAACGCGGCCCCGAGCACGTTGGGGATCGCCATGCCGAACGCCAACACCACCAGCAGCATCGGCAATACGAATAACCCTGTGTGTTGCAGCGTCAGCACCAATAGGCTGCCCAATACGGCGATACCGGCCGCGGTCAGTACCAACTGATCGCCGTTCATCCCCCGCTTGAGCAACGCTTTGTTCAACCACGCCCCCAGCCCCGACCCCAAGGCCAACAGCACCCCGCTGTAGCCGAACTCGGCGGAGGACAACCCCTGTTGCGCGAAGATGAACGGCGCCACGCTGTAATAAGCGAACACGGCAATATTGAATACCGCCACCAGCCCGACCGAACACCATATGCCCAAGTCCTTGAACATCAGGCCCACGGTTTTGTGCATTGAGGTGGCGGGCAGCGACGCCGGGCGCGTTTCCGGCAGGGCCCATACGCACCAGCCCCACAGGAGCAACACAAGTACCAACAAACCGCAGAGCATGCCGCGATAACCGAATAACTGCACCAAAACCGCGCCGCTGAACAAACCAATCGCCGGGCTGGCGGCCATGGCAATGCCCACCACGGAAAACACCTGGGCCAGTTCCGGCCCATGGAAGCGGTCGCGCAACACCGTTTGCGTGACCACCGACGCCACCGCAGCGCCAAAAGCCGCCAACGCCTGGGCCAAGAGCAGGCCTGTGAAGGTGCTGACGCTCAAGGCCAACACCGACGCGCACGCGTATAGCGTCAGCCCGGCCAGCATGACCGGGCGGCGCCCAAGGTGATCACACGCCCGCCCCCACACCACAACACCCAGGGCAAAGGCCAGGAAATAGACCGACAGCGTCTGCCCCGCACGCTCGGGCCCCACCGCAAAGGCCTGGCCAATATCGCCGAGGGCGGGGCTGTAGAGGGTTTGGGCCAGTTGCGGAAACATCAGCAACGCCACCGCCAGGACCAGTAGATTTTTGAGGGTCATCGACGCGTCCTTCCAGGAAAATAGTGGAAGAATTTTAAACAGCGTCGAATGCACTATTATCCGGACTTCGACATTTTATCGATGAAATCGGACAACTTATGGCCTGGCTCGCCGCCGACGCATCTTTCGATCCCGACCACCTGGCTGCGCCGGTTATCGGGATCGCTGCCCTCTTGGGTGATCACGATTCCGGGTTGCACCAACACCAGCGTGGGCAGCTGCTGTTCACCCGTGAGGGCTGCACGCGCATCACCCTGGACAACCAGCTGTGCCTGCTGCCACCCACCCGTGCAGCCTGGATCCCCTGCGGGTTGCCGCACCGTGCGGTGATGCAGCGGACCGTGGATTATCGTTCGGTGTACTTGAGCCCTGCATTGGCGCGGCAGTTGCCGTCCCAGGTTCGGGTGATCGAGGTCAGCCCATTGCTGCGGGCGGTGTTGGAGCCGATAGCGATGGCGGCGTTCGATACCGATTGGTCCCGCGGCCGATATGCCCATCTGCTGGCGCTGTGCCTGAGCGAGATCTGCGACGCCGCCGAGCAACCGATGCTGCTGCCCCTGCCCCAGGACAAACGCCTGGCCCCATTGATGAGCAGCCTCGACACCTTGCCGCCCTCGTTGCAGGCCCTGGAACAGCAAGTAGGCGCCAGCGCCAAGACCATCGGCCGGATTTTCCAACGGGAAACCGGCCTGGGGTACCAGCAATGGCGTCAGCAGTGGCGACTGATGCGGGTCATCGAGCTGCTCGCCACCGGGCGCAGTATCAGCTACTGCGCCTTTGAGCTGGGCTTTACCAGCGACAGCGCGTTGATCGCTTTTTTCAAGCACATGACCGGCACCACGCCACGGGGTTATTTCAAAGCCCGTTGATGGCTTACTTGGGCATTTTGCGAAACCCCACCGCCAAGCGGTTCCAGCTGTTGATAGTGGCGATGGCCACGCTCAGGTCGATCTGCTCCTGGGCGTTGAACTCGGCGGCCAGTGCATTGAAATCTTCGTCCGGTGCATGGGTGTGGCTGATCAGCGTCAGGCTCTCGGCCCAGGCCAGTGCAGCGCGTTCACGTGGGGTGAAAAACGGCGTCTCCCGCCAGGCTGACAAGGTGTACAGGCGGCGCTCGGTTTCCCCGCCCTTGCGCGCATCGGCGGTGTGCATGTCCAGGCAGAAGGCACAGCCGTTGATCTGGGAGACCCGCAGGCGGATCAGTTCCAACAGAGGCAGCTCGATGGACAGTTTGCCGACGGCGGCTTCCAGGGCGAGCATGGCTTTCATGGCGTCGGGCGAAGCGGTGTAGAAGTCGGTACGGGGTTGCATGGTGATACTCCTCAAGGGTGATAACTGGGGGCTAGGTTAGCCAGCGGTGAGGGCGCGAGAAATAGCCAATTCCAGCGAAGATGAGGTGACCAATGGCGCCGGTTTTTTCGCGGCCATATCGGTTTGTGTGCCTAACGCGCGCGCCGTAAGAGGTACCCCCACAGAGGCATATCCCCACGCGCGGGTCGCGCTCTACCATGCCGACCACGGAGGCTCCCATGCTTACTCATCCCAACATCGTCCTGACCCTGCGCCGTCATCATCTGTTCAGCCAGCTCCCGGAAAAAACCTTCCAGGATGTGTGTACGCTGGCCAATCTCAAGCGCCTGCCCAACCACACCCCGCTGATGCACCAGGGCGACCCGGCCGAGCGGTTCTTCCTGCTGGTCAGCGGCCAGATCAAACTGCACCGCGTCACCGGCGAAGGCCAGGAGCACCTGGTGGAAGTCATCCATCCCGGCCAGACGTTCGCCGAAGCCCTGCTGTTCACCCAGGCCAAGACCTATCCGGTCAGCGCCACCGCGCTCAAGGACTGCGTGCTGGTGAGTATCGAGGGCCAGCACTACCGACGCGCCCTGGAAGACCAACCGAAAATCTGCCTGGCGATCCTGGCCAGCATGAGCATTCATTTGCACCAACGCCTCAAGGACATTGACACCCTGACCCTGGCCAATGCCAGCCGCCGAGTGATCAATTTCATGTTCCAGGAGCGCGACAACCTCAGCGGCGACGTGGTGTTGCAAGTGCCCAAGCGCCTGGTGGCATCGAAGCTGGGCATCCAGCCGGAGACGTTATCGCGGATCCTGCACCGGCTGGTGGACAGTGGCCTGATCGAAGTACAGCGGCGCACCATCCGCATCCTCAGCGAGGACGGGTTAATGGCCTATCAAGCCAACTGATATCCCCACCAGCAATACCAGCAGCCAACCCCAGCCCAACAGCAGCGCACGCCACCGCCGAGGCGCATGCCGCAGTTCCATGAAACCGTCGACAATCACCCACGCCTTGACCACCGCCAGCAGCAAGACGGCCCACCCGCCGCCGGAAGCACCCGCCAGGACCGTGCCCACGCTCAACCCGACCAACCCCAGCCAACACGCCACCAACCCCCAAAAAGCCGTCATCGCGCCCTCACCCCATCACATACACCACGGGAAACAACACCACCCACACCAGATCGACCATGTGCCAATACAACACGCCGGACTCCACGCCACCGACCGAGAGGCCCCCACGCCAACAGCCCAGCGCCAGCCACCCCAGAATCAGCATTCCCAGCAGCACATGCAGGAAATGAAAGCCGGTGAGTACCCAGTACAAGGTAAAAAACCGGCTGTGCTCCATCCCCAACCCGGCAGCGGCCAGGTGGCCGTACTCGGCCAGTTTGATCAGCGCATACAGCAACGCCGCCAACAACGCCGCCACGAATAAGCCGGCGCCGCGCCTTGGGCAGCCCTGGCGTACCTGCTGCAGCGCCAATGCCGCGAGCAACCCGGCGGTCAGCAGGCTCAGGGTCATCGCCAGCCCGGTAGAGGTGTCCAACTGCGCATGGCCTTCGGCAAAGACCTGCGGGGCCAACAGCCGGGCGGTGGCAAACGCGAGGATCAGCAGCGCAAATACAGTCAGTTCGGCGAGGATGAACAACCACATCGCCAGGTCCCCAGGCAAGCGTCGGGGCTCAGGCAAAGTGCACATCCACCACGTCCATCAGCGCCGCGACGGTGTGAGGGTCATCACTCAGGGCTTGGGCCAGGCACGCCAGGCAGGCGTCGCGCGGCGGCATGCCCGCAGCGATCAGGCGGGCGGTGAAGATCAGCAGGCGTGTGGAGGCAACCTCCTCCAGGTCGTGTTGGTCGAGACGGCGCAAGGCCCGGCCCAACCGCACGACCTCACCCGCCAGCGCGGTGTCCACCTGGGCCTCACGAGCCACGATGTGCGTTTCCAGTTCCGCCGCCGGGTAGTCGAAACGCATGGCGACAAAGCGCTGGCGAGTGCTGGGTTTCATGCCCTTGAGCAGGTTCTGGTAACCGGGGTTATAGGACACCACCAGCATGAACGACGGCGGTGCCTTGACCACCTCACCGGTGCGTTCCAGGTACAACTCGCGGCGATCATCGGCCACCGGGTGCAGCACCACGGCGGTGTCCTGGCGCGCTTCCACCACTTCGTCCAGGTAGCAGATGCCGCCTTCGCGCACGGCGCGGGTCAGTGGGCCGTCCTGCCACCAGGTGCCCTGGGTGCCGATGAGATGGCGACCCACCAGGTCGGCGGCGCTCAAGTCGTCGTGGCAGGCCACGGTGTACAGCGCCAGGTTGAGACGGTGCGCCATGTGCTGCACGAAACGGGTTTTGCCGCAGCCGGTGGGGCCCTTGATCAGCACCGGCATACGGTGGTGCCAGGCGTGTTCAAACAGCTGCTGTTCGTTGGCCAGCGGTTGATAGAAAGGCTCAGTCATTAGCGTTTTCCAAAGCGGGTTTGACCGCCACGCTAAGGGCGCCTGCGACAACCTGGCAAGCGCTACCCGAGGCAAACTTGATCGCCGTCAAGCGAGCATTGCAACGCTGCGCCATAGTCTGGCCGGGCACTAAGAACCTGCGCCCCGCACCCTGTTGTGCGGCATCGCAAAGGTCTTGCCTGAGGAGTAAATGGAATGCTGACTCGCAACCGAACCACCTTCATCCCGAGCCTCGCCGCACTGAGTTGCGCGCTGGCCCTGGCACTGCCCTTGACCGCCCATGGCAACACACAACCCGCGCTGATAAAGACGGCGGGCGCGCCGGATATGAGCCAGGCCGATTTCGATACGTCCAAGCAGATTTATTTCGAACGCTGCGCCGGTTGCCACGGTGTACTGCGCAAAGGCGCCACCGGTAAACCGCTGACGCCGGACATCACCCAGGCCCGTGGCCAGGCCTACCTGGAAGCGCTGATCACCTACGGTTCCCCCGCCGGCATGCCGAACTGGGGCACCTCCAACGCGCTGACCAAAGCACAGATCACCAGCATGGCCACCTTCATCCAGCACACCGCGCCCACGCCGCCGGAATGGGGCATGGCCGAGACCCTGAAGACCTGGAAGGTGCTGGTCAAACCCGCCGACCGACCGAAGAAACAGCTGAACATGCTCAACCTGGAAAACCTGTTTTCCGTGACCCTGCGCGACGACGGCAAGATCGCCCTGGTCGATGGCGACACCAAGCAGATCGTCAAGCTCATCGACACCGGCTACGCCGTGCACATCTCGCGGATCTCGGCGTCGGGGCGCTACCTGCTGGTGATCGGCCGCGACGCCAAGATCGACATGATCGACCTGTGGCCAGCCGAGCCGACCAAGGTCGCCGAAATCAAGGTGGGCATCGAAGCGCGCTCGGTAGAGACGTCCAAGTTCAAAGGCTATGAAGACACGTATGCGATTGCCGGTTCCTATTGGCCGCCGCAGTTCACCATCATGGACGGCGAAACCCTGGAGCCCAAACAGATCGTCTCGACCCGCGGCATGACCGTGGACAAGCAGGAGTACCACCCCGAACCGCGCGTGGCGGCGATCATTGCCTCCCATGAATGGCCGGAATTTATCGTCAACATCAAGGAAACCGGCAAGGTGATGCTGGTTAATTACCAGGACATCAAGAACCTCACCATCACCACCATCGACGCCGCGCCGTTCCTGCATGACGGCGGTTGGGACAGCACCCATCGCTACTTCATGACCGCTGCGAACAATTCCAACAAGGTCGCGGTGATCGACTCCAGGGAGCGCAAGCTCACCGCCCTGGTGGACGTGGGCAAGACCCCACACCCAGGGCGTGGCGCCAATTTTATCCACCCCACCTATGGGCCGGTGTGGGCCACCAGCCACCTGGGCGACGGCGGCATTTCGGTGATCGGTACCGACCCGGTCAAGCACGCGCAGTACGCCTGGAAACAGGTCGAATCGCTCAAGGGCCAAGGCGGTGGTTCGCTGTTTATCAAGACCCATCCCAACTCCCATCACCTGTACGTCGACACCACCCTGAACCCCGACACCAAGCTGAGCCAATCGGTGGCGGTGTTCGACATAAACCAGTTGGACAAGGGCTACAGCGTACTGCCGATCGCCGAGTATTCGGGGATCAAGCAAGGCGCGCTGCGCGTGGTGCAACCTGAATACAACAAGGCCGGTGACGAGGTGTGGTTCTCGGTGTGGAACGGCCAGACCGAAGAGTCGGCGCTGGTGGTGATCGACGACAAGACCTTGAAGCTCAAGCAGGTGATCAGGGACAAGCGCCTGATCACGCCCACCGGAAAATTCAATGTCTACAACACCCAACACGACATTTATTGAGCCCCATCAACACGAGGTCTCCCCATGAAAAATAGGCTCCTGGCACTGCTGGTATCCGCCGCCGCGCTCAGCCTGCAACCGGCGCTGGCGCAAGACGGCCTGGCATTGTTCAACAGCAAACCCTGCGCCGCCTGCCACAGCGTCGACAGCAAGCGGGTCGGCCCGGCGTTGAAAGACGTCGCGCAAAAGAACACCGGTGTGAAGGACGCCGCCACCACCCTGGCCAGCCATATCAAGAACGGCACCCAGGGCAATTGGGGGCCTATCCCGATGCCGCCGAACCCGGTGACGGACGACGAAGCCAAGGTGTTGGCCGAGTGGATCCTGAGCCTGAAATAAGCACGAGGAGCGCGCCATGCAAGCATCAATAATCGGTACCGCCATGGCGCTGCTCCTGCTGATTGCCACACGGGCAGCCGCGACACCCGACGCTGCCCGCCTTGAGCACCTGCTGACCCAGGACTGTGGCGCCTGCCACGGCCTCTACCTCACCGGCGGCCTGGGCCCGGCGCTGACGCCCCAGGCCTTGGCCGGGCAAAGCCGCGACAGCTTGATCGCCACCGTCACTGACGGCCGCCCCACCCGCGCGATGCCGGGCTGGGCGCCATTGCTCAGCACGGACGACATCGCCTGGCTGGTCGACCGCCTCTTGCAAGGAAGCCCGGCACCATGATCCGCCCTACGCTCTTAACCTTCTGCCTGCTGCTCGGCGCCTGCACCCAGCCACCGCTGCGCGGCAGCGGCGACCTGGGCCTGGTGATCGAACGCGCCAACGCCAGCGCGCAAATCATTGAAACCAGCGGCATGACCACGCTGGCGCGCATTGAGGGCCTGGGCGATCTGTCCCATGCCTCGGTGGTGTTTTCCCGCGACCAGCGCATGGCCTATATTTTTGGCCGTGACGGCGGGCTGAGCAAAGTCGATCTGCTCCGCCTGCGCATTGAAAAACGCATCCTCCAGGGCGGCAACAGTATCGGCGGCGCCATCAGCCAGGATGGGCGCCTGATTGCCGTCTCCAACTATCAGCCCGGCGGCGTCAAGGTGTTCGATGCCGCCACCCTGGCGCTGGTCGCCGATATCCCCGCCAGCCAGTTGCCCGACGGTAAACGCTCGCGGGTGGTGGGCCTGGTGGATGCGCCCGGTCAACGTTTCGTGTTCAGCCTGTTCGACAGCGGCGAAATCTGGAGCGCCGATTTCAGCCAGGGCGACACGCCGCACATCACCCGCTTCACCGGTATCGGCGAGCAACCCTACGACGCCTTGATCACCGCCGATGGCCGTTACTACATGGCCGGGCTGTTCGGTGAAGACGGCATGGCGCAACTCGACCTGTGGCACCCGGAAAAAGGCGTCAAGCGCGTGCTGGCCGACTATGGCCGCGGCCAGGCCAGGCTGCCGGTCTACAAGATGCCCCACCTGGAAGGCTGGGCCGTGGCCGACAACCAGGCGTTCGTGCCGGCGGTGGGCCGCCACCAGGTGCTGGTAATGGACGCGCGCAGCTGGCGACAGAGCGCCGCGATTGCCGTGGCCGGCCAGCCGATCTTCGTCACCGCGCGGCCGGATGGGCGCCAGCTGTGGGTCAACTTCGCCTACCCGGACAACGACCGCGTCCAGGTGATCGACAGTGAAACCCATCAGATCGTCGCCGACCTGCGCCCCGGCCCCGGCGTGCTGCACATGGAGTTCACCGGGCGTGGCGAACAGCTGTGGCTGTCGGTGCGCGACGGCGAACAGGTGCAGGTCTGGGACCCGTATCGCCTGACGTTGCTCAAGACCTTGCCGGCCTTGAGTCCCAGCGGAATTTTCTTCAGCAGCCGCGCACAAAAAATGGGGTATTGAGATGGACCTTGACCTGCTCAGCCAACAGTTGATCGAGCGTTACCAGCACGGCATGCCGCTGTGCGCCGAACCGTACCGGGAAATGGCCCAGGTGCTGGGCTGCGGCGAGGCCGAGTTGATGGCCTGCCTGCAACGCCTGGAACTGGCCGGCGCCCTCTCGCGCATTGGCCCGGTGTTCGAACACACCCGCGCCGGCGCCAGCACCCTGGCCGCGCTCGCGGTGCCGGTCGAGCGCCTGGAACACGTGGCACGGCGCGTAAGCCAGTACCCTGAGGTCAACCACAACTATGCCCGCGAGCACCACTACAACCTGTGGTTTGTATTGACCGGCCCGCATCGCCAACACCTGCAGCAAATACTCGATGAGTTGGAAAAAGACACCGGCCTTACCCCGCTGGATTTGCCGATGCTCACCGCCTACCGCATCGACCTGGGCTTTTCCCTGGGGGCACACCCGTGATCACGCCCTTGAGCCAGGAACAAATGCTCGACCTGCGCCAATGCCTGGAACGCGGCCTGCCCCTGGTGAAACGGCCCTACGACGACCTGGCCGAGCAGATCGGCGCCCATCACGACCAGGTTTTACAGCAGATGCGCCAATGGCACGAGCAAGGCCTGTTCCGCCGCGTCGGCCTGGTGCTCAATCATCGCGCCCTGGGCTTCGTGGCCAATGCCATGCTGGTGCTCGATGTGCCGGATGCGCTGGTCAATGAAGTCGGTACACGCCTGGGCCGCGCCAACGGGGTCAACCTGTGTTACCAGCGGCCACGGCGCTTGCCGCAGTGGCGCTACAACCTGTTCTGCATGGTGCATGGCCGCGAGCGCGAGGCCGTCACCGTGCATATCCACGCGTTGCTGCACCAGCAACAACTCAGCGACCTGCCCTACCAACTGCTGTTCAGCACCCAGGCGTTCAAACAATGCGGCGGGCGATTTGCGCCGCCGCCTTCACAGGTATGGGCCCATGGATGATCTCGACCGCCGCTTGATCAACCGCCTGCAACGCGGCTTGCCGCTGGTGCGCCAACCCTGGCGGCAACTGGCCGAGGAACTGCACAGCCACCCCGGTGAGTTGCTCGACCGCCTGCATGCGTTGCTGGAGGACGACGTGCTGACCCGCTTCGGGCCGATGTTCGATATTGAGCAGCTTGGCGGTGCCTTCACCCTGGCCGCGCTGGCGGTGCCCGAGCCACGTTTCTACGCGGTGGCCGCGCAGCTCAACGCACTGGCGCAGGTGGCCCACAACTACCGCCGCGATCACCGTTGGAACATGTGGTTTGTGCTGGCCTGCGCCAGCGAGGCGGAACTGGCCGCCACCCTGTCTCGCATCGAGGCCCTGACGGGGCTGGCGGTGCTCAACCTGCCGAAGGAGCAAACGTACCATGTCGGTGTGTATTTCCCAGTCTGAAACCCCGCTGGCCCTGCGCCTGATCGCCCTGACCCAAAGCGGCCTGCCGCTGGTGGAAGACCCCTGGGCGTGGCTGGCCGAGCAGTTGGGCCTGGGCGTCGAGTCGACCCTTGACCTGCTCAAGCGCCTGCAGGCCGAAGGCGCGATCCGGCGCATTGCCGCGGTGCCCAACCACTACCGCCTGGGCTATCGCCATAACGGCATGACCGTCTGGGACGTGGCCGATGAGCAGATGCCGCGCCTGGGCGAATTGATCGGTGCGCAGCCGTTCGTGAGCCATTGCTACCGCCGCCCACGGCGCGTGGATTGGCCGTACAACCTGTTCGCCATGGTGCACGGGCGCAGCCGCGAAGAAATCGACAGCTACCGCGAGCACCTGCGGTTTTTGCTGGGGGATGCCTGCCGCACCGACGAGATGTTGGTGAGCAGCCGCATCCTGAAAAAAACCGGCTTGCGCCTGCCCCCCTCGCACTAGAAGGAATGCCCCATGCTGCGGATCAGTCAGTACCTGCGCACCCTCGCCGGCCAATGCGCGCCACCCCGCACCCCGGCTCCCGGCAGCCCGCGCGCACCGGTGGTGATCTGGAACCTGTTGCGCCGCTGTAACCTCACCTGCAAGCACTGCTACGCCACCAGCGCCGACAGCGTGTTTCGCGATGAGCTGGACACCCCGGCGGCGTTGCGGGTGATCGATGACTTGCACGCGGCCGGCGTGCGCGTGTTGATCCTCTCGGGTGGCGAGCCGCTGCTGCGCGAAGACCTTTTTGAACTCAGTGCCTATGCGCGAAAGCTGAAGTTTTTCGTGGCGCTGTCGAGCAACGGCACGTTGATCGACGAGGGCAATATCCAGCAGATCGCCGACGCCCGCTTCGACTATGTGGGCATCAGCATCGACGGCCTGGAAGCGACCCACGATGCCTTCCGCCAGATGCCCGGCAGTTTCCAGCGTTCGATGCATGCCATTGGCCTGTGCCGCGAGGCCGGGATTCGTGTGGGTCTGCGCACCACCCTGACCCAGGCCAACCATGCGCAGTTGCCGCAATTGCTGGCATTGATGCGCAGCCACGACGTGCAAAAATTCTACCTGTCGCACCTCAACTACAGCGGCCGCGGCAAACGCAGCCGCCAGCTGGATGCGCACCGTCAGATGAGCCGCGACGCCATGGCACTGATTTTTCGCCAGGCCTGGAGCGACATTGAAAACGGTGTGTACAGCGACTTTGTCAGCGGCAACAACGACGCCGACGCCATCCTGTTGCTGCAATGGGTGCACCAGCATTTGCCCGAGCATTACCCGCAGCTCGAACACCTGCTGCATGGCTGGGGCGGCAATGCGTCGGGCAGCGGCATCGCCAATATCGACAACACCGGCGAAGTGCACCCGGACACCTACTGGTGGCAGCACTCGGTAGGCAATGTGCGCCACACGCCGTTCCGCCAGCTCTGGCTGGAGCAGCCCGACCCCTTGCTGCTGCGCCTGCGCGAACACCCGCGCGCCATCGGCGGGCGCTGCACCGATTGCCGCTGGCTGGCGATCTGCAACGGCAATACGCGCACCCGCGCCTGGGCCGATGGCGACCTCTGGGGCGCGGACCCCGGTTGCTACTTCACCGATGCCGAAATCGCCCGCCAGCCGGTCAACCTGATCCCTTGCTCGACCACCCAGTGACACAACCGGGGGCCGCCCAACCTGATGATGAACCAAGGATGTCTCATGCCAACGCCCACACCCTTACCCGCCAGTTTGCACAGCCCCTTCCACCCCGGCGAAGTCGCCCTGGTCGGCGCCGGGCCCGGTGACCCACGCCTGTTGACCCTGCGCGCCTGGAGCCTGTTGATGCAGGCCGACGCGGTGGTATTCGACCGGCTGATCAGCGCCGAGCTGCTGGCCCTGATCCCCTTGAGCTGCGCCCGCCACTACGTGGGCAAGGCCAGCGGTTACCACAGCCTGCCCCAGGCTCAACTCAACGAACTGCTGGCCGAGCTGGCAGACGAGGGCCAACGCGTGGTGCGGCTCAAGGGCGGCGACCCGTTTATTTTCGGGCGCGGCGCCGAAGAGCTGGAGTACCTGCTGGCGCGGGACATTCCCTGCCAGGTGGTGCCGGGCATCACCGCCGCGGCCGGTTGCAGCGCCTATGCCGGTATCCCGTTGACGCACCGCGACCTGGTCAACTCCTGCCGTTTTGTCACCGGCCATTTGCAACGCGATGGCGCGTTGAAACTGCCCTGGGCCAGCCTCGCCGAGCCGAGCCAGACCCTGGTGTTCTACATGGGCTTGTCGAACCTGGCGCTGATCGCCGAACACCTGGTGGCCGCCGGTTTGCCGGGCGACACGCCGGCGGCGTTGATCAGCAATGGCGCGCGCGCCGACCAGCACGTGGCCCGGGGCACCTTGCGCCAGTTGCCCACCCTGGCCGCCGACTGTGAGCCGGGCGTACCCACCCTCACGGTGATCGGCCAGGTGGTCAACCTGTTTGCCGACGCCGCGCTGCACTACCCGGCCAGCCTGGCGGCGCCGCGCCGACCGGTGACGGTATGAAACGCCTGCTGCTGGTGCCGCTGCTGTGGGCCGGCGCCGCCCACGGCACACCCGCCGAGGACTACCAGCGCTATTGCGAAGGCTGCCACGGGCTCAACCGCATCGGCGCCACCGGCCCGGCGTTGCTTCCAGAAAGCCTGGGGCGAATCAAGCCGGACGAGGTCCGCAAGGTCATCGCGCAAGGCCGCCCGGCCAGTCAGATGGCGGCTTTTTCACCCCAACTGAGCGCATCACAGATCGACGGCCTGGCGAGTTTTCTGCAACAGCCGCCCGTCACGCCGGCGACCTGGAACGAGCCGGACATCCGCGGCAGCCATCGCCTGCTGGCCGACCTGAGCCAACTACCGACCACGCCGCAACACCCGGCCGACCCGCTCAACCTGTTTGTGGTGGTGGAATCGGGCGACCATCACATCGACATTCTCGACGGCGACCGCTTTACCGTCCTCGACCGCTTTGCCAGCCATTTCGCGGTACACGGCGGGCCCAAGTTTTCCCCGGACGGGCGCTTTGTGTACTTCGCCTCGCGGGACGGCTGGATCAGCCTGTACGACCTGCACAACCTCAAGCTGATCGCCGAAATCCGTGCCGGGCTCAACACCCGCAACCTGGCGGTGAGCAAGGACGGCCGCTGGGTGCTGGTGGGCAACTACCTGCCGGGTAACCTGGTGGTGCTCGATGCCCGCGACTTGTCACTGGTCAAGACCCTGCCCACCGGCTCACGGGTCAGCGCGGTGTACACAGCGCCGCCGCGCGACAGTTTTATCGTGGCGCTCAAGGACGTGAATGAAGTCTGGGAATTACCCTACGCCGCCGCGCAGCCGAGCTTCGAACCCCGGCGCATTGCCGCCCGCGATGTGCTCGATGACTTCTCGTTCACCCCGGATTACCGCCAGTTGCTGGCCACGTCGCGCAAGGCCGGTGGCGGCCAGGTAATCGACCTGGACTCCGGCGTGGTGGTCCGCGATATCCCCCTGGCGGGCATGCCGCACCTGGGCTCCGGCACCTATTGGCAACGCGATGGGAAGTGGGTGTTCGCCACGCCGAATATCAGCCAGGGGCAAATCAGCGTGCTCGACGTGGCGACCTGGAAGCCGATCAAGCAGATCCCCACCCTGGGCCCCGGCTTTTTCATGCGCAGCCATGTGCGCTCGCGCTATGTGTGGAGCGATGTGTTTTTCGGGCCGGATAACGATGCGATCCACCTGATCGACAAGCAGACCCTGGAGATCGCCCACACCTTGCGCCCGGTACCGGGCAAGACCGCCGCACATGTGGAATTCACCCGCGATGGGCGTTATGTGCTGCTGAGTATCTGGGCCACCGACGGTGCGCTGATCGTGTATGACAGCCAGACCCTCAAGGAGATCAAGCGCCTGCCCATGAACAAGCCATCGGGCAAATACAACGTGGGCAACAAGATTGAATTTGCCGAGGGGACGTCTCACTGAGGGCGTCAGGCGGGGCACCGAGTGTTGGGACGCTATCGGGAGCAAGCCCCCTCCCACAGTGGGATCGCGGGGTCTAGGGGGCGGCGAATGCCGCACACAGCTCATCCACTTGCCGGCGCCCGGCCGGCAGCACGCAGAGGAACTGCGCCGACAATTCGATCAAGCCGTCACGGTCCCACTGCTCCAGCAGCGGCCAGATCGCCGAGAAATACCGGCTGAAGATCAGCCCGTAACGTCGCTCGATCGCCTGGATATCCAGCTCCAGGTCACAGGCCAGGCGCTCGCTCACCTGCTCACGCAGCGCATCGCCGGTTTCGCGCCGCCAGCCTTGGCAAGTCGGCAGTTGGCCGTTGCCCAGGGCCTGGGCGTAGGCGTGTTCGGCGCTGCTGTTTTGCGCACACAAGGTGTCGATCTGGCTGATGGCGCCCAGGCCCAGCCCGATGTGATCGCAATAGCCATGCAGGCTGAAGCCTTCGCAGGTGCGGCTGAGCCGACCGCGCTCCTGGGCCTGGGTGAGGTCGTCGTCGCCACGGGCAAATTGGCCGAGGCCGATGTAGTGGTAGCCGGCTGCGTCGAGACGTTCGAAGGCCAGTTGACGCATGGCGGTTTTATCCGCCTCGCCGCAAGCGGCCTGGTGCGGCTGCGCACGGTAACGGCTGGGCGGTTGGACGTAGTCGAACAGGTGCAGGCGGTCCGGCTCCAGGGCGATCAGGCTGGCCAGTTTCAGCTCGAAACTGGCAAGGGTCTGCCAGGCGCTGCCGTAGCCGAGGTCGACACTCACCGAGCGAAAATCAAACGTGCGCGCCGCGTCGATCAACGACTGGATGGGTGCCGGGTCGCGGTAATCGGCCTGGGGATCTTCGACACGCGCATCGGGCACGCCAATGCAAACGCGGTTAAACCCCAACTCGCGCAGCAGGCCCACAGTGGCCCAGTCGGTGCGGCGCGGGTCGAGGTCGATGCCGTAGTCGCCACGGCCATGCTCAAGCACGTTGAAACGCTCGCGCAGGGCGGTCATCAGGGCCTGCACATCCTCAATCGGCGCCGCCCCGCGCCACTGCAAATAGTCCACCGGTTGGCGCCGGCCCAGGTGGCAGCCGACCAACTGGATTTCCTGGGCCAGGCTGCGGCGGTAAGCATCGCTTGGCGGGCTCGCCGGCCAGTGCAGGTTAAGCGCCAGTGGGCGTTGACACTGGCGGCTGCCGCGCAAGGCGCGCAACACGTCGAGGGAACCAACACCGGCGTGGAACCTGCGTCTGTCGGCCTGCCCATTCAGGTCCAGCACGCCTTGGGCCTGGGGTGCGCGAGCGAGTGGAATGACAGTGTGCATGACGGACTCCGGATCAGGCGACGGTGAGCCATTGTCCGGTGCGACGCCACGGCGCACCTTGATATGCATCAAGGGCGCTACCAGGTGAGGTAGAACATGCTCTTGGCCAGTAGCACGATGGCGACCATATGGCCGAACAGGCTCAGGTGCACCAGACGGATATAGCGCGCGCTGACGCTGCCCCAGCGCATGCGCGCCATGGTCAGCAAAAAATGCGCGAGCACGCTGGCGGCCAGGACCAGCTTGAGCGTCAACAAGGTGCCGAATGAGGAGGCCCAGGGGGCGGCGAGCACGGGCCGGTAACGCAACCAGACCATGCCGAGCCCCGCGCCGAACAGCACCAGCAATACCCAAGGCATCAGCGCCCGGGCGCGCCGACCGACACCCTGCTCCACCAACACCATCACGCGGGCCGGCAACAGCCAGTGCAAATGCCCCAGGATCAGCACCTCGAAAAACACCGTGCCGATAAAAATCAGCGCAGCAAACAGGTGGGCCAGAAGAAACAACAGATAAAGCATGATGGCCTCGCAGGTCGCGCCGGGCCTCCAGTGTGAGGGCCGGCGTCAGCGTGCGCCTTGATGCCGGTCAAGGCACCGGCAGCCAACCGCTGAAACCACCGCGCGCCGCCAGCGGGCACCAGGCGAAGTCCCCCTCCGAGGGCGGCAAAGGCCGTTGTTCGGCGTGGGGGGGCGGGGCGTTTTTCCAATCGAACACCTTTAGCCCTTTCCAGGCGAGCACCACGCCATGGGCCGGGCTGTCATCGGTGTTGGCCCAGCACGCAGCGGCGGCGGCCATGAAGGCTTCGATCGGTTCGTCGTCGACCTGCATGCGATACGACGAGCCGAGCAGCCAGCGGCAGACGTTCAGGTGGTAGGTCCAATCCCGCGCCGGCCGGTTGCGATAGGCCCAGGTCATGAAGCTGCGAAACAGGTTCAAGCCGTCGGGCGGGTCGAGCTTGAGCAAGGCCGGGCAGATGTCGAACAGGCTGTGCCAGTACGGCAACAGGCGTGCATCCAGGTGCACGAAGCTACGGGCATTGCTTGGGTATTCCGCCCGCGCCGGTTCCGCGCGCGGGCGACGGGATGCCTTGCTCACCAAGTGACGGGCACCTGCAGGCAATTGAGGGTTCATAACATGCACTCACAGTCGTGACGATAGAACGCCGCCTGATCACAGGAGGCACAGGGCACACGTCAGAATGCGGGTGAAGCGCGGGGGTTGGCCGAGGGCCAGGCGTAACGCGGCGGCGCCTTGTTGCGTTGGGCACAGGCACGGCGTGGGGTTTGCCCCAGGCCCAGCAGCCAGGCCAGGCCGATCAGGAACACCAGGGCGACGGTCAAGGCGGCGCACACCGGGCAGGCAAAGTAGTTCGAGATGTTGCTGGAGGCTGCGTCGTTTAACCCTTTGTCGGAAAGTGGCGCCTGTTTACCGCTCACCGAACAGAACGCCCCACCGATCCCGTTGAGCTCCTGGCCCATCATCCGGCCATGGCCCAAACCGCACGCGAACAGGTTCATCAGCACGCAGAAGTACAGGGTCCAGGCGATCAGTGAACGGTCGGGGTGGCTTGAATTCATGGCGGCGACTCTACCACCGAAGCCGCAAAGGGACGAAACGCAGCGCGCCCCTGTGGCAGAACGTCGCAGATTACGCACGCAGGCCTGGGTTGGTAGACTGGGCGCCCTCCTCGTTTACTCCTTTTCAAAGCCTGATGTGTAGATCCAGAGCAATGCAGGCGTTTCACAGGACGCACAGTTGATGAGTACGTTATTCACCCGCCGCAAGGTCCTCACCGGCATGAGCCTGCTGGGTCTGGGCCTGCTGGCCGGTTGTGACAACAGCCCCCGATTGAACTTCAAGTACGGCAAGGACTTGAGCGACAAGATCATGGGCCGCACCTTCAAGCTCAAGAACACCGAGGGCGACACCGTCACCCTCAGTTCCTACCGTGGCCTGATGCCGGTGGTGTTCTTCGGTTTCACCCAGTGCCCGGCCGTGTGCCCCACCACACTGGCTCGCGCCGCCCAGGCCAAGAAGCTGATGGGCCGTGACGGCGAGATCATGCAGGTGATTTTCATCACCCTGGACCCGGAGCGCGACACACCGGAAATTCTCGACAAGTACGTCAAGGCCTTCGACCCCAGCTTCGAAGCGCTCTACGGCACCCCGGAAGAAATCGCCGTGGCCGCCAAGGAGTTCGGGATCTTTTATGAAAAAATCCCCGCCGGCGACACCTACACCCTGTCGCACACCGCCACCAGTTTTGTCTTCGACACCCGTGGCAACCTGCGCCTGGGCCTGCAGGCGTCCCTTACCGCTAAAGAGTGCGCAGAAGACCTGCTCACCGTCATGGAGGTCTGCTAATGACTGCCGTTCAACACCTCAAGCGCTTGACCTTAAGCCTCGCCCTGCTGGGTTTCGCCGCACACGCCAGCGCCCAGGTGCAAGTGACCGACGCCTGGGTACGCGCCTCGGTGCCGGGCCAGCCATCCAGCGGCGCGTTCATGACCGTCACCGCCGACAGCGACAGCAAATTGCTGCGTGTGGCCTCGCCGGTGGCCAAAGACGTACAGATCCATGAAATGAGCATGCGCGACGACGTAATGCGCATGGGCCCGGTGGACTCGGTTGCGCTGCCGGCCGGCAAAGCGGTCAAGCTCGACCCGAACGGTTATCACGTGATGCTGATGGGCCTGACCGGGCAGATCAAGGAAGGCGACCAGGTGCCACTGACCTTGACCGTGGAAAACGCCAAGGGGGAAAAACAGACGGTTGACGTGACTGCAACCGCGCGTGGGTTGGATGGCATGGACCATAGCCAGATGCACTGACACACAACGGTTCAACTGTGGGAGGGGGCTTGCTCCCTACCACAGGTATCCAGGCCCTCAATCCACGATAAATAGCTTCGCCCCAACGCTCGTCGAAGAGCGATGCGCCTCCATGTCATTGCCCACCTGGTAACTCATCCCGGCCGTCAGCGTGAACCGGCGACCGTCTTGCAACTCCGTGTGCAACTCGCCTTCCAGGCACAACAGCACATGCCCACGCGTACACCAATGATCGGCCAGGTAGCCTGGGGTGTATTCCACTGTGCGTACGCGGGTGGTGCCGAAATGGCGGGTACGCCATAGCGCGCTGCCCGTGACGCCGGGATGAACGACGGGGTCGACGGTGGACCAGTCGGTGGTACCAAAGGGGACAGCGGTGAGGTCCATGGGTGCTCGGTCGTCAGTTAGCGTGGTGTGAGGCTAGTCGCCCCGAGCGATGGGCGATAGGCACAGATGGCAGGGTTTTTTGGGATACAGGCGGTGGGGACTTTTCGGAGTTTGCGCCGACAAGGATCTAGGCGCCTCGCGTGATCTATCCATGTGTAGTTACAAGTCTTTCTGGCAGCTCTTCGATGACTGGGAAGCCAGCCAGCTCTATCGAAATGTGTTTCGCAAACACGGGGCAAACGGCTGGGAAGTCCCGTTCAGACACAAATTGGAAACCGAACTAACCACCAAGGATTTAATGCTGTTAATGGGCACCCTCCATCGTTTTCCGGGACAGTGGCTGATTGTCAGCCTGATTTATCCGCCTAGGCGACCGACAGCAGGCGATCAGCAAATGGCTCTGTTCTGAGAGGTAGATGCTGGGTTTGCAGCGAACTGTCCAGCCCCTGGGCTGCTTCAGCGATCAGGCTGCGATGACAAAAAGCAGCGTCCGCCTCATAACAGACCATGCAGATCCGCTGGTCAGCCGTGCTGCACACTAACGCTTTGAGCACCGTGCCTTGAGTGCGGATATACGCTCGAAAGCCGCAAGCATACGCAGCCCAGTCTCCGTCCTCCTTGTATTGCTTGCGTATCGGTTTAGGGCAACCCAGCGCACGACTATGTTCGTAGGCGATGCCTTCAGCGGCCAGACACTGGGCAAAGGCATTGTTGGAGAAGCCCTTTTTGCGCGATAGCGGGTATTCACGCACATCCAGCACCTTGTCGATCCCGGCCTGCTTCAGGCGCGCGATGAAGGCATTGAGACTGAGGCCCTCATAGCCTGCGGTGTAAAGGTTTATGCAGATTCTCCTGGAGTCTCCCGGCGCGATTAAGGGTAAAAAACGCCGGGACTATATCATCGGTGACAATGGGTCAGGCTTTGAGAATGACGGGCGCAGCAGAAGGTTTACGGTCAAGTGTGCGGACGGACGCGGTTCGCCAGTAGCATGGTTACATCCTCTTGATTGCACCTCGACGGAGGGCACTTTTTGTTCGCCCCGTCGCCGATTTTGGTCAGCGACGGGGTTTCGCAGCACTACACACTAGAATCAACCTGCACAGTCATCAGACCCGCAGGCGGAGCCCGCCTGCGTCTCGATTTATGGCTACTATGCGTGGGAGACCTTCCGGTCTGCCGGGGGTGATTCTTCCTGGTCTGCAAACCCGCGCACAGCTGCCACCCAGACTGTATCGCAGCGGCAAGGTGGTCGTCCTTTTTGTAGCGCCTCCATCGCGGCCTCGCCAAAGCTCGAGCGCTCACACCGATGGGCTCCTGCGTCGTTGAAAGAGTGCCTTACGCACTTAGTCGCTTAGCCATCGGGATACACGCCAACGTCAACCCCGAGGGCGAATGGTAAATAGCCTGCCGCTCGCCCACATATCCACACGCCCGATAGAAGCTCGCGGCATTCAATGTCGCATCCAGCACCACTTCCTTTATCTCCAATGCCCGCGCAACGTCTTCAAGGTGGTCAAGCATCGCCTTGCCGTACCCGCGCCCGATGAATTGCGGCAGCACAAACAACGCGCCCACTTCGTTGTTGGCAAGGTCGAGCATGCCGGTGGCAACAGGCTCATCGTCTATCCAGCCCAGGTAGAACGGTTTATCCATCAACGCGCTGTAGCCATCCTCGGCCCGGCCTCGGGTCCAGAGCGCCATTTGCTCAGCGGTGTAGGCGCCGATGCATTGGCCGCGTATGGCTTCGCGGCGGATGTTGAAAGCGGCATCGGCATCCTCGGGTGTGGCGCGTTTTATTTTCAGCAAGGGGTCCTTCCTTTATCTGTTTTTGGTGCCCTGTCGGTTTGTATTTATCATATGGCCTTTCCCTCCCCCCCAGGAACCCGCATGCCCGCCCTCACCCTGCGCAACGCCCTCCCCGCCGACGCCGCCCGCTGCTTCGAGATTGAAACCAGCGCCTATGAAGGCGACGAAGCCGCGACCCTGGAAAAAATCGCCACGCGCATTGCGCAGTACCCGCAAGGCTTTCTGATTCTGGAAGCCGACGGCGAGGTGGTGGGGTTTATCAACAGTGGTTGCGCCCACGAAGTGGTGATGTCCGACGAGGCGTTCAAGGAGTTGGTGGGGCATGCGCCCGAGGCGCCGAATGTGGTGATCATGTCGGTGGTGGTCGACCCCGCGCATCAGCGCAACGGCTACGCCCAGCGGCTGATGAGCGAGTTTGTGCGGCGCATGCAGGCGCTGGGCAAGCGCACGATTCACTTGATGTGCAAGGCGCGGCATGTGCCGTTGTACGAACATATGGGCTACACCTATGTGCGGCCTTCACCCTCGGATCATGGCGGCATGGCGTGGCATGAGATGGTGATGGCGCTCTAACAGACGGAGAGTTCGTAATGACCGCACCGATTATTGAAATCAGCGACCACGCCAACCCCGACGCCGAGCGCGTGCTGGGCAGTGGCTTGGCCGCGTTCAACGAAGGTGTCACCGGCTACAACGACCGCCTGCCGCTCACCGTGTTGATCAAGGACCCCGAGACCCGGCAGGTCATCGGCGGCATCACGGGTAAAACCACGCTGGGCATGGCCTTTCTCGACCTGTTCCACGTGCCCGCCACCCTGCGCGGCACAGGCCTGGGCAGCCGTTTGCTGCAAGCCTTTGAGGACGAAGCCCGGCGCCGAGGCTGCCTGAATGCCGTGCTGTACACCATCAGCTTCCAGGCGCCGGGGTTTTACGAGAAGAACGGCTGGGTGCGGTTCGGCGAAATACCCTGTGCGCCAGAGGGCAGCAGCCGGGTGTTTATGTCCAAGCGGCTGTAACGGCGAGCGGAAAAGCGCGTTACTACCAGCTCCCCGAAGCCCCGCCGCCGCCGCTGGAACCGCCACCACCAGAAGAGCTGTTGGAACTGCTGGAGCTCGAGCTGGAATCCGAGCTTGAGCTAGAGCTTGAGCTTGAATCCGAATCCGAACTCGACCCCGACCCGCCGCTGGTCTTGATGAAGATGAACAGCGCCGCAAACGAGGCGATGGGGAATGCAAACAGCCAGCTGTTGCGCCCTAGGTCCATCAGCGTTCCCGCCGCTACATACACCGCCACCGCCGCCAGCAACCGCGCGATAAAACCCGCGCGGCTTTGCTTCCAGGCCGCCCGCATGACCGCGAACAGCACCAGGTACAGCCCCAGCACCACCAACACACCCAGCGGATACGCCAGCCAATGGCTGAAATTGACCTCGGCGAACTGATGATTCACCACAACCAGGCCCAGGATGTAGGCCAGCAACCCGATGACGCCATAAAACACCGCGCGCGCCAGCCACAACGCGCCGAACGTCGCGCCGCCGATCAGCATGACCAGCGGCATCACCAGCAGGCACAAAAGCCATTCGCTACCACCGCCAAAAATCGCCAGCAACAGCGTAACCGCCACTGCGGCAATCAAGGCGCGGCGCCAATGCAGCTTGCCGGCGGCGAGCAGTACACCGCCGACGGCGCCCGCGATAAATGCCAGCAGCATCGCGATGATCTGGAGGTTTACCCCAGGTTTGGCGACCTCGGGCAAGTCGCCGCCGTCCACCAGCATGACCAGGTCATCGACGCCCTGGCTGATGCCGCCCGCATAGTCGCCCTGACGAAACGCCGGCTTGATGCGTTCTTCAATGATGCGGTGGGACAACAGGTCCGTGACGGTGCCTTCCAGGCCATAGCCCACTTCGATGCGCACCTTGCGATCATCCTTGATCACCAGCAGCAGAATGCCGTCGTCGACGTCCTTGCGCCCCAGTTTCCAGGCGCGGAACAGTTGGTTGGTGTACTCCTCGAGGTTCGCGTCGCCGAGGGTGGGCACCAGCAACACGGCCACTTGCGCGCCTTTGCGCTGCTCAAGGGCGGCGAGTTGGTCTGCCAGACGGGTGGTGGTGTCGGCATCCAGCGTGTTGGTCAGGTCAATCACCCGCTGGTCGAGCGCCACGCCAATGGGCGAAGAGCCAGCCTGGACGGTGCTAAACAGGCTGGCGCACGCCAGCACCAGCAGACTCAAGACAGATTGCCGCAACCACCGCATCATGTTTGTTACCTGAAGTGTCTTCCTGAAGGCGCCGACTGTAACCTATCAGCGCTATAACGCGTGACCCAAAGCGGTCGGCTATCTAAACTGCGCCACATCCAGCAATACGCCAATACGTCGAGATCACCATGGACTTACGCCACCGCAACAACGTCAACGTGATGGGCAACGGGACCTCGACCCTGGTGTTTTCCCATGGCTTTGGCTGCAACCAGGCCATGTGGAATTACCTGGCGCCCTCGTTCAAAGAGCGTTTTCGCGTGGTGATGTACGACTTGGTAGGCGCCGGTCTTTCCGACCTCAAGGCCTTCGATAAAACCAAGTACGGCGCGCTGGACGGTTATGCCCGCGACCTTAACGAGATCATCGACGCCTATGCCGAAGGCCCGGTGATTCTGGTGGGGCACTCGGTCAGCGCGATGATCGGTGCCCTTGCCGACCGCCTGGTGCCGGGACGTATCGCGGCGCATGTGATGATCGGCCCGTCGCCGCGCTACATCAATGCAGACGGCTACGTGGGCGGTTTCAAGCGCAGCGACATCGACGAACTGCTCGACACCCTCGACGGTAATTACCTCGGCTGGTCCAGCGCCATGGCCCCGGTGATCATGGGCGCGCCTGACCAGCCCGCGCTGGGCGTGCAGTTGACCGACAGCTTCTGCCGCACCGAACCGGACATCGCCAAGCAATTCGCGCGGGTGACCTTCCTGTCGGACAACCGCCAGGACGTGATCGGCCTGACCACGCCGGTGCTGATCCTGCAATCGAGCGACGACCTGATTGCCCCCATCGCCGTGGGTGAATACCTGCACAGCGTGTTGCCCAACAGCACCTATTGCCTGGTGGACAACGTCGGCCATTGCCCGCACATGAGCGCGCCGCAAGCCTGTGCGGCCGCCATGGCCGCTTTCCTCGCGCCCTGGATGGCCGCGCGTGTCGGCTGAAGTGTTCGACAGCGCCGCCTGCGCCCTGGCCGTCACCGCCGAGGACGGCACCATCCTGCAAGCCAATGCGCGCTTCAGCAATTGGCTGGGGTTCAGCCTCAGCGAGCTGTGCAGCCGGCGCTTCCAGGACCTGCTGACCATGGGCGGGCGGATTTTCCACCAGACCCACTTGGCGCCCATGCTGCGCATGCACGGCAGCGTGACCGAAGTGAAGCTGGACATGCTGCACCGCGACGGGCACAAGGTGACCGTGCTGCTCAACGGTAACAAGCGTGAACAGGCCGACGCCGTGGTGTACGACCTGGCGCTGTTCGGCACCACCGACCGCGACAAGTACGAGCGCGAACTGCTCAACGCACGCAACCTGGCCGAAGCCCTGCTGCAGGAAAAAACCGCCACCGAAGCTGCGCTGCATCAGGCCCAGGCCGAGCTGAAAGAGGCCTATGCCATCTCCCAGCGCCGCGCGCTGTTTGCCGAGCAGATGGTGGCGATTGTCAGCCATGACTTGAAGAACCCCCTCACGGCCATCCGCCTGGCCTCGGACTTTCTCAGCCGTGGCGAGCGCACCGCCAAGGAGCGCCAGTTGCTTGGGCAAATCGGCCTATCGTCCGAACGCGCCCAGCGCATGATCGCCGACCTGCTGGACTTCACCCAGGCCAGGGTCGGCCACGGCATCACCATCAAGGCGGCACCGTTGGCGCTGCATCAGGTGATTGCCCACGCGGTGGACGAACTGCGCGTGGCATTCCCCAAGGCGACGCTGGTGCATCACGCCGAAGGCCAGGGCGACGCCTGCCTGGACGCCGACCGCGTGCAGCAGATCATCGGCAACCTGGTGGCCAACAGCGTGGCCTATGGCGACCTGCAACGGCCGATCACCATCACCTCGCGGCTGGGTGGTGGCGCATGCGAGGTGGCCGTGCACAACGACGGCGCGGTGATTCCCGAAGCGCTGCTGGCGGTGCTGTTCGAGCCCATGACCCGGGGCACCGACCAGGGCAGTGAGGTGCGCAGTGTGGGGCTGGGCCTGTATATCGTGCGCGAATTGGCCAAGGTGCACGGCGGTGACGTGGCGGTACGCTCCTGTGCCACGGGCGGCACCACATTTACGGTGACGTTTCAGTACAAATAGGCGCTGCCCTGCATGATCGGTTCCACACTGCCGGTCAACACCACGCCGCCCTGCCCGTCCCACTGCACCGTGAGCGTGCCGCCGTCGCATAGCACCTGCACCGTGGCATCCAACAAGCCTCGGCGGATGCCATTGACCACCGCCGCGCAGCAACATGAGCCGGAACCCAGCGGCACACCGCCGCCTCGTTCCCAGATGCGCAGGCGGATCTGCCCACGGTCAAGCACCTGCACAAAATGCACGTTGGTCCTGGCCGGGAACAACGGGTGAGTTTCCAGGGCCGGGCCCGCGACTGCCACATCGACGGCGGCCATGTCGTGCACAAAATACGTGCAATGCGGGTTGCCCATGCTGCACGCCGCCGGGTCGCCTGCGATCGCCAAAGTGCGCGTGTCCATGGCCCCGGCCAGCGGCACGCTCGCCCAATCCAGTGAAGGTTCCCCCATGTTCACCGACACCCGGCGGCCCGACTCGCGCACGCAGGTCAGCAAGCCACGGTCGGTGCGCAGCACAATCGAATGGCTGCCGGTTTCATGCATCAAGCGCTCGGCCACGCCGCGGGTGGCGCTGCCACAGGCGGCCAGCGGTGTGCCGTCGGCGTTCCAGAATTTGACGCGCGCGGCGGCGTCTTCGCAGTCGAGCACCACCGCTAACTGATTGAAACCGATGCCGGTGTGGCGGTTGCCCAGGCGGCGGGCGATTGGCGCGGTGATCGGGTCGTCCTGGCCACGACGGTCGACGATGATGAAGTCGTCGCCATGGGCATGCATTTTTACGAACGGCAAGGGCATGGGCTGTCCTGGGATCGACCGGTGGGGAATGGGAGGATACCCTGAAGCCGCCCACTGACCTATCGAAGGATCGCAGCATGCTTATCGTCTTCAGCGGCCTGCCCGGCACCGGCAAAACCACGATTGCCCGCGAGTTGGCGTGCCGGATCGGTGCGGTTTACCTGCGCATCGATGTGATCGAACAAGCGCTGCGCGATGCCGGTATGTTGCCGGGCGCCAGCGGCTATGGGGTGGCGAATGCGCTGGCGCTGAGTAACTTGACGGTGGGGCATACCGTGATTGCCGACTGCGTGAACCCCGTGCGCGAAAGCCGCGCAGCCTTCACGGCAAGCGCAGCAGCGGCAGGCGTTGCGTTGCTCGATATCCAAGTGGTTTGCTCAGACGTCCAGGAACACCAACGCCGTGTCGAAAGCCGGGTGAGCGACATTCCAGGGCACACGCCACCCACCTGGCAATCGGTAGTGGCCCATGAGTACGAGGACTGGGACGAGGCGCCAATGACCATCGACACCGCACACATCACATCAGCGCACGCCGTGGAAACCATCACCCGGCATTTGTCTTGTACTCAGAGCACACTCCCCATCGCCTTCATCAACACCAGGTCCCGCGCATAGATATCCGGCGCATACACCAGCCCACCCTCGCGGTCGACTTCGACCGTCCAATACCCCAACAACACCGGCACCGGCGTGGCCAGCCTGAATTCGTGGGTCACGCCGGTGGCCAGCAGTTCATCGGTGCGCGCGCGTTCGGCCGGGCTGACCAGCAGGTCGCGCAGCAGCAACGGTTGCTCGACCCGCACACAGCCGGAGCTGAACGCACGTGGGCCTTTGGTGAACAGGGGCTGGCTGGGGGTGTCGTGCAGGTACACCGAGTACGGGTTGGGGAAACGCATCACGATCTTGCCCAATGGGTTGCGCGGGCCGGCTTCCTGGCGCAGCAGAATATTGCCGGGGCGCGCCCAGTCGATCAACTCGGGCGCCAGCGGGTGGCCTTCGGCGTCGAGTACTTGCAGGTTTTGCTGGCGCAGGTATTCGGGGTTGAGGCGGATGGCCGGGAGTTTGTCCTCGCGCATGATGGTGGGCGGGATAGTCCAGGTAGGGTTGAGGGTCAGCCGGGTAATGCGCGATTTGAGCAACGGCGTCTGGCGTTCTGCTCGCCCCACCTGCAGACGGGTTTGCCACACGGGGATACCGCTCTGGTACACGCTCAGTTGCGCGGCGGCAACGTTGACCAACACGCCTTCGGGCTCCAGGTCCTGTGCCAGCCAGCGAAAACGTTCAAGGTTGATGCGCAGTTGTTCGCGGCGAATCGCCGGGCTGATATTGAGTTCTGCCACGGTGCCGGCACCGATCACGCCGTCCGATTGCAGCGAGTGGCTGAGCTGGAAAGCCTTGACCGCCGCGACCAGTTCGGCGCGGTATTGCCTGTCGCCGCCCTTGGGTTCGCTGGGCAAATAGCCGCCGCTGTAAAGCCGGCGCGCCAGTTCCGGTACGCGCGGGTCTTCCATGCCGGGGCGCAGTAACGGCCCGCTGCCGACCGGGTCCCAATGCGGCAGCGGTTGCTGGCGCACGCTGGCATAGGCGTTGCGCAGGCTGCGGTAAAGATCGGCGCTGGGGCGCGCCTGGTCGAAGGCTTGCGCCATGTCGTGCAGGCCGACGGCGGCAAGGGCCAGCACAGCGGCGTTGGGGTCGCCGGCGGGCGGCTGCGAATGCCACAGCGGTTCGAAGCGCGATTGCTGCAGGCGCCCGAAGTGCAAATCCTGCAGGGCCTGCAGGTAGTGCTGGCTGCTGCCGATATCGCTGCACAGCACGTTTTGCGTGGCGTGTGGCGCAGGCAGGCTATAGTGGGTGGGGTCCAGGCCATCATCGGCGAGCATCAGCAATTGCGTGTGCAGCGCTTGGCGGCGCGTCTCGTCTGACCACAACGGGACATCGCCTTGCTGCTGGTACAGGGCTTGCAAGCGTGCAAGCGCTGGCGCATCGAGATGCTGCGCCAGATCGGGACACACGCTGGGCAACTGCGCCAGGGCCTGTTGCACTGGCGCCAGGTCCAACGGCGCCGGCGTGCTGACCGGCAACGGCTGCACCGGCAGCGCTTCGGCTGTGGCGACCAATGGTGCAACGAGCAAGCAAATGCTCAAGTAACATGCGTGTTTTTTGAACAATGACTTTGCTCCAATCCACAGTGGGGAGTTGTACTGTAGATGCTGACTTTTATGTGCCGCCTCGGCGCGGTCGTCGTACTGGCTATATTGAGCAACTCTGCGCTCGCCGCCAACGGCAATCCTCCGTCCTTGTATAACAGCCTGGCGCGCTCGGCTCCAGAACTCAATCCCACTGTACTCAAAAGCGCCCTGAACGCCATGCAGTGCGCGGTCAGCAATGGTGAGGAACGCTCCGAGCGCCTGGCCGTGATTGATTACTCCCAGCCCTCGACCGCCCGTCGCCTATGGATCTTCGACCTGCGCAAGAAAACCCTCGTGCTGCGTGACCTGGTGGCCCACGGCGCCAAGTCCGGGGAAAACTTCGCCACCCAGTTCTCCAACCTCGAAGGCAGCCACCAATCCAGCCTGGGTTTGTTCCGCACCCAGGAAAGCTACCTGGGCACCCATGGTTATTCGCTGCGCATGGACGGCCTGGAGCCGGGGTTCAATGACCTGGCCCGCGACCGCGCCATCGTGATCCATGCCGCCGACTACGTAAGCCCGTTGTGGAGCAAGCGCGAAGGCCGTATCGGCCGCAGCCAGGGTTGCCCGGCGGTACGTCCGCAGGTGGCGCGCCAAGTGGTGGACAAACTCAAGGATGGGCAGTTCATGTTTTCGTGGTACCCCGACCAGCGCTGGTTGAAGTCCTCGACGTACCTCAATTGCAAACCCCAACAGGTGGCCAGTAGTCGTACAATCCGTGGCGGTTAGCCTGTCCCCACAGATAAAAGAGAGCTTCGAATGCTTCTACATCAATCGACCTGGATCGAGATCGGGCAATTCCTGGAGCGCAGCCGCACGGTGGTGATCCCCATTGGCTCCAACGAGCAGCACGGCCCCACCGGCCTGCTGGGCACCGACTGGATGTGCCCGGAAATCATCGCCCATGAGGCGCAAAAAAACGCCGACATCCTGATCGGCCCCACCTTCAATATCGGCATGGCCCAGCACCACCTGGGGTTTCCCGGCACCATCTCCCTGCGCCCGTCCACCTTTATTGCCGCGATTGGCGACTGGGTGCGCTCGCTGGCCGGGCATGGTTTCGACAAGATCCTGTTCCTCAACGGCCACGGCGGCAACATCGCGACGATTGAAGCGGCCTTTTCCGAGCTGTACGCCGAAGCCAGCTTCGCCCGCCGCCCGGCCGGGTTCGCATTGAAGTTGGTGAACTGGTGGGACCTGGACGGCGTCAACGAGTTGGCGCACCGCCAGTTCCCGGTGGGCCATGGCAGCCATGCCACGCCATCGGAAATTGCCGTGACGCAATGGGCCTACCCGGAGGCGATCAAGTCGGCCGACTATTCGCCACAAATCGCCAATACCGGGCCGATCCGCGAAGCCCTGGACTTCCGGGCGCGCTTCCCGGACGGGCGCATGGGCTCGGACCCGGCGCTGGCGACGGTGGAGAAAGGCGGTGAATTGGTGGCGTTGGCGGCCGGCGGCCTGGTCAAAGTAGTCGAAAACTTCAGCAACGAAGCACGACCTTAAGTCATACAAAAATCCACTGTGGGAGGGGGCTTGCTCCCTCCCACAGGATGGGTGTGTTACTTACAGTCCTGTGCGGCCAGTTCAAGCCGCGACGGCGTAATGGTCGATGCCAGCGGTTTGCGCTCATACAAAAACACCTTGGCGCCCTCTCCGGCCTTGTAGGCCTCCAGCACATCGTCGGCGGCGATCTTGCTGGTCAGCACCACCCTGGCATGACGCGAATTCTGCGTCACGGTGGAGGTGATGCCGTGTTTTTCCAGCTTGGGCAGCACGCACTGCATATAGGCTTCGGGGGCCTTGCTGGTTTGCAAGGTCAAGGTTGGCGTATTGGGGGCGGACACACAGCCGGTCATCAACAAGGCCGCAGCCGGTACGAAAAAAGCGCGCATGAACAAATCCTGGGTCGAAAAGATAAAGGCCAAAAAAATAAAAGCTCACATCAACTTGCGCGAACCAGCGCCTTGAGCGACGCATCGAACTGCTTCAAGGCATCGAGCTGCACATCGCGCTGCTGCTCGATCTGCGCGGCAATCTCCGGCGCGGCCTTGTCGCGTACCCACACCGACGCCACCTGCTTGTGCACCGAGCCTTCGGCCTTGGCGATGTATTGCAGATCGGCGTCATAGAACCGCGCAATAAACCGCGCCTCGACCTCGTCGTTACGCTGGGTCAGTAATTGGTTATGGGTATCGAGCATCACCACCACGTCAGGATGAGCTTGCACAAGAGCATCCAGCGTGTCGTAGACAGTGACGGACGCAAAGGTTCCCTGCAGCGAGTTCATTAACCAATCAATCGCCAGTTCCGGGTCGGAGCTGTTGATGAATGCCTGGCGGATACGCCCGTCGAGGGCATCCTTGGCGCCATTCATAGCCATGGCGTGGTAGCGTTCGAGGTAGCTGAGGTTGTCGCGCGTATTGTCGCTCAACAACACACCCACCGATTGCGCGTGCTGCAAGGAGTTTACGCCAGTGCCGATAGGTAGCAAATGGCCTGTACGCAGATCACCGGCCATGGCCGCGTTGTTCAGCGCCACAGTGCCCAGCATCAGGGCCATCAAAGCCCATTGAATAATCGTCCTCATCGCGCATTTCCTTGAACAGCGTTTCGATGGGGCGATTTTGCGCTTTCCCGGCAAAAACAGAACTTGCGTTACGTGATGGTGACTATTATCTGAAGCGATAGTGTCACGACAAAACCTATAAGGACTTGCCATGAAGCCCCACCAGAAAACCTTCGACCGCATCCGCGAAGCCGTCTTGCCGGAGTACCGTGACCGCGTCGCCGATTACCTGATCGAGTACGAACAGGTGCTGCTGGACGCAGCGGCAGACGCGGACCAGGTCAACGCCAACGCCCAGCAACTGCGCGGTTACCTGCGCGGCTTGAACACCACGCGGGTGCTGGGCATGGCCGATTGGGAAGACCTGGACCGGCGGGTGGAGCACATCACCGCAAAGGCTACAGCGCCGGACGTGGCTGATTGACCCACTCTTGTACCGAGGGCCGCTGCCATTGCCGCTCGGCGTATTTCACCAGCTCAGGCGGCACCTCGTCGCCATTGAGGATCAGGCGGTTGAGCATCACGGCCAGGTCCACATCGGCAATCGACCACGCGCCAAACAGGTACGGCGGGTTGCCCGCCAACAATGCCTGCGCCGCATTGATCAACTTGCGCGCGGCCGCTTGAGTCTCAGCCGACAGCGGCGGTTTCTTCTGCCCGCAGAACACCACCAGCGTGGAGCGTTCCTGGCGGATCGGCAGCAGATCGCTGCGCAACCACGCCTGCACCTGGCGCGCCCTCGCCCGTTGCTTGGGGTCGGCCGGGTACACCGCTGTTTCCGGGTAGACCGCTTCCAGGTACTCGGTGATCGCCGAAGACTCCGACAACGCGAAGTCGCCTTCTATCAGGGTCGGGACGCGCTGGGTCACAGACAGTCGGGCGTAGTCGGGGGTCTGGTTTTGCGCAGCGTCCAGGTCCAGGGTGACCAGATCGAAGGCCAGGCCCTTTTCCCGCAGGGTGACGAACACTGACATCGCGTAAGGGCTGGTAAACAACGAATCCACATAAAGGCGCAACGGGCTCTGGCTCATGGGCAATCTCCTTGAATGAGCCCTCACGCTACGAGATGTTCGCGGATAAAGACAATGCAGGGTTTTTATGGGGGCATTCCTGCTGGGAATAGCGCACTAGCCGGCAAACCCGCCTGCCGCGAGAAAGGCCTGCTCCGCGGGGGTGGAGACCCTGGCCAAGACCTCGTTGCGATGAGGAAACCGTGCGAAGCGCTCAATGATGTTGGCGTGCTCCTTGGCCCAGTGATACGTGTTTTTATCCAGATGCCGGTTCAGTTCCAGCGAACGCTGCTGGTCGCTGGGAGATTCCGAGTGTTCGAACGGCAAATAACAGAACGCGCGTAAAGACGGTTCGATCTGTTGATCCAGGCCGGCTCCCACCATGCGATGGGCATATAGCCGCGCCAGCGGGTCGGTGGCGAACATATGCGCCGTGCCGCGAAACGCATTGCGCGGGTACTGGTCGAGCAGGATCAACAAGGCCAACGCGCCTTCGGCTGAGCCCAACCAGCTTTCCAGCTCACGCCGGGCGGCTTGCAGGTGAGTGGAGTAGAAGGTATCGCGAAACCTGGCGTCGAAGGCATCGTCCTTGGCGAACCAGCGTTTGGGGCCGGCGTTTTTCCAGAAATCGATGACGGATTGCACAGTCTGCATGCTAGGTCCTCTGACAGCGGATGGGCTGACGGTAGCAGAATCCTGGCCGGGCGAAAGCCAAATGGCGACACCTCGCGCCGATTAATGTTATAGGATAACGCCCTCTTTCCGCCCTGCCCTGCGACCTTTTCCATGACTGACGCTGCCCCTCTGCGCCAACGCCTGCTCAGCATCGACGCCCTGCGCGGCCTGGTGATCCTGTTCATGCTGCTCGACCACGTGCGCGAAACCTTCCTGCTGCACCGCCAGGTCGGCGACCCCATGAGCATCGACACCACCGAACCCGCGCTGTTTATCAGCCGCACCCTTGCCCACCTGTGCGCGCCGGTGTTCGTGCTGCTCACCGGGCTGTCGGCGTTTTTATACGGCCAGAAATACCAGGGCCGGCGCGACGTGTCGGCGTTCCTGTTCAAGCGCGGGTTGTTTCTGGTGGTGCTGGAATTCACCTTGGTCAACTTCGCCTGGACCTTCCAACTGCCGCCCAGCGTGGTCTACATGCAGGTGATCTGGGCGATCGGCGTGAGCATGCTCGCCCTCGCCGCCTTGGTCTGGTTGCCGCGCCCGCTCTTGATCGCGCTGGCGCTGGTGATCATCGGCGGGCACAACCTGTTGGATGGGCTGCACTTCACGCCCGGTTCGCCGGCGCAAACGTTGTGGTCGATCCTGCATGAACGCAGTTGGATTCAAGCGTCCGATACCCTGCGCCTGCGCATTACCTACCCGGTGCTGCCGTGGATCGGGGTGATCGCCCTGGGCTATGGCATCGGCCCCTGGTTTGCCAACGGCATGCCGCCGGCGTTGCGCCAGCGCTACCTGTTAGTGGGTGGGGTGAGCGCGCTGGTGGGCTTTGTGCTGGTGCGCGCGGCGAACGGGTATGGCGAGAAACCTTGGCAGGCCTACGAAAGCGGCGTGCAGACGTTGATGAGCTTTTTCAATGTAACCAAGTACCCGCCTTCGCTACTGTTTCTGGCATTGACGCTGGGGGTTGGGTTGTTGCTGTTGCTGGCGTTGGAACGCGCGGGGCATCGACGTTGGATCGGCGTGTTGGCGGTGTTTGGTTCCGTGCCGATGTTCTTCTACCTGCTGCATCTTTATGTGCTCAAAGTGCTGTATATCGCCTGCGTTGCGTTGTTTGGGCTTAACCACGGCAACTACTTTGGGTTTGATGGCATGGGCGCCGTGTGGCTCGCGGCGTTGCTGCTGCCGCTGGCACTGTACGCGCCCGTGCGTTGGTTCGCCGGGCTGAAAGCACGGCGACGGGACCTGGCCTGGCTCAAATACCTCTGACGCGATAGGGACTGAATGTGGGAGGGGGCTTGCCCCCTCCCACATTTGGATTGCATTCGACTCGCCAATCAAGCCAGTTCAGCTCGCAGTTGCCGGGCGGCCGCCACCATATGAATCAACGCCGCCTCCGTCTCCGGCCAAGCCCGTGTCTTCAACCCGCAATCGGGGTTAACCCACAACCGCTCGGCCGGAATGCGTGTGGCTGCCTTGCGCAGCAGGCCGGCCATTTGCGAGGCATCCGGTACCCGTGGCGAGTGGATGTCATAGACGCCCGGGCCGATGTCATTCGGGTAAGCGAAGGCTTCGAACGCGTCCAGCAGTTCCATGTCCGAGCGCGAGGTTTCGAGGGTGATCACGTCGGCATCCATCGCCGCGATGGACTCGATCACATCGTTGAACTCGCTGTAGCACATGTGCGTGTGGATCTGGGTTTCATCACGCACACCGCAGGCGCACAGGCGGAACACTTCGGTGGCCCAGTCCAGGTAATGCCGCCACTGCGCCTGGCGCAACGGCAGGCCTTCGCGGAATGCGGCCTCGTCGATCTGTACGATCTTGATACCCGCCGCTTCCAGGTCCAGCACTTCGTCGCCAATGGCCAAGGCCAACTGGCGAGCCTGCACTTCGAGGCTCACGTCTTCACGTGCGAAGGACCACATCAGCATGGTCACCGGGCCGGTCAGCATGCCTTTCATCACCTTGCTGGTCAGGCCTTGGGCATAACGGATCCACTCCACAGTCATGGCCTTCGGGCGGCTCAAGTCGCCGACAATCACCGCCGGTTTCACGCAGCGCGAACCGTAGCTTTGCACCCAGCCGAAGCGCGTGAACACGTAGCCCTCCAGTTGCTCGGCGAAGTACTCGACCATGTCGTTACGTTCGGCCTCACCGTGCACCAGCACATCCAGCCCGAGGTTTTCCTGCACCTGTACGGCGTGCTTGATCTCGCTGTGCATGGCTTCGACGTAGTCGGCTTCACTCAACTTGCCGGCCTTGTAAGACTGACGCGCCAGACGGATCGATGCGGTTTGCGGGAACGAACCGATGGTGGTGGTCGGGAACAGTGGCAAGTTGAGGCCGGCGCGCTGTTTGTCGATACGCTGGGCAAACAGCGACTGGCGTTGGCTGTGCTTGGCGCTGATGGCTGCAACACGCGCTTGTACGGCGGGTTTGTGAATACGCGGTGATGCGGCGCGGGCGGCGTGCACGGCGCGGCTGTCAGCCAGGGCCGCGCGTACGTCGGGGGCTTCGGGCCGGCTGACCGCCTGGGCCAGCACCGCCACTTCGGCGCACTTTTGCACGGCGAAGGCCAGCCAGCTTTTCAACTCGTCGTCCAATTGGTCTTCACGGCCCAGGTCCACCGGGCTGTGCAGCAGCGAGCAAGACGGCGCCACCCACAGGCGCTCGCCGAGTTTTTCATGAGCATGCTGCAAGGTCGCCAGGGCCTGTTCCAAGTCGCAACGCCACACGTTACGACCATTGACCACCCCCAGGGACAACACCTTGTAAGCAGGCAGACGATCAAGGATGGTCGGGTATTGATCTGCGGCACGCACCAGGTCGATATGCAGGCCATCGACCGGCAGGTTGGCGGCCAGGCCGAGGTTTTCTTCCAGCCCACCGAAATAGGTGGCCACCAGTTTTTTCAGCGGGTCGCGCTGGATCAGGTTGTAGGCGCGCTCAAAGGCGTTTTTCCATGCCTGCGGCAGGTCGAGTACCAGGATCGGCTCGTCGATCTGCACCCATTCCACACCCAGCTCGGCCAGGCGCTGGAAGATCTGGCCGTATAGCGGCAGCAGGCGCTCCAGCAGGTCGAGTTTGTCGAAGTCGGCGCCCTTGGCCTTGCCCAACCACAGGTACGTCAGCGGGCCGATGATCACCGGCTTGACGCTGTGGCCCAGCTCACGGGCTTCCTGCACTTCCTCGAAGAGTTGGTCCCAACCCAGGTGGAACTGCTGGTCGGCGCTGAATTCCGGCACCAGATAGTGATAGTTGGTATCGAACCACTTGGTCATTTCCTGGGCGTGGGCACCACCGCAGCAACTGTCGCTGACGCCACGCGCCATGCCGAACAGCGTGTGCAAGGTGACATGGCCGTCAGCCGGGCGGAAACGCTCGGGGATCACGCCAAACATCAGCGAATGCGTGAGTACCTGGTCGTACCAGGCGAAGTCACCGGCGGGCAACAGCTCAATACCGGCCTGCTTCTGCAGATCCCAATGGGCCTTGCGCAAGTCACGGCCCACGGCGCGCAGGCCGGCTTCGTCAAGTTCGCCCTTCCAAAACGCTTCCTGCGCTTTTTTCAGTTCACGATCGCGTCCAATACGCGGAAATCCAAGGGAATGAGCGACTGCCATGACTGATAACTCCACTGCCAATATTCAATGGCAGCCATTGTCGGCGGGCGACGATAGTGAGACAAACTCATTTTATTTTAGATCATCACGAGTTTTGCTCATGTACGCAGACAAGCCTGTTTGGCCGGAAAGCGTGCTCCCACTGGATCGCGCAGCAGCTCAAAATCACTTACTCACTGACTGAAACCTGTGTAAAGCCTCAGTCAATCAAGCCATGCGCGTCATAAAACGGATACGGGCCCGGGTAGTCCCCGAACACGCCGTTGTGGCTGATCAGCCCCTGTTGCGCGTCCCAGCGATGCAACAGATACCCCGCCGGTTCCAGGTTGAAATGCGCGGGTGCCGCTGCCTGCAAATCCAGCACGATCTGATGGGACGTGCCGGGGCACACACAGCTGAGGCTGCCACCGAAGCGTCGCTGCATCGGTCGGTGCAGGTGCCCGCATAACAGGCGTTCTACTTGGGGGTGCCGGGCGACGACGGCTTCCAGGGCGGTGGCATTGATAAAGGGTTCGCGGTCCATATGGCCGATGCCGCTGATAAAGGGCGGATGGTGCAGGATCAGCAAGGTCGGCACATCAGGGCGCAACGCCAACTGTGCGTCGAGCCACTGCACTTGGCTGTCGAGTAACTGGCCACCATGGCCGCCGGGAATGGTGGAATCCAAACCGATCAGCCGCAGCGGGTGCGCGTCCACCACCCAATCCAACGGGCCGTCGGCCGAACGCGGCAAATAGGCGTGGTCACTGAATGCATCCAACAGCGGCCCACGGCTGTCATGGTTGCCCGGCACCAGGTAGCACGGCATGTGCAGGCGCGCGAGTTGCGGGTGCAGCACGGCGTATTCATCGGCGCGGCCGAAGTCCACCAGGTCGCCGCTGACCACCACGATATCCGGCCGCGGCCGGCTGGCGTTCAGATGGTCGATGGCGCGGCGCAGTGCGCCCAGGGTATCCACAACCCCATAGGTGAGGCGCTGGCCGGCTTTAAGGTGCAGGTCACTGATGTGGGCGACTAGAAACGGACGATTCACAGGCAAATTCTCACGCATTGAGGGTGAACAATGTATGCGGCGCAATTGCCAGGGCCATCGGCACGCCGACGCTGTACAGGTGGTTGTCGCTGCTGTCGACCAGCAGCGGTTGTGGGCCGCCGACGTCGACCAGCAAACGGCTGTGCGCGCCCTGGAAAAACTGCGCGAGCAGATGCCCCTGCAGATGCCCTTCGTGTTCCATCACCCGCAGGTGTTCGGGGCGGCAGTACACGGTACTGGGCACATGAGCCTTGTGCCACGGCAACTCGCCGCCGCAGACTTTCAAACCGTGAACGGAGGGTTCGATGACTTCAAAGGCGTTCAGGTTGCCGACGAAACCGGCGACGAAGGCATTCGCCGGTTGCTGGTAGATCTCCCGTGGGCTGGCCAGTTGCGCGATGCGGCCGTGCTCCATCACCAGGATGCGATCACCGAGGGCCATGGCTTCGCCCTGGTCATGGGTGACAAATACCGACGTGATGCCGAGGCCGCGCAGCAGTTCATTCAGCTCACTGCGCAGGCGCTCACGCAGTTGCGCATCGAGGGCGGCCAGCGGTTCATCCAACAACAGCACTTTGGGGCGCGGCGCCAGGGCGCGGGCGAGTGCCACGCGTTGGCGCTGGCCGCCGGACAACTCGTGGATGCTGCGCGCGCCGTGGTCCTGCAGCCCCACCAGTTCCAGCAACTCGTCGCAGCGCTTGTTGCGCTCCAGCGGCGACATACCGCGAACCTTCAAGCCATAAACGATATTCCCCGCCACATCCAGGTTGGGAAACAACGCGTAGTTCTGGAACACCATGCCCACGTCGCGACGCTCGATGGGCAGGCGCGTCACATCCCGGTCACCGAACAGCACCTGGCCAACGTCCGGGCGCTCCAGACCGGCGATCAGGCGCAAGGTGGTGGTTTTGCCACAGCCGGACGGGCCGAGAATCGCCAGGGTTTCGCCGCCTTCGACGGTCAAATTCATGGCATGCACGGCCACGGTGCCGTCGGCGAATGCCTTGCGACAGCCCTGCAGGCGAATAGTGATAGCGGTCATCGACGCTCTCCACGGGATAAACGGGCACTGATGGCCTGCAATGCAATCAGCAGCGGCACGATCATCAGCAAAAAGATCAGGGTGTAGGCACTGGCGATTTCCAGGCGTGCCGAGGCATAGCTGTCGGCCAGGCCGACCGGCAGGGTTTTGGTCATCGGTGTGTGCAACATCCAGGTCAGGTTGAATTCACCCAGGGACAGGGTGACCACCATCAGCACCCCCGCCAGAATCCCCGCCCGGCAGTTGGGCACCACCACGCTGAAAAAGCGCTTGATAGGGCCGGCGCCAAGGCTGGCCGCCGCCTCTTCCAGCACCGGCAGTTGCTGGCGCTGCATCACCGCCATTACCGGGCGTACCAAAAATGGCAGGGTGAACAGCACATGACCGACCAGGATGAACAGCCAACTGCTGCGAAACGCGCCGAACTGGCCGTAGGTGAGCAGCAAGGCCAGCGCACTGGCCAGGCCCGGCATCGCCACCGGCAGCACCATCAGTTTCTCGAAGGCGCGGCTGAAGCGGTTGTTCATGCGCACCAGGGCGTAAGCCGCCGGTACGCCGACCACACACACGCACACTGCGCAGGCCACGGCCAGTTGCAGCGACAGCCACACGGTTGGCGAATAGGCCTGCCATACCTGCACCAGCCAATCGAACGTGAGGCCACTGGACAGGCCGACAAAGAAGTTGCGTGTGAGCCCCGCCAGTAACGACATCAACACCGGCACCAACATGAAAGCGCACACCAGCAAGGTAAACAGCAGTTGCACAACAAACAGTGATGAGCGCTTCACAGGACCGTCCCCGCGTTTTTCACCAGGCGCCGCGTGAGCAGCAACACCGCCCAGGTCACCGCGCCCAGTACCACCGACAACGCAGCGGCGACGGCAAAGTTGGCGTAATTGGTGAATACGTTGTAGATCGCCACGGGAGTGACGTTCAGCCGCGTGCCCAAGGTAAAGGCCGTGCCGAAGGCGCCCATCGACGTGGCAAAACAGATCGCCCCGCACGACGCCAGCGCCGGCGCCAGGCCGGGTACGATCACGTCGCACACCACGCGCCAGTGCCCGGCGCCCAGCGAATGCGCGGCTTCTTCCAGGCTGCGGTCAAGGCTTTCGCAGGCGGCCATTACCGTGAGAATCACCCGTGGGATCGAGAAGTACAGATAACCCACGAACAACCCGGCCAACGAGTAGGCGAAGATCCACCGCTCACCGGCCAGGTGCAGGCCCAGAGACGCCAGCAGGCCCTGGCGCCCCGCCAACAGAATCACCAGAAAGCCCACCACCACGCCGGGAAACGCCAGCGGAAACGTGAGCAACGCCACCAGCGCCGAGCGCCCGAAAAACCGCTGCCGCGCGAGGAACACCCCACTGATACCGCCCACCAGCAAGGCCGCGCCCGTGACGACCATCGCCAGCACGCAGGTTTGCACCAGGCTGCCCACGTACTGTGCGCTGCTGAGCACTTGCCAATAGCCGCTGCCATTGCTGTCACGGCTTTCGCTGCCCAGCACGATCAAGTGCGCAAGCGGCAACAGCCAGAACGCCAACAGCACCGCAAACGCCGGGGCCAGGGCCCAGGCGGCGTGTCGTGCGGATGTGGCCACTTACTTGACCTCGTTCAGGTAACGGGCGGCGAAGGCTTCCTGCACGGCGGCCATTTTCTGGTAGTCCACCACGCCGGCGCGGGCGTAGTCGCTGTCCGGCAGGAATTGCGCGGCGACTTCGGCTGGTATCGGCACCGGGCGTACCGGTCGCAGGTACGCCTTGGCCCACAATGCCTGGCCGGCGTCGGACAGCACAAAGTCCAGTACCTTCTCGCCATTGGCGCGGTGCGGCGCGTTGGCAACCAGGCTCATGACATACGGCACGCTGATGCTGCCTTCCCTGGGGATCACGAAGTCGACGTGAGCGTTGTCTTTGTAGCGTGCGCGGTAGGCGTTGAAGTCGTAGTCCACCAGGATCGGCAACTCACCGGACAGCACCCGCGCATAGGCGGTTTGCTTGGGCACGATGGGGGCGTTTTGCGCCAGTTTCTGGAAGTAGTCGATGGCCGGGGTGAAGTTGTCCAGGTCGCCGCCCAGGGCGCGGTTGATCGCCACCGCCGACACGTAGCCGACGAACGCGCTGGACGGGTCGAGGTAACCGACCATGCCTTTGTATTCGGGCTTGAGCAGGTCAGCCCAGCTTTGCGGTACGGGCAGGCCGCCCAGGGCATCGACGTTGACCATGATGCCCAAGGTGCCGGAGTGGATCGCAAACCACTGCCCCGCCGGGTCTTTCAAACCGGAGGGGATCTGCTCCCAGCCTTTGGGTGTGTAGCCATCGACCACGCCGGCTTTTTGCGCCTGCAGGCCGAAGGTCACGCCGTAGTACACCACGTCGGCCACCGGCGCGGCTTTTTCCGCCACCAGTTGCGCCAGGGACTGGCCGGAGTTCTTGTTGTCCAGCGGCACTTGCACGCCAGTATCGGCGGCAATGGCCTTGAGTTGGGTGCCCCAGTCGGCCCAGTCCGGCGGGCAGTTGTAGCAAATCGCGGTGTCGGCGGCCTGGGCCAGGCTGGCCATGCCACACAGCAGCACGGCGGCCAGGGTTTTACGGAATGCGCGCATCAAGGGACTCCTCATGGGGTTGGCTGCTTTCGCCCGGCCGGATATGGCAAGGCAGACAATGGGAAATCGGGGCGTTGCCGGCGATCTGCGCCAGCAATTGGTCAATCACTGTGCTGGCGAGCAGCGCGATGGGCTGCACCACGCTGCACAGGGTCGGGTGCGTCTGGGTGCCGAGGGATATGCCGTCAAAGCCCATCACCGACAGTTGCTGGGGCACGTGCCAGGCGTTGCGACGCAACTCGGCGATCAGGCTGATGGCCAGGAAATCGTTGGAGCACAGCAGCGCGGTGGGCGCCTCGGGGCCTTCGAGGTACGGCTGGATGGCGACGAATTCAGCCTGAGTGTGGGCCGGCATTTCGATCACCGGGCGGCTCTTGAGGCCGAACGCTTGCATGGCGTCGCAATACCCGGCGTAACGCAGGCGCGCACGGTCGGACTGCAACGCGGGGCCGGCGACCATGCTGACGCGCCGGTGCCCTGCTTCCAGCAGATACCGCGTGGCCATGGCCATGCCGGCGCGGTTGTCCACCGACACGGCGCTGTAGTTGGGGTTGCTCGGTTGGTGATAGGCCAGCACGAACGGGGTTTTCTCGGTATTGAGGCTGCTGAGCACGCTGTTGCTCTCGGCATCGGTGACGGTCAGCACCAGGCCGTCGACGCGCTGGCGTAGCAGTTCTTCGACCACGCTGCACTCGCGCTCGGCGCTGTAGTCGGTGGTCGCCAACACCAGGCTGTAGCCGCGCAACCGCGCCGCGCGCTCCATGGCCTGGAACTGTTCGGCGAACACTGGGTTGAGCAGGTTTGGGACGACCACGCCGATCAGGTTGGTGGTTTGCAGGCGCAGCTGGCGGCCCAGCAGGTTGGGACGAAAACCCAGCTCACGGGCGGCGGCAAACACCTGTTCACGGGTGCTCATGCGCACCTGCTCAGGGGAGGCAAAGGTACGCGCGGCGGTGGCGCGGGATACCCCAGCCAGGCGTGCAACGTCTTTCAGGTCAGTCATTGTCACTCGCTTGAGATCGATCTCATTGGCCAGGACAGTAACGGGGCAATATGGCAGGACGGTGGTAGAGAGATGACGGTTTGATGTCAATGTAACTGATGCACAGAGAATCAATTGTGGGAGGGGGCTTGCTCCCTCCCACACTGGACCGGTGTACATCCATGGATAGTCATACTCGAGGACTATGCTGGGAGACCGGGTGCGCAAAATCCGCCGGCTAACCTTTCGATCCTGACCAAGTGCGGGCACAATGCGTGTCCTTTTTTGGCAGGCACCGCCGCAGGCTCTCAAAAATGATCAAAACGCCGTACTACCTCATCGATAAACAGAAGCTTCTGGTCAACATGCAGAAGATTGCTTACGTGCGCGAACAGTCCGGCGCCAAGGCTCTGCTGGCGCTCAAGTGCTTTGCCACCTGGTCGGTGTTCGACTTGATGCAGCAATACATGGACGGCACCACGTCGTCGTCGCTGTATGAGCTCAAGCTCGGTCGCCAGAAATTCGAAGGCGAGGCCCACGCCTACAGCGTGGCCTGGGCCGACGATGAAATCGAAGAGATGCTGGAGAACTGCGACAAGATCATCTTCAACTCGATCAGCCAGTTGCAGCGTTTCGCCGAACGCAGCGAAGGCAAGACCCGTGGCCTGCGTGTGAACCCGCAGGTGAGCAGTTCCGATTACCTGCTGGCCGACCCGGCGCGCCCATTCAGCCGCCTGGGCGAATGGGACCCGGTGAAGATCGAAGGCGTGATCGAACAGATCTCCGGCTTCATGTTCCATAACAACTGCGAGAACGGCGATTTCAGCCTGTTCGACAAGATGCTCGGCACCATCGAGGAACGCTTCGGTGAACTGCTGCACAAGGTCAAGTGGGTCAGCCTCGGCGGCGGCATCCACTTCACCGGCGAAGGCTACGCGCTGGACGCGTTCTGCGCGCGCTTGAAGGCGTTCTCCGAAAAGTACGGCGTGCAGGTCTACCTGGAACCCGGCGAAGCGGCGATCACCAACAGCGCCTCGCTGGAAGTCACCGTGCTCGACACGCTCTACAACGGCAAAAACCTCGCCGTGGTCGACAGCTCCATCGAGGCCCACCTGTTGGACCTGCTGATCTACCGCCTCAACGCCAAGCTGGCACCCAGCGCGGGTGAACACACCGTCATGGTGTGCGGCAAATCGTGCCTGGCCGGGGACATCTTCGGCGAATATCAATTTGATCGTCCGCTGGCCATCGGCGATCGGCTGTCGTTCATCGACACCGCGGGCTATACCATGGTCAAGAAAAACTGGTTCAACGGCCTGAAAATGCCGTCCATCGTAGTGAAACAACTCGACGGTACAGTCGAAGTGGTTCGTGAATTTGGTTACGACGACTACCTGTCCAGCCTTTCGTAAGCTGGCGGATATTAGGAGAGTAAAAGCAATTGAAAAAGAACGTTCTTATCATTGGTGCAGGAGGTGTCGCCAAGGTGGTGGCCCACAAGTGCGCGCAGCACAACGACGAACTCGGTCGTATTGCTATCGCGTCGCGCAACATCTCCAAATGCCAGGCCATCATCGACAGCGTCAAGGCCAAGGGTAGCCTCAAGGTGCCCGCCGATATCCAAGCCTTCGCGCTGAACGCCCTGGACGTGGAAGCGACCAAGGCTCTGATCCGCGAGACCGAATCGCAGATCGTCATCAACGTAGGTTCCGCGTTCCTGAACATGTCGGTCCTGCGTGCCTGCATCGACACCGGCGTTGCGTACCTCGACACCGCCATCCACGAAGAGCCAGGCAAGGTCTGCGAGACCCCGCCGTGGTACGGCAACTACGAATGGAACCACCTGGAAGAATGCAAACAGAAGAACATCACCGCCATCCTCGGCGTGGGCTTCGACCCGGGTGTCGTCAACGCGTATGCCGCGCTGGCGCAGCAACAGCATTTCGACCGCATTGATTCGATCGACATTCTCGACGTCAATGCCGGCTCCCATGGCAAATACTTCGCCACCAATTTCGATCCGGAAATCAACTTCCGCGAATTCACCGGGCAGGTGTGGAGCTGGCAGAACAGCCAGTGGACCAGCAACACCATGTTCGAAGTCAAACGCACCGACGACCTGCCGGTCGTCGGTCCGCAGAACCTCTACCTCACCGGCCATGACGAAGTGCACTCGCTGTCGAAAAACCTCGACGTGCCGAACGTGCGCTTCTGGATGAGCTTCGGCGAACACTACATCAACGTGTTCACCGTACTGAAAAACCTCGGCCTGCTCTCCGAAAAGCCGGTCAAGACCGCCGAAGGCCTGGAAGTGGTGCCGCTGAAAGTGGTCAAGGCCGTGCTGCCCGACCCGTCGTCGCTCGCCCCTGGCTACACCGGCAAAACCTGCATCGGCGACCTGGTCAAAGGCACCAAGGATGGCCAGCCACGTGAGTTGTTTATCTACAACGTGGCCTGCCATGAAGAAGCCTTTGCCGAGACCGACAGCCAGGGCATCTCCTACACCGCCGGCGTTCCACCGGTGGCCGCAGCGCTGCTGGTTGCCCGTGGCGAGTGGGATGTGAAACACATGGCCAACGTCGAGGAACTGCCGGCTGAGCCGTTCCTGAAGGCGCTGGACGTGATGGGCTTGCCGACTCGCATCAAGGACGAGAAAGGTGATCGGGCCTGGGATGCGATTGCCTGATAGGCGATAGCTGACCGAACAAAAGAATGCGCCCGAAGGGGCGCATTTTTTGTTTGGGCTCACATAAATCCCAAAGAACAATGAAAATCCAAATGTGGGAGGGGGCTTGCTCCCGATAGCAGTGTGTCAGTCAATACATTTGTCACTGATCCACAGCTATCGGGAGCAAGCCCCCTCCCACAGGGATAGCACTTCGCCCCGAACTCTCAGAGTTTTCCCACGACTGTTTCAGGTTGCCGCCCGGAACTTCGCTGACTAACCTCTTCCCCCGTCGCTGCCAATTCAGCGACCGGATTTGACCGTCCGGCCTTGTTAACGAACTGCTACGCCCTGCACCTATCCCAGGCGTTTTTTTTGTGCCTGAGGTATCGTGTCGCGGCAGTTGTGCGCGGGATACCTTCGGGTATGCCGGGTTCGTTGACAACCGGTCGGTCAACCCGCGTACAGCTGCCACCCTCTTCGTTTGACCGCGAACGCTGGCGGCTCCACTTGTCGACGGAGTTCCACCATGATTAAAGACACCCCAAATCCCCCAGATAAACTCTTCACCGTACGCCCTAACTTGGGCACCGAAACCCTGCTGGTCAACGCATCCCAGGATCTATCCTCCATCACCGACATCGCCACCCACCTGGCCTTTGAAATCGAGGGTGCACAACGCAATGTGGCGCTGGGCATCTGCCGTATGCTGGAAGGTGTGCAACTGCTGGTGGACAAAGCACTGGATGACGCCCATCCAGCCGCATGACACCCGATGATCGTTCCCACCCTCTGCGTGGGAGCGATCTCAACCCACTCAAAACACCGACCACCCAATCCGCTCGCTCAACAATTCCAACGCCCTGATCCCCGCCAGCGAGTTCCCCGCCGCGTTCAGCTCCGGCGACCACACGCACACGGTGAATTGCCCCGGCACCACCGCGACAATCCCGCCGCCCACGCCGCTCTTGCCCGGCAACCCTACGCGATAGGCAAAATTGCCCGCCTCGTCGTACAGCCCGCTGGTGGCCATGATCGAGTTGACTTGCTTGGTCTGGCGCGCGGTCAAGATCTGTTCTCCGCTGTGGGCGCTGGTGCCTTCGTTGGCGAGGAAGCTGAACGCCTTGGCCAGGTCCAGGCAGCTCATCTGCAGCGCGCAGTAGTTGAAGTAGCTGTGCAGCACCGCGTCGACGTCGTTGTGGAAGTTACCGAAGGACTTCATCAAATACGCCATGGCCGCGTTGCGCGCGCCATGTTGGGCTTCGGAGTCGGCGACCACGCTATTGACCAGGATCTGCGGGTTGCCGGACAGGCGCCTTACAAAGTCGCGCATCGACAGAATCGGCACGGCGAAGCGCGATTGATTGATGTCGCAGATCACCAGCGCACCGGCGTTGATGAACGGGTTGCGCGGGCGGCCGCGTTCGAATTCCAGCTGCACCAGGGAGTTGAACGGTTGCCCCGACGGTTCATGCCCCAGGCGCTCCCAAATGGTTTCGCCGCCATGGTCGATGGCCTGCACCAGGCTGAACACCTTGGAAATGCTCTGCACCGAGAACAGCGTATCGGCATCACCGGCGCGGAAGGCCGAGCCGTCGTTGCCGTACACGGCGATGCCGAGTTGGTTGGCGGGCACGTCGGCCAGTGCGGGAATGTAGTCGGCGACTTTACCGAGGCCGATCAGTGGGCGCACTTCGTCGAGGATCGACTCCAGCAGCGCCTGCATGTCTTGTCCTGTCATCTGTCTTTGAGTCAGTGGAAAGCGGGGCGCGCAGGATACTTCAATGGGCGTGCAAGCCCCACACAATCTAAGCTGCATTCTCGGATCGTTTGCCAGCAGGGCCGCCGATGGTGGTGTGCGCCTTCAAAAATGCGCCACATCCGACACCCGCTCATCCAGCACATCCCGCGCCAGCGCCCACGCCTGGTCTTTGGACTCCACCACCAGCAACGGATACCCCCAGGCCTTGCCGACCATCACCGCAAACGGTTTGAGCGCCAGGCGCTTGGCCGCGCTGGGTTCCACCTGGATCATGCCCTTGACGAACGTGCGCAGCGCCTCGCGGTGTTTCTTCATCCAGATCGAGGCTTGCTTGCGCTGCTCATGGGAATGTTCGTGATTGCTTTCGTCCACGGCTTTTTCATGCAGCAGCAGGAAGGATTGCCGCCGTGCCAGCAGGGTTTCAAAGAGTCGGAAGGCATCCTCCGGCCCGTCTTGGCTCGGCGCATCGAAGACGATTTTCACCACCGGGAACGTTGTACTGTCTAGTCGCATGGCACAGCTCCTTAATGAGAGTAGATCTCAATATTAAGGCCGCAACCACTGGACGGCATTGCACAGAATAGCCAGACTGTTTCGCAATCCGGCCAGCCTGCGAGCCCCACCATGAAGCACCGCCGTCTCGACCTGCTCGACCCGCTGATGGCCAAGGACGCCGACCTGCTCCCCCGAGCCGTGGTGGCCGTGGGCGCCACCAGCACGTCGGACTCCTGGGAACATGCCCAGCACACCCACCGCAAGGGCCAGTTGATGTATACCCTGCGTGGGGTCATCCACTGTGAAATCGAAGCGGGAATCTGGATCGTGCCGCCCCAGTGCGCACTGTGGATTCCCGGCGGCACGCCCCATTCGGCGCGCGGCTCAGGCGAAGCGCACGTGTATTGCCTGCTGATCGAGCCCAGCGCCGCCCAGGCCCTCGCTCCGCGCTGCTGCACCCTGGCGGTATCGAGCCTGCTGCATGAATTGATCAGCAAGGCCGTGAGCTTCCCGCAGTTGTATGACGAGGCCGGCCCCCAAGGTCGCCTGATCAATACGTTGCTGGATGAACTGGCCGCCGCGCCGGTCGAAGCCCTGCACCTGCCCATGCCCCAGGACGCACGCTTGCGCCGCCTGGCAAACAGCCTGCTGGCCGATCCCACCGACAAAGCCACCATGGGCCAGTGGGCCGTGCGCATCGGCATGAGCGAACGCAGCATGACACGCCTGTTGCTGGAGGAGCTGGGCCTGAGTGTCGGCCGTTGGCGCCGGCAGCTGCATGTGATCCTGTCCCTGCAACGGCTGGCCAAGGGTGAGAGTGTGCAGCGGGTGGCGCTGGACCTGGGTTATGAAAATGCCAGCGGCTTCATCACCATGTTCCGCAAGGCGGTGGGCCAGCCGCCGGCGCGCTACCTGGCGGAACGTGCGGGGGTGCTCAGCGCGAGCGTCCAGACCATTGCGCTGAAAGACGCCCACTGACTTCATCGAAATGCGCAAAAAAGCGACCTAAGCTCAGGCCTAAAGATTATTTATCTAAAGGTTTTTAGAACCTTATGCTTGGCCAAATTTCGTTGAACATCGAGCGTGCCATGTCCATACCTCGTCCCCTCGCTGCTGTCTTCGGGTTGCTGGCCTTGTCTGTCGCCGTGAGCGCGCAGGCCCAGGAAACCCTGCGCATCGGCTATCAAAAATCCTCCACCCTCATCACTCTGCTGAAAACCCAGGGCACCCTGGAAAAAGCCCTCAAGGCCGACAACATTGACGTGAGTTGGCACGAATTCCCCAGTGGCCTGCCGTTGCTCGAAGCGCTGAACGTGGGCAACGTGGACATCAGCGCCGACGTGGCCGACACCGTGCCGATTTTCGCCCAGGCCGCCCAGGCCAAGCTCACCTACTTTGCCCAGGAAGCGCCCTCGCCTTCGGCCCAGGCCATCGTGGTGCGCAAAGACTCGCCGATCGAGCAATTGGCGGATTTGAAAGGCAAGAAAATCGCAGTGACCAAGGCGGCCGGCACCCACTACCTGCTCATCGCCGCGCTGAATAAAGCCGGGCTGGCCTTCGCGGATATCGAACCGGCGTACCTGTCTCCCGCCGACGGCCGCGCTGCCTTCGAAAACAACAAGGTCGACGCCTGGGTCACCTGGGAGCCCTTCCTCACCAGCGTTCAGCGGCAACTGCCCACGCGCACCCTGGCCGATGGCGCGGGGCTGGCGAGTTACAAGCGCTATTACCTCACGGGCACGCCTTACGCCACGGCGCATCCGCAGGTATTGAAGGTGGTGTATGCGCAGCTGGAGCAGGCCGGGCAATGGGTTAAAACCCATCCCCAGGAGGCGGCGAAAGTGCTGGGGCCGTTGTGGGGCAACCTGGATGTGGCCACGGTGGAAGCGGCGAACACGCACCGCAGTTATCAGGTGCAGCCGGTGACGGTGGACCAGTTGGGGGAACAGCAGAAGATTGCCGATGCGTTCTTCAGGGCGGGGTTGTTGCCCAGAGCCGTGGATGCCAAGGATGTGCAGACGTGGAAGCCTTGAGACCGAACGCGGTTAGAAAATGTGGGAGGGAGCCCCCTCCCACAGTTGACCTCCACCGGTCTTTAGAGAAGCGTGCGGGCCAGGGCCTTTTTCCATTCTAAATAACGCCCTGCCATCGCCGGGTCATCCTGCGGCTCAAAGCGCTCGCGCTGGCGTTCCAACTGCCTCAGCGCTTGATCATCAGCCCACAGCCCCAACGCCCGCCCGGCCAGATGCGCCGCGCCCAGCGCCGAGACTTCCGGTGACAGGCTACGCACCACCGGGCGTTGCAGCAGGTTGGCCAAAAACTGCATCAGCCAGCTATTTCGCGTGGCGCCGCCGTCTACCCACAGTTCTTTCAACGGGCTGCCGATGTCCTGCTGCATCGCGTCGAACACGTCGCGAATCTGATAGCCGATGGACTCCAGCGACGCGCGCAGGATATGCGCGCCGGACGTGGCCTCGGTCAGCCCGCACATCAACCCTCGCGCATCGGCTTGCCAATGCGGCGCGCCCAGCCCGGACAGTGCCGGCACAAAGTACACACCGCCGTTATCCGGCAGTTGCGCGGCTTGCTCGGTCAAGGCGTCCAGGGAACCGCCGGCCACCAGGCGCGCGGCCCATTGCACGGCGGCGCCGGTGTGGACGATATTGCCCTCCATACCGAACGTGGGTTTCACGCCGTCATGCCAGGCCAGGGTGGTCGACAGCCCATGGGTGGAGGCAATCGCGCCGCTCATGGGGGTCATCAAGGAGGAGCCGGTACCCAGGGTGGCCTTGACCAACCCCGGCGCAAAACCGCCCTGCCCGTACAGCGCGGCGTGGGAGTCGCCAACCATCGACATGATCGGGATCCCGGCGGGCAAGCCGCCCAGCGCGACGGTTTCGGCGAAGAACCCCGCGCTGGGCTGGATCGGCGCCAGCGCTGCCAGGGGAATCGCAAACAGGTCCAACAGCACCGGGTCCCAGGCGCAGGTGTGCAGGTTGAACAGCTGCGTGCGCGCCGCGTTGGAATAGTCAGTGGCAAACACCTGGCCGCCGCTGAGTTGCCAGAGCAGCCAGCTGTCGACGGTGCCCAGGCAAATCTCACCGGCAGCGGCGCGGGCGTGGCCGTTGTCCAGGTGGTCGAGGATCCAGCGAAATTTACCGGCCGAGAACATGGGGTCCAGGGCCAACCCGGTGCGTTCCAGGATGAGGGCTTCGTGCCCTTGCTGATGCAACTGGGCGCACAACACGGTGGAGCGTCGGCATTGCCAACTGATGCATGGCGACAGCGGCTCGCCGGTACGGCTGTCCCAAGCCACCACCGATTCGCGCTGGTTGCTGATCGCCAGCGCGGTGATCGGGCGATCCACCTGGGCCAGGCAGTCTTCCATCGCGGCCAGGGTGCTGTGCCAGATAAACAGCGGGTCCTGTTCGGAAAAACCGGCCTGGGGGTGGCTGACGCTCAATGGCCGCGAACCGCGGGCGATCACCTGCCCCTGTTCGTTGACCAGCACCGCCTTGGCATTGCTGGTGCCTTCGTCTATCGCCAGGATCAGCGGAGTGTGGTTATTCATGGGGTCACCGCAACCGAGTGGCAGCCGCCACAATCCCAGCCGCGTCGATGTTATGCAAGGCGCGCGTCGGTTCGCGCGCACCGGCGGCGGCGTATTCGCCATCGCCGATGCCCAGGCGCACCAACGCAATGCCCAGCCCGGCTTCGGCCAACACTTCGGCGACCAGGCTGCCGACGCCGCCGTTGATGTTGTGTTCTTCCACGCTGATCACGGCGCGGGTGCCACTCAATGCGCTGAGCAACACATCGCGCTGCAACGGCCGGATCGACGACAGGTTGATCACCTGCGCCTGGATGCCCTGCTCGGCCAGCAAATTTGCGGCGTCCACCGCTTCATGCACCACCGAACCGAGCGCCACGATGCTCACGTCGGCCCCCTGGCGCAGGATATCCACCTGGCCGGGCGTGAATTTATAGTTCGCGTCGTGCAGGTCGGGCAACGCTTTGCCGTCGAGGCGGATATACACCGGCCCGTGGTAGCGCAACGCGTAATCGACGATCTGCCGACACTCTGCGGCATCGGCCGGGGCGAAGATGTGCACATTGCCAAAGCCCCGCATCACCGAAATATCGTCGAGGCTGTGGTGGGTGCTGGCCAGCGGGCCGTAGCTGGCCCCGGCGTTGAGGCCGAACATCTTCACGTTGGCCTGGTTGTAGCAGACGTCGACCTTGATCTGCTCATTGGCGCGCGAGATCAGAAACGGCGCGGCGTTGCAGGTGGCAGCAATCTTGCCACCCAGGGCCAGCCCCGCCGCGACGCTGACCAGCGACTGCTCGGCGATGCCAACGTTGATCAAGCGCTCGGGAAAACGCTGGGCAAACGGGCCGATCTTGGCCGTCGATGTGGAGTCGCTGACCACCGGCACCAGGTCCAACCCGGCGTCGACCGCGTCAATAAAGGCCTGCACCATGACGCTCGCCAAATGTTCACTCGCCATGGTTCAACTCCTCCAGTGCTGCATTGATTTCATCACCCTTGGGCACGCGATGGTGCCATTCGGGGCGGGCTTCGATAAACGACACGCCCTTGCCTTTGACTGTGTGGGCGATCAGCACCTGAGGCGCGCCGGTGCGGGTTTGCATGCGCTCCAGGGTTTCGATCAACTGGCCCACATCGTTGCCGTCGCATTCGCTGACCGTAAAGCCAAAGGCGGCCCATTTCACATCCAGCGGGTCGAGCGGCATGATGTCGGCGGTCAATCCGGCCAACTGCAGCTTGTTTTTGTCGACGATCACAAACAGGTTATCCAGGCCGTACTTGGCCGCCGCCATCGCAGCCTCCCAGTTGGAGCCTTCGGCCAGCTCGCCGTCGCCGGTCAGCACGTAGATACGTTTTTTACTGCCGGACATCTTCGCCGCCAAGGCCAGCCCTACCGCTACCGGCAAGCCGTGGCCGAGGGCACCGGTATTGAGCTCGATGCCGGGGGTTTTCTGGCGCACCGGGTGGCCGGGCAAGTGCGAATTGAAGTGCTGATACGTCGACAACCACGCCTCGGGGATGTAGCCCGCCTGCGCCAGGCAGCAGTACAAACCACCCACACCGTGGCCTTTGCTTTGGATATACATATCGCGCTCGGGGTCTTCGGTGCGTTCCGGGCCGGTATCGAGGATGCGGAAATACAGCGTGGCAAGGATGTCGGTTTCCGACAGGTCGGCCCCGGTGTGACCACCTGCCGGGGAATCGGCGTTCAGACGGATCACATGGCGGCGGATCAGGCGGGCCTGTTCCTTGATCTGGTGGGCGTTGTACTGGAAGGCATTCATGCAGCGGCTCCTGTGGGGCTGACCACGTGAGTTGGAAGTGCCGAAAGCTGTGTTTGAATATTTATTCAGCAATGACAATATATTTCTATTTAGACGCTGATCCTCTACGCGGTCAAGGGAGCGATCGCTGTAAAAATGAAAAAACTGAAGAAATATCACTCGGACAAACGGGCAAAATCCCACACGGGCCGGTCTACCCCGTGGCTTTGCGTGCCGTTAAACCGGCGTTTTAGAGGCATACCCGAAAAATTAAGCGCTTGACTTTGCCACGGTGTCACTGGAATCTGAATTAACAGTCAGGCGCGCATAAATATTCAAGCAGCCTGAAAGCACTCCAAAAACAACAACTCAGGAGAACACTGTGGACGCCAAAGCGATTGTCCAGCACCCGGACGAACTCAAGCCGCCACCCCGCCCCCGCCTGGTGAAACTGCTGCCCAGCAATATCGGCGGCCCACTGATAGGGCTTGTGCTGCTGGTGCTGGTTTTCTCCTTCAGCTCCGAATTCTTTTTCTCTTTGCGCAATGGCCTGAACATTCTTGATCAGGTCACGGTGCTGGGCATCCTGGCGATCGGCATGACGGCGGTGATCGTGATCGGCGGCATCGATCTGTCGGTCGGCTCGGTACTGGCCTTCTCGATGATGATGCTCGGCTGGCTGTATCAGGACCAGGCGGTGCCGCTGGGCTTTGCGATTGCGATCTCGATTGCCACCGGCATGCTCGCCGGTCTGGTGTCCGGCGGGTTGATCACCTACGCCAAGTTACCGCCGTTCATTGCCACGCTGACCATGATGTCGGTGGCCCGCGGCCTGGCGAACATCCTCACCGAAGGCCGGCAGATCGTCGGTTACCCGGAGTGGTTCACCAGCCTGGCCACGGTGCGGCATTTCGGCTTTTTATCCGCCACTGTCGGGCTGTTCCTGGTGATGTTGCTGGTGGCCTGGGTGTTCCTGCGCTTTCGCGCCGGTGGCCGCAACCTCTACGCCATGGGCGGCAGCCCGGAAGTGGCGCGCCTGTCGGGCATCAAGGTGCGTGCGATTACCCTGTGGGTGTACGCCATCAGCGGCGCTCTCGCCGGCATCGCCGCGGTCACCCTGGCCGCGCGCCTCGACTCCTCGCAACCGAGCGCCGGCCTGAGCCTGGAACTGGACGCCATCGCCGCCGTAGTGATCGGCGGCGCCAGCCTCAGCGGTGGCGTGGGCAGCATCGGCGGCACCCTGGTGGGCGTGCTGATCATTGGCGTGTTGCGCAATGGCCTCAACCTGCTGGGCGTTTCGCCCTTTATTCAACAAGTGGTGATCGGCGTGGTCATCGCCCTCGCCGTCACCATCGACACCCTGCGACGCCGCTCCAGCACTGCCCGTTAAACCTGTTCGACAGTTGACACCCTCCAACAATAAAACCAGGAGTCACCGACATGTTCAGCCCCAAAAAATTGCTGTTGGCCACCGCCTTGGCAGCCGCCACCCTCACCGCCGCAGGCACCACCTGGGCCAAGGACCTGACCATCGGCCTGGCCGTGGCCAACCTGCAGGCCGACTTCTTCAACCAGATCAAGCAATCGGTGGAAGCCGAGGGCAAGGCCAAGGGAATCAAGGTGATCACCGTGGACGCCCAGGGCAACTCCTCCACCCAGGTCAGCCAGATTGAAGACCTGATCACCCGCCAGATCGACGTGCTGATCTACATCCCGGCCGGCGCCACCGCCGCCGGTGTACCGGTCAAGGCCGCAAAAGCCGCCGGCATCCCGGTGATCGCCGTAGACCGCAACGCCCCCGACGCACCGGGCGATACCTTTATCGCCAGCGACAGCGTGGCCGGCGCCAAGACCCTGGCCGAGTACGTGGGCAAGGTTACCGAAGGCAAGGGCCGCATCGCGATCCTGCAAGGCCAGATCGGCACCACCCCCGAGAACGATCGTGCCAAGGGTTTTGCCGAGGGCCTCAAAGCCTTCCCCGGCCTCAATGTCGTGGCCCAGCAACCCGCCGAATGGGCGCAGGATAAAGGCTTCGCCGTGGCCCAGGACCTGCTCCAGCGTGACCCCAACATCACCGTATTCTTCGGCCGCGCCGACGCCATGGCGCTGGGCGCCGCGCAAGCGGTGAAGGTCGGTAATCTCGATCACAAGGTGGTAATCGTCGGCTTCGACGGCGACGTCGCCGGGCTCAAGGCCGTGGAAAGCGGCGTGCTCAATGCGACCATGACCCAGCAGACCCAGAAAATGGGGCGCCTGGCGGTGGCGTCGGCGATTGATCTGAAAGCCGGCAAAACCCTGCCCAAAGAGCAACTGCTGCCCACCGTGCTGACCACCAAAGAAAACGTCGCGCCGTTCCTGCAACAGCACCCGTAACCCTGGGAGGTCGTCATGCACGCAGCAGCTCTGGACACAGCCGCCGACGCGGTGCTGTGCCTGCACAACATCAGCAAGGCCTATGGCCCGGTGCAGGTGTTGTCGCAAGTGAATGTGGATATTCGCCCCGGTGAAGTCCTGGCCTTGCTCGGCGAGAATGGCGCGGGCAAATCGACCTTGTCCTCGATCATTGCCGGGCTGGTGCAGCCGGAGGCCGGGGGCAGCATGACCTGGCTTGGCGCGCCCTACGCGCCCGCCTCGCCGGGTGCGGCGTTGGGCGCCGGTATCGGCCTGATCCACCAGGAGATCCGCCTGCTGCCGCAATTGTCGATCGCCGAGAACATCTTCGTCGGTCGCCTGCCCATGCGTCACGGGCGGGTGGACCGTGCCTACATCGAGGCCCAGGCGCAGATCCAGCTGGAGCGCCTGGGCCTCAAGGTACCGGCGTCGCGCAAGGTCGAAGGGCTGAGCGTGGCGGCCCAGCAACTGGTGGAAATCGCCAAGGCGCTGACCCTCAAGGCACGCCTGTTGATCCTGGATGAACCCACCGCCGCGTTGGGCGGCGAGGAAACCGAGCTGCTGTTCCAGCAAGTGGAGCGGCTCAAGGCCGAGGGCGTGTCATTTATCTATATCAGCCATCGCCTGGAAGAAATCGCGCGCATTGCCGACCGTGTATTGGTGCTGCGCGACGGCCGTCAGATCGCCTTGCATGCCACTGCGCAAGTGCCGGTGCGGGAACTGGTGGAGCAGATGGTCGGGCGCAGCCTGGAGCGGATTTTCCCCGCCCTGCAACCCCCGCAGGACAAGGTGATGTTGCAGGTCAAGGATGTGAGTTGCCGCGAGTTTGCCCTGCACGGCATCGACTTCAGTGTGCGTGCTGGCGAGGTGTTCGGCATTGCCGGCGTGGTCGGCGCCGGGCGGACCGAACTGGTGCGCACCCTGGCCGGTGCGGCCCAGGACATCCAGGGGCATCTGTTGCTGGATGGCGAAGTGCGCCAGTTGCGTTCGCCGTTCGAGGCGATCCAGGCCGGTGTGGTGTTGGTGCCCGAAGACCGCAAGCAGCAAGGCGTGGTGGTGGAGCATCGCATCGAAGACAACCTGATCTACGGCAACACCGACCTGCTGGATAAGCGCGGCTGGGTGTTCCCTGCCCCGCTGCGTGAATTCGCGCGCACGGCGGTGGCTCGTCTGGGTGTGAAAGGTGCGCCGCAGTCGCGTATTTCCAGTTTGTCCGGGGGTAACCAGCAAAAGGTGATCATTGCCAAGTGGCTGGCGCGTAATCCCAAGGTGTTCATCCTCGACGAGCCGACACGCGGCATCGACGTGGGCGCGCGGGCGGCGATTTATGAAGTCATCGCCGACCTCGCGGCCAAGGGCATGGCGGTGATTGTGGTGAGTTCGGACCTGGATGAGGTGCTCGGGCTGTCCCATCGGGTAATGGTGATGAGCCGGGGGCGGCAGATGGGGATTCTGGAACGGGGCGAGGCGACACCGGTTTCCGTAATGGAAATGGCCACTGCCTGACCAAAGATCACCGCTATCCGATGTGGGAGGGGGCTTGCTCCCGATGGCGGTGGATCAGCCAGCTGATTTATCAACTGACAGATTGCCATCGGGAGCAAGCCCCCTCCCACAGGGGATCTGCTGTGAATTCAAGAATGGAGTAATTGCATGCAGCTTTTCAGTCTTCAGGGCCAAGTCGCCTTTGTTACCGGTGCCGGCAGCGGCATCGGCCAGGCCATCGCCGTCGGCCTCGCGCAAGCCGGCGCCGATGTGGCCTGCTTTGATCTAGCCGGCAGCCCCGGCATCGCCAGCACCGTCGAGCGTATCCAGGCCCTGGGCCGTCGCGCCCTGGCCTTGAGCGGCACGGTCACCGAGCGCGCCGCGCTGGATGCCGCCGTGGCACGCACCGAACGCGAACTGGGCGAACTCAGCGTCGCGGTCAACTGCGCCGGCATCGCCAACGCCCAGGCCGCCGAGGACCTGGAGCTGCAACGCTGGCAAACCATGCTGGACATCAACCTCACCGGCATCTTCCTCAGTTGCCAGGCCCAGGCCGCCGTGATGTTGCCGCGTGGCAAAGGCGCCATCGTCAACATCGCGTCCATGTCCGGCAGCATCGTCAACCGTGGCCTGTTGCAAGCGCACTACAACACCTCCAAGGCCGGGGTGATCCACCTGAGCAAGAGCCTGGCGATGGAATGGGCCGACAAGGGCCTGCGCGTCAATTGCATCAGCCCCGGCTACACCGCGACGCCGATGAATTCGCGCCCGGAAGTCGCCGACCAGGTGAAGATCTTTGAACAGACCACGCCCATGGGCCGCATGGCCGGCGTGGAAGAAATGGTCGGCCCGGCGATCTTTCTGGTCAGCCAGGCCTCGTCGTTCTGTACCGGTGTCGACCTGTTGGTCGATGGCGGTTTTGTGTGCTGGTAGGAGCCTGTCATGTCGCAACGATTCAGCGGTAAAACCATCGTTATCACCGGCGCCTGCCGAGGCATCGGCGCCGGCATCGCCGAGCGCTTCGCCAGTGAAGGCGCCCACCTGGTGCTGGCCTCCAACGACCTGGAGCGCGTAACCTTCACCGCCGACCAGTTGGCCCGTGAATATGGCGTGAGCACCCTCGCCCTCGGCATCGACGTGACCAACGAAAGCGATATCGAACGCCTCTACCGCGAAGGCCACGCGCGGTTTGGCAGTATCGACGTGTCGGTGCAGAACGCCGGCATCATCACCATCGACCACTACGACACCATGCCCCGCGCCGACTTCGACAAGGTGCTGCAGGTGAACACCACCGGCGTGTGGCTGGGTTGCCGGGAGGCGGCCAAGTACATGGTCAAGCAAGGCAGCGGACGCCTGATCAACACCTCGTCCGGCCAGGGCCGCCAAGGCTTCATCTACACGCCGCACTACGCCGCGAGCAAGATGGGCGTGATCGGCATCACCCAGAGCCTGGCCCTGGAGCTGGCGCGGCATAACATCACGGTGAATGCGTTCTGCCCCGGCATCATCGAAAGCGAGATGTGGGACTACAACGACCGCGTATGGGGCGAGATCCTCAGCACCGACGAAAAACGCTACGCCAAGGGTGAGTTGATGGCCGAATGGGTCAAGAACATCCCCCTGCGCCGCGCCGGCAAGCCCTCGGATGTCGCCGGGCTGGTGGCGTTCCTGGCGTCGGACGACGCAGCCTACCTGACCGGCCAGGCGATCAATATTGATGGCGGCCTGATCATGTCGTGAGGGTTTGGTATCCTCACGGCCATTGAGTCAACCACTGAGGCTTTCATGAGCCAGATCGAAGAACAGCGCCTGATCACCAAGATTGCGAGCCTCTATTACGAAGAAGGGCTCAAGCAGTCCGAAATTTCCACGCAACTGGACCTGTCCCAGTCCTTTATCAGCCGCGCCCTGCGCCGGGCGTTGCAGGAAGGCGTGGTGAAGATCAGCGTGATGCGCTTGCAAGGCCTGCATCTGGAGTTGGAGAACCAATTGCAACGCCGTTACGGCGTGCGCCGGGTGATCGTGGTGGAAGCCACCGAGCCCGGCAATGATGAAAGCATCAAGCAAGCCATCGGCTCAGCCGCCGCGCACTATCTTGAAACCAGCCTGTCGCCCCAGGACCGCATCGGCATTTCGTCGTGGAGCAGCACCATTCGCGCGATGGTCGGCCACCTGCATGCGCAACCGGGCAAGCAAGGCGCCGAGGAAGTCGTGCAATTGCTCGGCGGCGTCGGCAACAAAGGCGCGTTCGAAGCCACCCTGCTCACCCAGCGCCTGGCCACCCTGCTCAACTGCCCGGCGTATTTGCTGCCGTCGCAAAGTATCGAGCAATCGGTGCAGAGCAAGCAGCGCATCGTGCAGATGGAAGAGGTCAAGGAGGTGCTGCAACGCTTTGACAGCATCACCCTGGCGATTGTCGGCATCGGCGACCTGGAGCCCTCGCAACTGCTGCGCAACAGCGGCAATTACTACACTGAAGACATGCTGCGCCTGCTGGCCGAGCGCGGCGCGGTGGGCGATATCTGCCTGCGCTACTTCGACGCCCAGGGCAAGCCGGTGCTGGAGGAAGATGAAGAGTTCGTGGTGTCGGTGGCGCTGCCCAAGTTGCGCAACATCCACCGCGTGCTCGGCCTGGCCGGCGGGCTGAACAAGGTCCAGGCGATTCGTGGCGCGCTCACCGGCGGCTACCTCGACATCCTGGTCACCGACCTCGACACCGCCCAGGCCCTCAACCGCTAACCTTATTTGGAGACCGCCGCTCATGACGTCCAAACTCGAACAACTCAAGCAATTCACTACCGTGGTCTGCGACACCGGCGACCTGCAAGCCATCAGCCGCCTGCGCCCGGTGGACGCCACCACCAACCCTTCGCTGCTGCTCAAGGCCGCCGCCATCCCGGCATACGCCGAGTTGCTGCGCAATGCTGTCAGCGCGTCCAAGGGCGATGTCGACCTGGCCTGCGATCGTTTTGCGGTGGCGGTGGGCTGCGGCATCCTCAAGGTGATTCCGGGGCGTATCTCCACCGAAGTCGACGCGCGCCTGTCCTTCGATGAAGACGCGTTATGGGCCAAGGCCAACCAATTGATCGCCTTGTACGACCAGGCCGGTGTCAGCCGCGACCGCGTGCTGATCAAACTGGCCTCCACCTGGGAAGGTATCCGCACCGCCGAACGCCTGGAAAAAGCCGGCATCCAGACCAACCTGACCCTGCTGTTCTCCTTCGCCCAGGCCCAGGCCTGCGCCGATGCGGGGGTATTTTTGATCTCGCCGTTCGTGGGTCGCATCTACGACTGGTACCGCAAGCACACCGGCCTGGACTACACCGGCGCCGAAGACCCGGGCGTACAGTCGGTGACGCGCATCTACAACTACTACAAGGCCAACGCCATCCCGACCGTGGTCATGGGCGCAAGCTTTCGCACCCTCAGCCAGATCGAAGAACTGGCCGGTTGCGACCGCCTGACCATCAGCCCGGACCTGCTGCAAACGCTCGCTGACGACCATGGCCCGCTGGCGCGCAAACTGGTGCCGGGCACCGAGGGCGAGGCCCGTCAACCGCTGAGCGAAGCGCAGTTCCGCTGGGCCTCGAATGAAGACGCGATGGCCACCGAGAAACTGGCGGAAGGGATTCGCCAGTTTGCGCGGGACCAGGAGAAATTGGAGAAGGTGTTGGCTGGGCGTTAAGAAGCCGTTACCGAAGTGGGTTCGCCCACTTCTACAATCGCTTCCCCCTGCGCGACGTAGCAGAAGCCCGCAGCCTCCCAGTCGCGCCAGTCGGGTATCACCCCGGGGAGCCAGCATGAGTGAATGGGTTCAAGAGGGACCACTCGCCTGCCCTTTTTACCTCCAAGCTCGTACTTGAATTCTATATACCAACAAGCCTCCACTTTCCCGTCCTGCTCGACCGCCAGCGGGAGGTAAACCTGATCGTGGCATTGCTTGAGAGGCTCAAGCTGCCAGTCGGGCAGCATTTTTGCCCGGATATCGGCAAGCCGCTGGGTTTGCAGCGCAAGCAATACGTCGGGAAGCTGATCAAAACTGCACGAGCGAACACCTGCACCCTCTCCAACAAACGTGGAAAACCCCACCGACTCATGCGTGCCCGCGAGCGCGTCCATTTCACGACCGGTTCGGACGTGAAAAACCACCGCGCCCAAATCGAGCTTACCGTCCTTGATCACCGCGTCATCGGCCATATGGGCGAGGACGTAGAAGTGTGCTGGAAACACGGTCTGCTTGAGGTTTTTGTCCTCGATACAGTTCCAGCGACTGGTTTTCTTGATCCGCCAGCTGTTTGGCGACGCCGTGCTTTTAATCTCCAGCGTAACGCCCCATGTCAGTTGCAGATCAAACACATCGCCATGGGGCTGCTGCCGGTAGAATCGCTCGATACTCTTGGTCAAATCACCGGGGCCAGGCGTTTCGGTAGTGAGTGACCTTACCGTGTCCCCAACGATTGCGTCGTTGTGGGCGATCAGGTGGCGGGCCACTAGGTATTCGATCAACACACCTCGTAGAACAGGGACCTCCATGTTGGAAAAGGCCCACGTCCAAAAATCCTTTGCCGTATAGGCAGTCCCTACATCCGCAAACGAAAAGCGGGTCTGCGCCTCAAGAAAACGCTTAAGTTCCTGTTCCTGCCTATCCATATCCACCACGCTCTCTCTAAAAATCCATGACTCGCTTTCGCATCCTATTGTCGGGGCCTATCCGCGAGTGCCGCACTCAAGCAGCGGCCACCCCCGTCCCAAACCGGCGAATCGCCAGGCAATACCCACCTAACGCCACCGCCGCCAGCAGCCCACCCGCCGCGCCGATCCAGGCGAAGCCGAAGTGGCTGCCGACCCAGCTGCCCATCAGGGCGCCGCCGCCGATGCCGATGTTGTAGATGCCGGAGAACATTGCCATGGCTACGTCGGTGGCGTCCGGTGCCAGCACCAGCACTTTGGACTGCATGGCCAGGCCGAAGCCCATGATCGCCATGCCCCAGAACATGCTCAGGATCACCAGGTAGGATTCGGCGCCGCTCAAGGGCAGCAACAGCGCCAGGCACGCCGCCAGGATAAACACCGCGCCCACCACGAACAGGTGGGGGTTGAAGCGGTGCACCAGGCTGAACAGTAGCGAGCCGATAATGCCCGCGCCGCCAAATACCAACAGGATCAAGGTGACCGCACTGCCCCCCAGGCCGGCGACGCCTTCGACGAAAGGTTCGATGTAGCTGTAGGCGGTGAATTGCGCGGTCACGGTCATCGCGGTGAGCACGTAGAGCGCCACCAGCGCCGGGCGCTTGAACAGCAGCGGCAGGCTGCGCAGCGAGCCGGAGTTCTGGCTCGGCAGTAGCGGCAAGGTGCGCGCCAGCCAGAACACCAGCCCGCCCGCAAACGCGGCGATCACCAGAAAGGTGGTGCGCCAGCCCATGGCCTCGCCCAGCAAGCGGCCGAGGGGAATGCCCAGGACCATCGCCAATGACGTGCCGGTAGCCAGCAGCCCCAGGGCTTGTACCTGTTTGCCCGCCGGCGCCAGGCGCACCGCGAGCGACGCCGTGATCGACCAGAACAGCGCATGGGACAACGCAATGCCGACGCGACTGACCATCAGCAGGCCAAAGCTGGTGGCCACGCTGGAGAGGATATGACTGGCGATAAACAGGCCGAACAGCACGATCAGCAACTTGCGGCGCTCGACGTTGCGGGTCAGCAACATCACCGGCAGCGAGGTCAGGGACACGATCCAGGCATAAATAGTCAGCATCAGGCCGACGCTGGACACCTGCATGTCGAAGCTGGCGCCGATGGCGCTGAGCAGCCCGACCGGCACGAATTCAGTGGTATTGAAGACGAACGCGGCCAGCGCGAGGGCGATGACCGGTTGCCAATTGGCTTGGGGAGTTGCGGCAGAAATGCTCATTGACGGGCGTCGTACTCAGTTCCTGCGCTGATCAATCCGGCCCAATGCCAGCCCTTGAGCAGCGCAGAAAAATAGTAACACGACGCTTCAAGGATCGACCTGCCCCATCAGCTCCGAAATCGCTTCCGGTCGCTGGGCATACCGCTGCGCCAACGCCGCACAGACCATCAACTGGATCTGGTGAAACAGCATCAACGGCAGGATCAATACGCCCATGGTTGCACCGGCAAACAGCACCTGGGCCATCGGTACGCCGGTGGCGAGACTCTTCTTCGAGCCGCAAAACAGGATGGTGATGCGATCTTCCTGGCTAAAGCCCAAAGCCTTGCCCAGCAAGGCGGACGCCATCAGCACCAGGGCCAGCAACACGCAACAGGCCACCACCAGGCCGCCCAGTTCCCACAGCGGGATCTGGTGCCAGATACCTTCATTGACCGCTTCGCTGAAGGCGCCGTAGACCACCAGCAGGATCGAGCCCTGGTCGACGAATTTGAGCCACGCTTTATTGCGGCCTACCCACTCGCCAATCCAACGACGAGCGATTTGCCCTGCGACAAATGGAAGCAGCAATTGCACGCTGATTTTCACAATGGCGTCGAGGGTGTTGCCGCCGTCACCGTGCACATTCAGCAACAGCGTCACCAGCAACGGCGTGAGGAAGATACCAAACAGGCTCGACGCCGCCGCGCTGCAAATCGCCGCCGGGATATTGCCGCGCGCCAGCGAGGTGAAGGCAATCGCCGATTGCACCGTGGCCGGCAAGGCGCAGAGGTAGAGCATGCCCATGTACAGGTCGTTGCCGATCAGCGGCGACAGCACCGGCTTGAGCGCCAGGCCCAACAGCGGGAACAGCACAAAGGTCAGGCTGAACACCAGCAAGTGCAGGCGCCAGTGGCCGGCCCCGGCGACGATGGCCTGGCGTGACAGCTTGGCGCCATGCAGGAAAAACAGCAGCGCAATAGCCAGGTTGGTCACCCAGCCGAACGCCACGGCGGTCTGGCCGCTGGCGGGTAGCAGGGAGGCCAGGATCACCGTGGCGATCAGCGTCAGGGTGAAGTTGTCGGGCAGGAAACGGGGGCGAGTCATGAGCGAATCTTCCAGGGGTTGCCAAGAGCGTCACCGCGACTCTAACGTAACCGCTTGTTACCGACTAACGCCAATGAGCCAGTAAATGCCGCCCAAAGGACATGACAAGACCGTGCGCCGCAGCATTCCCGGGCTGTCCAGCCTGCCACGCCCGGTGTATGGGCGTACCGAATCGCTGCCCAACCGCGCGTTGACCCGTCGCCACAGCCATCCGTGGGTGCAATTGTCCTACGCGATTAGCGGGGTGCTGGAGATCCAGACCAGCGCCGGGCGCTTTGTCGCGCCGCCGCAACGCGCGGTATGGATTCCAGCGGGCATGCCGCACCGCGTCTACAGCGCGCCCCATACCGAGATGCGCAGCCTGTATCTGGATTGCAGCGTGACCGCCTGGGCGGTCGAGCAGTGTCATGTGCTGGAGGTGAGCAGCCTGTTGCGCGAGCTGATCCGCAGCTTCAGCGAACTGCCGGTGGAGTATGCCGAGGACGGCCCGGACGGGCGCCTGGCCCAGGTGATCCTCGACCAACTCGCCGCCGCGCCCCAGGTGGACCTGATGCTACCCCTGCCCCACGACGCCCGTTTACGGCAGATCTACCGCAGCCTCAACCTGCGCCCCGAGCAGCAGACCACCTTGGGGCAATGGAGCGAAAAACTGGGGCTCAGCGAAAAGACCCTCAGCCGCTTGTTTTTGAAAGACACCGGCCTGACCTTCCGCGCCTGGCGCCAGCGCTTGCGCCTGCTCAGCGCCCTGCCCGCCCTGGAACAAGGCGAACGGGTGACAGATGTGGCGCTGAACTGTGGGTATGAATCGACGTCGGCGTTTATCAATGCATTTCGCCAGCAGTTTGAGGCGACGCCGGGGGAGTTCTTTCGCTGACCTTACAGACGATGACGCCCCCCTGTGGGAGGGGGCTTGCTCCCGATAGCGGTGGGTCAGTTGAAAATAAGCCGACTGACCCACCGCCGGCGTCTCAATGGTTATGCAAATAATCCCCAAACCCGCGCGTGGCTGGTATTGTGCCGCGCTTAGAAAAACTGCGGTAAACCTGCGAGGAAATGGACGTTGAACACTGACGAAAAAATGACCGGGGACCTGTTCGAGGTGGATAAGCGCCTGTCACTCAAGCCCGTGATGGACTTCAACGCCTACCTACGCAGCGCTTTCGGCGACGGCACCTGCACCTGCATCCGCTGCACCGCCGGCGGCGGTGATGAAAGCGGCTATGAGTTCCAGCACACGTTCAACTTCGACGGCAAACCCACCCACCGCCGCTTTGCCTCCACGGCGGGCAGCGATGTGCTGCTGGCGTTGAAGAAGGCGTGGTTGTCATACACCAAGGCCGAGCTGCCGCTCAGTGGCGTTCTGGTGCTGGAGACGGTGAGGGAATTCGTCGAGCCGCAACTGCACAAACGCCTGGCGCCGTTGTTCCTGGCCAGCGGGTTGGTCAAGGACGTGGACGGTGAGCTGCGCCTGCAGCCGCAAGCGACGGCCTGACACCAGGCCCCGATGTGGGAGCAGGCCCTCCCACATTCAGAGGTATTTGGCCTAGAAACCGGGTACGCCTTGTACGCGAAGGCCGGGGGTCGGTTCCGGCTCCAGCGGCTCGGTCAGCGGCCGATCCTCCATGCCCGGCACCAGAATCACCTTGCGGCACTGCTCCTCGCCTTTATCAAATACCTCGTAACCCCGTGCCGCCTGTTCCAGAGACAGCCGGTGGGTGACGATCGCCTCCGGGTTCAGCCGCCCCAATTCGATATGCTCCAGCAACTGCGGTAGAAAGCGCTGCACGTGGGTCTGGCCCATCTTGAAGGTCAGGCCTTTGTCGAAGGCGTCGCCAAACATGAACCCGTGAATAAACCCGGCATACACCCCCGCCACACTGACCACTCCACCCCGGCGCACGGCGGCGATGCACTGGCGCAACGCTTTGCCGCTGCTGCCTTCGATCTTGAGGGTGGTGAGCAGGGTTTCGGTGGTGCTGCCCTTGGCTTCGAAACCCACCGCATCCACCACGCCGTCGACGCCGCGCATGCCTGCGGTCTGGCGGATGATCGTGTCGGCGGGGTCATCGTCGTCTTCGAAGTTGATCGGGATCACGCCGTACATCTGCTGCGCATACGCCAGCCGATACGGGTGATCGTCGACCATGAAGATTTGCTCGGCGCCCAACATTTGCGCGCACGCCGCACTCAGCAACCCGACCGGCCCGGCGCCATAGATCGCCACGCTGGAGCCTTGGCCGATGCCGGCGTTGGTCACAGCCTGCCAGGCGGTGGGCAGGATGTCGGAGAGAAACAGTACTTTTTCATCCGCCAGCACGCCGGGCACTTTGAACGGCCCGCTGTTGGCCTTGGGCACCCGCACCAGTTCGGCCTGGCCACCCGGAACGCCGCCATACAGGCGGCTGTAGCCGAACAGCGCGGCGCCCGGTGGGATCGCCTTTTTATTCAGAATCGCACCGCGTCCGTCGTTGGTGGTTTCACAGGCCGCGAATTGTTGCAGTTGGCAAAAGAAACACTCGCCACAGGCAATCACGAACGGGATTACCACGCGGTCACCACGTTGCACCGCCGTCACCCCTGGCCCGGTCTCTTCGACGATGCCCATGAATTCATGGCCGAAGATATCGCCATGCTCCACGGTGGGGATCTTGCCGCGGTACAGGTGCAGGTCCGAACCGCAGATAGCGGTGGCGGTGACCCGCAGAATGATGTCGTCGGGTTGCTCGATGATGGGGTCGGGAACGGTGTCCACCTGCACCTTATGGGCGCCTTGATAGGTCATGGCTCGCATGGGCTGCACTCCGGTTGTTGAGTAGCGTCATTCATTAGGGGCAGCGCTCATGGCGAGTGTTCCGTTGGCGTTCGCGGGCAGCCGATCAAAGGTCGCCACGGCTCTGGGCGAGCAAGCGGTCGACGACCGCCTGTAGGCCGGCATGCGCATCCGCGCCTTTGGCCGAGGCGTCCGCAAAACACCGCAGTTGATCGACCGCGCTGCTGCCCCGACGCAACAGCGCCAGGGCGTGGTCGAACACGGCGGGTTCACCCATGTTGGCGGCGGTCGTTCGAAACCGTCGCGAGGCCCGCTCCAACCATTGCTCGGCAGTGCCAGTGGCGCCCTCGTCGTCCAGCGCGAAGGCGCCCTGCGCGCCATAGCGCTTGGCCTGCCAACGGTTTTCCTGGAGCAGCCAACGCGTCTGCGCGGTAAACGTGGCGCCGGGCCGAGCCATGCCGCAGGCATGGGTGACCATCACACGAAACAGCGTGGCCAGGGTGAGCGCATCCTCCAGCCGGGGGCATGCATCCGTCATGCGCAACTCAAGGGTGGGATAACGCGCCGCCGGGCGAATGCCCCACCAGCCGTTGCCGTCGGCCTTGATCACACCCATGCGCCGCAGCAATCCCAAATACCGCTGGTAGGCCGCCCAGTCCTCGAAATGCTCCGGTACCCCCATGCGCGGCCACTCATCGCAAGCGGCCTGGCGGTAACTCATGAAGCCACTGGGCGCCCCCTCCCAGAACGGCGACGAGCAACTGAGCAACAATAACAACGGCAGCCACGGCGAGACCTCGTTCATCACCGCAATGCGATCGAGCTGCTCCGGCACCTGCACATGCACATGCAAACCGCACAACACGCTGCGGCGCGCCACCTGCTGAACGTCCTCGAACAACTGCTCGAAATGCGCGTGCACCGTGGGCGTCTGCTCGCGCCAGGCGGCCAGCGGATGGCTGCCGGCGCAGACGATGCCCAGGCCGAAGTCGCCGAGCGATTGCGCCAGGTTATGCCGCACGGTCGCCAGGTAATCGGCGGCGTCGCGGCTGGCCTTGAACACCGGCGACGCCACTTCGATCTGCCCCTGGAACATTTCGAAGGCAAACCCCGCGCCTATCGCCCGCTGACAGGCCGTCAACACCGCTGCCGGCGGCTCGCTGAGCATTCGGCGGCTGTGCAGGTCGGTGATGAAGTATTCCTCTTCGATGCCGAAGGTGAGCATGGGCCGTCAACGCAACCGGGTGACGGTGAGCGCGACCACGGCGATCCGTTCGACGCGCTCATAGCCAGGTTTATCGAGTTCTTCGCCGAAGACGTCAGGGTCCAGTTCGCGGTAGGTCCAGCCGTAGGCGTCGCTGGCCAGCAAGGGCCTGACCGCCTCCAGGAACGGATCCTCGCCCGCGACCATCGCCACGCCGGTATACAGCACCAGGCTGCCACCCAGGGCCAGGCGCCCGAGGGATTCACTGACGATGCGCACCGACAGTTGCTCCCCCAATGCACCGCCGCCATGCCGGTAGGCGCGCTGCCGATCGTCGTTCATGTAGGGCGGGTTGGCGACGATCAAGTCGAATGAACCTTGCAGGCTCGCCAGCAGGTCGCTCTGGTACACACTGACGTTGCCCAGGCCGGCCAACTCGGCGTTCACCGCCGTCATACGCAGGGCGCGCGGGTTGATGTCCACCGCCACCACCTGCGCATCAGGCCGTGCATGGGCAATGACCAGCGCGCCCACGCCCGCGCCGCAGCCGATGTCGACCGCGCATTTGAGCGGCTCGAAACGCTGTTGCAGATGGGCTTCGATCACCTGCGCAAAACGATAGCTGTCAGGCCCGAAAAACACCGCGTCCGCTTGAGTGGTGGGGTACGGCGAATGGGCGAACAGCAGGTCCCCAAGGCTCGACCAGCGCACGTTACTGCGCCACAGCGCGTCGTGTTTTTCGATCACATCCGCTTGCTGCAACTCATCGCGAAACGCGGCGGGCAGCAGGTCATTGTCAAACGGCATCGACCAGCCGAACACATCGCGCACGTTCATCGCCAGCGGTGTCCCCAGGCGCCGGTACACCCGCTCGTGGGTCAAAGGGGTGGGGGTGATGAACCGGTAGCCACTTTCTTTCAAGCCCCTGCCCAGGTTCAGTAAGGCGCGGTCGGCGAGTTGTTGTGCGGACATGGGGTCGCTCCTTAGCGTAGACGCGTGCGCAGCTGGATAAAACGGCGGGTGGCGTACAGACCGGCCGGGGTGCAATGACGGCGGGCGGACAGCCACGGGATCAGCGCCTGCAGCTGCTGCTCGTCGGTCAGGTTGTACAGCGCGTTCACCAAGGCCTGGGTGTCCGGGTCGGTGGGGCGCTGTTGCTCGCGGGAAAACGGGCTGCCGCGTCCAGGCCTGGCGGGTGGCACGCGTTGGTCGCTGGCCCACTCCCCGGCAATCCAATCGTGCAGCAGTTGTTTTTCATAGCCGCTGAACACGCCGAACATCGCCGCGCCGGCGCCCTCGATCAACTGCCAGAAACGGCTGTCGGCGGGGTCCTGGTTCAGTCGGATCCAGCCCTTGTCTTGCAGGGCCTGGAGAAACCCGGGGATTTGCCCCGGCGTGGTCAGCCACTGATTGACGGTCTTGCCTTCGAAGCGGCAATAGTCCGAATGCATGTGCTGGCCGAAAGTGCGCTTGCGTTCGAGCATCGCCACCACTTCGTCGTGCAGGTTGAAACGCTCGATCACGGCCGTGGTGCCCGGCCCGAGATCGTTGAGACGGTAGCCCTGGGCCACACGCTGATAGAACTGCGCCCTGCCCTCGCCCAGCGGCAGCAGGTTCAGCACCGACTGCGCCGCCTTGCAGGCGTGGCCGCTGCTGGCATTGTCGATGGTCACGTGAAGCGTGAAGTAATAAGGGTCGATGCCCAACTCACTCAGTTCATACGCGCTGATCAACAGGTGCAGCGGCAGCTGTTCGTAGCCCAGGTTGTAGCCGATCACCTCCGGCAAGAACTCTTCGGCGCACAGGCCCAAGGCCATTTGCAGGGCGCCTTGCACATAGTGCTCATCCTCAAGGCCGGCATCGCTGTCAGCATCGTGTTCGCTGAGCAACTTGCGGTAGATCACCACATGATTCTGCGCGGCCTCACCGTCGCCCAACTCTTCGAGATAGGTGGTGATCAGGCCGTCGAAACGCTGGTCTTGCCAGTGGTGCAGTAAACCGTACAGCCAGGCGCCATCCACCTGTTTGGTCGGGGCCACGCGTTGCAGCACATACAGCGCATGGGCTTTGTTGCGAAAGTAACGACGTGGTCGGCCTTGCTGGCGTTGTTCAAGGTACTCGGCGTAGGCCTGGGCGACGACGGCGCAGCGCTGTTCGACCCAGGCACACAAATGCTGCGGTTCGTCGGGCAGCTCGTTGGCCGCGTGCCGAACCTGCGCCAACTGCGCTTGCAGAAACTCGCGCGCCAGCGCGCCGGCGTCCGGCACTTCGTCATACAGCTGTTGATAGACTCGCTGATACTCACCGTAGCCCGAGTGATGCACAGAGGCCGGCTGGCCCGACAGCGCCGTTAGTAGCGTCATGATGGCAGTTCCCGCAATGTCCTATACAACCCGGCCTTCTTGCATGAAGGCCCCGCAAGAGCGCTCGCCGTGCGGCGCTTCTATAGGAAAGAGCATGGGCAGGTGGGGAAAATTCAATTGGGTTTGGGAGGGTGGGGATAGGCGGTCAATGGGTGAAGCGCGCAGGGGACTGTTTGCTGTTGCTTTGGCTGTTGCTTTTGATTGTGATCTCAGGCGCCCCGTCAAACACGCTGGCCGTAATTCGACATTGATTTGGGGTAAACCGGCAGGGATGCCGGTTTAGCCGCCCCGCGCCATGAATGGCGCGTGGTGGCGGCCCCTCAAATCAATGTCGGATTACGGGCACACCGAGCCTGGGCGAGGTGCCGAGTGTTGGGGCAAGAGCGTTTTGCTTACTTTTGCACTTTTCAAAAGTGAGCCGCTGTAAAAGCGGAACCCATATCAGCCGTTACCGCAGCAACGGATATGTACTCAGTCAGATCCAAAAAATAGGCGCCTGACAAGCAGCCATCGGGAGCAAGTGGGTTTGGCTATGTTTTCCTATTCACCAGGCATTGATGTTTCCAAGGACAGCCTTGAAGCTCGAGTTCATCAGGTTGACGTTGGGGTAAATTGCGCTAACGGTAAGCGGGTGGTGAATACGCCTTGACGAGGCCTTAAACGCGTCTGTTTGTCTGTTTGGTTGTCGGTTAACATCGCACTACGAAATCCATTAAGTAAGCGTCCGGCAGACACACCTTGACCACACCATTCTCCCCCGTGCTCCTCAAAACCACGCTCATTTGCAAGGCTTTAGTAAGCGCTTGGTTAAGTCACCGTGGTTCGGAATTCGCGCTTAGAAAACTCAATAGATAGTGAAGTGGGACGCCTCAGACCTCGGCAGATGGTGCGGATAAGATAAAGATTCGGTCGTCTTGGATTACCAGACCCATTCTCCGCGCCTTAGCTTCGGTTATCAGCGCCCATTATCAGACTGAGGAGCTTTTTAGCGGGTCAACTCCGAGCGCGAGAACGTTCGTTCAGCTACTGCCCTTATGCTGATGAGGTTGCCAGATTTGCACGGGCCCACTCCTCAGCGGTCGTGACTTGAGTCGACTGCTGCGCGTTGAAAGTGCCTGCTTTAGGCCAGGCCACGCCTCTGCCCTGGGCGAACACAGCGCGGTACTTCTTGATGTGATGCGTTGGGTCTCTCTCCAATTCTTGGAGCAAGTACGGAACAGTCCACACGTTACGTTTGAACGGGCGACCCAGTACACGTTCGAGGAGGCTCGCAACCTCTCCGTACGTCACTGTATCTCCCGAGAGGTACACAATCTGATCGCGGAAGCGAGGTTCGAAGAAAACAATTTCCGCTGTCAACGCACCAATGTCTTCTGGAGTCGTGAGCGTCACGCTGGTCTCAAGACTGCCTAGCGCGTTCACGGTATCGTTTTCGAAGTCAACCACCTCGAATACTGGCTCGAATAGAAAGCTGGTGAACATACCCGTCGAGATGATTACCCATTCAGTTTTATCCTGGGCGCGAAGCAATTCGCGTACATCAAGCTGAGCATCGAACAGATCTTGAGGACTGCCCCGACCGATTACCTCGAAGTCGACACCAAACTGCCAAGGAAAGTAGCGCTTCACACCGGACTTGAGAGCTGCTGTAGCCAGCTTCATCGGGGTTTCCCGGCCTGCAACCATGCCTGCGCAGCCTATTACGGTATCGAACCGTGCGAACACTTCAGCCAACTGATCGATTGAATTATTCACGAGATCTGCGGCCACCATCTGGATGCCAAGATCTCGAAGCTCATCGATTTCGACCTTTTTCTCGGGCACCTGAGTGTTGATGGTCGAATCCCTGAGCAGGACGCTGATTGTGGAGCCGGGCGCGCGCTTTGCTACTCGCGCAAGATTGCGCAGAACCGGCAGCCCAAGCTCACCGGCGCCTAGAACGAGAATGGATTGGGGGGAAAGCTGGGTCACTTCGGTCATGATTTCTCCTGAGACCTGTTGCCTGTAAGATGAACAAATGCTTGCACGATTAGGCAACGTTCGTAAGAAGGCACACCTGTGATACCAGAGAATGAAATGACCGATCAGGAGGCTCTCAGCCAGGCAGAAACAATTTGCCGAACGCTTAGAGAAGACGATGATGGCGTCAGACGAGAAGTGCTTGCTCACGCAGGTAGCCGCTGGTCGTTAGGTATTCTGCATGCCCTGGGGGTTTACGGCACGATGCGCCATGCCGAAATAAAAAGGCAGATGACTGGGGTGACTCAGCGGATGTTAACCAAGACGCTACGCTCCATGGAGCGGGATGGGCTAGTGGTTCGGCGGGAGTTCGGTGAGATTCCGCCACGTGTCGAGTATGAGCTGACGCCGCTGGGTATGGGACTGTTGATCCGCATGTCACCTATCTGGACTTGGGTTGTCGAGAACGTTGAGGATTTCCGCAAGGCGCGGCGTATTTTCGACAGTCAGGATGACAAAAAACCCGCATGGCAAATACCTCCATCGACACCATTAGATTCAGACGCGTCGGACTGAATGTAGCTCATAGCGTGTTAGGAGCCCTGTGCCCATTGATGCGGTAGTAATTGGTCAATTGCACTGGCCCTCTGTGTCGGCAACCGCGTCAGTACATCCTTGAGATACGCGAACGGATCATGCCCATTCATGCGTGCCGATTGAATCAAGCTCATAATTGCCGCCGCTCGTTTACCGCTGCGCAGTGATCCGGCGAAGAGCCAATTCGAACGGCCAAGGGCCCAAGGCCGGATCGTATTTTCGACCCGATTGTTGTCGATGGGCACAGCACCATCATTGAGGTAGCGCGTCAGCGCTACCCAGCGTTTCAGGCTGTAATCCAGAGCCTTGGCTGTGGCCGAGCCCTCGGGCACAAGTTCGCGCTGAGCCAGCATCCACTCATGCAACTTCTCCGCGATAGGAATCGCCATTTCTTGACGTAATCGCCAGCGATCTTCATCGCTCATCTCTTTGGCCTTTCGTTCAACCTCGTATAGGCCGCCGATTGAGTGCAGCGCCTGTTCGGCCAGTTGGCTTTTGTTCGCCACATGCAGGTCGAAGAACTTGCGGCGAGCATGGGCCATGCAGCCGATTTCGGTGATGCGCCCTTCGAAGCCGGCCTTGTAGCCTGCGAAGCCATCGCAGACCAGCTTGCCGTTCCAAGTGCCCAGGAAGTTGCGCGCATGTTCGCCAGCACGGCTCGGGCTGAAGTCGTAGACTACCGCCTTCAGTGCCGAGAATGGTGTCGTGCAGTAGGCCCAGACATACGCTCGGTGCGTTTTCTTTTCACCCGGTGCCAGCATCTGCACGGGTGTTTCATCGGCATGGACGACTCGCTGGGCCAGCACTGCCTCGCGCAGTGCTTCCACGAGCGGTTGCAGTTGTACGCCGGTTTGACCCACCCACTGCGCCAGTGTCGAACGGGCGATGGGCAGCCCGGCGCGGCCGAAGATTTTCTCTTGGCGATACAGCGGCAGATGGTCGGCGAACTTGGCCACCATGATGTGGGCCAGCAGGCCTGCGGTCGGGACGCCTTTGTCGATGACGTGCGCCGGTACCGGCGCCTGGATTAGCGTTTCACACTGCTCGCAGGCCCACTTTCCACGGATGTGACGCTCGACGGTGAATACGCCGGGCGTGTAGTCGAGCTTTTCGCTGGCGTCTTCGCCGATGCGCTTGAGGGCGCAGCCGCACTGGCAGTGGCTGTTGTCCGGTTCGTGATGGATCAGTGTGCGAGGAAACTGCGGTGGCAGCGGTGCGCGCTTGGGTTGCTGGCGCACTTTGGCTTCGACAGGTGCCGGTTGCAGCGCCTCAAGTTCGGCTTCGATAGCGGCGATATCCGTATCGATCAAGTCGTCGAGCAGGCTGGCTTGATCCGGGCTCAACTGCTCGCTGCGCTTGGCAAACTTGAAGCGTTTGAGCAGCGCGATCTCGTGGGCCAGTTTCTCGTTGACCGACTTGTGATGAGTGATTTGCTTGTCCATTGTCTCGACGCGCTGGATCAACTGCGCCGCCAGGGCACGCAGTTGTTCAGGGTTTAATTGATCGAGATTTGGATGCAAAGTCATGCCGCCGATTTTGCCAGAGAGGGCTGATGGCGACGATAGACTGATGGGCCAATTGCGCTGGCAAGCACGCCATGGCAGATGTTAAAGCATCGAGATGATTCCGCCTGCACCGACGCGCTGCCAAGGTAAACCGAGCACCAGGGCCTGAAGTTGCTCGGCATCCAACTCAACTTCGGAGCCGTGTCGCACACCCGGCCAGAAGAAGCGTCCTTGATTCAAACGCCGGGCGGCAAGCCAAATCCCCACGCCGTCATGCACCAGCACTTTCATTCGATTGGCGCGGCGGTTGGCGAACAGATAGGCACAGTGCGGCTTCGCCGCACCGAACACCGCCACGACTCGTGCGAGCGCGGTTTCAGTGCCGGCGCGCATGTCCATGGGCTCGGTGGCGAGCCAGATGGAATCGACGCGGATCATCGCAGCAGGTCTCGTAGGAAAGCAGAACACGCCGCTGCATTTTCTGCTGGCCAACTCACCACGACTACACCTTTTGGATGCGGCACTTCGATTCGGATCGTGGCAGGAAGGGCCTGATGCATCGGCACCGGCGGCGAAGTCTTGACCGGGATGAAGGCAGTTTGCAGTGCCAGGTTTTTCTGCGCATGCACCCGAATCCATTTATGGACGAGGTTTGCATTGAGGTTGTGGGTCAAGGCGACATTGGCAATTGAAGTGTCAGGATGGGCGCACTCAGTAATGACCTGGGCCTTGAAGGACTTGGAATAGGAACGGCGTTCTTGTGGCATGGGCGTCCGCTTAAAAAGGCTAAAAATGGTGTCCACTTAAATTTAGGTGGACACCATCGCCTTAACCGATGGCATCAGGAAGATGTGTTGCTCGGACGGTTACGGTCGAACTCGACCCCGAACAACTGCGCACACTGGCTGCGCAGTTGATGCCCAAGGTCGACACCCAAGGAGCTTTACAAAAGACGCGCTGAGGAGTCTTTGTGTCTGCGTATATTCTGACTAGCAACTAACTCAACAGGAGTTCGTTTTGTTGAGTCATCTGCAAAGCAGTTTTTTCCAAATGCAGTAAAAACTCTTTCCGGGGCTGTCCTCCGCCATATCCGGCGAGTGCACCATTTGCCGCTATGACACGGTGACAGGGGACGACAATGGATAAGCGATTGTGTCCATTTGCATTGCCCACTGCTTGGCTTGCACCTGGCTTACCGATGCCCCTAGCGATGGCACCGTAGCTTGAAATAGTTCCATAGTCGATTTTTAGAAGCTCTGCCCACACAAGCCTGTCAAAAGAGCTGCCTGGCATATAGAGCGGTACTGAAAACCTTTTTAGCTTTCCATCAAAATAAAGTTTTAATTGAACTTCGATCTGCTTGATGTAGACATGCTCACCCGGTGCGATTGAATACCCATGACGCCCACGCAGTTCGTTTAATTCAGCGGTTAGGGCCGGGCGGTCAAGAAATTCGAGGAGTACCAAACCTCGCTCCTCTGCCATGGCGATCATTGGGCCCAACGGTGTAGTCAAATGGCGATATAGCAGGAGCGACGTTTCAGCTGCCTTACCAGGGGGCATCTGAAATGTTTTTTTGAAAGCATCTCTAAAGCCACTCAATGACTCGTACCCTAAGTCAAATGCGGTGTTATCCAGCGTTTCGCCCGAAGAAATCCGGCCTAGGGCAACACCGAGCCTTCTAGAACGGATCCATGCATGAAAAGTCATGCCAAAATTTTGTTTGAACCACCTGCGTAAGCGTAACGGATCGATACCACGCGTAGTTAGGTCAGCATCACTCCAGCGAGCGTCAGGTGATGCAGATACAGAGGCCAGTAGCGCCTTGACCCAATCTGGCGCGCAAGCTGCGAGATCCAATGGCTTGCATCGTAAGCAAGGCCGATAACCTGCTGCCATCGCTTCGTTAGCCTGCGAAAAAAACTCTACATTCTCGGGCTTTGGCTTACGTGCACTACATGTAGGGCGGCAAAAAATACCTGTAGTTTTGACAGCAGTGAAAAAAACGCCCTCATAGGCGGTATCACTGCATAGCATCGCATTCACCATCTCGCTTCTGGGCGGAAGAGCGTGATTGTAAGATCTCATAGACCGTAGCCTCGTCATCGAATGGGTGTAAAAATCGCTTTCGAGATGCGGGAAACAGCGGCGAGGTCGTCGCAATAGCCCCCTTCGACATCGACCGTGAGGGGAACTGTAAGCACTCGAACCATTGACTCAACTGTAGTAGTCAGCAGTTTTAGGGGAAGTTGATTGCCATCTTGGTATCCATGCGCCCAAGCAACGGCGGCGCTGCTGGTCGCGATTGCCTTACTCCCAACACTTTCGACCATACGTGCGCTGCCAGCATCGCTCACGTTGGCGAGTACCAACAAATTAGCGGGGTGAAGTTTGCGGAAAACCGCACTTAGTGGCGTCATTCAGTGGTACCCCGGTGAGAGAAGACAGGTGCAGATCGCGCTATCGTAAGCTGACTGCAGCGACGTCTCCACCGAGAAATCGACAGTGATTTAAGAGCTAGCGAATATAGTTTTTGCGGGTTAGGGAGGGGTGAATACCTAAGCAAAAGCGTGCTGAAAGACGTTGCCGTACACATCCAGTCATCGCAGGGATCGGATAGATGACTTCCCCGGACGCTTACCTTCGCTCAGCAGAGGGACGATAACAAAAGGCGCCTGAAAACAGCCTCCTGCGGCGAAGTAACCGGCTTTGCAGAGCCATATCGACTACTTGAGCAAGGCTGTGAACGCGATAGAGCAGCTGATTCGCGAAAGCGTCAACAGGCTAGACCGCGAAAAGGTCGAACGCCTGCTCAGTTAAGGGCATCGGGCTCATTTACGGCGGCTAGCCTAAATCGGCAGCGATGTGTGGTTGAAGGTCACACGGCTTGAGAGCTGTGGGAGCTTGGCTGTCTTAAAAAGCGATGCCAACGTTAGGGTCATCCAGACAGTTGCTCCCACATTTAGATTTCTGCCAGCTTCTCCAAGCCAGCAACTTGGCCTGAACGGCACGCTAGCGTGCCATTCAGGCCTTTCCCGCCGCGTTTACTTACGCGCCGCCTCCCACGATTTGAGCAGGTCGCTGTAGGTCACCGTCTCGCCTTTAGGCTTCTCGTTGGCCAGTTTCGGCTTCGGCGCACCCGGTTGGTCGAACCAGTATTGCGCGTCACGCTCGGGGTTCATTTTCGGGCCACACACCGGTTGCACCTTGGAGCGTTCCAGGCGCGTCATGATCGCGTCCTGTTCCTTGGCCAGGTTGTCCAGCGCCTGTTGCGGGGTTTTTTCGCCGCTGGCGGCGGCGGCGATATTGCTCCACCACAGTTGCGCCAGGCGCGGGTAGTCCGGCACGTTGGTGCCGGTCGGGGTCCATTCCACCCGTGCCGGGCTGCGGTAGAACTCCACCAGGCCGCCGAGTTTGGGCGCCATGTCGGTCATGGCTTGGGAATTGATGTCGGACTCACGAATCGGCGTCAGGCCGACGATGGTTTTCTTCAGCGACACGGTTTTGGAGGTCACGAACTGCGCATACAGCCAAGCCGCGAGTTTCTGTTTTTCCGGCGTCGACTTGAGGAAGGTCCAGGAGCCTACGTCCTGATAGCCCTTCTTCATGCCCTTTTCCCAGTAAGGTCCGACAGGCGATGGTGCCATGCGCCATTTCGGCGTGCCGTCGGCGTTCACCACCGGCAGGCCTGCTTTGGTCATGTCGGCGGTAAACGCGGTGTACCAGAAGATCTGCTGGGCGATATTGCCCTGGGACGGCACCGGGCCGGATTCGGAGAAGGTCATGCCCGCCGCTTCCGGTGGCGCGTAGGCTTTCATCCAATCCACGTATTTTTGCGTGGCAAATACAGCGGCCGGGCCGTTGGTGTCGCCGCCGCGGGTGACGCTGGAGCCCACCGGGTGGCAGTCCTCCACGCGGATGCCCCACTCGTCCACCGGCAGGCCGTTGGGCAACCCCTTGTCGCCGCCACCGGCCATGGAGAACCACGCATCGGTGAAGCGCCAGCCCAGGGACGGGTCTTTCTTGCCGTAGTCCATGTGCCCGTAGATACGCTTGCCGTCGATTTCCTTGACGTCTTCGGTGAAGAACTTGGCGATGTCTTCATAGGCCGACCAGTTCACCGGCACGCCGAGGTCGTAGCCGTACTTTGCCTTGAACTTGGCTTTGAGCTCCGGACGCTCGAACCAGTCGGCGCGAAACCAGTAGAGGTTGGCGAACTGCTGGTCGGGCAACTGGTAGATCTTGCCGTCCGGCGCGGTGGTGAACGACAGGCCGATAAAGTCCTTGAGGTCGAGGGTCGGCGAGGTGAAGTCTTTGCCTTCGTTAGCCATCAGGTCGGTGATGGATTCGGTCTTGCCGTAGCGAAAGTGCGTGCCGATCAGGTCCGAGTCGTTGACCCAGCCGTCATAGATATTTTTGTCGGACTGCATTTGGGTTTGCAGCTTTTCCACCACGTCGCCTTCCTGCAGCAGGTCGTGGGTCAGCTTGATCCCGGTGATTTCCGTGAAGGCCTTGGCCAGCACCTTGGATTCGTACTCGTGGGTGGTGAGGGTTTCCGACACCACGTTGATCTTCATCCCACGGAACGGTTCCGACGCTTTGATAAACCATTTCAACTCTTCGAGCTGTTGGGCTTCGGTGAGAGTGGACGGTTTGAACTCGCTGCCGATCCATTTTTTCGCGGCATCTTCATACGCATCGGCCCATGCCGTGGCGCTCAAACCGCTGAGGGCCAGTACGGCGGCCAATGAAATGCTATGTCGCAGCTTATTGTTTTTATTCAACATAGAGACCTCCTGGGGGTTTATTCATAAGGGCATTAGCCCCAACGCATCACGCTCAACAGCCATACCAGGGACAGCGCGGACGCCACCCAGATGCTCCAGTCGGTAACGCCGATAACCAGCAAATGCAGGTAGGCGCTGCCGAGAAGACCGATAAACAGGCGATCACCACGGGTGGTGCTGATCGGTAGAAACCCACGCCGAGGGATGCTCGGCGAACGCAGTTCCCAGGTGGTCATGCCCGCCAGAATCAGCGCGATGCCGCCAAAGAACAGTGCAGTGGGGGTGGTCCAGGCCATCCATTCCATCATCGACTCCTCAGACCCGGCCCAGGGCAAAGCCCTTGGCCACGTGGTTGCGAACAAACCAGATCACCAGCATGCCGGGCAGGATGGTCAACACCCCCGCCGCCGCCAGCACGCCCCAATCGATCCCCGATGCCGACACCGTGCGCGTCATGACCGCCGCGATGGGCTTGGCGTTGACCGAGGTCAGCGTGCGCGCCAGCAGCAGCTCGACCCAGGAAAACATGAAGCAGAAAAACGCGGTGACGCCGATGCCGGAGCCGATCAACGGGATGAAAATCTTCACGAAAAACTTGGGAAACGAGTAGCCGTCAATGTAGGCGGTTTCGTCGATTTCCTTGGGCACGCCAGACATGAAACCTTCCAGAATCCACACCGCCAACGGCACATTGAACAGGCAATGCGCCAGGGCCACCGCGATATGGGTATCGAACAGGCCGATGGACGAATACAACTGGAAGAACGGCAGCAAGAACACCGCCGGCGGCGCCATGCGGTTGGTCAACAGCCAGAAGAACAGGTGCTTGTCGCCCAGGAAGCGGTAGCGCGAGAAGGCATAGGCTGCCGGCAGCGCCACGGTCAGGGAGATCACCGTGTTCAGGCTCACGTAGTACAGCGAGTTGAGGTAGCCGGTGTACCAGCTCGGGTCGGTGAAGATCACCTTGTAGTTGGCCAGGGTGAAATCCTGCGGAAACAGTGTCAGCCCGCCGAGGATTTCGGTGTTGCTCTTGAAGGACATGTTCAGCAGCCAGTAGATCGGCACCAGCAGGAACAGGATGTAGATCAGCAGCGGTACGACTTTGCGCTTACTCATGTTGGCGGCCTCAGCGGTTGGCGTCGGAGTGGGTCATGGCGGTGTAGAACAGCCAGGACACCAACAGGATGATCAGGAAGTACACCAGGGAAAACGCCGCCGCCGGGCCCAGGTCGAATTGGCCTACGGCCATCTGGGTCAATGTCTGGCTCAGGAACGTAGTGGCGTTCCCCGGCCCGCCGCCGGTAAGGACGAACGGCTCGGTGTAGATCATGAAGCTGTCCATAAAGCGCAGCATCACCGCGATCAGCAACACGCTCTTCATCTTCGGCAGTTGGATATGTCGGAACACCGCCCAGGCGGAGGCCCGATCAATCCGCGCGGCCTGGTAGTACACGTCCGGAATGGCGCGCAAGCCCGAGTAGCAGAGCAGCGCCACCAATGAGGTCCAGTGCCACACGTCCATCACCAGCACGGTGACCCAGGCGTCCATGGTGTTGGCCGCATAGTTGTAGCTGATGCCCAGGGCGTTGAGGCTGTAACCCAGCAGGCCGATATCGGCACGGCCGAAGATCTGCCAGATGGTGCCCACCACGTTCCACGGGATCAGCAGCGGAATTGCCAGCACGATCAGCACCAACGACGACCAGCGGCCCTTGGTGGGCATGGTCAGGGCGATGGCGATGCCCAGCGGTATTTCGATCAACAGCACGCACGCCGAGTAGATGAACTGGCGCAGCAGCGAGTCATGCAGGCGCGGGTCGAGCAGCACCTGTTTGTACCAGTCGGCACCGACGAAGTAGCGGCTGGACTGGTCGAAGATGTCCTGCACCGAGTAGTTGACCACGGTCATCATCGGGATCACCGCGCTGAATGCCACCAGCAGGAATACCGGCAATACCAGCCACCAGGCCTTGTTGTTCTGCACCTTGTTCATGGCTGCACCTCCAGCAGGTAGTCGTCGGCATACAGCATCAGCCATTGCGCGGGAAAGCTGATGGAGGCCTGGCCCTCGGGCACCGGTTTGTCTTCGGCCAGGCGCACTTTGAGCGTTGCGCCGTCGAGGTCGAGGGTCATGATCTTGTAGGTGCCAAGGTCTTCCAGGTGCGTGACGTTGGCCTGCATGGCGTCGGGGTTATGCTCGTCCCACACGTGGATAAATTCCGGGCGGATGCCCACCTGCAGCTTGGTGTAGTCCGTCGCTGCAATGCGTCGCTGCAACGCCTCGGGCAACGGCAGATGGGTACCGGCAAATTGCACCCCGCCCGCCTCGGCCCGCACTTCGATCAGATTCATCCCAGGGCTGCCGATGAAATAACCGACAAAGGTGTGGCTGGGTCGCTCGAACAGTTCCCGTGGCGTGCCGAACTGCACGATCTGCCCGCCGTACATCACCGCGATCTTGTCGGCGAAGGTGGAAGCCTCAAGCTGATCGTGGGTGACGTAGACCATGGTGATATTGAACTGCTCGTGAATCTGCTTGAGCTTGCGCCGCAGCTTCCACTTCAGGTGCGGGTCGATCACCGTCAGCGGCTCGTCAAACAGGATCGCCGATACGTCGTCGCGCACCAGGCCGCGGCCCATGGAGACTTTTTGTTTTTCATCGGCGGTGAGGTTGCGGGCTTTTTTGGTCAGCAGGTTTTGCAGGTCGAGGACTTCGGCGATTTCCTGCACTTTGCTGTGGATTTTCGCCTCGGCCATGCCCTGGTTACGCAGCGGGAAGGCCAGGTTGTCGAACACCGTCATGGTGTCGTACACCACCGGGAACTGGAACACCTGGGCGATATTGCGTTTCTCCGGCGTGAGGTCGTTGACCACTTGGGTGTCAAACAGCACCTGGCCCTCGGACGGGCTGAGCAGGCCGGAGATGATATTGAGCAGGGTCGACTTGCCGCAGCCGGACGGGCCGAGCAATGCGTAGGCGCCGCCCTGCTCCCACACGTGGTTCATTTCCCGAATGGCGTAGTCCTCCGGACCATTCGGCGTAGGGCTGTAGCTGTGCGCCAGGTTCTGCAAGTGGATCTCGGCCATCAGGCAACCCTCGCGACACGGCGTCCGGGGGCCTGGACCAAACGGCCCTGACCATCGAACACAAACAGTTTATGGGTGGGGATATACACGCGGATCGGCGCGTCGACGTCGTATTCGTGCACCCCCGGCAAGTGCAGCACCAGCAGGAAGTGCTCGCTGCGCACATGCAGGAAGGTTTCCGAGCCGCTGATCTCGGCGACTTCCACGGTGACTGCCAACTCCAGGTCGTCGTCGTTACTCGGCACCAGGCTGATGTGGCTGGGGCGCACACCGAAGCGGAATTCGCCTTCGCCGATGGGGCGCAGGTCGACATTCAGCGGGAAGTGCACAAAGTTGGCGAAGCTCACCTCGTTGCCGCTGATACGTCCCGGCATCAGGTTGATCGGCGGTTCGGAAAACAGTTCGGCCGCCAGCACCGTCTGCGGCTGGTGGTACACCTCGGCGGCCTTGCCGCTCTGGATCACCCGGCCTTCGTGAAGGATGGTGGTGGTGCCGCCCAATGCCAGGGCCTCGTTGGGTTCGGTGGTGGCATAGATGGCGATGGTGTGGCGGGCCTGGAACAGCTCACGCATTTCCTGACGCAGCTCTTCGCGCAGTTTGTAGTCCAGGTTTACCAGAGGCTCGTCGAACAGGATCAGCTCGGCATCCTTGACCAGTGCGCGAGCCATGGCCGTGCGCTGCTGCTGGCCACCGGACAATTCCAGCGGGTGGCGCTGGAGAAATTTCTCGATGCGCAGCATCCTGGCGGTTTCCTGCACCTTGCTCTGGATGATCTCGTTGGACACACCGGCCTGGCGCAACGGCGAGGCGATGTTTTCAAACACGGTCATGGTCGGGTAGTTGATGAACTGCTGATACACCATCGAGACGTTGCGCAGGCGCACCGGTTTGTGGGTGACATCAACGCCGTTCATCAGAATGCGGCCGCTGTCGGGCTTGTCCAAGCCGGCCATCAGGCGCATCAGGCTGGTCTTGCCGGACAGGGTGCGGCCAAGCAATACGTTGAAGGAGCCGGGCTCGAAACGCAGGGTGGCGTCGTCGATCCAGGTTTGGCCGGAGACGACGCGGGAGACATGTTCCAGGGTCAATGACATGACACGACCTTTTTATTATTGGAATGAAACTGGCCAGTCGTCAGAGCGAATTTCATGCCAAAAACGGCAGGTGCTTGATCCGTAAGGAAATGGGGTAAAAGCGGTGTTCGAGAGTGAACAATCTGGCTGAACAACTGAACAGGTTGGGGGTTGACAATGAACACTTCTGAACAACACTTTATGGGCACTGGAGCACAACTGGGAGGGGCAAGCCCCGGATCCAACCAGTAGATCGTGCAAGCCCCATAACAATAAAAAGAAGGTCACCATGGCCGAACCGCTGCCCCACGACATCATCATTCAGGACTCCTGGCGCCGTTGCCGCGCGTTTGGCCTGGACCACCAGAGCACGCCCAGCTTCGACCAGTTGCCGGCCGAGGGCATCAGCCAATTGCTGGAAAGCCAGCACTCCCTGGTGCAGACCACCCACCAGGAGGTGCTGCCCTACTACGAGAACATCCTCAGTAATTCCAATTGCCTGATCATGCTGGCCGACAATCAGGGCCAGGTGCTGACGTCGTGGGGCACTCAACGCTTTATCGAGCCTAAACTGGCCCGTGGCTTCAGCGCCGGCGCCAGCTGGAAGGAGCGCTGCAGCGGCACCAACGCGATCGGCACCGCACTGGCCTGCGCCCAGGCAGTGCATATCGAACACGACGAACACTTCCTCAAGGCCAACCGCTTCATGACCGGCTCGGCGGCGCCGATCTTCGATGCGCAACGTGAAATCATTGCGGTGCTGGATGTGTCCAGCGACAGCTACCTGCCGCCCTCCCACACCCTGGGCATGGTCAAGATGATGAGCCAGACCGTGGAAAACCGGCTGATCCTCAACCTGTTTCGCGACGAGCATTTTCAACTGACCTTCAACACCGGCTTGAGCAACCTCGACAGCCAGTGGGCCGGCCTGTTGATCTTCGATGAAAGCGGCCAGGTGCTGTCGGCCAACCGGCGCGCCGACAACCTGCTGGGCATCAGTCTGTCGCGGGTGATGATCGACAGTTTATTCAAGGTGTCATTGCTGGAGTTGCTCAACCAGCCGGAAGGCTTGCCGTTTTCGTTGCAGGCGGCGGGACGCAATCGGTTCCAGTGCGTGTTGAAACGCCCCCAGCAAATGCCGGTGCAGGCGCGGGTATTCAGCGAGCCTGCTGCGCCAAAACCAGCGGCGATTGGCCTCAAGACCCTGCATTTCGGCGATGTTCGCGTGGAAAAAGCCGTGCGTCAGGCCGAGCGCCTGCTGGAAAAAGACATCCCGCTGCTGATCCACGGCGAAACCGGCGTGGGCAAAGAGGTGTTCGTCAAAGCCCTGCACCAAGCCAGTTCCCGCAGCCGGCAGGCCTTTATCGCGGTGAACTGTGCGGCGATTCCCGCAGAACTGGTGGAATCGGAACTGTTCGGCTATGAAAAAGGTGCGTTCACCGGTGCCAACCAAAAAGGCAGCATCGGCCTGATCCGCAAGGCCGACAAGGGCACATTGTTTCTCGACGAGATCGGCGATATGCCGCTGCCGACCCAGGCCCGCTTGCTGCGCGTATTGCAGGAGCGTTGCGTGCAACCGGTGGGGAGCAGCGAGTTGTTTGCGGTGGACCTGCGCATTATTTCGGCCACCAACCGCGCCCTGCGCGAATGGGTGCAGGCCGGGCGCTTCCGTGAAGACTTGTACTACCGCATCGGCGGCCTGACGCTGGAGTTGCCGCCCTTGCGCGAGCGCAGCGACAAGCAGGCGCTGTTTCAGCAACTGTGGCAGCAACACCGCGAACCGACCCAATGGGCCGGCCTGAGCAGCGAGGTGCTGGCGCTTTTTGAACAGCATCCATGGCCGGGGAATTTGCGCCAGGTCAGCAGCGTGCTGCAGGTGGCGCTGGCAATGGCCGAGGAACAACCGATCCGCCCGGAGCATCTGCCGGATGATTTTTTTGTGGACTTGAATGTGGCCCCGCCGCCAACTGCCAGTGAATACCTGGATGACAGCATCGACCTGAACGAGCGCCTGAAGGCGGCGGGCGGGAATATCTCCCACCTGGCGCGCGAGTTGGGGGTGAGTCGCAACACCTTGTACAAGCGGTTGCGCCAAGGTTAGCGCGGCTTGACCACCACCAGCAGGTCGGTGAAGTACTCCACCTGGATCGGCAGGTTATCCGCCAGGGCCGCCAGCGCCGCCGCCGTGTCGTCCAGCTTGAACACGCCGGACACACGCAGATCGCCCAAGGCCTGGGAGTCGAAGCGCACCACCCCGTGACGGTAGCTGGCCAGCGTCTGCAAGACCTCGCTCAGGGGCTGGTCGTTGACCTTGAGCAGGCCACGGGTCCAGGCGTCCGGGTCGGCATTGCCGGTGTTTTGCGCGGGCATGGCGTGGCCATCCTTGAGCACGGCGCGCTGGCCGGCGGTGACCTTGACTGCGTCCTGCGCTTGACCTTTGACCGCCACGGTGGACTCGATCACCGTGACCACCGTGCTGCCGTCTGCCGCGCGCTTGACCAGATAACGCGTACCCAGCGCGGTCGCCGTGCCCTGGTCGGTGCGAACCACGAACGGCCGCTGGGCATCCTTGGCCACGTCCACCCAGAGTTCGCCTTGCAGCAATTGGAGGACCCGTTGGTGGCCGTCGAATTGCACATCCACTGCAGAGTTGCTGTTGAGCTGCAATTGGCTGCCGTCTTCGAGGGCGATCTGCCGACGCTCGCCGACGCCGGTACGCTGGTCGGCCATCCACACCGGCAGGTGCTCCAGGCCCCACCAACCGCACAGCAACACGCCAAGCAAGCCCAACACTTGGGCACTGCGTGGGCGTTGCGCGCTAAACGCGCGATTCAGGGCCACGCGCGTCGGCTGCGCGGGCAAGGTATCGAGGCTGCACCAAAGGCCGCGCATGCGTTCAATTGCCACCGCGTGACGCGGGTCGGCCTGGCACCAGGTGTTGAAGGCCTGGCGCTCGGCTTCCGTGACGTCTTCGTCGTGCAGGCGTGTCAGCCAATTCGCCGCTTGCTCAATGATCTGTTCGGAACTCATCACAGCGGGTCGGCCGCATGCAGGCTGTGGTAACAGTGCACCAGGGCGCTGGAAATATAGTTTTTGACGGTGCCGGAGGACACGCCCAGGCGGCTGGCGATTTCGCTGTAGGTCAGCCCGTCGAGGCGACTTAACAGGAAGGCCTCGCGGGCCTTGGCTGGCAAACCGGCGAGCATTTCCGCGATACGCTCCAACGCTTGCAGCGCCACGTGGATCGCGGCCGGGTCGGGCATGCCGGCGTCTTCACACTGGATGGCCAGCGCTTGCATGTAGGCTTTTTCGATACGGCGTCGACGCGCGCCATCGATCAACAGGCGCCCCGCCGTGGTGGCCAGGAAGGCCCGAGGTTCCTGGATGTGTTGTGGCTCGGCCAGCATCAGCACACGAATGAACGCATCGTGCGCCAGGTCGGCGGCGTGCTGGGAACACCCGAGTTTTCTGCGCAGCCAGCCATGCAACCAGCCGTGGTGCTCGCGGTACATCGCCGTAAGGGTCTGCTGGCGCACGGAGTCGCCCAGCGCGGCCGGAATGTCATGCATGCGCAAAAATTTCTCAAATGGGAAATGTTACCAATTGCGCAAACAATGCCAGTAAAACGATGACGGGGCAAGGGCCGGATTAACGCCAACTCCACGACACGCCGGTGTAGATGCCACGACCTTCCGCGGGTGTAGAACGGGCTAAATCCGCGCCCTTGTCGTCGTAAGCCGGTGTAACGGTGTTGGCGTAGCGGCGGTTGGCAAGGTTGCGCAGGTCGACCCAGGCTTGCCAGGCCTGTTGGGGCGCGTCGTAACCGAACGTCGCACCATAAACGGTGTAGGGCGCCGCGTAGTAGGAGTTGGCGTAGTCCACCGCCACCCGTGAAGCATGCTCGGTATTGAGGCTGGTGTAGAAGCCCGTCGGGTGGTCGTAGCGCAGTTGCGCCTGGTAGTAGTGCTTGGGGATACCGGGCAAGGCGTTGCCGCCGAAACGGTCGTCGTCGCGGTAGTGGAAGTCGCTGTAGGTGTAGGCCTGGCGCAGGTTGAGTATGCCGCGGTGGCCGCCGTCCCACAGCGGGCTGAGCAGGCCCAGTTCAACGCCCTGGTGCACGGTGGGGCTGGCGTTGGATTCGGCGATGATTGCATTGCTGGTTGGGGTCTGGGGCTGGGTTTCCACGCTGAGCAGTTCGTGACGTACTTCGGAGCGGTACAGCGCCAGGTCCCATTGGCCAAGCCATGCCTCTCCTCGCCCGCCGATTTCCAGGGTGGTGGCGGTCTGGTTTTTCAAACTGACACCTTCTCGCGCCAACCCCGTGGCCGCACCGCCGGCGAAGTATTTGTTGGAACCCCAGATCATCGACCACGCATGCGGCGGCTCGACCGAGCGGCTCACGTTGCCGTACACCTGCAATTGCGGGTTGACGTCATACCGCAGGCCGATGCGCGGCGCGTAGTCCCAATCATGCTGGCTGAGCGGCGCCTGGCCTTGAGGGTACGTGACCTGGGTTTCGCGGCGGGTGTAGATCGCGGCTAGGCCGGTGGTCAGCCAGAGGTCCGGCACCAGTTCCAGCTCGTTGCCGATGTGCAGCACGGTGTCGGAGCCCAGGTAGCTGTAGTCGCGGGTCTTGGTGCCGGGGGCATAGGTGACGGTGTTGCCGGCAGGTACGCGTACATATTCCGACGCGCCATTGTTGGGCATCGCCTGGGTGGTGCGCAGGCCAACGGTGATTTTGCTGTCGTGGCCGAACAACATGTCCTGGCGGATGTAATTGAGGGTGCCGCTGAGGTCGGTGTAGGCGACTTTAAGGCGGTTGGTGCCTTCGCGCAGGTCCATCGGGTAATCGTGATAGGCCAGGCCGACTTCAAGGCGCGAGTTGTCGTCCAGTTGCAGGGTGGTTTTATTGGCGATCCAGGTCGATCCCGGTTGCAGGCGCTTGGAGTCACGGCTGGCGTTAAGGCTGTTGGCTGCGCGCGGGTCGTGGCTGATCTGGCTGCGGGTGAGTTTGCCGGGGGTGTCGTTGGTCGTCTCGCGGTAACGGAAATAGAAGCGGGTTTCCAGATTCGGATTGAAGCGGTAGCCGAAGTTGGCGGCCACGCCCTTGCCGGTGGCGGCGCTCTGGTGCTGATAACCGTCGGATTCCGAGTCGGTCAGGCTGATGTAGTAATCGGCATCCCCCAGTACCTGGCCCGAGCTGATTTCGCGTTGGGCGTAACCACGGCTGCCGGCCTCATAGCGCACTTGCAGCTTGGGCGCGTCGTAACCCGTGCGGGTCACGTAGTTGACCGCGCCGCCCAGGGCCAGCGCGCCCTGATCAAAACCGTTGGCGCCACGCAGCACTTCGACGCGGCTCTGCCACAGTGGGTCCTTGAGTTCGTAGGGTGTGCCGCCAGGCCCGGTCAGGGGCAGGCCGTCGAACATCTCATAGAGCCCGGAAGCATGCGCGCCGGGGCTGCGGTTCAGGCCCGAACCGCGAATGGACAACTTCACCCCTTCGTTATTCGCCGCCTTGGCGTACACCCCCGGCTGGTACTTGAACACATCTTCGTTGGTGCTCACCCGCCCCTGCTGCACGCTGCTCATGTCGATGTAATTGGTGGCGCCGGGCACGTTCTTCAGCTGCGCCTGGGCCACTTCGCCGGCACTGGCCTCGGCCGTGGTGACTTCGAGCGGCGCCAGTTGCACGTCTTCGGCGTGCACCAGCGAACTTAAGGTCAGGGCGGCAAACAGCAACGGAGGTTGGCGCAACAGCATGGGCAGGTCCTTGGGAGTCGGGGGCATGAAGGGCCTGGCCCACCACGCGAACAGTGATGGGAAGCCAACGCGGCCCACCAAGTCACGCTTTGTTAACGGACCCGCTTCTTTCTACACCAACGCCAAGCTGCTTTTTTATTAAGTCCTACATCGAGTCCGCGCATGCACACTCAATATCCGACGAAACAAACAGTGCCCCTACTGTGAAGCCCCCCTTAAGCAAACAAACGATCTAACCCAGCACGTTATTGCAGTTCATTGGCAAAGCGCCCGACCGCGCTCACCACCTGTTTGGCGCCCCCCTGGATCTCGGTGATCACCGCGCCGGCCTGGTTGGCCAGGGTCAAGCCTTGCTCTGCCTGCTCGCGGCTGCTGAACATCTCGGTAATAGCTTCGTCGGCGAGACGCTGGTTTTGCTGGACCACGCTGACAATCTCTTCGGTTGCCGTACTGGTTCGGCTAGCCAACTGCCTGACCTCATCGGCCACGACCGCAAAGCCCCGCCCCTGTTCACCGGCGCGGGCGGCCTCGATGGCCGCATTGAGCGCCAACAGGTTGGTCTGGGCGGCGATACCCCCGATGGTCTGCACAATCGCGCTGATCAGCAATGACTGCTTACCCAGTGCTTCGATGCTGCCGGTAGCCGATTGCATCTGCACGGCAATGTTTTGCATGGTTTGTACCGTGTTCTGTACAACGGCCGCGCCGCGCTCGGCCGTGACATCGGTTTGCAGCGACACTTCGTAAGCCACCCCGGCCGCGGCCTTGACCTCGGACTCGCGCAACACCTGGCCGGTGACCACACTGGCAAACTTCACCACTTTGCACAGATTGCCTTCTGCGTCGTGCACCGGGTTGTAAGTGGCTTCGAGCCATACATCGTTACCGCGGCTGTCCACCCGCTTGAAGCGGCTGGCGACAAACTCTCCACGATTGAGGGTCTGCCAGAAATCAACGTAGCCGCTCGATGCCGCCTCTTGCGGGCTGCAGAACATGCTGTGTTTTTTGCCGACGATCTGATCCAGGCTATACCCCATGGCATCGAGGAACTGAGTATTGGCGGTGACCACCGTCCCATCCAGTTTGAACTGGATAACGGCAGTCGAGCGGATCAACGCGTTGATGAACGCCTCGTTTTCCTTGGATTGCTCAATGACACGGCTCACATCGGCACCGTAGCCCTGGATATGCGACAGCCGACCGTCACGCCCTTTGATCGGGCACCAGGTCAGGTTGAGCCAGGCCAGGCTGGCATCGCTGCGCAAATAGCGGTAGTCGTCAGTCACCGGTTCAAAGCGCTCAACCGCTGCGTGAAAATTGCGAAAGCAGGGCAAGTCCTTGACGTAAGGGGGAACGACTTCACCCAGCAAGCGACCTTGCAAGTGCTCTGGGGGATAACCAAGCACCCGCGCGAATGCGTCATTGACCGCCGTAATGCGGTACTCCGCATCCAGGGCGATGGAAAGCCTGCCACGGTCAAATTGCGCAACGAGCTGTCGCAAATGAAAAAGCTCGTCGTCCTGGTCCTGTAGATTTTTCTTCAAGAGGCGATTGAACATGGTGGCGTCCCTGCTGTGGTCATCACTGCATCGGCCAGGTGGCCGGCAAGCTGAGCATAGACGACGAACGGTCACGCCGGCGCCACTGACCCCAAGCAAGTGATTGACCTAACCGGGCAGCTCCACCCCCTGCATCAGCTCGTGCGCCTCCGAGCCCGCGGGAAACCGGAAACCATACATCTCATCTGCCGCGAGTATCTGCCCAAGTGCCTCAAGCAACTGCGGCTCGCTTGGCGAGGCGCGCAGCAGCTTGTGTGCAGGCAATAACAATTCGGCAGCAACGCCTTCGGCACTGGCGGTCTCGATTACCGCGAAGAGAATAAAGCGCAGGCGTATTTCGCGATCCGTAGGCCACACCGTTTTTTGCTTACTCAAGGGTAGGGCCTCATTTTTCAGAAAAGTCCGAGGCTATTGCCGACGCCGGGGCGATTCAAGCAAGGGAAGGCAAGATAGGCCACTTCCTACAGAGGAAAACGAAACGCTGTACCTGTACGGATAGCTGTGCTGCCGCTTTGCGTTGCCAATAGCGCTCACTGCACCGGAAGGAAATTCATCAGCAACAGACTTTGCGCATAATTGAGACCAATGCGCCGGTAGCGCTCGTCAAGCATCTGCGTCAACAGGTCGAGCCGCGCGACAATCTTGCCGAACTCCACCGCAAAACTGAGGTTACTGCCCTCCTCCGATATCTCGTTGGAAAACAACAGCAGCACCCCATTGGCATCCTGACGCTTGCTGAGCAACCACGTGGCCTTCTCGATATTGCGCGCGGCGTTGCTGACGAATTGCGGGTTGATCGAGTCGGTCATATAGAACTCGGTGCGCCCACCGTGGGCGGTCACCAGCATGCTGCCGATCGCGTAGATAAACGCCCCGACCCGATCGCCCTGGAATTCCGGGCTCAAGGAATAGCTCAAGGCCACCAGGTCGCGACGTTCACCCAAGGCTGGCAGCGGCCGGCGCTGCTCGATCGCCTGGCGAATTTCCCGCTCGGCACTCGCCGCATCCGGGTAACCCGACTGCCGCCATTGGCTGGGGTTACGCAGGTAAAGCTTGCTCATCAGCACGTACAGGCTTTGCAGGTTGTCGCGCATGCCCAGCGTGGCCATGCGATCGACACTGGTTTGAAAGAACTCGTCGGGCTTGCCATTGGTGAACTGCTTGGCAATATCGCGGCCTTGTTGCTGAGTGCAGCCGGTAGCAAAAAACACTAATGCAGCGGCCAGGAGCAACAGCCGGCGCCTGGCGCGAACTCGGAAAAAAGGAAACGTGCGATCCATCGGCACCCGATCTTGTTCTTCTGCCCACGCGGGAAATCGGTGGGGCTGGGACAGAAATAGAGCGGATAAATCTAAAAAAGTGCGAAAGACAGCAGCAGATAGTTGTAAGAGGTGCCTGCCAGAGCGCCGCGTGACGAATTCGTTTCAGCGCCTATACTTCAGTTGCGTGCGTTGTTGGCGAGCCAGGATGGCATTTTCACTTTTACGTGGCCTTGCGGGTGGTTCGCAGCGCCCGCGGCACTATCAGCAGCCGCTGTAAATGAGGTGACGGCAATGAAACATCCAATTCGAGCACAAATGTTTGTCCAGGTGATTTGCCTGCTTTCGGTGGCTCAGCTTTTTTGCTGATCCGGAGGGGAAACTGCCTTTGAAAGGGCTGCGGGCGTGGCGGGGCCCGTCTTCATTTGTCCAGGTTCAGCAGTTCCTGCATACGTTCGCCTATCATTCCTCGCAACCATGCGGCATGAAACTCGATGTCTGCCAGAGAAGTCCCGTCACCCATTTGATATCCCAACACCTTGCCCTTGGGGCCCTTATACGTCACGTAAAAATGGCCATCGTGGTCAAACAGGGCGACCGCGTAGGGGCGGATGGAAAGAATGTGGTCGAAAGGCACACGCACTTCCATGGGTTTGCGGCCACGACGCGTGACCGTGAGGGTGAGCAGTTGCTGGTTTTCGTCGAACGTGAACGCCTGCACTTGAGGCTCAGACGTCACCCACGCAAACATCGCGGCAATGAACACTGCAGCACCCAGCATGAGCAGCATGAACGACGACTCGCTGAGCTTCGATCCAGCGCTGGGGGGCTCACCGTGTATATCGCCCATCCCCACAAGCAACATCGCCAACCCATAGCCCGGTAAAAGCAAAAGCAGCCCAAGGAAGAATCCAAAAACTGCGTAGCCATTGCCGCCAATGATCGGGATACTCGGGCCGTAATGCCAAACAGGTGGGTGGGTAGCAACGGTTTCGGTGCTTGGCGCGGCTAAAGGCGTTGCGACAAGACGAGGTGGGCGTTGACGATCCATCTGACGGGCTCCGGGGTTTGCAGCGCAGACAGTACCACTGATGGATCGCGGGTATCGGCAGCCGTTGATGATTTACGCTTGAGGGGCGGCCTTGGCGACTGTGGCTCTTTCACATTCTTTTCACAGCCGGGCGCTTATGGTCATTTCCAGCTCCTAGTGAACATCCCTTTAAGCCCGCTCCCCCCCATCGCGGGCTTTTCTTTGTCCGCGATTTTCTATGGCATCAGGCCAATACCTATTCCCAGCTGTGTCAGGCTCAAGGCGCACCGTTTGCACTGACAGCATTGAGCCGGGACGATGATATCTAAGCGTTGAGCGGCAAAGTGATGGCCAATTGGCACTTTTTCAACCGCCGCCTGTCAATCGCACATCACGGCCGAAGTAGTACGTCATCATGCACAGCTGGAAGAAAATCTCGCTGACCGAAGATCTGCAGCGGAGCCTGCCGGGGCATCAGGTCGATTGCATCCTGATCAACGGCTGGAACGCTACCGTCTTCGTCCGACAGCTCGAACATGACTCAATGTTTTGCACGACGGGAATCAACCTGGCCCAACTGACAGACAATTCAAGCATTCAGAAGCTTGCTGACGAATTGGTTTTCGAGATTGATATGTCCAAGGGAGGGAGAGTTGGGTAGCGTTCCCTTTGCCTGAGTTGCGCGCGTGTTTTGGACACGAGAAACGCAAAAGCCCCGCTTTCGTTGGGCTTTCGTTTGAATCTTGGCGGGGAGCCAGGGAACGCTATTAACAGTCCCACTTAGCGGATAGTGATGTCCCTACCGAAGTATTGCTCGGCGTCATACTTTCCGATCACTTGCTCCAAGGTCTCGTGGTTATTGTCCATTACCAATTTGTGTGAGATTGCGCTGAGCGCAATTAAGATATCCTTACATTCAATACGTGCTTGCATGACTGAACTTGAGGCGGTTGTGAGAACTTGAGAAAGCAATTCATGATTCTTTTCAATCAGGCACACAATAAAATTGTATGTTACCTTATAGCACAAATCCATATCTTCGATTTCTTTCGGCCTAACAACCTTTTCTAAAAAATCCTTTTCTTTACCCGCAGGGACAAATTCTTGAACCCAATAAAAATAGGATTCATCGAAGATAATGGATTTGATGGCGTTTAATATTTTTTCATTGGTAGCTATTTTATTAAATATAACGGCTGCGAACTCATCAGACACGTCAATCAATTCATCGCCGTATTCATTATTAAGCAAGGTGATCATTGCGTGAAGCTCTTTGAGCAGGGATACATTGCCAGAGCCCATTTCATTATATGCTTCGCCAACCTCATCAATATTACGTTTGAATACGCCAATATATTTATCACCCTCTTTAATAGCATCAAGGAGAGGAATCAAGCTGTAGCGTCTAACCTGTATCAGCTCATAAAACTGGCCCAGCTCTTCACGAATATCTTGCAAGCGCTCCACCGACGCTGCTAAAAAATTACTGTCATCTCTTATCGCTTTATTCAAGCGAGTGAAGTCCAATACATCGTTAGACCAGAGCACGCGCAGGTCGATACTTTTTTCAAAGGCTTGTGTCTTGCTAACCAGTATCGAATACTTATCTTCTATTTCAAAAAGCACATCTTGAACTTTTTGAAGACCTGTTGATCTTGCGTGCTGATTGATTCCACGAATCTTTTCAGCTTCGGCTTGTTTCTTTTGACGAACACTCCAAGTAATTGCCGCACCTACAATTGTCAAGCTTGTCGCCATATCAAAGCCAAGCTGGATATTACTGAACCATGTGCTCATTTCATTCCCTTAAATATCATTTTTCTAGCCGTACACGTCGTAACAACTGATTTAAAATCAATTTTCACGCCGTAGAAACAGTGTTGACATGCTTTTTTGGATCGTACCCTGGCTCCGCCTGGGCACACCTCCGGTAAGTCGCTACGTCATGTATCACGTAGATCAACCGCAATCAACTGCGCGCCCCCCTTGAATCGGCCTACTACTCACCAGAAACCCTACGAGAGTGAATCGACAGAAGCCCGCCTGATGCCGTGATCAGTCCTGACCAAGCTTAAAGAAGACGCAAAAAACAGATTCAATCGCTCCGCCTTTTTGTAGATGCCGGATGGCTGCTTCCCTCCGTCGAGTACTTCGAGAATGGGTCCGCTCATTGCGAAGTTGTCCAATGTAAGCCTGGCCGGTTCTGTGCCGACAGTCAGAAAGTGGATCTACTGTTTCAGCAGCATCAGCCAAGCGCAGATTTCAGCGATCTAACAGGCGATAGAGCGCTTGAGCATGGGATGTCGCGAACCCGAGTCGTGGCTCGATACGACGTTCCTTGATGGCACATGCGAGCTGCAGGTGCGTCCAACCCCTTAGAGGCTCCAGTCGCGTCTCCCCCACCAAAGCGTACTGTTCCAAAGTCGAGGCCTTTCCCATAAGAGGCGTTACGGTCGAATATTCCGCTGATCCCTAGCACCACTTTATGTGCCGCATAGCCTGTATCAGACGGCGTAGTAGTTCATTTGTCCATATTCAGTAGTTCCTGCATCCGCACGCCAATGATTCCTCGCAACCAAGCGGCATGAAACTCCATGTCTTCCAGAGAAGTTCCCTCAGCCAATCGATATACGAACTCCTTGTCCCTCGGCCCCTGACACACAACGCTAAAATAGCCATCACGGTCATAACTGGCTAACACGTAAGGACAAATACAAATAATGTCGTCAAATGGCACCTGCACTTCGGTTGGTTTACGGCCGCGACGGGTGACAGTGAGGGTAAGCAGTTGTTGGTTTTCATCGAATGTGAAGGCCAGCACTCTAGCCGCAGAGAAAACCCACGCGAAGACCAGCCCCATGAGCACAACACAACCAATCAGCCCCAGAATGAGCGTCGACATTGTGAGACCCGACTCATCGCTGCTCGGTTCGCCTTGCATCGCTTCGAACCCGAGAAGGAGCAAAATCATCAGTACTAAGCCCGGCAACAACCCAAGCACCACAAAGCAGAAACCCAGAATGGCCGCACCCGTGCTGCCAAAGGTCAGTAAGTCCGGGCCGCGATGCCAAATAGGGGGATGGGCGGCGGGGCTGCCATTGCTTGATGCGACTAGAGACGCTGCGGCGCGGTGAGGTGAACGTTGACGATTCATCTAGCAGGCTCCAGGGGGGGGGCTGCGTAGACAGTACCACTACCGCCAGACATTCGGACCAAGAGGCATTGGGCCTTCTCATATATTTAGGAGTAACCGTCGTGCTCCACCCAAACCCCAGATACACAAAAGCCCCGCATTGCGGGGCTTTCGTTTGAATCTTGGCGGGAAACCAGGGATTCGAACCCTGGGAACGCTATTAACGTTCGCCGGTTTTCAAGACCGCTATGCAAAATAAAGCGGGCTGGTACCTTGGTGGTCGTCGGCGTTCCTTAACTCGCATCGACCAACCAACCTACAGGCCGTATTCTGCAAGGGGTGCGGTTTTGGTTTGGGAACTGTTTTTGCCCCTCCCCCGGCGTCCTGCCGACCGAACAAAAACCACCAACAGCCCACGAGTCGTGAGACAAATCGTATGGCCGGGTTCGGCCAATAGCAGTCATTGCAGGCGCTGAATCGGACGCTGTCGACGCCTGAAGTGATGAGGGTTCGAATCTCTCCTTCACCGCCAAATTACGAAAACGCAAACCACTGATTTTACTAGAGAAAGCCGGGGTTCTTGTGGTTTTTGACGTCCAAAAAATAGCGCCATGGGACCACCATGGGACTGGCGCGCTATTTTGGTGCGGAAAGTAGAGCCAATGACCGAGTGTTTGGGGGCATTTCATCTGGCTGCAAACGGCTCGCCCATATTGTGGCTACCTTCGGTCATGGACAGACGCTCGCGAATATTTTTGGCGACTGCTCTTGCCAAATAGGACGATGATGCAGGTGGTGGGATGACGGTTCGTGAACGTTCGTTGCAGGGAGTTACGAGTGAGTTACAGTCTGAACAGGAACATTGGCATTGATATAGCCAACCAGCATAAGATTACCACCTCGCCTTTTTGATGATGCTGATCTATGACTATTGAACGCACGAGCACAACCAAAATACGTGAAATAGTCACTGCACTGAACCGTGCCGATCTGACTACCATCGATTACAAGCATCTCCTGACTCAGGTGGGGATATTGATCAAGGGCACTCCTATGCAGGTGCAATCTGTGCCTGTAGGAACCACGCTTTATCGGGGGGTGATTTACTCCGAGCGGCCCAGTGAAGTGAGTTATTTAGGTAGTCCACCCGCTGAACTTGTGATCAATTTTCAACGTTGCAATGGTCCCGGTAAACCAATGTTCTATGCAAGCGTCAATATCGCTGCAGTATTCTCCGAACTAAATGCGGACGTTGGCAATATAGTTTATCTATCAAGCTGGATTGTTGATCGAGAGTTTTTTTACTTTCGAATCCCACCGGGTGCAGGCGAGGGAATGGAGGAGGACTTCGCTTTCTCAAAAATTGAAACGTTTTTTGAGACGCGGTTCGCTCAACCTATTCATGAGACATTTTCAGCACAGTACAAATTGACTGCCGCTATTACCGAGAAATTGTCAACTGGTAACGTCTTGGGCCTTCCTGAACTGATTAAAGGGCGGCCTCTTGGAGCTGTTGTATATCCATCGGTTGCACACACCTCGCGCTCCGATAACATTGCGATTCAAACGTTAGTAGCACAGTCATGTCTGCGGCTTTCCGATGTCCGTGCAATTGAAGTTACGGAACGCCAAGCTGAGTCACTTACCGTGCGAGAGATCGATTTCAGCACCAATTTTGAGGATGAACATATAAAATGGCTGGGTCGCCCGAGGCAGTGGACTTTAAATTCCATGGAGACTTTCAATTTCACCGTTGAGAACGGTATGTGGGTAGCGCGTACCGAGGACGGCACTGTCATAGATCCATCGTAGAACACAAACGCAGTGTAGGTAGCCTTCGATACTTCCTTGAACGGAGTACGTAACTATGAACCCGAGCGGCCGTTGATGAATCCTTGTCGACGTGAGGGAGGATTCACCGCTAAGGCGTGATCTCCGGAGGTTAAGCTTTGTTTTCCTGTATGACCTCAGGGGGCTTTTACGGCCGTTGAGTACAGATTGACTGAACGCAGGATGCAAATAACGCCGTTTATGTTTAATGCTCCCCACAGCAGGGCCCGCTCCGGTGGGCTCTTTGCGCCAGAACGAACCCAGACCCGGCAGGCTAGTCTACCATTATCGTTGCGCTTGGTCTGAGCATGCTTACTAAGGAAGAGAAAGCTCTTCCCAAACGCCCAGCCCTACGGGCTAGTTCGCTACCATCCATTGGCGCTGTAACAATTTCTAAGTAAGTTGAAATTACTGCCTGACAAGGGCACTACCAGTACAATGCCTGTGCTTATATTCGGTATGAGTCGGCGCCATACCAGGTTTTTTTGTTGTCCAACGTTCGCTCGTTTGTTTGCTGGATATAATGCAACCTTCTCACAACGCATATGGAAATCATCAAACCTATGAAGCGCGCATCCGACCCAGCCTCTCCAACTACAGAGTATTTTGACTCTGAAACCTTATTAGAACTCAGGGAAAGTTCTAGAGTCTACCAGAAGCTTGATCTGGCTTACCTTACAGCGGCCGGAACATTTGTCACAGCGCTAAAGCTAAGTAACAACGCTATAATTGAGTTAGGTGCAGGACTCACATACGCGGGATTTGCCTTCATCATCCTGCTTGCATTCGACACTCTCACTGAACAATTGATTCATAAAGACTGGATAGAAAGCAAGAAAAGCCAAAACAAACGAACTAACACAAAATTAATTCAGGGTTGTTTATCCGCGCAACCGCTGGGTCATTTCATGTTTATTTCATTATTACTTACCTATCATTTGGGGCTCGCCAATGGAATCACAGACTTTCAGAAAAACATGTCGACCCGCGCATCCATACAAAATTTAACATCATCTTTTTTCTACAAACATTCTAGAGCGCCCCAATCGATTGAAGAACTGATAGCCTTCGATTCCCAAGTAGGAGATCTACATGCAAAAATTGGCAGGGAGCCTGTAAGCTTCAAAGCTAACAAAGAAAAAAAATACGATATTATTTTTGCGGGTTCCGACAAAATATTAGGAACCGCTGACGATATTAAAGCAGATGGAGATTTCCAGATTCAAAAGATTCTGGATGAGTTGAAAAAGCACTGAGCTTGTATACGCCTTTGCCCCACCGTTAAGCCCCTAAGGGGGGCAGTTCACACCGCGGTTGCGGAACACTTCACGAGTTTAAATGAATAGAAAGACCGTAGACGTTAATCTACGGTCTTTCAAGAGTGGAGGTCGAGGCCAGAATCGTACCAGCGTAGGCTGATTTGCAATCCACGAATATCCTCAATATTTTCAATAAGTTATGTCAATATCAATTCCGCACCGTCAACATTTCTTCCTCGCTGGAGCCCTATGAAATCGGGAGGTTCTATTTCCGTTGCGGAATTGATTTTTTATGCTTCGTGGCCTGCAGTCGGGAAACCATCCGGCTCGTCCTATCAAGCTTCCCGTTCAGCGGTCTGGGAATAGGTATTCGAATCCCTTTCCCATGCAGCACAGGCCGCTAAGTGCCAGCGAATCCCTCGCTCCTATCATGGATTGGACCGATTATTCACCCCTCCCTTGAAAATGCGGCCCAGTAAACCCCGCAAATTATCAAATTTATGCCAAACTTGCGCACAGGCCCCATAAACACACGCAACCATAAAGAATCAATATATGCTTGACGAATCATACCCAGTTGGCATGTTAACTGACACAGATATCAAGAAAGCACTGCATGTTTTATTTTCTAAACACGCCGATGCAGTACGCGCTAAATATTCAACTTATGAAATCGTCCTCGACAAAGGATTTCAAGTAATACAATATTCAAACGCAGGAGAAGTTGAAAGACTTGATAGATCTCCTGACAATGGCATCATTGCAGTGGCCCCAGGCGAAACAGTACTTGTTTTTTCAAAGGAGTATTTTTCATTACCACATAATGTATATGCTCGAGTGAATACAGTGGGTCAGATTTTTTTAGCTGGATTTTCGGCTGAAAACACCTACGTTGATCCTGGTTTCCAGGGCCAAATTTCAATTACACTTATAAATAACTCAAGCCGCGTACTTTCGATGGAGCAGGGGGCGCCTTTAGCTAGAGTCGAATTTATCAAGCTATCTAAAAAACCAGAAAAAACTCATTCGGGCCGAGCAGGTGTTCGCAAGTCCAAGGTAGTTCCTTCGATTGATTCAAGTTCAGCAGATACTTACAAGGCATTAGACCTGCTTGTTTTATTAAAACAAATTGAAACATCAATCAGCGTTGAAGCCATTCAGAAAAAATCGATACGAACTGACATTGCATTAACACGCGCTTATATAAAGCTTGCCGAGGAGGTTAGCACAAGCCGCCAGCAAATTCGTATTCACGATGAAACATTCAACCTCCAAGATAAATTATTAAAACGCAGCCAGCGCCTTGCTGCCTTTGCACTCGCTACTGCCGTTGCCCTTTGGCTAGATAAATTAGGATTTACCCAGTGGGTTGTGCAATCCATTACAACCATAGGTAGCGATAACACAAAACCAACCTACTGGCTCAATATCGTCGTTAACATTACTTGCTCAGTGGCGGCCACACCAATATTTTCCTTTCTTCTGGGAAGCTACCAAAATGCAAGAACTAAAAAGAAATAAATTTAGAGCGCTGTACCAACCTAGCAAATTGCTTCTTGGAATTATACCCACAGACGCTCCAAGTGAATTCAATATAATAGCGCTATGCTTCACCATGACTTGCTCTTATAAGCCACCCATGATTGCCGTATCATTCGAAAAGAAAAATTTTTCATACGAACTAATGAAGTCCGCTTCAAATTTTGTATTAGCGGTTCCAGGAGAGTCACTGGCCGAGCAGGCCATGAAGTGTGGCTTACTCAGCGGAAGGACGGCAAATAAATTTCATGAATGTAACTTTACCAAGCAACAACTCCCCCACACTAACGTGCCTGGAATATCTGAGGCAATAGCCAACATCGAACTATCTGTAGAGTCTCGACTCATCACAGGAGACCATCTAACTGTAATAGGTCGAGTTATCGGATACCATGTAAACCCCAAAAACGTAGAGAAAAATTTATTAGCTATCGGCCCTAATATTCAAGGCTATAAATTGTTAGTGCGCAAGGGACTTCACCGCATCGCGGTAATCCAAGGCCATAGTGATGATTTCATCGATGGATTCAAGTTAGATCGAATACTTTCATAGTTAAACAGATTTCCGTTTTACTTATCCTTATAACTAATTCTTGATAGACTGTAGTGGTCAACTAATCCCGGACACGACGTTAAGTTTTTCCTCGGACCGCGCTGGGGCCAACCCATCGTTGAATTGATGAGGCCTAATCCAGTTATAGCGATGCATCAAAAAATGGCTGATATCGCGCTGTGCTTCCTGCGCAGTTCGATAGCCCACGGTCGGTATCCATTCTGTTTTCAAGCTGCGAAATACGCGCTCCATCGGTGCGTTATCCCAGCAGTTTCCTCGTCGGCTCATGCTCTGGCGCATGCGGTATCGCCACAACCGCTGGCGAAAGAGTCGGCTTGCATATTGCGATCCCTGGTCCGAGTGGAATAGCAGATCCGAAGGCCTGCCACGCTGCTCGTAAGCCATATCCAGCGCTTTGATCACCAGCTCAGCGTCTGGCTTTTCCGACAGCGCCCAGCCCACGATCCGACGCGTACAAAGATCCAGGACGACAGCCAGGTAATGCCACTTTCCTTGCGCCCAAATGTAGGTGATATCGCCGCACCAGACTTGATTGGGCGCTGGCACGTCGAACTCGCGGTTCAATGTGTTCGGGATATCCAGTCTTTCTACTGTTGCTCGTTTGTAGGCATGGGAGCCAGGTTGTTTGCTGACTAAATCAAGCTCGCGCATCAAGCTACGCACTTTGAATCGACCGAGTTGCTCACCGTCTTCACGCATCAGCGACAAGATGCTGCGACTGCCCGCAGAGCTGCGACTTTGCGAGAACAGCTCACTGACGCGACTTCGCAATCGAAGCCGTTCAACATCGGGCGTGCGGCGCCGCAGGCGCTGGGCGTAGTAACACGAGCGCGTGACGTCAAACACCTTGCACAGCCAATCAACCGGCTCATGTGCACTCAACTGGTCAATCAGCGCGAACGCTCGTGATCTTCCGACATCAAGAGCGCGGTAGCCTTTTTTAGTATTGATTTCTCTCGCTCAAGCCGAGCAATCCGGGCTTCCAGCTCCTGAATTTTTTGCTGTTCCGGAGTCAGAGCCTTGCTCTGCGGGGTGATGCCTTTATGTTCTTTCTGAATCTGGTCAACCCAGCGGCGCAATGCCGACTCACCAATGCCGAGTGAACGGCTGGCTTCGATGTAGCTGTAGTTTTGTTTGAGCACGAGGTCGGCAGCCTCGCGTTTGAATTCAGGAGTAAAGGAGCGGCGTTGTTTGGTCATCTGACACCTCGATCTGGCGAGCATTCTCGCCTAAATGGGTGTCCGGTTTCATTAGACCACTACAAGTTGCAAGCAGCCCCAGCCAATCAATTGCTCCAGCGTACTCGCACCAACCTCTGCGGAGAGACTATTGAAGCGAACAGGCTCGCCGCGAAGCCACGCCCAGCCATTGATGTTCGAGGCCATACCTGTGATCAGGTGGTTAACACCTGTGAGAGTGGAAATACCTTCAAGCAACGGCTGCCGATAAGCCATAGCCTCAAGTTGTTGTTGAGACAACGCGTCCATGATCCCGCACACCAAAGCCTGTCGAGCGTCAGCCACCTTGAATCGCTCAGTGCTCAAGATCACGGCGAACAACTCAGGGGCGAGTGCATACACAGCGCGAACGAGCGGTAACCTAGCATCCCCTGCCAGGATGATAGATACAGCCTCAGCGAATCGGCCCGCATACTGATGGCCGCTTTGCAGGATGACATCCAGCTTTTGCGTTCTTGTGTCGGACAACTCAGTGAGTTGCGCCGATAGTGAGAGCTGGACAATTAGGTCAGCGATAATGCCTTTGCCATCCCCGAGAGCATCGTGTTCCAATTTGGCGGCCACTCGCTCAGGATTCCGGACTGGCGAGGCGACGTCGAGGGTGGCACGGCGCCTGAGTGCGAGAATCAGATTCTGATCGTCGCGAGTCAGCGAGCCTTCGTAGAAAAATCCAAGATAATCTGTGTAATCGGTGTCGAGGTAGCCAGCGCGCATTAGGTAAACGACGATCTCCATTCCTCCCAGCCGCTGGTCAATGATTGCTCCATAATCACCACGGGCAGCTTCACGGAAGGAAATCGTCTTGATCTCGGTGAGCTTCCTCTCTGCCGCCCCAATGGCCTCATCCATAGACTTTATGGACTGATGAATCCATGCGAGACGCGTACGATAAGATGCCTGTGTAAGCGCGTCATTTGGACGAACAATATTTCCTACTGGGTTGTGATGTGCCCACTGTGAAAAGAGGGTGCCTTTGAGTTGCTCAGCCTCACAGATTCTAGTGAAGACGTCGTCCTGTAGAAATTCGTTGAGGCTTACCCGCTCAGAACCGTTTACTAAAACGTAATTTGCATTGTCTATTCCGCTCGCCCTGAGCACCTCGAACCAGACACTTAACCGAAGATCGATTACGCGCTCTTCACCGCGTTGCTCACGCTGGGACTTTTCTTCGATTAATCGCTCGAGCTCAGCGAGTGCCTGCGATGGTTGGTTAGCCCAAGCAGGCAATCCGGTGAGCAAGCTGTACACCTTCCCTCTCCGCTTAACCAGCTCTGCAAATTCTTCCGGGTAGAGGTTCCTGAGCACCACGATGGCAAACAACTTGTTTTGATCCAGCTTGAGGCCACCCTGGGACAGCAGGCTCGCAAAAATGTCGTACTCATTGACGATGTTCTTTATCAGCCGCATCTCATCTATGTAATAGCAGACGGTCTCCACGAGAATTGGGTCAAGATCATTACCCAGCTTTTTGCCATCAACAGCCCGAGTCATCATGAGCTCTTGAAGCTTCTCCCTAGAGTTTTCAGAATTGACGACAGGGATCACCGGGATAATCAGATCAAAAAATTTCGTCTTGTCGGTGACGGTAAACAGCTCGTCACGAATAGCGTAAATGAAGTGAACAGGTCGAGTTATTTGGGGCGAGTGCCGGATAGTGAAGTTGATCTCGCGCAAGCGAAAAAATATTTCCTGAGTTCCAAAACGATCCAGATCCTCAATCACCACGACGCGGACATCGCTTCGTTCAAAGCAATAGATAATTTCATCTACGTTCTTGTGGAGTACGGATCCGTGATTCACGGCCTCGAGCTTTCCACCCTTCAAGGTTAAGCCGTCGATACTGAACATAGATAGAAATTTGAGTCCCGAGTACAGAAGATACAAACCACCCAGCCCCGTTACCGAGACTGCCAGCCAACCCGGGATCATTAACAGGCTCGTCAGCAACCAAGCAGGATCTAAAGTAGGTACCTCCTTCAATGTAGGGACATAAAGCCGCAGGCACGCAATGAGCATTACTCCCCAAAAAGTCGTGCGCCTAGCAATGCTACGCCCTGATGTCTGGACAATTCGCTTGAGCCTGGTTTTGGGTACGCGTGCAGTTGGCACGGCGTAAAGCAGCTGCTGGACAATCGTTTCCTCGATCCTTGCGATCAAATCGCTTGAGGTATTACTCTCGCCGGAATCCTTTACTGACTGGGAGCTTCTGGCTGAAGTCTCAGAGCGTTCAGCGTCCGAAACCGTCAACGGTGGAGGTGCATCTTTGCTGAAAGTTGCGAGTGAAACATAAGCCGTTTGAAATTCTGGATGCCGCTCAAAAAAGGTCTTCAGGACACTGCTCTTACCTGCCCCATATCCACCGGTAAGTGCGATGTTCAGAACCTCATCCTTTCCCAGTGCGCCAAGCAATTCGCGCTCATAGCGATCAAAGTGGTCACTATCGATGAGGACTGGTGTGAGTGGCTCAAAAGACCCTGGTGGCGAAGACGCGGAGCACAAAGATTGGAAGATGCGGATCCCTTCTTTAGCAGCAACCAAAAAAGCGGAATATTTTAGTTTGATACTGGCTGACAGTCCCTGTGACATTGGTAATCCTGGCTTTAGACATCCATACCTTTAGGCTTGGGTATCTGCAAAGTAATTGAGCACCAGCTAGGCCAGCGCCATCTTCTATAGCGGCTATATGCCATAATTAGCACGCTCTGAGCCAGCAATGCTTTACACGCCTAGATATTCAGCATTATCACGACCTCAGTGATGACAGTTTTTCGTCCACCCCTGCTCAAGGACGACATCAACGCCACGGCTCGCGTAGGGCAACTGAAATGAAACAGCCTGAGTTCGACTTTGACTTCAAACGCGTCTCGCATTGAATCGCCCCGGATTGTTTAGACACCTTGCAAGCTCCGGTGGACCCAAGCGCCCCGATGGAATCTACTTTCGCCGCCACCAGTTGCGGCACAAGACGGGTAATAGCATTTTCGTCAACACCCTGCTCATCCATAGGCGTCCTAGGAAATACACTAAGACCGGTGAACATCGTCATCACTCCTTGCAGTGGCTTGTCGACTATTTGGCCCCAGGACCAATCAGTGAGCATTCGATGCTGGACGCCTGGCATCATTTGCTGCAACCCTTCGATCAGCTTGTCCCCCGCTTCCGTCAAGGCTCCAAGCGGCATCGCCGGCAAACTCTCCAAAATGAACCACATGCTCTTCGCGTCAGCATCGAGACGGGTTCTGACACCTTGCCGCCAATTCCAGCGACGGCAGGTCACGCCTTTGTCATCGCGCCAGACAACCTCGCCGGGGTCTGGATATTCGAAAGCAGGAGCTCCCTCTTTCATGGTGTCAAAAGGCTCGGTGCCATCTGCGACTACCAGCCGTGGGGAGCCCACATACGCTTCAATGTTTTCCCCGCCAACAGGGATGGCGCACTCAATACTGATTGCGTTGTAGGGATCGACTATGGGATCCAGGCTAGGCAAGCTTCCGTCACGCAAAACCCGTTTACGCAGCGCCTCAGCTGAACAAGGCGTACGCTGCGGCTTGGCGCCGAACTTTCGGAATGTCTCCGCCCATGCGGCCAGGTGAGCTTCTCCCCAGCTTGGCCCGCCTTCCTGCACAGCCTTGCAAGCACGGTCCAGGGCTGCCTGAGCATGGTGGTGCAGGAGCACTTTGGCTCACAAAATATCGCTGGGAATCGGACTGCCTTTCGCGTTGTTCGCCACTCTAGTACTTCATCTGACTTGGCAGACACCAAATTGTAAGCTGTAGCCTGACTTACGTAACACAGGTCAGACCGGTACCCACTGATGCGGCAGCAATCGTCCGATCTCACTGGCCCGCTGCGTCGGTAGCCGCATCAGCACATCTTTGAGATAGGCATACGGTTCATCCCCAGTTCCTGCGTGCCGATTGGATCAAGCTCATGATCGCTGCCGCTCGTTTGCCACTGCGCAGAGATCCGGCGAACAACCAATTGGAGCGCCCGAGCGCCCATGGCCTGATCGTGTTTTCGACCGGGTTATTGTCGATGGGCACAGCACCATCTCCAGATAGCGCATCATCGCTACCCAGCGTTTCAGGCTGTAGTCCAAAGCCTTGGCCGTCGCCGAGCCTTCTGGCACAAGTTCGCGCTGAGCCAGCATCCACTCATGCAGTTTCTTTGCGATGGGCTCCGCTATCTTCTGACGTAATTGCCTGCAGTCTTCATCGTTCATGCCTTTGGCTTGCCGCTCGATCTCGTACAGACCGCCGATTGAGTGCAGTGCCTGTTCGGCCAGTTGGCTTTTGTTTGCCACCTGCAGTTCGAAGAACTTACGGCGTGCGTGGGACATGCAGCCAATTTCGGTGATACCCAGCTCGAAGCTGGCCTTGTAGCCCACGAAGTCATCGCAGACCAGCTTGCCTTTCCACGCGCCAAGGAAGTCATGTGCATGTTCGCCAGTACGGCTGCTCTCGGGCGCCACCAAGCACGTCGACAGCCCACACATTTGGCGCTGACAGACTCGTCGAAGTACCAGCCCTATCGCACAGGCTTAAACCGTTGCACTGCTGCCGGCCTGTCACTTTTTGCTCCCCCCTCCGCCATACCGACCCACACGGGCCCTGCCAATCCCGCCACAAACGGGGGTACAGACGGGGGTAGAAACACAAATCACAGGCAAAAAAAATCCCGCAAAGCCCCTGGCTTGCGGGATTTCTCTTTCATGTTTGGCGGGAAACCAGGGATTCGAACCCTGGGAACGCTATTAACGTTCGCCGGTTTTCAAGACCGGTGCATTCAACCACTCTGCCAATTTCCCTTGTGCATTGCAGGATTATTGTAGGCCATCCTGTCTCAGCGGGCGCCATAATACCCGAATGAAACACACTGTCAAACTCTCGCCATAGCTTGTTACAGAGCGTCTGTTATGATCTTTGCGACTGAACGTTTCAAAACCGAAGGAGTGTCGCCATGCGCGAACAGAATTACGCAGTGAATGGTAACGCGCAGGCTGAGCAGCTTGAAGTCAGCCGCGTATTGCGCAACACCTATGGCCTGCTCGCCCTTACCCTCGCTTTCAGCGGAGTAATGGCGTTCGTGGCGCAGCAGATGCGCGTCGGCTACCCGAACATCTTTGTGGTGCTGATCGGCTTCTATGGTCTGTTCTTCCTGACCAACAAGCTGCGTGACTCGGCCTGGGGCCTGGTATCGGCGTTTGCCTTGACCGGTTTCATGGGCTTTATCCTCGGCCCTATCCTCAACCGTTACCTCGGCATGGCCGGCGGCGCGCAAGTGGTGAGTTCGGCATTTGCCATGACGGCCCTGGTGTTTGGTGGTTTGTCGGCCTATGTGCTGATCACCCGTAAGGACATGAGCTTCCTGGGCGGTTTCATCACCGCGGGCTTCTTCGTATTGCTGGCGGCGGTGGTTGCAGGCATGTTCTTCCAGATCAGCGGCCTGCAACTGGCGATCAGCGCGGGTTTTGTGCTGTTCTCCTCCGTGTGCATCCTGTTCCAGACCAGCGCCATCATCCACGGCGGTGAGCGCAACTACATCATGGCGACCATCAGCCTGTATGTGTCGATCTACAACCTGTTTATCAGCCTGTTGCAGATCTTCGGCATCATGAGCCGCGACGACTGATTGCCAGCCACATAAAAATGCCCCGTATCGAAAGATGCGGGGCATTTTTTTATCAAAGAGCAGGACGTCAGTACTGGTTGGGTTCCATTTCCAGCTCGACCTCAAAACGCTCAGAGATGTCACGCTGGATGCACCGGGCCAGGTTGGCAATGTCTTGCCCCGTGGCGCCGCCATAATTGACCAGTACCAGCGCCTGTAATTTGTGTACGCCCGCATCGCCGTCACGAAAGCCCTTCCAACCGGCCTTGTCGATCAGCCAGCCTGCGGCAAGCTTCATTTGCCCGTCAGCCTGAGGGTAGGCCACCAGATCCGGGTACCGCGCCCGCAGCTTTTCGGCCAGGGCCTCGGGTACCAACGGGTTCTTGAAGAAGCTGCCGGCATTGCCCAGCACGGCCGGGTCCGGCAGTTTTTCGCTGCGGATGCTGCAAATCGCGCGGCTGACATCGCTCGGCGTCGCCTCGGTAATCCCCTGCCCGGCCAGGCGTTGTTGCACCGGGCCGTAGTCTAGCTTGAGGTGGCTGGCGCGGCTCAGGGCAAAGCGCACGCGCAGGATCAGCCAACGCCCGGTCTCGTGTTTGAACAGGCTGTCACGGTAGGCAAAGTTACACTCTTGCAGGGTGAACTCCCGCAGCTCGCCGGTTTGGCGATCCAGCGCAGTGAGGCCCGCGAATACGTCCTTGATCTCCACACCGTAGGCGCCGATGTTCTGCATCGGGGCTGCGCCGACGGTGCCGGGAATCAGGCTGAGGTTTTCCAGACCGCAGAAGCCCTGCGCCAGCGTCCACAGCACGAACGGGTGCCATGCCTCGCCCGCTTCGGCCTCGACCACCACATGCACGCCATCATCGTGCAGCACGCGAATGCCCTGAGTGGCCATGCGCAAAACCAGCGCTGAAATATCCTGAGTCAGCAGCAGGTTGCTACCACCGCCAATCACCAGTAGCGGCAGCGCCTGCGCGGCGGCGCAGGCCAGGGCTTCGCGCACATCCGCGTCGCTATGGGCCTCGGCGAACAGCCGGGCGCGCACGTCGATACCGAAGCTGTTGAATGGCTTGAGCGATACCTGCGCACGTACTTGCAAGGTCATAACCGCCCCTTCAATTCGATCACCAATAAATCACAGGCTCGTTCGATCAGGTCCAAGACCCGCTCGAAACCTTGCTCGCCTTCGTAATAAGGGTCTGGCACCTCGTCCACTTCCGAGTCGTAGCGGCGCAGGAACAAATCCAGCTCAGCCTTGCCTTGCCCCGGTTGCAGCGCCTTGAGGTTGCGCAGGTTGCTGTTGTCCATGGCCAGGATCAGGTCATAGCGCGCAAAATCGGCGCGGGAGACCTGCTGCGCACGTTGGGCCGACAAATCGTAACCGCGCTCCAGCGCCGCACGCTGGCTGCGCTGGTCCGGCGGGTTGCCGATATGCCATTCGCCGGTACCGGCGGATGCCACCTCGATCCGGCCGGCCAGCCCCGCTTCGCGTAACTTGTGCCGCAGCACACCTTCAGCAGTGGGCGAGCGGCAGATATTGCCCAGACAGACAAACAGAACCTCCATCAAGCCCCCAGCAGGCGACGAACGCGATCAAGGTCTTCCTGGGTGTCGACACCCGCCGGCGGCGCTTCCAGGGCATCGCCCACGTGGATGCGCACGCCATGCCACAAGGCACGCAGTTGCTCCAGGGATTCGGTGTTTTCCAGCCAGCATGGGCCCCAACTGACGAAGTCATGCAGGAAACCGGCGCGGTAGGCGTAGATGCCGATATGGCGGCGATAAGGCACGCCTGCCGGTAGCACATCACGTTTTTTGGCGAAGGCGTCACGCGCCCAAGGCAAGGTCGCGCGACTGAAGGTGAGCGCTAGGCCGTTGATATCGCTGACCACTTTGACCACGTTCGGGTTGAACAGCGTTTCAATGTCTTCAATCGGCTCCGCCAGGGTCGCCATGCGCGCTTCACCATGGGCCGCCAGGTTGGCGGCCACCTGGTCGATCACGCTTGGCGGAATCAGCGGCTCGTCACCTTGCACATTGACCACAATGGCGTCAGGCGCCAGGCCAAGCTGAGTGGCGACTTCGGCCAGGCGGTCGGTGCCGGAGTTATGGTCTTCGCGGGTCAGTACCGCCTCGGCACCAAAACCTTTGCAGGCTTCGATAATACGCGGGTCATCGGTGGCCACCACCACGCGCTCTGCGCTGCTTTTGCAGGCCTGTTCCCACACCAGTTGGATCATCGGCTTGCTGCCGATCAGTTGCAGCGGCTTGCCCGGCAGGCGGGTCGATGCGTAGCGTGAGGGAATGACAACAGTAAAGGCAGTGGTCATTTATCCAGACGCTCGTCGGTGGTCAGGGTGCGTGCTTCGCTTTCAAGCATCACCGGGATACCGTCACGGATCGGGTACGCCAGGCCGGCGCCTTTGCTGATCAGCTCGGTTTTGTCGGCGCTGAGCTTGAGCGGGCCTTTGCAGATCGGGCAAGCGAGGATGTCGAGCAGTTTGGTGTCCATGAGTGTTTCCTGGAAAGAAGCGTTTTAAGGCAAGAGTCGGTCAGGCAGCAGGCGCATCAGTTGCGTGTCGAACCAGGCGACGAACGCCGGCGACGGCAACGCATCCACCGCAAGGTACCACCAGTCGGGCCGGGCAAAGGCGCGGCACTTGACCGCGTCTTTTTCGGTCATGACCAGCGGCAGCGACGGCGTGAAATTCAGGACCTCGGCGCTGTACGGCGCATGGTCGGCAAACGCATGGGGGATGGGTTGCCAGTGTAGCGTTTCAAGGGTGTTGAAGAAACGTTGCGGGTTGCCGATACCGGCGACCGCATGCACCCGCTGGCCCGGAGCGAAGTGCTCGACGCAGCGGCGCTCGCCGGTCTGCAGGTTGATCAGCGCGCTGGGCTGCAGGCGAAAGGCAAAACCATCGTCGCGATCTGAGCCGGCGCCGTTATAAAGCAGCGCATCCACACTCTGCAAACGCTCCACCGGCTCGCGCAATGGCCCGGCCGGCAGGCAATGGCGGTTGCCCAGGCCACGGGCGGCATCGATCAGCACCAACTCCAGGTCGCGAGCCAGACGGTAGTGCTGTAGGCCGTCATCAGAGAGGATCAGGTCGAGAGGTTCGCTGGCCAGCAGTGCCTTGACCGCGCGACTGCGGTCGGGGTCGATCATCAAGGGCACGCCGCAACGCTGTACGATCAGCAAAGGTTCATCCCCCGCCACCTCGGCGCTGTGGCTGGCCTCGACGCGCCACGGCAAGCGCGGCGGCTTGGCACCATACCCACGGCTCACCACGCCCACGCGTACGCCGCTGCGCCGGCAGTGTTCGATCAACCACAGGATCAACGGCGTCTTGCCGGTGCCCCCCACGGTAATGTTACCGACCACCACCACCGGCACCGGCGACTGATAAATATCGCCCTCGCCCGCCACGAACCGCGCGCGCTTGCGCGCCACAATACGGCGATACAGTGACTCCAGCGGCCGCAACAGGGTGAGCGCCGGATGCCCCTCGTACCAGGCCTTGAGCAAACGATCGGACATGGCCATCAGGGTTGGCTCGCCGCCTCGACGGTGCTCATGCGCAGGTGGCTGAAACCCAGCTTGCCGGCGGCATCCATCGCGGTGATCACGGCCTGATGCTGGGTCTTGCCATCGGCACTGATGGACAACGGCATCTTGGTATCGCCCCCGGACTCTTTTTCCAAGGCGACCATCAGGCTGGCGAGGTCGTTTTTCTCCAGCACCTGGTTATTCACCGAGAACACGCCGTCGGCGCTGATGGCGATGTCAATCTGCTTGACCTCCTGGTCTTCGGCCGGCGAACCGCTCACCGCTTCCGGCAAGTCGACACGCAGCTCGGTCTGCCGGGTGAAGGTGGTGGTGACGACAAAAAACAGCAGCAGGATAAACACCACGTCGATCAGCGACGCGAGGTTGATATCAACGTTTTCCCGTTGCTTGCGGCGAAATTTCACGCTGTGCCCCCGACGAGGTCCACGTCACGGTCGCCCTGAACCACTTCCACCAACTTGATGGCTTCCTGCTCCATGCCGACCACCAGTTCATCGATGCGCCGTTGCAGGAAACGATGGAAAAACACCGAAGGAATACCGACCATCAGGCCCGCCGCCGTGGTGATCAGCGCCTTGGAAATACCACCGGCCAGCACAGCGGCGTTGGTACTCATGCCCGAACCCATGAACGAGCTGAAAATATCGATCATGCCCAGTACCGTACCCAGCAAACCGAGCAGCGGGGCCATGGCGGCGATGGTGCCGAGGGCGTTGATGTAGCGCTCCAGCTCATGGATAACCCGGGCGGCGGCCTCTTCGATGCATTCCTTCATGATCTCGCGGCCATGCTTGGAGTTGGCCAGGCCCGCTGCGAGGATTTCACCCAGCGGCGAGTCGGCGCGCAGGGCCTTGAGTTTTTCCTTGTCCAACTGCTTGTTCTTGATCCAGCCCCAGACCTGCCCCAGCAGATGCTCGGGGGTGACGCGGCTGGCGCGCAGAGTCCACAGGCGTTCGGCAACGATGCCGAGTGCGGCGACGGAGCTCAAGATGATCGGCAACATCATCCAGCCGCCGGATTTGACCAATTCCCACACAGTGAATGTCCCCTCGAAAAAGTGCGCCACTTTACCATATAGGTTTGGCAGCGGGGTCTGTCGGCCATGGCGCCGCCTGTCGCAGGCTCCAGCGCCGGTTAACGCTGGATCAGGGTAACGCTTCACGCCAGAAACGGCGTTGACCGCGCGCAACAACCGGGGGTGCGAAGGCCCCCAATTGCAGGCGCACGGCCCCCTGTTCGGCGCTGTCGTATACCCGACTGCCCAAGGCCTTATAGCGCTGCATGACCTGCTGGTGAGGATGACCGAACGCGTTGCCACGCCCCCGGGAAATCAACACCGACCCAGGCGCCAGCCGCTGAAGAAAAGGCCACGACGATGAACTGCGGCTGCCATGGTGAGGGGCTTGCAGCCAATCGGTGCGCAGCGCCAAGGGAGAGTCGAGAAACGCCCGCTCAGCGGCACGATCGATATCCCCCGTCAGCAGTAACCGCTCACCATTGGCCTGCACCTGCAACACGCAGGATTTGGGGTTTCCGGCAGTGGCATCAGGCCATTGCCAAAGTTCGAAGATCACGCCGTCCCAGGTCCACTGCTCGCCGCTGCTACAGGGTTGGGTGTCGAGCAATGCCGGTAGCCCCCCGGTTTCGCCGCCCACGACACGCTTGACCGGCAGTGCGCGGGCCACGGCCGCCGCGCCACCGGCGTGGTCGGCATCGGCATGACTGAGCAGCATCATGTCCAACGCACCTACACCAAGCTTTTTCAATGCCGGCACCACCACGCGCGCGCCCAGGTCCATCGCCCCCGAGCGCGGGCCCGCATCGTAGAGCAAGGTGTGATGGCGCGTGCGCAGGATCAACGCCTGCCCCTGCCCCACATCCAACTGCAACACGTCCACCCGTCCATGGGGTACCTGCTCGCGCGGGGGAAATACCGCCAACAGCAGCATCGGCCAACCCAACACCCGAAACGGTACGCCCTTGGGCAGCAGCAACAGCACCGCGCCCGCCAGGCTCACCCACCAACAAACCAGGGGCACCTCAGCCGGTATCCACGCAGGCACGTGCCCCGCAAGCCATGCCAAACCTCTGAACAACCCATCCAGCGCCCCACCCGCCAGCCACAGCAGCCACTCTCCTGCAAGGGGCACTCCTAACAGCACGCTCCCCAGCAACGCCAGAGGCAACACCACCAGGCTGATCCACGGCACAGCCACCAAATTGGCCAGCGGCGCACTGACGCTGATCGGCAACCCCAACACCAGCAGCACCGGAAACAAACCGATGGCAATCAACCATTGCGGTCGCGTCCAGGCCTGCCAGACACTCCAAGGCCCCAGGCGGCCCCCGAATGCCAGCACCAGCACAGCGACGGCGGCAAAGGACAACCAGAACCCGGCTTGCAGGCTGGCCAATGGTTCAAGGATCAGCACCGCGACCAGCGCCAGCAACAGCGGCCACCAGAACCCCAGATGACGAAAGCGCAAACGCCACAACAACACCAACCCCACCATGACGCAGGCCCGCTGCACCGGCACGCCGAACCCCGCCAACACGCCATAGCCCAGTGCCGCCGCAAATGCCAGGCCGCACGCCCACCGCAGCCATGGCCAGGCGCGGGGCCAGCAACCGTAGCGCGCAAGCAGCGCGACCAGCCCGTAGATCAACCCTGCCAGCAAGCCGATGTGTTGGCCGGAAATCACCAGCAAATGCACCGTGCCGGTATCCTGCAACACCTGCCAGTCCTTGGCCTCCAGCCCGGAACCATCTCCCAGCACCAACGCCGCCAGACCGGCTTCGCGCCCCTGGGCATCCACCGCCAGCAGGCGTTGGCGCACCGTGTCGCGCCAGGCATGGCGCGCCGGCGTCAGGCGTTCGCCGTCCTTGACCGACCCGGTGGCACCGATGCGTTGGGCCAGCAGCCAGGCTTCATGATCAAACCCGTGAAAATTAAGCAGCCCCGACGGTCGCCTGAGTGTCACCGCCAGGCGCCAGCGCTCCCCGCTGCGCACCGCTGGCCCGCCGTGCCAGGATACCCGGATACGCGAAGGTAGCCGCGCATTGCGCGACCGGCTGTCGGCCAAGTCGAAACGCACTCCCGTAGCGGTCTGCTGCGGCAAGCCGATCACACGCCCTTCGAGCCAACGCGTCTGACCATCGAGCGCAGGCTGCAGGCGATCATTCAATGCCCACTGCGCGCTGATGCACGCCCAGCTCAGCCCCAGCAGGAAAAACGCCAGTGCAAAGGTGCGAAAAGGCAGCAACATCAACGCCAACACCAACATGGCTATAAGCCACCCCACTGACGGCAGCGCCGGCAGGAAACGTAAGGCAAGTAGCCCCAGCGCCAACGTAAACATCCCTGTTTTCATGGATCATCCTTTTCAAGTGACCCATTCAGTCATAGCGGGGGGTTCAGCGCGCCCAATGATGTTTTGTCACAAAGTCTGAATTTTCTGTTTATAGAATGCGCGCATACTTGCCCCTCGAACTGACCTGGACCCCTTATGCCCCGGCGCTTATTCAAACGGTACATGCCCGACCCCACCAGTATCAGGGAACACAAGTCATTACAGTTTCTGGGTACGTTGCTGCATGACCCTAACCTCTGGCACCTGAACCGGCACTCAGTGGCGCGCGCCATGGCAGTGGGGCTGTTCGCGGCGTTTATCCCGATTCCGTTGCAGATGTTACTGGCGGCAATATTGGCGATTACGGTACGTGGCAATATGCCCATCGCGATCAGCCTGGTCTGGCTGACCAACCCGATCACCATGCCGGTAGTGTTTATCTGCACCTATATGACCGGCGCCTGGCTGATGAATGTACCGCCGCGCAGCCTGCCCGATGACCTGACCTGGGAATGGATCAGCGGCCAGTTGAGTACGTTGTGGCAGCCCTTCCTCCTCGGCTCCGTGGTATTGGGGCTGGTGCTGGGCGCACTGGCCTACTGCCTGACCATGGGTTACTGGCGCTGGTGGGTCGCGCACCAGTGGAAGAAACGCAAGCAGCGTCGCGGTTGACGCCTAGCGTGCCGGTAACCGCAGGTGCACCCGCAGGCCTTGGCCGGTATTTTCCGCCCATAGGCTGCCGTCCTGACGCTGCACCGCGTTGCGTGCAATGCTCAGCCCCAACCCAAACCCTCCGTCGCCGGGCCGCGAGCCATCCAAGCGAGTAAACGGCGCAAAGATCCGCTCAAGATCCCGCTCATCGATCCCTGCACCCTGGTCTTCCAGCCACAGGTGCCAATACGCGCCATCGCGCCGTCCATCCAGGCACACAACGCCGCCGTCCGGGGAATGGCGGATAGCGTTGCGCAGGATATTTTCCAGGGCCTGGGCCAGGGCATTCAGGTTGCCCCGCACCCAACAGTCAGTGGCCAATAGGCACGGCAGGCGTGACGCAGGCCAATCACTTTCGTAACACGCGTTCTCGCGCAGCATGTCCCACAGGGCCTGTAGTTGAATATCCTCCTTGGGCAGCGGTGCCCGCTCGGCATCCAGCCAAGCCAGTTGCAGGCTGTCTTCCACCAGGCGTTGCATGGCGTCTATCTCCCGCCCCAGCCGGTCGCGCAGTTGCGTCAGGTCCTGCTCACTGTCACACGCCACGCGCAGGCGGCTCAATGGCGTGCGCAGTTCATGGGACATGTCGCGCAGCAACTGCTGCTGCAAAACCATCGTCCCCTGCAAGCGCTCGGACATATGGTCAAAGGCCCGACCAAGCTCACCCAATTCATCCTGGCGACTGGTCGCGTCATGGGACAGCCGCGTGTTCAACTGATCGGCACGCCAGGCATTGGCCTGCTCGCGCAACTGATTGAGGGGCATGATCAGCAACCGATACAAGCCAATGCACAGCAGCAAGGTAAACAGGCCGGGAATCACGCCGTTGGTTACGACGCGCCAGAACACTTGGTAACGCCCCGGCATAAAGCGCTGCGGCAATTCGATCACAAGCGAGCCGACACCTGGGTCGACCGCAAATGGGATCTTCAACCACGGCAAGCCCTTTATGTGACGACTCACCGGCCAATCCAGGCCGCGCAGGAATGTCAGGCGCTGGCTTTCGGTGTCGCTCAGTGGATAGCTGCTCAACGACTGCAAGTCATTGCCGATCACGCCCACCCAGGTGCTTTCACGCTGGCGCATCGCCTGCAACCACGCGTCAACGCCGGCGTTGCCGTCACGGTTCCAGGCCTGTTCGGCGCCGACGGCATAACCACTCAAAGTGACCCTCGCCTCGTCGGACAGGTACGCGTTCTGTTGCTCCATGTACCGGCCCCAGGACCAACTGAGCCAAATCATCAGCAAACAGAAGGCGATCAACAGGCAGGCCAGCTTCCAGAATAACGAGTGCTTGCCCGGCAGCCGTTTGAGCGAAGCCTTAAAGCCCGTCGTCATGACCGCTCAACACATAGCCCTTGCCCCACACCGTGCGCACTTCGCGCTCGCTATAGCCGATGGCCTTGAGCTTGCGACGGATCTGGCTGACATGCATGTCGAGGCTGCGGTCATGGGGTGCATAACCACGTTGCAGCACCTGTTGATAAAGAAAAGCCTTGCTGAGGACTTCTTCGGCATTGCGATGCAGGGTTTCCAGCAGACGATATTCGCTGCGGGTCAGGCCGGCCCAGCGCTCCTGATAAAACACATCCCACTGTTCATCGTCCAAACGCAGGCTGTGCGCATCCTCACGTAGCGGTGCCAGGGTCGGCGCGGGGCGGCGATCCAGGGCCACCCGACGCAGGATGGCCTCGATGCGCACGCGCAGCTCGACCATGCTGAAGGGTTTGGGCAGGTAATCATCGGCCCCCAGGCGAAAACCGCTGATGCGGTCGGCCTCGGCGCCCAGGGCCGACATAAGGATCACCGGGATCGAATGACTGCGGCGCAAATGGGTGAGGACCGACAAGCCATCCAGCCCCGGCAGCAGGATATCCATCAACACCACGTCGAAAGCCTGCGCGCGTGCCATCTCCAGGCCTTGTTGGCCGTTTTGGCACCACGTCACCTGAAAGCCGCAGCGCCCAAGGTGCTCGTGCACATACGCGCCCAGCACAGGGTCATCTTCAATGGTCAGGATACTGGGTAGGCCAACGGCTGCGGGATTCATTAGCGTCTGCAAGTCATTCTCAATCGCTGATTATTCAAGATTACCCCGCCGCAGGCAATCGCTGCCGGGCACCGAGTGCCCGAAGATTGCGCTCGGTCGTTAATTTGCAAGATTCCACCCCGTGCAAATGGCTACACTGCGCAGGTGGCGCGGGCCGGATGCCGGCGCGGAAGATTGATATCAGTGTCGTAGCAGGAGAGTGGCGTGCTTAGAAGAATGGGGATAAAAGGCCGCGTACTGTTGCTGACCTTATTACCGACCAGCCTGATGGCCTTGCTGTTGGGCGGGTATTTCACCTGGATGCAGCTCTCGGAGTTGCAGACCCAACTGCTGCAACGTGGCGAAATGATCGCCGAGCAATTGGCGCCCCTGGTGGCGCCTGCCTTGAGCAGCAAAAACACCGACCTGCTGGAGCGCATCGCCACCCAATCGCTGGAACAACCGGACGTACGCGCCGTGTCCTTCCTTGCGCCAGACCGCGCGCCCCTCGCCCACGCCGGCCCGACCATGCTCAACCAGCCGCCGGTCGGCAACAGTTCGCATCTGTTGCAGCGCACCGGCAACGACGCCACTCGCTATCTCATGCCGGTATTTGGCCGCCACCGCAACCTGGCGGGCGACTGGATTCCCGATGAGGCCGACCGCCTGCTGGGCTGGGTCGAGGTGGAGCTGTCCCATAACGGCATGTTGCTGCGCGGCTATCGCAGCCTGTTCGCCAGCCTGTTGCTGATTGCCATCGGCCTGATTTTTACCGCGGCCCTGGCGTTGCGTATCAGCCGCACCATCAACTCGCCGCTTGGCTTGATCAAACAAGCCGTGGCTCAACTCAAGGACGGCAACCTGGAAACCCGCTTGCCCGCCTTGGGCAGCCAGGAGCTGGATCAACTCGCTTCGGGCATCAACCGCATGGCCGAAACCCTGCAAAACGCCCGGGAAGAACTGCAACACAGCGTCGACCAGGCCACCGAAGACGTGCGCCAGAACCTGGAAACCATCGAAATCCAAAACATCGAGCTGGACCTGGCACGCAAGGAGGCCCTGGAGGCCAGCCGTATCAAATCGGAGTTCCTGGCCAATATGAGCCACGAAATCCGCACACCGCTCAACGGCATCCTGGGCTTTACCCACTTGCTGCAAAAAAGCGAACTCACACCGCGCCAACTCGACTACCTGGGCACCATCGAAAAATCCGCCGATAACCTGCTAGGCATCATCAACGAGATCCTCGACTTCTCGAAGATCGAGGCCGGCAAGCTGGTGCTCGACAGCATCCCGTTCAACCTGCGCGATTTGTTGCAAGACACCCTGACCATCCTCGCCCCCGCCGCGCACGCCAAGCAGTTGGAACTGGTGAGCCTGGTCTACCGCGACACGCCGCTGGCCTTGGTGGGCGACCCGCTGCGGCTCAAGCAGATCCTCACCAACCTGATCAGCAATGCGATCAAGTTCACCCGCGAGGGCACTATCGTGGCCCGCGCGATGATCGAGGACCAACAGGAAGACAGCGTACAACTGCGCATCAGCGTGCAGGACACGGGCATCGGCCTGTCCAGCCAGGACGTGCGCGCGCTGTTCCAGGCATTCAGCCAGGCCGACAACTCGCTGTCGCGCCAGCCGGGCGGCACCGGGCTGGGCCTGGTGATTTCCAAGCGTTTGATCGAACAGATGGGCGGTGAAATCGGCGTCGACAGTACGCCGGGCGAAGGCTCGGAGTTCTGGATCAGCCTGAGCCTGCCCAAGACCCGCGATGATGTCGAAGACCTGCCTTGCGCGCCGCTGCTGGGCCATCGCGTGGCCGTGCTGGAAAACCATGAGCTGGCACGCCAGGCCTTACAGCATCAGTTGGAAGACTGCGGCCTTGAAGTCACGCCGTTCAATACCCTGGAAAGCCTGACCAACGGCATCACCAGCGCCCATCAGACCGAGCAGGCCATTGACCTGGCAGTGCTCGGCGTGACCGCCAACGACATTCCGCCCGAGCGCCTCAACCAACATCTGTGGGACTTGGAGCACCTGGGCTGCAAAGTGCTGATCCTGTGCCCGACCACCGAACAGATGCTGTTCAACCAATCGGTGCCCAACCCCAATAGCCAGTTGCAGGCCAAGCCGGCGTGCACCCGCAAGCTGCGCCGGGCGCTGGCCGACCTGATCAGCCCGCGCCCGTCGCGCAACGAACCGGGCGAGCCGCTGGCCAGCCGTGCGCCGCGCGTGCTGTGTGTGGACGACAACCCGGCGAACTTGCTGCTGGTGCAAACACTGCTTGAAGACATGGGCGCGAAGGTGCGCGCGGTAGAAAGCGGCTATGCAGCGGTCGACGCGGTAAAACAGGACACCTACGACCTGGTGTTGATGGACGTGCAAATGCCCGGCATGGACGGACGCCAAAGCACCGAGGCGATTCGCCAGTGGGAAAGCGAACGCCACGGCACGCCATTACCGGTAGTCGCCTTGACGGCCCACGCCATGGCCAATGAAAAACGGGCCTTGCTGCAAAGCGGCATGGACGATTACCTGACCAAACCCATCAGCGAACGGCAACTGGCGCAGGTGGTGCTGAAATGGACGGGCCTGGCCCTGCGTAATCAAGGGCCGGAGCGCGCCACGGAAGGCCTCGGCCCGGGCGTGCAACTGCCGGTGCTGGACCATGAGGAAGGGTTGCGCCTGGCCGCCGGCAAGGCTGACCTGGCGGCGGATATGCTCGCCATGTTGCTGGCCTCGCTGGAAGCCGATCGCGAGGCCATCAACGTCGCCCGCGCCGCCAGTGACAACCTTGCCCTGATCGAACGCGTCCACCGCCTGCACGGCGCCACCCGCTACTGTGGCGTGCCGCAACTGCGCGCCGCCTGCCAACGTGCCGAAACCCTGCTCAAACAGGACGATGCCAAGGCCATGAGCGCGCTGGACGAATTGGAAATGGCCATCGCCCGGCTGGCCAGTGAAGCGCGGATCAGCGCCTGAACTTATCAATAAGGACGCCTTTGATGCGCGTGATTCTTTTCAGCAGCCAAACCTACGACCGCGACAGTTTTCTCGGCGAACCCTTGCCGGCGGGCCTGGAACTGCAATTCCAGCCGGCCCGGCTCAACCTCGACACCGTGGCCCTGGCCGAACACCACGAAGTGGTCTGCGCCTTTATCAACGACGACCTCAGCGCGCCGGTGCTGGAGCACCTGGCCCGGGGCGGCACCGGGCTCATCGCGCTGCGCTCGGCGGGCTATAACCATGTCGATCTGGCCGCCGCCAAACGCCTGGGCCTGACCATCGTGCGCGTACCGGCCTACTCGCCCCACGCCGTGGCCGAACACGCGGTGGCGCTGATCCTCGCCCTGAACCGCCGCCTGCACCGCGCCTACAACCGCACCCGCGACGGCGACTTCAGCCTGCACGGCCTGACCGGTTTCGACCTGGTGGGCAAGACCGTCGGCGTGGTCGGCACCGGCCAGATCGGCGCGACCTTCGCCAAGATCATGGCCGGGTTCGGCTGCACGTTGCTGGCCTACGACCCCTTCCCCAACCCACAGGTCCAAGCCCTGGGCGCGCGCTATGTCAGCCTGCCCGAGCTGATGACCGAGGCCCAAATCATCAGCCTGCATTGCCCTCTGACCGCCGACAGCAAACACCTGATCAACGCAGGTTCGCTGGCGCAGATGCAGCCCGGCGCCATGCTGATCAACACCGGCCGCGGTGGGCTGGTGGACACCCCGGCGCTGGTCGACGCGCTCAAGGACGGCCAACTCGGCTACCTGGGGCTGGATGTCTACGAAGAAGAAGCCCAGTTGTTTTTCGAGGATCGCTCCGACCTGCCCTTGCAAGATGACGTGCTCGCGCGCCTGCTCACCTTCCCCAACGTGATCATCACCGCGCACCAGGCGTTCCTTACCCGCGAAGCGCTGGCGGCGATTGCCGGCACCACGCTGAGCAACATTGCCGCATGGGCCGGCGGCAAGGTACAAAACCGCGTGGAGGGATGATCAGCGGTCACATACCAGGCTCATGATAGGCCGGCACCCGTGATAGGATGCCGCGCCTATTTGGAGGATCCATGGCCGAACACGATTTCCGCTTCAGCTTGCTGAGCCCGCAACACACCCTGATCGAATGCCGCGCCCTGGTGCCGGGCCGTTACCAAGTCACCGGCAACGGTGGTTCGATCAAGCATGGCGACGTACTGATCGTCACCCTGCGCGGCAGTAAAACCCTGTCGATGCGCCTGACCGTCGAAGGCGATGCGCGTTACTCCATCCGCCCGGCCGGCCAATGGGTCGCCATGGCTCAGGGGCCCAAATTCGGCGAATTGGAAATTCACACCTGGAAGGTCAACTGCGACAGCTGCGACAGCGTGCTGGAGTTTGAATTCGCGGTGGAAACCAAGCTGACCAAAGAGCCGCTGCAACCCGCCGCCAACGCGCGTATCAAAGAACTGGGCTGGACCAGCGAAGGCGACAAGCACCGCTGCCCGAAATGCCAGCAGGCTGCGCAATGAAACGCTTGCTGCTGCTCGCCGCCATCGGGGCTGCCCTGAATGGCTGCGCCGGTGACGGGGTAAAACTCAAGCAAGATCACAGCTACGTGGTGGAGTGGATCGGTGAGCGGCCATTGATGGATTACGCGCACCTGACCGTGACCCTCGGCGCCGATGGTCGCGCCTATGGCAATGGCGGTTGCAACCACTGGTTTGCACCGTACACCCTGGACGGCAACACGCTCACCTTCGGCACGCTGGGCAGCACCCGCAAGCTGTGCGGCGAAGCCTTGATGGAGCAGGAAAACCGCTTCTTCCAGGCCCTGCGAGGCGTGCAGCGCTGGGACATCTCGCCGATCGAACAGACACGGTTCTGGCCGGCCGAGGGCAAGCCGATTCGCTTGTGGCTTGAAGAAGGCTGATCCTGACTCCGACTGGATCGAGATCCAAATGTGGGAGGGGCTTGCTCCTCCCACATTTGATTTGAGGTGTTGCTTTAACCGCGCAAGGCCTTGAGCTTGGCCAGTACGCCCTGCGCCGTCTGCTCACCCATCAGCTGCTCACGCACCTTGCCTTTGTCATCGATGATGTAGGTGACCGGCAGTGCTTCGCTGCGCGGAATATCAAAGATCCCTTCCGGGTTCTGCGCCAGTACGGTGAACTTGATGCCCAGTTTGTCGCTGGCCGCCTTCAGCTCTTCCCCCTGCACATTGTCGAAGTTGACCCCGAACACCCCCACGTTCTGCGCCTTGAGTTGTTCGGCCAGGGCGTTGAGTTCAGGGATTTCCGTGCGGCACGGGCCACACCACTCCGCCCAGTAGTTGACCACCAGCCATTGCTTGTCCAAACGTTGGGCCGCGACTTTCTGACCGTACTGGTCAACACCGTAGTCATTCCCGCAGCCGCTGAGCAGCAGGGTTGTAATGATCGCCAATGCACCGATCAGTCGACTTGTCATGGGGTAATCCTTCGCAAAAATGAACGTTGGCTGCGAGCTATCGCCTCTTACGGTTTAAGGACGGGGCGCCGCGCGGGTAGAATACTCGCCACCTTACGCAAGATGCGACCCGCACATGACCGATCTGACGCTTTATCACAACCCGCGCTGCTCGAAATCCCGCGGTGCGCTCGAACTGCTCGAAGCGCGCGGCCTCACTCCCACCGTCGTGCGCTACCTGGAAACCCCACTGAACGCCGCGCAAATCAAGGCCCTGCTCGCCAAGCTCGGGCTCAACGCGCGCCAATTGCTGCGCACTGGCGAAGACGAATACAAAAGCCTCAACCTGGCCGACGCCAGCCTCAGCGAAGCGCAACTGATCGCCGCTATCGCCGCGCACCCCAAGTTGATGGAACGCCCGATCCTGGAAACCGCCGACAAGGCCGTCATTGGCCGCCCACCGGAAAACCTGCTGGAGATTCTGCCGTGACCACTGCGTACGTGCTGGTGTTGTATTACAGCCGCAACGGCTCGGTCAGTGAAATGGCCCGGCAAATCGCCCGGGGCATCGAGCAAGGCGGGATGGAAGCGCGCCTGCGTACCGTGCCGGCGATCTCCACCGAGTGTGAAGCCGTGGCGCCGAGCATTCCGGACGAAGGCGCGTTGTATGCGAGCCTCGACGACCTCAAGCACTGCTCGGGCCTGGCCCTGGGCAGCCCGACACGTTTCGGCAACATGGCCGCGCCGCTCAAGTACTTCCTCGACGGCACCAGCAACCTGTGGCTCACCGGCGCGCTGGTCGGCAAGCCGGCCGGGGTGTTTACGTCCACCGCCAGCCTGCACGGCGGCCAGGAAACCACACTGATGTCGATGCTGTTGCCGTTGTTGCACCACGGCATGCTGATTACCGGCCTGCCCTACAGCGAACAAGCCTTGCTCGACACCCAAGGCGGCGGCACGCCGTATGGCGCCAGCCACCATTCCGGGCCAGACGGCAAGCGCCTGCTCGATCAACATGAAATCGCGCTGTGCCGGGCCTTGGGCCTGCGCCTGGCCACCACCGCCACGCTGCTGGAGAACGGCC